>NZ_JBEPRN010000005.1:0-380398 GCF_040548375.1 Bradyrhizobium sp. F1.4.3
CCTGATTCAGGATGGGTCGACGCTGAACGTGGACGGCAAGACGATCACGTTCTCGAACGCGGCGACGCCCGCCGCAGTCGCAACGGGTTCCACCCAGGTCGGCAATCTGGTCACGGATGGAAACGGCAATTCGACCGTTTACCTTCGGGCCGGTTCGGTGGCTGACATTCTGAACGCTATCGATCTCGCGACCGGTGTGCAGACCGTCAAGACTGCCGGCGCCTCTGGTGCCTTGCAGACCACCAGCGGAGCCAAGAACTCGTCGATCGTGGCCGGCGCGCTCAACCTCTCGACCGGTGCAAACGCGGATCTGTCGGTCACCGGCTCTGGCAACGCACTGTCGGCGCTCGGCCTGACCGGTTCGACTGGCACCGGCACCGCCTTCAATGCAAGCCGCTCACCTGCGTCCGGCAGCATCTCGGGCAAGACCTTGACCTTCGCCTCCTTCAACGGCGGCACGGCGGTCAACGTTACCTTCGGCGACGGCACCAACGGCACGGTCAAGACGCTCGACCAGCTCAACACGCAGCTTCAGGCCAACAACCTCGCTGCGACCATCGACGCCAACGGCCTGCTCACGATCTCGGCGACCAACGACTACGCATCATCGACGATTGGCTCGGCTGTCGCCGGTGGTGTGATCGGTGGCACGATCACTTCGGCTTTAACCTGGACGAATGCGACCACGCCGACCGTCGACCCCGTTGCCCAAGCGACGCGCTCCAACCTGGTCGCCCAGTACAACAACATCCTGTCGCAGATCGACACCACCTCGGTCGACTCCTCGTTCAACGGCGTGAACCTGCTCAACGGCGACCAGCTCAAGCTGGTGTTCGATGAGACCGGCAAGTCCAACCTGAGCATCACCGGCGTGACCTTCAACTCGAAGGGTCTGGGTCTGGCCGGCCTGGTGCAGGGCACCGACTTCATCGACAACTCCGCGACCAACAAGGTGCTCGTCAGCCTGAACGCGGCGTCGAGCACCTTGCGGTCGGAAGCGTCGACCCTCGGTTCGAACCTTTCGGTCGTACAGGTGCGTCAGGACTTCAACAAGAACCTGATCAACGTGCTCCAGACCGGGTCCTCCAACCTGACCCTGGCCGACACCAACGAGGAAGCGGCCAACAGCCAGGCGCTGTCGACCCGCCAGTCGATCGCGGTCTCCGCGCTGTCGCTGGCCAACCAGTCGCAGCAGAGCGTCCTCCAGCTGCTTCGCTAACAAGCGACGGAAATCACAAGATAAATACGGTGGCGGGGCTTCGGCCCCGCCGTTTTTTTGCGTGCGCAGCGACCGTGCAGATCCCGCGGCTCCAGGCGGAGGAGGGGCGCTAACCCGGCATTAACCCTATCCCTTAAACCGCCGTTAACCATACTTTAAAGGACAGCCCCTAAAACTGGACAAAAGCCCGCTTTCCAGATCGGCGAGCCCCGATTCGTACCCGGTTCAAGAGGAAGACCAGCCAATGTCCAACATCGTTCTCTCGGCGTCGGTTCGCCAGAACCTGTTGTCGCTGCAGTCGACGGCCGACCTGCTGGCCACGACGCAGCAGCGCCTCTCGACCGGCAAGAAGGTCAACACGGCGCTCGACAACCCGACCAACTTCTTCACCGCGCAAGGGTTGGACAACCGGGCGAGCGACATCAGCAATCTCCTCGACGGCATCAACAACGGGGTGCAGGTGCTCCAGGCCGCCAACACCGGCATCACCTCGCTGCAAAAGCTGATCGACAGCGCCAAATCGATCGCGAACCAGGCGCTCCAGACCACAGTCGGCTACTCGACCAAGTCGAACATCACGACCACGATCCCCGGCGCGACGCCGGCGGATCTGCGCGGCACCACGAGCTATACCTATGCAACAGCGACCGGCAATGTCGTCACCAACGGTACTGCTGGTGGTACGACTCCGGTCACCGGCGCGACCACACTCGGTGGCACCTCGCAACCGCTGGCAGGATCGGCTGCTCCCGACGGTGCAGGTACGCCGGCTAGCCTTGCTCTGAACCTCACTTTGGCCGGTGCGCCCAGCGCGTCCACCATCGCCGCGAACGGCGCGCCATCGGATGGGGACGTGCTCGTTGTCAACGGCAAGACCATCACCTTCAGGGCCGGCACCGTGCCTGCAGCAGCCAGCGTTCCCGCCGGCTCCGGCTTCAGCGGCAACGTCGTCACCGACGGCAACGGCAATTCGACCGTCTACATCGGCACCACCGCGGTCCCGACCGGCCAGGTTCAGGACGTTCTGAACGCGATCGACCTGGCAAGTGGCGTGCAGAAGGCCGCGATCTCGGCCGGCGTTGCCACGTTCTCGAACTCGTCGGGCACCAACGCAGCCATCGCTGGTGGCGCTCTCACCCTCACCACCGGAACGGGCGCTGACCTCAGCATCACCGGCAAGTCCGACTTGCTGAAGGCGCTTGGTCTGACGACCTCGACCGGCTCCGGCAATGTCACTGTCACCAAGGCGCGTCTGACGAGCCCGGCGACGCTGGGCACACTCGTTGATGACGGCTCCACGCTGAACGTCGACGGCAAGACGGTCACCTTCAAGAACGCGGCCGCCCCTACTGCCGCTCCGACGGGGTCCACCAAGATCGGCAACATCGTCACGGACAATAACGGCAACTCCGTCGTCTATCTCCAGGGCGGAAACGTTCAGGATTCGCTGAACGCGATCGATCTAGCGTCGGGTGCCGGCATCGTCAGCGGCGGCGCCGTGGTTGCGGCGAGCGGTTCGTCGCTATCCTCGGTCGTCAACGGCGCGCTCAAGCTCAGCACCGGCACGACGGCGGATTTGTCGATCACCGGAACCGGCAACGCGCTGTCCTCGTTCGGTCTGACCGGGCCGACCGGCACCGGCACGGCTTTCACCGCGGGTCGCTCGCCGGGTGCGGGCAGCATCTCCGGCAAGACCCTGACCTTCACCTCCTTCAACGGCGGCACGCCCGTGAACGTCACCTTCGGCGACGGCACCAACGGCACGGTCAAGACGCTCGATCAGCTAAACAACCAGCTTCAGGCCAACCATCTGACGGCGACGATCGACGCCAACGGCGTACTCACGATCACCACCGTCAATGAATACGCGTCCTCGACGCTCGGCTCCGTGACCGCCGGCGGCGTCGTCGGTGGCACAATCACTGGCACGGTTGCCTTCACGACCGCGCAGCCGCCGATCCAGGATCCCGTGGCGCAGACGGCGCGCTCCAACCTGGTCAGCCAGTTCAACAACATCCTGGCACAGATCGATACCACGTCGCAGGACTCGTCGTTCAATGGCGTCAACCTGCTCAACGGCGATACGTTGAAGCTCATCTTCAACGAGACGGGCAGCTCGACGCTCGGCATCAACGGCGTCGTGTTCAACGCAGCGGGCCTCGGCCTGAGCAACCTCGTCACCGGCGTCGACTTCATCGACAACGGTGCCACCAACAAGGTGCTGACCAGCCTGAACGCGGCCTCGAGCACGCTGCGGTCGGAAGGTTCGGCGCTCGGCTCGAACCTGTCGATCGTGCAGGTTCGCCAGGACTTCTCCAAGAACCTGATCAACGTGCTGCAAACCGGCTCGTCGAACCTGACGCTCGCCGACACCAACGAGGAGGCGGCGAACAGCCAGGCGCTGTCGACCCGCCAGTCGATCGCGGTCTCCGCGCTGTCGCTGGCCAACCAGTCGCAGCAGAGCGTGTTGCAGCTGCTCCGCTAATTTCGCAGCGCAGGATCGCTACCCGAAACGTCGCGGCGGGGCTAATGCCCCGCCGTTTTTTTGATTGAGATCGCTAAGACAAGATTAGCTCAGATCATCTTGTCTCATGCGAAGCAAGTTTACAGCGTGCGCGCGCACGACTAGCCTTGCGATAACGGAAGACGCAGTAACCCGTAATAATCCGGAGTGCTTCCAAGCGCTCACGTAAGCAAATCTTAAGCGCTGCTGCCTAGGGTTGGGAAAGAAATCCTTAAGCCCATTCAATGGGCTAGGAAACCTCCAGGGTATGATTGATGTCGAATTCCGCGGCCTCGGCCTACGCGCGTGTTGCAACGACCACCGCATCTCCTCGCGACATCGAGGCGCAAACCTTGCTGAAGGCCGCCAACAAGCTCCAGGACGCGATCAACAGCGCTGATCCGTTCAGCGAGCAGACCACGCATGCCCTGATGTTCAATCGCAAGCTCTGGACGATTTTCCTCAGCGAGGCGATGCGCGACAACAACCCGCAGCCGATCGACGTCCGGCAGAAGATCGCCAACATCAGCGTGTTCGTGCTGAGCCAGACCGCGGCGCTCCAGATGAGCCCCCAGTTCGATCACTTCCGCCCGCTGATCGAGATCAACCGCAATATCGCTGCCGGTCTGTCCGGCCGGCCGTGACGGAGACTTTTCATGGCCGACATCATGAGCATCTTGTCGACCGCGTATAAGTCGAACGTCCTTTCGAGCACGACCGGCTCGTCCAAATACGTCCCGGTCGACTCGTCTCTGTACCAGGGCAATTGGACCGGTACTTATCCCGACGGCAAGAAGTTCTCGCTGAGCGTCTCGCAGGTCAACGGGTTTCGCGCGCAGGTCCACTATCAGAGCGACGGGACGTCTCAGTACCAGCAGGTACTGATCAAGGATTCCTCGTTCCGCTTCGGTAACACGAAGTTCACGCTGACTGACACCGGTCAGGCTCAGATCAAGAACGTCGTCACCGATCCCGCGACCGGCTCGACCTATCTCGACACGGCCCAGGCCACGCTCGACACGTGATCGTCAGGCGCTGAGGTCCGTATTGAGCGGGCGCGAGGGCTCGGACTTCAGATCCTGCGCATGGAAATAGGCCCGCCGGCGCAGCATCGCCTCGTCGGGGAATTGATTGACCACCGCGTCGGTCCTGTCGTTGACGACCTGGAAGACGAAGGATGCGGCCGCCTGGTCGAACACGACCTGGCGCGAGACGTTTTCGTTGCTCGGCGGATCATTGCGCGCGGCCGCGGCCGCATCGCCTGCGGCCACCGTCTGGCTCACCGGCAAATCGGTCTGCACGGCATCGTTCGCCGCGGGATGCGACGTCGTTACGATCTGCGCAGGCGCCGGTATCCCCACCGGCCTGATGCTGAAATCTGTACTCATGGCAGCCTCCTGGTTGCCTCACGTGAGTCAAATCCCAACCCCTCTCAATACGCAACCATGGAACACCAGGTTTGAAGACCCGGTAAGGAAACGTGCCTAACCGCGCGACGCTATCGCCGCGCGGTTTTTCGTAAAATTGTCGGGTGTTTTGGCGAGCGCTCAGAGCGAGCGGCTGACCGCGAGCGGCGTGATGTGGCGCGGGCCCGGAGTGGCGCGACGTCCCGCCGCCGTATAGGTGTTCGGCACGTTGCGCTTCTGGATCTCGGCGTTGACGCCGCGCACGACGCTTTCGGAGACCGCATGCGCGGTCGCGAGCACGGTGAGGTTGACCTGAAGCATCGCGCGGAAGGCGTCGTGATGCCGGTGCAGCGTCGAGAGCAGTTCGGGCGCGGATTTTGACAGCTGAGCCTGGCTCGCCTTCAACTGGCTGACGGCCACGACGTAACGCCGCGACAGCTCCTGCTTCTGGCTTTCGAGCATCATCGCTTCACGGACCTTGCCGGCGCGGACGAGTTCGGTCTCGCGCTCGATCAGGCCGAGCAGGGCGCTCATCGCGTCCATCAGGTCCTCGGCGAGCTTGCGCGCCTCGGCGCTGCCGGGCGTGTTGTTCGGGCGCTGCGCTTGCATCGGCTGATGTGACGCGTTGAATTGGTTCATGTCGTTTGACCTTATGCCGTGCGGATGGTTTTCGCCTGCTGCATGATCAGGGTGCGGTAGACTTCGGTCGCGACGCCGACGCCACCGGCCTTGGCGAAGTTCTTGGAATATTGCTCGGTCAGCATCGAGCGCCACACGCCGGTACCCGGCGTGTCGCCGAACGGGCCTTCGCCCTTCAGGCCCGAGGTCATCTGCGAGAACATGCTGTTGAGGAACATCGCCTCGAAGTCGGTCGAGGTCTTCTGTGCCTTGGCCTGCTGCTGCGGCGGGACCTTCTGAAGCGCGGCGGCGAGCTCGAAATCGGGCCGGCCGTTGCGGCTCTCCACCGAGAAGGCCGGGTTGGTGACGGCGCTGGTGGTGGTGCCTATCTGCATCACATCACCTCGATGTCGGCTTCGATCGCGCCGGCGGCCTTGATCGCCTGGAGGATGCTGATGAGGTCGCGCGGGCCGATGCCGAGGCCGTTGAGGCCGTCAACGAGCTGCTGGAGCGAGACGCCGTCCTTGACGACGGCCAACTTCTTGCCGTCCTCTGTGACGCCGACGCTGGAGCGCGGCGTGACCACGGTCCGGCCCCGCGACAGCGGGTTGGGCTGGCTCACTTGCGGGCTCTCGGAGATCGTGACCGTGAGGTTGCCCTGCGCGACCGCAACGGTGGCGACGCGGACGTCGCGGCCCATCACGATGATGCCCGAGCGTTCGTCGATGATGATCTTGGCGGCGAGATCCGGATCGACCTGGAGCTGCTCGATCTCGGTCAGGAAGGCGACCACGTTGCCCTTGAACTCCGGCGGGATCGTCAGCTGCACCGTCGAGGGGTCGATCGGCTCGGCGCTCTTGACGCCCAGATAGTCGTTGATCGCAGCCGCAATGCGCTTGGCGGTGGTGAAGTCGGCGTTGCGCAGCGCGAGCCGCACGTTCGGCAGCCGGTTCAGCGCGAATTCAATCTCGCGCTCGATGATGGCGCCGTTGGCGATGCGGCCGACCGTCGGCACGCCGCGCACGATCTTGGCCGCATCGCCTTCGGCCTGGAAGCCGGAGATCGCGAGCGAGCCCTGCGCCACCGAATAGACGTTGCCGTCGGCGCCGAGGAGGGGGGTGACGAGCAGGGTGCCGCCGCGCAGGTCCTTGGCGTCGCCGAGCGCGGAGACGGTGACGTCCATGCGCGTGCCTTGGGTGGCGAAGGCCGGCAGATTGCCGGTCACCATCACGGCGGCGACGTTGCCGGTGCGGATGGTGGCGCCGCGGATGTTGACGCCCATGCGCTCGAGCATCGCTTGCAGCGACTGCTTGGTGAAGGGGATGTTGTTGAGGGTATCGCCGGTGCCGTTGAGGCCGACGACGAGGCCGTAGCCGATGAGCTGGTTCTGCCGCACGCCTTCGATATTGGCGAGATCCTTGATGCGCGAGGTCGCGCTTGCGGACGCGACCGAGAGCGCCAGCGCTGACAGCGCGGCGCAGGCCACCCCCAAAACCCCGCTAAGAATCCTCACCCAACGAACGCCTGGCATCCTCTGCTCCCCGAGGCTCCTCAAATCTCGGACCTTCTCGACACTCCCATGACGAGCTGGTCCAGCGCTTACCTTGCGATCGCTGTGCCAACCCGGGGCAATGGGGCTAGACGATTGAATAGGTTGAATAAATCTCTTTTGATCGATGCCAGTCGCCGTTCGCCTTGAGGAGCGAAACTGCCGCCTGTCGGCAGATTTTGCCGGGCTGTTTACGCGCCGTTAACCATAAAACAGCGATGGTGACGGCATCGATCACCCGGATTGCTGCGATGCGCATCTACGGACCGAACGGCACCACGCTTGGAACGCCGGCCAGCCAGGCCAAGCGGACAAGCTCCGGCACCTTCGTGCTGCCCGACACTTCGTCGGCACAGGAGACACGGGCCGCCGGGGCGCCGAAGGCCGCCGCGAACATTGACGCACTGCTCGCGCTGCAAGGCATCGAGGAAGATCCGGTCGAGCGCCGCAAGCGCTCGGTCACACGCGGCAAGACCGCGCTCGACGTGCTCGACGATCTCAAGATGGGACTTTTGTCAGGCAATCTCGACGCGTCGACCGTGATGCGGCTGCGGGATGCCGCGGCGAACCTGAAGTCGTCCTCCGGCGATCCCGGCCTCGATTCCGTCCTCTCCGAGATCGAGCTGCGTGTCGAGGTCGAGCTCGCCAAGGCCGGGCAGGCGTAGTCGTTATCCGTCACCCCCGCGCGCCTCAGGATAACGGGTCTTTCGATAAGCCTACTTGAGCCTTAAGCCGCTTCTTCCTTCTGCTGCGCATCGTAGCGGCGCTGGGCGGCGAGCACGTCTTTGAGATTCTCCTCGGCCCAATCGCGCAGGGGATCGACGGCGCCGGCTAGTGTCACGCCGAGCGGCGTGATCGAGTATTCCACCGTAACCGGCACGGTTGCGATGGCGCGGCGCTTGAGCAGGCCGTCGCGTTCAAGCGACTTGAGAACCTGGCTCAGCATCTTCTGCGAGATGCCTTCAATCGTGCGGCGCAACTGATTGAAGCGCATCGGCTCCTCGCGCAGCAGCAACAGGATCAGCACCGCCCATTTGTCGCCGACGCGGTCGAGGATCTGGCGGGTCGGGCAGTCTGCTGCATAGACGTTGGGTTTCATCTCCGTTCCTCGTGCTCCGCTCCGGTTGCCGGCCGCTCCCGCCGGTTACTCCTGCGTAATCAGGTAAGCACAAAGTGCTCTCTTAACACCAGCATCCTTTACGATATCTAGTCACTGTTAGTTACTACAGGAGCAAAGGAGCCTTCCATGAAAATCGCAGTTGCCGGCGCCTCGGGCCGGGCCGGTTCGGAGATCACCAAGGAACTGTCCCGCCGCGGCCATAGCGTCACCGCCATCGCGCGGAACCCCGACAAGATCGCCGCGCTGCCCAATGTCGTGCCGACCCATGGGGATGTGCTCGACCAGGCCGGCCTGGCCAAGCTCTGGACTGGGCATGACGTTGCGGTCAGTTCCGTACACTTCCTGGCCAGCGATCCGCACAAGCTGCTCGGAGCTGCCAAAGCGTCGGGGGTCGGACGCTACCTCGTCGTCGGCGGGGCCGGCAGCCTGGAGGTCGCTCCCGGCGTGAAACTGGTCACAACTCCCGGCTTTCCGGCCCAATACAAGGCCGAGGCGGAGGCGGGGTCGGCCTTCCTGGACCTGTTGCGGCAGGAAACGGACCTGAACTGGACCTTCATTTCGCCATCGGCGCTGTTCGTCGAGGGCGAACGGACGGGCAAGTTCCGGCTCGGGACCGACCAGCTTCTCGCAGATGCGAATGGCAAGAGCTGGATCACCTTCGCCGACTACGCCATTGCACTGGCCGACGAGATCGAGCGGCCGTCCCATTTGAGGCAGCGCTTCACGGTCGGCTACTGAGTTCTTGGCCGTCCCCGGGCTCTTCCGGATAAAGCTTCCTGTGCAAGGGCTTGGGGCGGTAACCGAGGCATTAAGGAAACATTGTCTGTCACAGGAGGCCGCTATATAACGCCCGGCTCAGCGGACCCCGTTCCGTTCGCGAGTCGTTGCTTAAGAAGATAGGCCGCCCTTGGAAAAGTTGAAAAACTACCGACCGACCGAAAAAGAGCCTTTCATGAACGACCGGCAGAAGGAGTACTTCCGTTTGAAGCTCCTCGCCTGGAAGGATGAGATCCTCAAAGAGTCCAAGCTCACCCTGCAAGCCTTGCAGGAGGAGAACGTGAACCACCCCGATCTCGCCGATCGGGCTTCGTCCGAAACCGACCGTGCCATCGAACTCCGCGCCCGCGACCGCCAGCGCAAGTTGATCGCCAAGATCGACGCCGCGCTCCAGCGCATCGAGGACAACACCTACGGCTATTGCGAGGATACCGGCGAGCCGATCTCGTTGAAGCGGCTCGAGGCCCGGCCCATCGCAACGCTCTCGGTGGAAGCGCAGGAGCGCCACGAGAAACGCGAGAAGGTCTATCGCGACGAATAAAGTACGAGCCGCCGCGTGCGGCTCTTTGTTTTTGCAGGCAAGGCGCCGCTTCGCGCCGTGATTGGCCTGTTGTCTGCTGCGTGTCGCGGCGCGTCAGCTGGCGCATGCGATCGCGAAAAATGAATCGCGATCAATGAGCTAGAGTCGATTCCTCTGAGCTCACGTGAGTTCGGATGAGAAACAGCCTTCACTTCAGGTGCGGGAGGTTTTGCGAGTCGCATCAACGACATCGTCTCGAATGCTGAGACATCGATCCAGCAGCATCAAGCATCGCTGCATCACGTCTCTCGCGTCAGTTCCGAGGTCGCAAGGCGCGCACCTCCATAGAGCCTCGACCAGCTCAATATTTCCTTAAACGCCGGCAACAGCCCGTAAGCTGCATCCGTCAGCTCGTACTCGACCCGCAACGTCCTCTCGGCGAAGGCGGTCCGCCACACCAGCCCGTCCTGCTCGAGCTCGCGCAGCTGCGTGGCCAGCACGTGCTGGGTGATGCCGCCGATCGACCGCCGCAGCGCGCCGAAGCGCAGTGCCCCGTTCATCAGCGCTAACAGGATCTCCAGCTTCCACTTGCCGCCGAGGGCATGGATGGCGCGCTTGAAGTCGGCGAGCAGGGTGGGATCGGGACTGCAATCGCAGTCGTCCTCGCAAGCACTGGTCAGGTTTTCCATACCGGTCTCGAAATTCATTCTACTTGTGCCATTGGAGATAGTGACCAGATGCGGCCCTGAGCAGGGTGTTGGCGGAACCAATTTGCTGGCCCGCGCAATGAGGGGATTTGGCAATGAGCACTGTTCTGGTCACCGGCGGCTCGGGCTTCGTCGGAGTTCACGTCGTGCTGCAACTTCTGGCCGCCGGCCACGCGGTGCGAACGACGGTGCGCCGGCCGGAGCGCCGGGACGACGTGCTGGCGATGCTGCGCGAGGGCGGGGTGGTTTCGCCCGAAAGCCTGTCCTTCTTCACCGCCGACCTCACCCGGGACGACGGCTGGCCCGAAGCGATCGCGGGCTGCGACTACGTGCTCCACGTCGCCTCGCCGCTGTCGACCAGCGTCCCGAAGGACGAGAACGAGATGATCATCCCGGCTCGCGACGGCACGCTGCGGGTGCTGCGCGCCGCACGGGAGGCCGGGGTGAAGCGCGTCGTCATCACCTCGTCGATGGGGGCGATCGGCTACGGCCACAAGCCGCGGGAAAAGCCATTCGACGAGACCGACTGGACCAATCTCGGCGGCGCCGACGTGCAGCCCTACGTCAAGTCCAAGACTCTGGCCGAGCGGGCGGCCTGGGACTTTGTCGCGCGCGAAGGTGTTGGGCTGGAGTTGTCGGTCATCAACCCGGTCGGCATTTTCGGTCCCGTACTGGGTCCGGACTTTTCCGGCTCGATCGAGATCATCAAATCGCTGCTCGACGGCGCCATGCCGGCGGTGCCGCGGGTCTATTTCGGCCTTGTCGACGTGCGCGACGTCGCCGACCTGCATTTGCGGGCGATGACCGCGCCGGAGGCGAAGGGCGAGCGCTTCATCGCGGTCTCCGGTGAGACGCTGTCGATCCTCGACATCGCCAGGGTGCTGCGGCGGGAACTCGGGCCGAAGGCGCGCCGGGTTCCGCGCTTGCAGGCGCCGGATTGGGTGGTGCGCCTGGCCGCGAACCGGATACCGCTGTTGCGCGCGGTCGTGCCGATGCTTGGAAAGGTGCGTCACTCCACCAGCGCCAAGGCAAGGTCGCTGCTCGGCTGGCAGGCGCGATCCAACGACGAGGCGATCCTTTCGACGGCCGAGAGCCTGATCCGGCTCGGCCTGGTCAGGGCGTAAAGCCACCCGCCACCCGCGCTTGTCAGGCCCGGGCCGGAATGCTCCACTGCCGCACATGATCGCGTAGCGTGGGAGCCGGCGCCGATGGACAAAATTCTCGAAGCCGCAAAGGCGATCGCGCTGGCGCGCCGCAACCATGCGCCGCTTGCGGCGCTTGAGGTTCCCCCGGCCGACGAGGCCGAGGGCTACCAGGTCCAGCGCGCGCTGCATGATCTGCTGCTGAAGAATGTCGGGCCGCTCGTCGGCTACAAGATCGGCTGCACCAGCCAGGTGATGCAGGAGTACATCGGCATCTCGCACCCCTGCGGCGGTGGCGTGTTCCAGAAGGGTGTGCACGACAGCGGCGTCAAGCTCGCCGCTGCCGACTATGTCCGCGTCGGCGTCGAATGCGAGATCGCGGTGCGGTTGAAGCGGGATCTCGCCGCCGGCGAAGCGCCGTTCACGGCCGAATGGGTCGGCGAGGCCGTCGAGGCCTATCATCCCGCGATCGAGATCGTCGACGACCGCTACGTGAAATGGCAGACGATGGGCGCCCCGACGCTGATCGCCGACGATTTCTTCGCCGCCGGCTGCGTGCTGGGTCCCTCGGTCCCGCGCTCGTCGGTGCCGGACCTGAAGGCCGTCAAGGGGCGCGCCATCGTCAACGGCGAAGAGGTGAGCCACGGCACCGGCGCCGATGTGCTCGGCCATCCCCACAACGCGCTCGCCTGGCTCGCCAATCACCTCGCCGCCGACGGCAAGGGTCTGCACGCGGGGCAGCTCGTGCTGACCGGAAGCCTGGTGAAGACGCTGTGGCTGAAGGCCGGCGACAAGGTGCGGATGGATTTGGAGGGGCTGGGGGTGGTGGAGGCGGAGTTCAAGTGACGGTGCTGCGGTCGCAATGACGGAGCTTGTGGTCGCGCCGGAGTGTAACGACTGAGCGCGGCACGCGCCTTCGCAAAATACATGCGGCCCTCGCCAGGGGAGCTGGCGAGGGCCGCGTCGTACATCGTCGTTCGCGCCTAGGTTCGCGAACACGATGTGGGAGCTCTTGCAGAAGGCTAGAAGGGCAGCAGCACATCCATGACTTGCTGGCCGTAGCGCGGTTGCTGCACGTCCATGATCTGGCCGCGGCCGCCGTAGGCGATGCGGGCCTGCGCGATCTTGCTGGAATCGATGGTGTTGTCGCTCTGGATGTCTTCGGGGCGAACGATGCCGGCGACCACGAGCTCGCGGATCTCGTAGTTGACGCGGATCTCCTGCTTGCCCTCGACCACGAGGTTGCCGTTCGGCAGCACCTGCGTCACGACTGCGGCGACATTGGTTTGCAACGCTTCCTGGCGATTGACCGAGCCCTTGCCATCGCTGGAGGCGGTGGAGTCGGCGGTGAGGATGCGGCCGGGCAGCACCTTCTGCGCCTGGACGCCGAGCGTCTTGGCGCCGATGAAGTCGGTGATGCCCGAATCTTCCGAATTGGTGCGGCTGCGCTGGGTCTCGTTGGCGATGTTGGCCTTGTCGGTGATGTTCACGGTCACGGTCAGGAGGTCGCCGACATGGGTCGCGCGCTGGTCCTTGAAGAAGGCGCGGCTGCCGTTGCGCCACAGCGAGTTCGGATTGTAGGAGGCGACTTCCGGCTTCGGCATTGGCATCTGCACCGGCTTGTAGCCGGGCTGGGTCGTCGGATTGTCGATCGCCGACAGCTTCGGTTGCTCGCCGATCTGCGACAGGCGGTCGATCGAGGAGCAGCCGCTCGCGAATGCTGAGGTTGCCAGCAGCAGGCCGGAAAGCGCAACGCGACGGAGACGGGAAGCCGAACTGAAAGCGGACATGACTTACTCTGACTTTGCTTGAGCTTGCAGGAACTGGGCCGGCGGGAACTGGGCTGGCGGGATCTGGGCTTGCGAAACTTTGGTCGGCGACACCGCTGCTGGAGCCGCCGGCGCTGGTGCCGGCGTTTCGCGCTGAAGCGACGAGGTCTGGTCGGCCGGCTCGACCGCAGGCGCCATCGGCGCGGCCTGGCTCGCGCCCTGCACCGTGATCTGGCCGCGGCCGGTGACAGTTCCGGTCAGCGTGCGCTTGGTCTGCACGTTGAGCACGGTGACGGTGTCGCCTTCGGCGCCGCTCTCGACCGCCTTGCCGCGCGTGGTGAGGTAGAGGCCGGGCACCTGGTAGATGATGGTGACGCTCTGGTCGCGCTGCACGAATTCGGGCTTGGCGATGTCGGCGACGCGGATCGGCGTGCCCGCCCGCATCGGCCGGCGAAGCTGCATGCCGACCGCGCGCTCGCGCGTGGCGGGCTCGCCGGTCACTTCCGCCCGGGGCCTGCGCTCCTGCGCGACGTCGGAGGATTTCAGCATCTCGGTGCGTTCGATGTCGCGCGTCAGGACGGCGACCTCGACGGTCTCGATCGCGGTGCCGGCGAAGCGCAGCCTGGTCGGCGCCGGATTGTTGTCGTTACTGACCTCGAAGGCGATGTCGAAGCGGCCGCTGCGCGCGTCGTAGCGGGTTGCGACCGGCTGGAGCGCGCCGGTGTTGGAAGCGTCGAGGCGCATGTCGGAGACGCCGCGGTCGAAGGTGACAGTGATGTTGGCGGCCTCGCCGAGCCCGAAGCGGCGCTCGAGCGCGGACGCGACCGCGTTCTCGAGGTCCTTGTTGGCGAGCGTGCGGGCGAGGCGGGTGACCGACACCTCCTTGATGTCGCCGGTCATCACGCCGATTACCTGCTTGGCGCGCAGCACGCTCAGGACCTGGGCGACCGGCAGCGCGCCGGTGGTGCCGAGATCGGGCGAGCGATAGACCGGGATTAGCGCAGCCGAGCCGGCATTGTCGATGAGATCGCCGACCCGCACCACATCGGAGGTGACGGTGATGCTGGCGCGCAGCGTCGGCGTGGCGATTCCGTCGTCGGCGGCCTGGGCCGGCAGTGCCAGCGCGAGCAGGGCAGAGATGGTGGCGAGCGTGGTGCGGATCATCGTCATCACCTCAGCGGAACAGCGCCGTGGTCGATTGCATCATCTGGTCGGCGGCGCTGATCACCTTGGCGTTCATCTCGTAGGCGCGCTGCGCGGCGATCAGGTCGCTCATCTCCGAGACGACGTCGACATTGGCCTGCTCGAGGCTGCCTTGCGTGATGGTGCCGTAACCTTCGGCGGTCGCCGTGCCGTCCTGCGGTGGGCCGGAGGAGGGCGTCTCGGTGAACTGATTGCTGCCGACGGGCTGCAGGCCCGCCTTGTTGATGAAGCGGGTCAGGCCGATCTGGCCGATGATGGTCGAGGTCGACGAGCCCGGCAGCGTCACCGAGACCTGGCCCTGTACGCTGACGGAAATGCCCGAGGCATTGTTCGGGATCGTGATCGTCGGCTGCACCGGGTTGCCTTGCGCAGTGACGATGCGGCCCTGATTGTCCATCTGGAAGGTGCCGTCGCGGGTGTACTGGTAGGTACCGTCCGGCATCAGGATCTTGAACATGCCCTCGCCCGAGATCGCGAGATCGAGGTCGTTGCCGGTCTGCGACAGCGTGCCTTGCGTCATGCTGCGCGGCGTGCCGACGGTCTTGACGCCGCCGCCGATGTCGACGCCGACGGGCAGGATGGTGCCCTGGTCGGACGACTGGGCGCCGACGCGGCGGATGTGCTCGTAGATCAGGTCCTGGAACGCCGCGGTCTGCTTCTTGAAGCCCGTGGTGCGCAGGTTGGCGATGTTGTTGGAGATCACCTGAACGTTGAGTTCCTGTGCCGCCATTCCGGTCGCTGCGGTGTGAAGCGCCTGCATGTCAGTTCTCCCTCAATCAGGCCGGAACGTCGGCGAGTTTTTCGATCGCCGATTTGTGGAGGTCGCTCTGCTGCTGGAGCAGGTTGGCGACGGCGGTGTAGCTGCGCATCACCTCGACCATGTGGCTCATCTCGCCGACCGCATTCACGTTCGACTTCTCGATGTAACCCTGCTGCACGGTGGACTTGGTGTCGGCCTGCTGGTTTGCGGAGCCGGCGCCGTAGAGGTTGGCACCGAGCTTGGTCAGCTTGGTCGGATCGTCGAACGACACCATGCGGATCTTGCCGCGGATCGAGTCGGTCTTTGCCGTGCCCTCGAGCACCGTGACGGTGCCATCCGGCGCAACGTTGATGTCGTGGTCGGTCGGCTGGAAGGTGATCGGGCCGCCGGTGCCGAGCACCAAATTGCCGTCGGAGGTGACGAGTTGGCCGGTGCTGTTGAGCGAGAACTTGCCGTCGCGGGTGTAGCGCTCGCCGCCATTGGCCTGCACGGCGAAATAGGCGTTGCCGTTGATGGCCATGTCGAGCGGATTGTTGGTCGCCTCCAACGGCCCCTGGCCGATGTCGCGGAAGGTGCCGCGGTCCTGCACATAGGAGACCCTGCGGTCGGAGCTGACGAAATTGTCCTCATGCGCGTTCGAGTTGAGGTACTCCTCGAACAGCGAATGGTCGGCCTTGAAGCCGTTGGTGTTGGCATTGGCGACGTTGTTGGCGATGACATCCATCTGCCGCTCCAACGTCATCTGCCGTGACAAGCCGATCAGAAGCGCGTTCTGCATCGGAGATCTCCCCTGAGTGAGATCTGCCACCTCGCTCTCCCAAGCGACTTGGCCGACCCCGTGAACGAGGCCGTCAGGTTCTCCCAAACCCTTCGGTCTCGACCCTCTCTCAGCGAAAGCCGTGCCAACATAAAAAGTCACATGATTACAACGATTTGGTTATTTCTTGGGGGTGCCGGCGGGGGGCAGAAAGGTTCTGTTAGCCATGTTTGCCCGGCAGATTTTTCCTAGTGGAAGCCCAATCGAAAGGTTCCGTTAACCATTATTACCGTAGCGTTTGCATGTAAGAGGGGCGCACCGCGCTGGGGCATTTGTATCGCGTCACTGTCTGCCAGAAGGCTTCGCTCTTTCGACCCTTTTTGAGATGAGCGAGCCCGGCGACCATGGCAGAGAATGAAGCGGAAGGCGGCACAGCCGCCGAAGGCGCTGAAACCGCTGCGCCGAAGAACAAGCTCAAGATCATCGTCATGGCCGTCGGCCTGCTCGCCGTCCTCGGCGGCGGCGCCGCGACCTGGTTCTTCTTCTTCCGTCACGGCGACGACGAGCATCATGCCGAGGCCGCCCCGCCGCCGAAGCCACCGGCCTTCGTCGACGTGCCCGACATGATGGTCAACCTCGCCGGCGCGCCCGGCGAGCGTGTGCAATATCTGAAGCTGAAGATCGTGCTGGAACTGAAGGAAGAGAAGCAGATCGAGGCGATCAAGCCGACGATGCCGCGCATCACCGACATCTTCCAGACCTATGTGCGCGAGCTTCGCTCCTCCGACCTCAACGGCTCCGCCGGCATCTTCCGCCTCAAGGAAGAGCTGACCAAGCGTGTCAACGCGGCGGTCGCGCCGGTCCAGGTCAGCGCGGTGCTGTTCAAGGAAGTCGTGATCCAGTGAGCATGGTGGGCTAGGGATCATGGCAGGCAACGACCAACCCGACCAGGATGCAATTGCCGCCCAATGGGAGGCCTCGCTCGATTCCGAGGATCCCGCCGAGGCCGCAAAAGCTGCTGCCGAAAACGAATTATCGGAGACCATGGCCCTGCAATGGGCGGCCATGGTCGAGGACGGCAGCCGCGATCTCGGCACCGGCAAGAATTCCGGCGAGCGGGTGCTGTCGCAGGAGGAGATCGACAATCTCCTCGGCTTCACCGTCGGCGACGTCACGCTCGACGACCATTCCGGCATCCGCGCGATCATCGATTCGGCGATGGTCTCCTACGAGCGTCTGCCGATGCTCGAAATCGTCTTCGACCGCCTGGTGCGGTTGCTGACGACAAGCTTGCGCAATTTCACCTCCGACAACGTCGAAGTCTCGCTCGACCGCATCACCTCGGTGCGCTTCGGCGATTACATGAACTCGATCCCGCTGCCGGCCGTGCTCTCGGTGTTCAAGGCCGAAGAGTGGGACAATTTCGGCATGGCGACGGTCGATTCCAACCTGATCTACTCGATGATCGACGTGCTGCTCGGCGGCCGCCGCGGCTCCAGCCAGCTCCGCATCGAGGGCCGGCCCTACACCACGATCGAGACCGAGCTGGTCAAGCGTCTGGTCGAAGTGGTCCTGGCCGATGCCGAGCAGGCGTTCCGGCCGCTGTCGCCGGTGACCTTCACGATCGACCGGCTCGAGACCAATCCGCGTTTCGCCGCGATCAGCCGTCCCGCTAACGCCGCGATCCTGGTGCGCCTGCGCATCGACATGGAAGATCGCGGCGGCAACATCGAGCTCTTGCTGCCCTACGCGACCATCGAACCGATCCGGGCTGTCCTGCTCCAGATGTTCATGGGCGAAAAGTTCGGCCGCGACCCGATCTGGGAAGGCCATTTCGCCACCGAGATCGTCCAGGCCGAGATCGCCGTCGACGCCGTGCTCTACGAGGCTGACATTCCGCTCAAGCAGCTGATGCGGCTCAAGGTCGGCGACACGCTGCCGCTGGATATGCGCGCGGATGCCAACGTCACGGTGCGCTGCGGCGACGTCACCATCACCGAAGGACGCATGGGCCGGGTCGGCGACCGCGTCGCGATCCGCGTGACGAAACCCCTGCGCAAGCCAAGTACGACACTTGCGATGTTCGAGAAGGTGGACGAACAGAACAAGATGATGGAGGCCCCATGAACCACTCTCTAGGAATGGCGATCGAGACGCTGGTGGCCATCCTGCTGATGCTCACGATCGGCTACTGCATCCTGCTCAACAAGCGGCTGACACGGCTGAAGGCGGACGAACATTCGCTGAAAGCGGTGATCGGCGAACTGATCACCGCGACCGAGATCGCCGAGCGCGCGATCGGCGGGCTGAAGCTCGCCGTGCGCGACGTCAACGAGAATCTCGGCAGCCAGCTTGCCGCCGCGACCCAGATGTCGGATCAACTCTACAAGCAGCTCGGTGAAGCCGACAGCGTGGTGCGCCGCCTCTCCAAGATCGCGATCGCTGCGCGGCCGGTGACTAATCCAGAAGCCGCTGCCGCGCCCGCGGCCAAGCCGTCGGCCGCGAAGGCGGTGGCTGCGGCGGCGGAAGCCTTTTCCGAACGTCGAAGGTCCAACGGTCTTGCCGCATAAAGCCATGGTATGAAGTCTTTTCGTAACATCCGCGTCATTCCGGTCGTCCTGGTTGCGGTTGCAGGTCTCGCCACGCTGAAGGTCGCGGGCCTCGTGCTCAATGGCGGCTACGTGTTCGACTACCAGCCGAACACGGTGAAGAAGTCGTGGGCGCAGGAAAATCTGAACTTCCCGACAGGACGGGAAGACCCTGACATCACGGGTTCGACCCATGGCACGCCGGAGGCACCGAAGCCTGCCGCCCCCGAATCCAAGCCCGAGGGCACCGTGGTCAAGGTGGAGGACACCCAGCCGCAGGTCTCGGCCTCGGAGCGGGCGATCCTGGAACGGTTGCAGTCGCGCCGCCAGGAGATCGAGGCCCGCCAGCGCGAGATCGACATCCGCGAGAGCCTGTTGAAGTCGGCCGAGAAGCGCATCGAGAGCAAGGTCGAGGAGATGAAGGCGGTGGAGTCCCGCATCTCCGCGACGCAGGCCGAGCAGAAGGCCGCCGAAGCCCAGCGCATGAAGGGCCTCATCACCACGTATGAGGGCATGAAGCCCAAGGACGCCGCGCGGGTGTTCGACCGGCTCGAGATGGGCGTGCTGATCGAGATCGCCAGCGCGATCGCGCCGCGAAAGATGTCCGACATCCTCGGCCTGATGTCACCGGAGGCCGCCGAGCGGCTGACGGTCGAAATGGCACGCCGTGCCAATGGCGGCGGGGATCAGTCCGCTTCCGCCGGCGATCTCCCGAAGATCGACGGCAAGCCGACGCAAAAGCCGAATTGAGGGCTCATACTTAAGAAGTCCTTAATTGGCAAAATTTACAGTCGACGGCACGGGCCGGCGCCAGTGCCGGCATGGACCGCCGAACCGGAAGAAATGTCGCCAATGGCGCGCGAGGCTGCCGCCGGATTTATGTCGCGAGCCCGCGCCCTGGCGCAGGGGCTGTTGCGTCATGTCCGCACGGTGCCTGCGCTGGCTGCCTGCCTCCTGATCGGCCTCGGGGCTGCCCGCGCCGCCGATCCGGTCCGCGGCGAGGCGAGTTTTTCGGCGGCCGGCGGCTTTGCCCGCCTCGTGATCAAGCTCGGCGAGGACGTTCCCTCCGAGGTGACGACCGCCGGCTCCATCCTCATCATCCGCTTCGACCGGACCGTCGACGTTCCCGTCGATCGCGTCCCGGAAGGTGCGCCCGATTACGTCAATTCTGCCCGACGCGATCCCGACGGCGGCGCGATCCGGCTGTCGCTGGCGCGGCGCGTCACCGTCAACACCATGAATGCCGGCGAGCGCACCTTCGTCGACCTGCTGCCGGAGGGGTGGAAGGGGCCGCCACCGAGCTTGCCGATGGACGTGGTGAAAGAACTCGCCGAGCGCGCACGTGTGGCCGAGCGCGCGCTGCGTGCCCAGCGAGCCGCCGCCGAGAGCAAGAAGCGGCCGCAGATCCGCGTGCGCGCTTCGGTGCAGCCGACCTTCGTGCGCTTCGTGTTCGAGATGCCCGACGGCGTCGGCGTCTCCTCGGTGCTCAACGAGCAGAAGCTCACGCTCGCCTTCAACGCCAATCTCAGTTTCGACCTGGCGGATGCAGTCGTTGCCGCGCCCCCGAATGTCGCCTCGATCAAGCAGAAGGGGGATATCGACCAGACCAGTGTCGAGATCGCGCTGATCGGCGATTCCGACGTGCACTCCTTCCGTGACGAGAAGAATTACGTCGTCGACATCGCCTTCCAGCCTGACAAGGGCAAGGTCGCCGCGACGCCAGAGGCCGCGATTGCGCAAGCCAAGTCCGGGGGACACGGACCGGCACCGGCCGCGGAAAAGCCGGCGGCCGAGAAGCCGAAGGACGCCCATCGCGAGATCACGCCGCCGACCTCGGAGGCGATCGCGCGCGAAGCCAAAATCGATATCAAGCCCGAGGCGAAGCCGGAAGCTCCCGCCGCGATGCCGGCGGTTGAAGCGCTGAAATCGGCGCCGGCTCCCGCAGCATCCGTGACCGAAGGTCCGCCCGCCGCTGAAGCGCCCAAGCCCGCGTTGCCTGCGATGGAGGCAGCCGCGCCTGTCGCTCCCGCCAGGCCGGTGGCGCCTGCGGTGGCCGAGGCGCCCAAGGAGGTCGTGAAGGAAGCTGCAAAGGAGGCGCCTGCCGAGACGCCGGCTCAGGCCGCGCCGCCGCCCACTGCCAGCGTCGATGCGCGCCGCGACAGCGACGGCCTGCGCGTGACGTTCCCGCTTCAGGTCGCAACGCCCGCGGCGGCGTTCCGTCGCGGCGACACCGTGTGGCTGGTGTTCGATTCGCAGAAGCCGATCGACGTCGAAGCGATCCGCGCCAGAGGCGGCGCGATGATCGGCGAGGTCAGCCGCATGCCGCTCGACAAGGGGCAGGCGGTGCGCATCCGTCTCACCCGTCCACTGGTCTATTCCTTGACCAGTGAGGAGGTCGGCAAGGAGACAAACTGGCTGCTCACGCTCGCCGACAAGATCCAGGCGACGCCGCTGCCGCTGATGATGTCGCGCAACATCACCGATCCTGCGCTCGCCAACATCGCTATCCCCTTTGCCAATCCGGGCCTCCTGCACAAGCTCACCGACCCCGACGCCGGCGACACGCTCTACGTCGTCACCGGAGCCCGGCCGGTCCGCGGCTTCATCAAGCGGCAGGACCTCGTCGATCTCTCGCTGCTGGAATCCGCACATGGCATCGCGATCCGGCCGAACTCCGACGAGGTCGGCATCGAGGTCGGATCCGACAAGGTCATTCTCGGCAAGAAGGGCGGCCTGACGCTGTCGCCGGTCGACGTCTCGGCCGAGCGGGCGCCGACTGCGGTGCGGCCGGTCTTCAATCCCGAAGGCTGGCGCAAGGGCCAGTCGGAAGATTTCTGGACGCGCCAGAGCGAGCTGATCACGGCGATCTCCGCGGTCGAGCCGCCGCAGCGCTCGCTGCCGCGACTTGACCTTGCGCAGTTCTACATGTCGCGCGCGATGTATCACGAGGCCAAGTCCGTCACCGACGTGATGCTGACCGACCCCCTCAACAAGGAGGAGAGCGGCGCGCTGATCATGCATGCGATCGCGAGCATCCTGATCGGCCGGCCGGCGCAGGGCCTGAAGGATCTCGCCAATCCCGTGATCGGCAACAGCCACGATTCCCAGCTCTGGAAGGCGCTCGCCTATGCGCGCCAGGGCAAATGGGCGGATGCGCGCGAGAAGTTCAAGAACGTCGAATTCGCCATCGCCTCGCTGCCGCTCGACATCCAGCGCATCGTGACGATGGACGCGATGCGCGCCTCGCTCGAGGTGAAGGACTATGCCGGCGCCTCCAAGCGCCGCGGCGAGATCGAGGTGGTCGGCGTATCGCCGGAGGCGGCGCCCGGCTTTGCCGTTTTGCGCGGCCGGCTCGCCGAGGCGCTCGGCCACGACAAGGATGCGCTCGACGACTATAAATTCGCGGTCGTCTCGGACGACCGGCCGGCGGCGGCGGAGGCCAAGCAGCTCGAAATCGCGCTGCGGCAGAAGCGCGACGAGATCAGCAAGGAAGATGCGCTGCGCGAGCTCGAGACGCTGTCGATGACCTGGCGCGGCGACGCGATCGAGGTCAGGACGCTCCAGATGCTGTCGCAGATGTACTCGGAGAACGGGCGCTATCGCGACGCGCTCACGGCGGCGCGCACCGCGACCAAGCTCCAGCCGAACGCCGAGGCCTCGCGTCAGGCGCAAGATCTGGCCTCCGACCTGTTCACGCAGATCTTCTTAGGTCCGAAGGGCGACGAGCTGCCGCCGGTCGAGGCGCTCGGGATGTTTTATGAGTTCCGCGAGCTGACGCCGATCGGCCGCCGCGGCGACGAGCTGATCCGCCGCCTGGCTGATCGCCTCGCCTCGATCGATCTGCTCGACCAGGCTGCCGAACTGTTGCAATACCAGGTCGACCATCGCCTCGAAGGCGCAGCGCGCGCGCAAGTCGCCGCGCGCCTTTCCATGATCTATCTGGCCAATCGCAAGCCTGACATGGCGATCACGGCGCTGCGCGCGAGCCGCATCAGCGATCTCTCCGGCGAGCTGCGGCAGCAGCGCCTGCTGTTGGAGGCGCGCGCGCAGAGCGACGTCGGCCGCCACGATCTCGCACTCGACATCGTCTCCAACGTCTCGGGGCGCGAGGTGCTGAGGCTGCGTTCCGACATCTTCTGGGCGGCGCGGCGCTGGCGCGAGTCCGCCGAGCAGATCGAGCTCTATTGCGGCGAGCGTTTCCGCGATTTCAAGCCGCTCAACGCGGTGGAGAAGAGCGACATCATCCGCGCCGCCGTCGGCTACGCGCTCGCCGATGACACGATCGGGCTGTCGCGCTTCCGCGAAAAATACGCGCCGCTGATGAGCGAGAGCGCCGACCGGATCGCCTTCGACATCGCCAGCAAGCCGGCAGCTGCTTCCAGCGCCGAATTCGCCGAGATCGCCAAGCTCGCCGCAAGCGTCGACACGCTCGACGGCTTCCTGCGCGAGATGAAGCAGCGTTTCCCCGACGCCACCGCGCGCGCCCCGGCGGCCCCGCAGGCCAAGGACGAAACCGAGCACACCGGCTCGCTGCCCTCGATCCCCGTCGTGCGGCAGATCAAGATGACGCGGTAAGATCCGTTCCAGCCGCACTCTATCATTGATCGGGCGTTCCAGGGTGGATTCAACCGGTGGTTCCTACCCCCCGTAACTCTGCACAAGACTCCCCGCCACCAGCGACCAGCCGTCCACCAGCACGAAGAAGATCAGCTTGAACGGCAGCGAGATCGTCGCGGGCGGCAGCATCATCATGCCCATCGACATCAGCACCGAGGCGACGACGAGGTCGATGATCAGGAAGGGGAGGAACAGCAGGAAGCCGATCTCGAAAGCGCGCTTCAGCTCGGAAATCATGAAGGCGGGGACGAGGATGCGCAGCGCGAGTTCGTCGGGCGTAGCGGGCGGCGGCTCGCCCGAGAGATCCAGGAAGAGCTTCAGGTCCTTCTCGCGCACGTTCTTCTGCATGAAGCCGCGCAAGGGCACGGAGGCGCGCTGGAGCGCGTCCTCGACACTGATCTGGTTGGCGACGAGCGGGCGGATACCATCGTCGTAGGATTTTTGCAGTACCGGTCCCATCACGAAGAAGGTGAGGAACATTGCAAGCGCGAGGATCACCGAGTTGGGCGGTGCGGTTGCCGTGCCCATCGCGGTGCGCAACAGCGACAGCACCACCACGATGCGCGTGAACGACGTCATCATGATCAGGATCGACGGCGCGATCGACAGCACCGTGAGCAGCGCGATCAGCTGGATCGCGCGCTCGGTGACGCCGCCGCCCTGGCTACCGAGATTGATGCTGATGTCCTGCGCATGCGCAGGCATCGCGAGCGAAGCCGCGGCGATAAGGACAGAAAAAAAGAAAACTCTACGCGGGAGGGCTGGCAGCCTCACGAAGACGGCTTCGGACGGCCGAGCAGCGAGGCCATCTCGTCTTCGAGATTCTCAAAGCTGGTCTTCTCCGGGGCCGGCCTGCCCGGCGGGGCGGGCGGAGGCGGCGGCTCGCTGCGTGCCGCGCGCGGCGGAGGTGCCGGCGGCTCGGGCTCAACCGGAGGCGCGACCGTCTCGCCGGCCGGACGGCGCAAGGCGGCTTCGAGGCGCTGGGCCATTTCGGCGAGATTTTGTTCAGCGTTTGACGGCGCGGCAGCGGCCGGCGGAGGAACGGGCGGAGTCTGCGGCACGGGCGGCGGCGGTGGCGCGGCCGCGCGTTCGGCGCGCACCGGCGGCACCTTCACCGGCTCGCTCTGGCGCGGCGGGCGCGGCATCAACGGCGGCTCGTTGCGGGCAACGCGCGGCGGCACGGGCTCGGGACGAAGTTCACGCTCGGGACGCGGTGCGATCGGCTCAGGCGTAAAGCCGGCCAGGGGGTCGCTGCGGCGCTCGGCCAGAGCGGGTGCCGGCCGGCGGACCTCGTCGGCGAAGGAAGGGCGTGCGGGCCGCGGCGGCGGCTCCGGCATTTGCGGTTCGGGATGGTCGAGCACTTCGGGCCGCGGCGCTTCGTCGGCCCAGCCGCTGGTGTCAGGCATCGGGGCGAGGCGCGGCGATTCGGCCACATTGGGGCGCTGCGGAAGCTGGTCGCGGCCGGGCGCAGCACGCACGATGTTGGGCTCGACGACGATGTCGGTGGGGCCGCCGATCATCAGGAGATGCTCGACATTATCACGCCGGACCAGCACCAGACGCCGGCGGCCGTCGACCGCGGCCGCGTCGATCACGGCAAGCCGGGGCATTCTGCCGCGCTGGGTGTTGGCGCCGAGCCGGGTGGCGGCGAATCGGCGGACCAGCCACGCGGCGACGCCGATCAACGCCAGAACGACGATGAACGCGACAATGAAAGTGATAGGGCTACCGTTCATACCTGTCCCCGGTAAATGGCGCTTCTCTCGTGCCTATGGTCGGATGTGCCGACCACCGGCTGCGATGCCCCAAACTGCGATCTCTTAACGTCCCACGGCAAGTTTTGCCGTCCCCAACTCTTAATAACCCATGAATCGCCCGATCCAAAACGACTTCTTGGCCTGTGCACGCGCCGCCAAACGGTTGGGTTAATGCGGCTTTTGGAATGCGTAGAATCACGGGGCGCGCAATGCATGTCCCAGCCGGATACATGCATCCGCCGCGCCTTAACCACCTGTTAACCATACACGCGGCAAATTCTGCCTAGCTTCGGGCCTTGGGCCCTGCGAGGCGGAAGGAGCCGCAACGATGTCCATCAATGACCTCCCGGTGCTGTCGGCGCTTCGCACCAAGATGCAGTGGCACCAGGAACGCCAGCGCGTCCTGTCCGAGAACGTTTCCAATTCCGACACGCCCAGTTTCCGGCCACGTGATCTGGTCGAGCCGAAATTCGACAAGACCGGCGTTCCGGCGGGCTCGATGGGCCCCCTGGCAATGACCGTCACCAGCGCTTCCCACATGACGCCGTCGGGCGCGGCCTCAGGCTTCGACCAGAACAAGAATGCAGGCTTCGAGACTCGCCCTGCGGGCAACGCCGTCAATCTCGAGGAAGAGATGATGAAGTCCGCCAGCAACCAGATGGATTATGCCGCGGTGACCTCGCTCTATTCCAAGAGCCTGCATCTTCTGAAGACGGCGATCGGCAAGGGCTAGAGCTAAAGGAGCCGTATCATGGCCAATGACAGCAGCGACTTTGCCCGTTCGATGGCGATCGCAACCTCCGGGCTGCGGGCGCAGGCCGGGCGCATGCGGGTGATCTCGGAAAACATCGCGAATGCGGATTCGACGTCGCCGACCGCCGGCGGCGATCCCTACCGGCGCAAGGTGCCGACGTTCTCCTCGGCGCTCGACCGCACGCTGGATGCGCAGGTCGTCACCCTCGGCAAGATCAAGCCCGACCAGTCCAACTTCCGCGTCAAATACGAGCCGAGCAATCCGGCGGCGGATGCCAGCGGCAACGTCAAATATCCCAACGTGAATTCGGTGGTCGAGATGACCGATATGCGCGACGCGCAGCGGTCCTACGAGGCCAATGTCAATATCATCAGTGCGACGCGCCGGATGATCCAGCGCACGCTCGACATCCTCAAGAGCTGAACGGGAATCCTAAGCCATGGCAACACCGACAATCGCCGCCAATGCTTACGCCAACCTTGCCCGCGTGCTGGAAAACGGCGGCGTCGGCAAGGGCAGCGAGGCGAGCGGGCAGTCCTTTGCTTCGCTCCTGAAAGACGCTGTCGGCAGCGTCATGGAGTCCGGCCGCAAGTCCGATGCGCAGACGGTGGCGATGGCCGCCGGCAAGGCCAACGTGATGGATGTGGTGACGGCGGTCGCCGACACCGATGTTGCGGTGTCCACGCTGGTCTCGGTCCGCGACCGCGTGATCGCAGCCTACGAGGACATCATGAAGATGCCGATCTGATTTGCTTGTCATTCCGGGGCGCGACGAAGTCGCGAGCTATGATGCGCAATTGCGCATCTGAGAATCCATCGTGCCACCGACGCTGCTGCTGAATGGATTCAGGGCTCTCGCTTCGCGAGCCCTGGAATGACGAAAATCAATTGAAGGAGAAACAGAAAATGACCGGACCTGAAACCCTCGACGTCGCGCGCGATGCGATCTGGACCATTGTGATCGTGTCTTCGCCGCTGATGGTGGTGGGGCTCGTGGTCGGCGTGGTGGTGTCGCTGTTCCAGGCGCTGACCCAGATCCAGGAACAGACGCTGATCTATGTGCCGAAGATTTTGGCCATCTTCGCCACGATGCTGCTGGCATTACCCTTCATGGCCGACGCACTCCATTCCCACATGTTGCGGATCTCGTCGCGAATCATCGGCGGCTGAGGCACAATGCGCGGGTCATGCGCATCGACGTCTCGCTGCTGCCGGCGCTCGCCGCGGCCTTCATGCTCGCCTTCGCCCGGGTCGGTGCGATGGTGATGCTGCTGCCGGGGCTGGGCGAGACCAACATCCCGACACGGGTGAAGCTGTCGATCGCGCTTCTGCTCACGCTGATCATCCTGCCGCTGCATCGCAACGCCTACCATGTCGAGATGGGCTCGCTCGCACCGATGCTGGTCTTGATGCTGCATGAGATCGTGATCGGCATCGTGCTGGGCGCGACTGCGCGCGTGACGCTCGCGGCCCTCCAGGTCGCAGGCGCCGTGATCGCGCAGCAGATGGGGCTCGGCTTCGTCACCTCGGTCGATCCGACGCAGGGGCAGCAGGGCGTGCTGGTCGGCAATTTCCTGACCATGCTCGGCGTGACACTGCTGTTTGCCACCGACAGCCATCACCTGGTTATCGCGGCACTGAACGACAGCTACGCGATCTTCGCGCCGGGCGAGACCGTATCGAGCGGCGACGTCGCCTCACTTGCCACTCGGGCTTTTTCCGCCGCGTTTCTGCTCGGCTTGCAGCTTTCCGGGCCGTTCCTGGTGTTCGGCCTCGTCTTCAATATCGGGCTTGGCGTGCTGGCGCGGCTGATGCCGCAGATGCAGGTCTATTTCGTCGGTGTGCCACTGTCGATCTTCGCGGGCTTCCTGGTGCTGGCCATGGTGCTCACGGCGATGATGGGCACCTACCTCGACTACTTCATCGGTGTCATGCACCAGATGATGCCGCTCAAGTAACGGGTGATCGATGGCGGAAGACAACGATCCAGAGAGTCAAACAGAAGACCCGACGCAAAAACGGCTCGAAGAGGCGCTCGAACGCGGCGACGTCGCCAAGAGCCAGGAGATCAACACCTGGTTCATGATCGCGGGCGGCACGCTCGTGGTCTCGACGTTCTCGGGCTCGATCGGCAGCGGGCTGTTGACGCCGATGCGCAATCTGCTCGCCAATTCCTGGATGATCAAGACCGACCCCGGGAACCTGCTCGTCCTGATGCAGCAGATCGAAGTCGCGGTGTTAGCTGCGGTCGGCGTGCCGCTATTGATGCTGGTGCTGGCCGCCATCGCCGGCAACATGCTCCAGCATCGGCTGGTGTGGTCGGCCGAATCCCTCAAGCCCAAATTCAGCAAGCTCTCGCCCGCCGCCGGCTTCAAGCGCATTTTCGGCAAGCAGGCGGCGGCGAATTTTCTCAAAGGCATCGGCAAGCTGATCGGGCTCGGCGCGGTCATGACCATGGTCCTGTGGCCGGAGCGGCACCGCATGGAGGCGATGGTCAAGCTCGATCCGTCCGCCATGCTGGGCACTACCACCAGCATGACCATCCATCTGCTCGGTGCGGTGGTCGCTGCACTCGCGATCGTCGCCATCGCCGACTATCTCTTCCAGTATCGCAGCTGGTTCCAGCGGCAGAAGATGTCGCTTCAGGAGATCAAGGAAGAGTTCAAGCAGTCCGAAGGCGACCCGCACATCAAGGGCAAGATCAGGCAGTTGCGGCAGCAGCGCGCCAAGAAGCGCATGATGTCGGCGGTTCCAAAGGCCTCCGTGATCATCACCAACCCGACCCACTATTCGGTGGCGCTGTCCTACGAGCGCGGCATGTCGGCGCCGATCTGCGTCGCCAAGGGCGTCGACAATCTCGCCTTCAAGATCCGGGAGATCGCGCGCGAGCACGACATTCCGATCGTCGAGAACGTGCCGCTGGCCCGCGCGCTGTACGCGACCGTCGATATCGACCAGGAAATCCCGATGGAGCACTACCATGCGGTTGCCGAAGTCATCGGCTACGTCATGCGGATGAAGCGCGGATTTAGTGCCGCACGGCAATAAAAGCCCTGAAAGTACCGGAAATGGCTGTAAACTGGGAATCAGCGTACGTTTCGCTCCTGCCGCCCTTGCGTCTGCGGGGCCAATTCAGGCAGGGAGGACCCCGCGTGCTGCGTAGCGCGTTGATTCTCTGCCGACAGGTTGTGCCAGCGTGAAATGACTGCCGAGACCGACCACGATCTGTCCCGCGAGCCCGTTGCGGCGCATGAGCCTTCGCCGCGCTCGGGGAGCATTGCGCTGGTGCTGCTGGTGGCCACCGGGCTTGTCGCGGTCGCCATCGGGCTGATGACGCTCGGGCGCGCGCAGGCGCAGCCCTATATCCTCGGCATCCTCGCCGTGCTGGCGATGACCGGCCTGTTCAACCTGTTCGCCTTCGCCGCCGGCATCATCCGCTTCGTCGACCGCAATCTCGACGATCCCGTGATGGGGCGCATCGCCGACCACGCCTTCGATGGCCTCGCGGTCACCGATCCCCGCGGCCATGTGGTCTATTCCAACGCGGCCTATTTGACGCTGACCAGTGCCTCCGGCCCGCAGGACGTGCGGCCGGTCGAGCGTGTCTTCATCGGCAATCCCGACGTCTCCGAAGCTGTGTTCCGCCTGCTCAAGGCGGCGCGCGAAGGCAAGCGCCAGCAGGAAGAGGTCCGCATCTCCGGCCATGACGGCAGCCAGGGCCGTTGGCTGCGCATGAGGGTGCGTCAGCTCGGTACCGGCAGGCGCGAGGCCAAATATGCGGTGTGGTCGATCGCCGACATCACGCGCGACCGCGAACGCCAGGAGGACGTGTTCCAGGAGCTCCAACACGCGATCGAATATCTCGATCACGCGCCTTGCGGCTTCTTCTCGGTCAATCCCGCCGGCGAGCTCGCCTATGTCAACGCAACGCTGGCGAACTGGCTCGACTACGACCTCGCGGAGATCGGTTCGGGCGGACTGAAGCTCGCCGACATCGTCTCGGGCGACGGCGCCTCGCTGCTCAGCTCGATCGTGGCGGTGCCGGGCGAGGTCAAGACCGAAGTCTTCGACATCGACCTGCGCATGCGTACCGGCAAGACTATGCCGGTCCGGCTTTATCACAAGCTCGCGTTTGGCGCCGACGGCGCGCCCGGGCCGTCGCGCACGCTCGTCATCAGCCGCGCCCGTGACGAGCGCAGCGATCCCGACCGTGCCGCGGAAGTGCGCTTCATGCGCTTCTTCGATCACACGCCGATGGCGATCGCCACGGTCGACCGCAGCGGCAATGTCGTGCGCGCGAACGCGCGCTACGCCAAGCTCGGGCAGGCCCTCGGGCTCGACAGCGCCAGCAAGTCGATCTTCCGCGCGGTCAATTCGCGCGACCGGCACCTCTTGATCGCGGCCATCAACCAGGCCGCCGAAAACCGGGCCGACATCGCGCCGGTCGAGGTTGCGCTGGAAGGAACCAAGGAGCGCTGGGGCCAGTTCTTCGTGACGCCGGTCGATGCGGCCGAGAACGACGCCGAAGCTGCGATCGTGCACATGCTCGAGACCACCGAGCGGCGCGCGCTGGAGAACCAGATCAACCAGTCGCAGAAGATGGAGACGGTCGGCCAGCTCGCCGGCGGCATCGCCCACGACTTCAACAACGTGCTCTCCGCCATCATGATGGCGAACGACTTCCTGCTGAACGCGCACAAGCCGACCGATCCGTCGTTCCAGGACATCATGCAGATCAAGCAGAACGCGACGCGCGCCGCGACCCTGGTGCGGCAGTTGCTTGCGTTCTCGCGCAGGCAGACGCTGCGGCCGCAGGTGCTCGATCTCGGCGATGCGCTCAGCGACCTCGCCATGCTGCTGCGGCGGCTGATCGGCGAGAAGGTCAAGCAGGAGACCATCCACGGCCGCGATCTCTGGCCGGTGAAGGTCGACGTCTCCCAGTTCGAGCAGGTGGTCGTCAATCTCGCGGTCAACGCGCGCGATGCGATGCCCGACGGCGGCAAGCTGATCATCCGCACGGCCAACGTCAATACCGAGGATGCGGGCAAGCTTGCCTACAAGGGCATGCCGGCCGCGGATTATGTGCGGATCGAAGTCGCCGACACCGGCACCGGTATTCCGGCCGACATCCGCGACAAGATCTTTGAGCCGTTCTTCTCGACCAAGGAGGTCGGCAAGGGCACCGGCCTTGGCCTCTCCACCGTCTATGGCATCGTCAAGCAGACCGGCGGCTTCATCTATGTGGATTCCGAGCCGGGGCAGGGCACCTCGTTCCACATCTTCCTGCCACGCCATCATGCCGAGCCGGAAGAGCAGGTCGAGCAGCCGGCGGTAATTACCAATGGCGCCGCGAAGGACGCCGCGCCTGCGGCGGAAGCCAAGCCGCGCACAGATCTCACGGGGCAGGGCACCATCCTGCTGGTAGAGGACGAAGAGGGCTTGCGCGCGCTGAACGCACGCGGCCTGCGCTCGCGCGGCTACACCGTGGTCGAGGCCGAGAACGGCGTCGAGGCGATGGAGATGCTGGAAGAGCAGAGCGGCGGGATCGATCTCGTCGTCTCCGACGTCGTCATGCCTGAGATGGACGGACCGACCTTGCTCAAGGCCATGCGCGAGAAGAATCCCGACATCAAGTTCATCTTCGTCTCCGGCTACGCCGAGGACGCCTTCGAGAAGAGCCTGCCCGAGGGCCAGCAGTTCGACTTCCTGCCAAAGCCGTTCACGCTCAGCCAGCTCGTGGCGGCGGTGAAGGAGACGATGGCGAAGGCAGGGTGAGGGTCTCGCTCAAGTGCCTCTCCATCGTCATTGCGAGCGCAGCGGAGCAATCCAGAGTGCGTCCGCGGCGGTAGCCTGGATTGCTTCGCTTTGCTTGCAATGACGGGGGTGCAAACTCGCCGGTAACCGGCGACCACAGTTCCGCCGTGCATTCCCGCCAAACCCCCGCCAAATCTGGGTTTTTGCTCATCCCCGCGACTGAGGGCCGCAGCCGGGGGTTCCGAAACCGGCTTCCCTTTTTGGGAAGTCTACCCATCTTAGTGGCACATCCCCATGCCGGGGATTTGGGAAACGAACATGAATTTCTCGCAATGGTCCCGCCGTCTCGTGAAGACGATTGCCGTCGTGCTGGCGCTCGCGCTGCCGGCGGTGCTGGCGATCTCGTCCGCTGATGCCCGCGTCGGCGGCGGCTTCTCGTCGGGTTCGCGCGGTTCGCGGACGTTCTCGGCCCCGCCGTCGACCACGACCGCCCCGGGGTCGACCTCGCAGTTCAACCGCACCTTCACCCAGCCGGGCGCAGGCATGAACTCGGCCGCGTCGGCGCCTGCGCGCGGCGGCCTGTTCGGCCGCGGCGGCGGCTTCCTGGGCGGCCTTGCGGCCGGCTTCCTCGGCGCCGGCCTCCTCGGCATGCTGTTCGGTGGCGGCCTGTTCGGCGGTCTCGGCGGCCTGTCGTCGATCCTGGGCCTGATCATCCAGATCGTGCTCGTCGTGTTCGTGGTGCGGCTGGCGATGTCCTGGTGGCAGCGCCGCAACGCGCCGCAGGCGGCCTATGCCGGTGCCGATGCTGGCGCCGGTCCCGGACCGCAGACGAGCTATCGCAGTGGTCTTGGTGGCGGCTTCGGCTTCGGCGCCAACAATGCGCCGCTCGAAATCAAGCCGGCCGATTACGAGGCGTTCGAGCGCCTGCTCGGCGACATCCAGGCCGCCTGGTCGAACGAGGACGTTGCAAAACTGCACACGCTCGCGACGCCGGAAATGGTCTCCTATTTCGAGAAGGATCTCGCAGAGAACCGCGCGCGGAATGCCGTCAACAAGGTGACCAACGTCAAGCTGTTGCAGGGCGACCTCGCGGAAGCCTGGCGCGAAGGCGAGACCGACTATGCGACGGTGGCGCTGCGCTTCGCGCTCACCGACAAGACGGTCGACCGCAACACCGGCGCGATCGTTGCCGGCAGCGAGCAGCCAAGCGAGGTCACCGAAGTCTGGACCTTTGCCCGCCGTCCCGGTGCGGCTTGGGAATTGTCGGCGATCCAGCAGACCAACTGATCGCTCGCATAGCGAGGAACGAGGGCGTCGTGCTTCGGCACGGCGCCTTTTTCTTTGAGCCGCGTATATCCGATCCGGCCGTGCATTTGCGCGAAGCACTTAATTGCTTGTTGCCCGCGCGGAGCTCCCGCAATTTCGCGCCTGCCGGTTAGAGAAGGAGATATTCGGTGAGTCAGTCTGTCGCGCGCTCCAGGACAAATCACGAAGCCATCGTCAGGAATTCGTCCCTGCCGCTGGAAGCGATCGAAACGGCGTATGACCGGATCGAAGCCGAGCGCGACCGCAATTGCTGGATTTATCTCCGCCCGCGGGAGGAGGCGCTCGAAGCATGCCGTAAGCTCGTGGCGCGCGCGCGGACAGGCGAAAATTTTCCGCTGCTCGGCATTCCCTTTGGTGTGAAGGACAATATCGATGTCGAGGGAATGCCGACCACTGCCGCATGCCCGGCGTTCAGCTACACGCCCTGGCATTCCGCGCACAGCGTCGAACGCCTCACCGCAGCCGGCGCAATTTGCCTCGGAAAGACCAATCTCGATCAGTTCGCCACAGGCCTGTCCGGCGCGCGTTCGCCCTATGGTCCCTGCGCGTCGGTTGCCGATGCGCGCTATATTGCGGGCGGCTCCAGTTCCGGGTCCGCGGTCGCCGTGGCGGCCGGGCACATTGCGTTCGCGCTCGGCACCGATACCGGCGGATCCGGCCGCATACCTGCCGGCTTCAACAACATCGTCGGAATCAAGCCGACCGTTGGGCTGGTGTCATCACGCGGGCTGGTGCCGAATTGCCCGACGATCGATTGCGTTGCGGTGTTCTGCAATACTGTCAGCGATGGCGAGGCGATCCTCGAAATTATCGAAGGGTTCGATTTCGAAGATCCCTACAGCCGCCTGCCCAGAGCCTTTTCTTTTGCCAGCGGGGCGGTGCCATCGTTCCGGTTCGGCCGCATTGCGTCCGCCGATCTCGAATGCTTCGGCATGCCGCAATGCGGGGAGCTCTATGAGCGCGCCTGCGAGCGTTTCACGCAGATCGGAGGAACGGCGATTGAGGTTGACTTCGCCCCGTTCCGCCAAGCCGGCGAGTTGATGTTCAGCGGACCCTGGGTGGCAGAGCGGCACTCGGCCATCGCTTCGCTGATGGACATCGATTCCGGCTCCCTGCTTGATGTCACGAGGACCGTACTGGGCTCAGCCGCCGGCTATTCGGCGACTGACACGTTTGGTGCCATTCACCGGTTGCACCGGCTTCGCCGCGACGCCGAGGCGATCTTTGCGGGGATAGATGCGCTGGTGGTCCCGACCGCACCGCGGCCGTTCACACTGGAGGAGATGTATCGCGATCCAATCACCCTCAACAATCGCCTCGGCTACTACTCGTACTTTGCCAATCTGCTCGATCTCTGCGGCGTGGCGGTTCCGAACGCGACATTGCCGAACGGCATGCCCATGGGCGTGACCCTGCTGGCGCCGGCCTGGCATGATCGCGCGCTGATCGGACTGGCGCGGCGGTTCGAGGCCAGTGCAGGCCGAGCGGCGTTCGAATTGAAGTCCGGCGGCTGAAAGGCGGATATTATTCCGCCTCCTGCCCGAGCGTCGAAAGATCCAGGATCGAAATCACGGATCTGTCGTACCTGATCACGCCTTCCTCCTGGAGCCGCGCGAGTTGCACTGTCACCCATTGGCGGGTGGATCCGATGAGATTGGCGAGATCGCCGTGGGTAAACGGCATGCCGACGACGATCTCGCTGTCGCGCTTCACGCCGTAGACGTGCGACAGGAAGATCAGCAGGCTATGCAGCCGCTCGGTCACCGAGCGCGTTCCGAGCATCTGGGCCATCGCCGAATAGCATCGTGCCTTGAATGCCAGGGCATCCAGCAAGGCGACGGCGATTGCCGGCGATTCCAGCGCAAGCCGCCGCAGCGCCGGTCCGGGCATGAACGTCAACCGGCTGCGTTCGGCCGCAACCGATGACCACATGTGCGGGCCCGTTCCGAATATATCGGGTCCGCCGACGAAGTTGCCGGGAAACCAGTAGGCGAGCGTGACCTCGCGCCCCGACGGCGCCGCATAGTAGCTGCGTATGCGCCCCTCGCTGATCAGGTAGATCCCGGCCTGTGCGTCGCCCTGCGACCAAACCAGCTGGCCGGCTTCCAGGGCCTTCTCGCGTCCGATCGCACGCAAGCGATTGCAATCAGCCCGGTTGAGTCCGTCCAGCAAGCCGGGCAGCGGCCTAACGAGATCGTCCGACTCGGCCAGCATCACACCTGCCGCTACCGCGCTGTTCGCCCTGTGCATCGCCGGCTCCGCAGTGAGACCTGGCATCGGTCATACAAGAACCATGCCAGCGCGCTGCGGTCCGCTTCTCGATCTGCGAGTTCTGGGCGATCAGCTCGCGTCCGACTGATTGAACGCCCGCAGCCCTTCTGCGCGGATGACGTCGAGACAATCCTTCTTGAGGGAAAGATAAGTTGGCTCGACCAAGATAGAACTCGACCGCGGGCGCGGCAGCTTGACCGCGACTTCGCGCAGGATGCGGCCGGGTCCCGCGCTCATGATGAGGACGCGGTCGGCCAGCACGATGGCTTCATCGATGTCATGCGTGACGAACACGATTGTCGCCTTGATCCGGTCGCGCAGCTCCAGCAGATTGTCTTGCATCACCGCCCGGGTCTGCGCGTCGAGGGCCCCGAAGGGCTCGTCCATCAGCAGCACCCGGGGCTGATTGGCCAACGCTCGCGCGATCGCCACGCGCTGTTGCATGCCGCCGGACAGCGTGTTCGGATAGGCGTCAGCGAAACGCTTGAGACCGACCATCGCGATTAGATCGTCTGCGATGGCATTCGCTTCCGTCGTGGACTTCCCAAGCATCCTGGGGCCGTGGGCGATGTTCCTGCGGACGGACTTCCAGGGGAAAAGATGCGGCTGCTGAAACACCATGCCGACATCGGGTCGCGGGCTGTAGACACGCGAGCCCTCTACCAGGATGTCGCCTTCAAATGGCACTTCCAGTCCGGCGATCGTATTGAGCACCGTCGACTTGCCGCAGCCGGAGGGCCCGACGATGCAAACGAACTCGCCAGGTGCCACGTCAAAGGAAACGCGATCCACCGCGAAGGTCTGCCCGCGGTTGGTATCAAAAGCGATGCTCAGGTTTGAGACTTGAATGGCCGGTTGTTTCCGCGCCGATTCGACGGAGGCTGGCGAACTTGCCAGAGCCAGTTTCATGATCGATCGAGGTCCCGACATCAACGCCACCAGACAGTCCGTTCCGCAACAGCCGAAAACAGCCGGTCGGCAATGAACGAAATCAACCCGAGCGCTGCGAGCCCGCCCATGACCTGGCCGGTTTGCATATTCTGCTGCGCAATCTCGATCCTGTAGACAATGCCGGCGAAAGCGCCCGCAAGTTCGGCCGCGACAAGCGTGTAAAAGGAGATGCTGACGGCGGTGCGCAACCCGACCACGATGTAGGGAAGCGCGCCCAGCAGCACGATCTCCTGGAGCATCTGCCGCCGGGGCGTGCCGAGCATCAACGCCGCCCGAATCAGGCCGCGGTCGACCTTCTGCACGCCGATGTGGGTCGAAAGCCAAACCGTGAAGAACACGCCCCATACGACGAGGAACAGTTTTCCTGCCTCCGACAGGCCGAACCAGAGGATGACGATCGGCACGAAAGCAATCGGCGGAATTGGCCGCAGGATATGGAATAGCGGGGACAGCAAGCTCGAAATAACAGGGAACTGGCCGGTGAGGATACCGAGCAGGATGCCGAGCGCGCCGCCCACGATGAATCCCGTGGTGACGCGAAAGAGGCTGGCCAGCAGATCGCCAAGGAACTGTCCGCTTCGTATCCACTCAAGGACGGCCGCAGCAACCACCGTCGGCGGCGGAAACAGCACCATGTTGACGGTCCCGGAGCGGGAGACCAGTTCCCAGAGGCCGACGAACAAGGGAAGCGAAAGCGCCCCGACCAGAATATTGAGGCGGCGAAGACGAGCTGAATCCGGCCGCCGACCGCGACCGTCGGTGCGGAGAGCAATCTCTTGTCGTGCTGAAGTGCCATCCTGCATGGCGGTGCGGGTGCCTATTTCCACGAAAGGGTGACGCGTGCGGGAGCGACCTTCTTCAGCGGCTCGGTGACGACGACCTTGCCGAAGTCGGGCATCGCCGCTCCCGGAGGATGGTTGCCGCTCTCGAGGCGCCATGCGGAGTGGGTCTTGAGAATCTCCATCAGCCGGTCGTCGAGACGCACCCGGTAAACATAGTCGGCCCAGATGGGGGCGAGTTCGTCCCGCTTCATGCCGACCGCGTCCGCCACGACCGTGATCGCTTCATCCGGGTGTGCCTTCATCCAGACCTCGGCATCGATCAGTGCGGCGATGAATTTCTCGACCAGCGCAGGGTTGGCATCCAGATAGGGCCTCATGACGACGATGTTGAACGTCTCGGAGTAAGTGCCCGTTGTATCGAGCTCAGCGACGGCTTCGCCCAGGGCCTTCTTCGCGTTGGCGATGTGGGGCTCCCAAGTATCGATCGCGTCGATGCTTCCTGCTGCAAGTGCCGGCAGCATTTCCTGCGGCCGCAGGTTGACGAGGGTGACATCCTTGGGAGTCAATCCCGCCGACTTCAGCAAAGTCGCCGTGTAAACCTCGCTGCCCGTGCCGGCCGTGAATGCGATTCGCTTGCCGCGAAGATCTGCCTTGGTCTTGACGCCGGCCTTGGCCGCGACGACCGTCTTGAGGTCGGAATATTCCATGCCGGCGACGAAGGCGATGGGCTGGTTTGCCATCGCCGAAGCGGTGACCGGCGCCTCGGCCGTCGTCGCGATGTCGGCGCCGCCCCCGATCACGGTGTCCAGGCACTGCTTGCCGGACGTGAAGTTCGAGACCGTGATGTCCAGTCCGTTCTTTTCGAAGATTCCCTTCGATTTGGCGACGATCGCAAGGCCGGAGATCGGTCCGAGGTTTTGCGCAAGCCGGGCTTTGAGCAATTCCGCGGCCGAGGCACAGTCCGGACTGATGGCAAGGCAGCAAAGCGCGGCATAGCTGGCAATTGCCGCGATTGGGCGGACGGTGTTCCAGTGCATGACGATCTCCCCTCGCGCCGCGCCCGGCGGCAGCCCCGATGTGATCGCGGATACCGCCCTGAACGGTTCCGCAACAGACTCCCGCGTCCTCCCCTGGGCGATCGCTTGAGGATCGGCCCACATTGGTATGCTCGCCCGGCACTCCGGTCTCGGGAAGCAATTAATCGACATGGCCTTCGGGGCGACCGGTCCCGCGCCGCCGCTCGAGGTGACGCGCGTGCGGTGGGTGGCCGCCCGAATACTGTCCCCGTCGTGACGGAGCGACGACAAGACATGCAAGAACTGGACGTCGAGCACGCAGGGGCGGCGGTGGTCGGCCATGCCGATCGACAGGGCTTGCGGGACGATGGGCCCTCGAAATCGTGGAATAGCTCGCATCCCTCGCGCTGCCCGGATGGCGGCTGCTCGCAGGCCGATCTGAAGAGTACCAGCGGCGACGGGCTGCTCTATTGCTTCGCGGCGAATTGAGGCGCGCTCAGCCTTCGCAATGACGGAGCGTGTTACGGCAGGGCTCCGTCCCGCACTGACGAACCCAGGGCCGCGTGCTAGATTGGTCCGGACGCGTTCATGCTCACGGACCCTCCCATGAAATACGAACTCTATTACTGGCCCGAGATCCAGGGCCGCGGCGAATATGTGCGGCTGGCACTGGAGGAGGCAGGTGCGGCTTACGTCGACGTCGCGCGAGGCCCGCGCGGCAGCGGCGCGATGATGACGATGATGGATGCGCATAAGAGCATGCCGCCCTTTGCGCCGCCGTTCCTGAAGGCCGGCAAGCTTGTGATCGGCCAGACCGCCAACATCCTGCTCTATCTCGGCGCCCGCCACGCCCTTGCGCCGAAGACGGAAGCTGGAAAACTCTGGTTGCACCAGCTCCAGCTCACCATCACCGATCTCGTGCTGGAGATCCACGATACGCATCATCCGCTCGGTCCTTCGCTGTATTACGAAGACCAGAAGGCCCCGGCGAAGAAGCGCACCGCGGACTTCTGGGGCGAGCGGGTGCCGAAATATCTCGGCTATTTCGAACAACTTCTCGCTGACAATGGCGGCACTTACGTCACCGGACGCAGGCTGAGTTACGTCGACCTCTCGCTGTTCCAGATCGTCGACGGGCTGCGCTATGCCTTCCCGAAACGCATGAAGGCGTTCGAAGACGAGATCCCCGGCCTTGTCGGCCTGCACGGCCGCGTCGCGGCGCGGCCGAACATCAAGGCCTATCTCGAAAGCGAGCGCCGGATTCCCTTCAACGAACAGGGCATCTTCCGCCGCTACAAGGAGCTGGATGCGTGAGTCACCACACGCCCGGCAGCAGGCGATAGCGCACCCGCGTCGCATAGTCGGCATAGCCGGGCAGGCCCGCGACGAGTGTGCGCTCCTCGATGCGGATGCGGACAGCGAGCAGCGCGAGGAGGAGAGGCGTCATCGCAAGTCCCCACCACGAGCCCAGGAGTAGCGGCACGCCTGTGAAGAACAGGATCATGCCGCTGTACATGGGATGGCGGACATGGGCGTAGGGCCCGGTCGAGATCACGCGTTGCGCGCGCTCGGCTTGCAGCTTCACCACCGGCGCGGCGAACGAGTTTTCTCGGAACACCCACAGCGTGAACAGCGTCGAGGTGAGGTACAGCACTAGGCCGAGCGCTTGCAATGCAGGCGGCATGCCGGACGCAAGATGGCGTCGGTCGAGCCCCATCGCGATGAGCCAGGCCAGTATCACCACGATGAACACGATCATGAAAGCCTTGTCGGCGGCCGGTTGATCTTTCTGAAGAACCGGTCGCAGACGTTCGGCCAAGAGCGCCGGATCGATCCGGTAAAGCCACCAGCCGCACAGCGGGCCGAGCAGGACAGAGGTGACGAGGAACACCCAGGCCGCGGGCCAATGCAGCGTGCCGGCGGACGCGAACAGCAGCGCGCCCATCGCGACGACGAAGATCGTGTTCTGCAACAGCAGGCGTGCGATCATGCGCGGTTCCCCGGGCAATTTCGCACGATATTGGCCGCGCTATTCGGCAAAGATACGGCCGGGCGCACGAAAGGCCCGATCGAGCGGATCGGGCGATCTATCGCAGGCCAGCCCGATCAGGCGAGCTGATCGATCCGCGTGCCCTGGCCCGGCGGCAGCGGCGCGGGCGGCGTCGGCTGATAGGTCGGGTCGTTGTCCTTGGTCTTGGCCTGGTCGTCCTGCTGCTTGGTCGTGTCGTAGCTCGGCACCACGATCGCGATCGGCGGCGGCGCAACGGTTGAAACGCTCATCCACAAATCCTCACAGATTGAAACAATTGACCCTGCCCTGTGAGGGACGAAAGGTCCGTCAAGCCAATCGTTAAAATGCGAGGGATCTGGTGCGGTGAAATGAGCAGTTCTCGTGTAAGCGCGCGACGTCCGCCTACTCGTCCTTCGGCCGCGTGATTGCGATCGACGCGTCCGTCTTGGTGCGGGTGCATTCCATGTTGAGGCGCTTGTAGCGCATCGACACCTTGTCGCCGCGCAACAGGCCCATGCGCTTCAGGCAGCGCGTGGCGCCGGTCGTGGCGTCGTCCTTCGGCAGCGTGAAGGTGATCGCGGCTGCGGATGCGACCAGCTCATAGAACTTCGGCGTCGGCTTGCGGTCGCCCTTGGCATAGAGCTCGTTGGAATAGTTTTGCCCCTGGGCGCGGCAGCCGAGCGAAAGCTCCTTGGCCGCCGGATGGGTGAGATAGATGATGTTGGCGGCCTTGAAGTTGACCTTCAGCCCGTCGATGCCGCCCGCGAGCTGTTTGGCGATGTCGTCGCACTGGTCCGCGCGCGCTGGCGCGGCGAGGGTGACAAGGCCGGCGGTTGCGGCGGCGACAAGAATCGCGCCGCGGACGTTCAATTTGAAAATCATGATGAAAAGCCCCTTGGAGGGCGCATTCAAGCGTCGGCGGGCGCGGAGCGCAAGGGGTGCAAACAGGCCGTACCGGGCAGGAGCATGACCCTCGTCTCTTGCCGCCGGCGACCGGAAAAAATGAACGCCGTGGCGCTGAATCGGGATGCCCCGGCCGCGCCCAGGCGCCTTCCCTTTATGGCAAAAAAGCTTAGAACGCTTCCATGCTAGGGCCCCGCGCGAGGGCTCCAAAAACCCGAGATCGACCCCATGAACGCTCCCACCGCCATCCCCGACCCGTCAAAGCCCGCTCCGCCCTACAAGCACACCCCGCTGTTTCCGCTGGGCAAGGACGAGGCGCCCTACAAGAAAATCACGGCCGAAGGTGTCCGGGTCGAGAAGGTTTTGGGGAAAGACATGCTGGTGGTGTCGCGCGAGGCGCTGCGGGCGCTGTCGGAGGCGGCCTTCGGCGACATCAACCATTACTTGCGGCCCGGCCATCTGAAGCAGCTGCGCGCGATCCTGGAAGACGGCGAGGCGAGCCCGAACGACAAGTTCGTCGCGCTGGATTTCCTCAAGAACGCCAATATCGCGGCCGGCGGCGTGCTGCCGATGTGCCAGGACACCGGCACTGCGATCATCATGGGCAAGAAGGGCTGCAACGTCATCACCGACGGTGACGACGAGGCGGCGCTGTCGGAAGGCGCGCGCGATGCGTATCTCCGCCGCAATTTGCGCTACTCGCAGGTCGCACCCTTGTCGATGTACGAGGAGAAGAACACCGCCAACAACATGCCGGCGCAGTGCGAAATCTACGCCGAGGGTGATGACGCCTACAAATTCATGTTCATGGCCAAGGGCGGCGGCAGCGCCAACAAGAGTTTTCTGTTCCAGGCGACGCCCTCTGTCCTGACCAAGGACCGCCTGCTCGCCTTTCTCAAGGAAAAGATCCTGACGCTCGGCACCGCGGCGTGTCCGCCCTATCACCTCGCCATCGTGATCGGCGGCACCTCGGCCGAGCTCTGCATGAAGACGGTGAAGCTGGCGTCCGCGCGCTATCTCGACGCACTGCCGACCCACGGCTCGCCGGACGGCAACGCCTTCCGCGACGTCGAGATGGAGCAGGAAATCCACGAGATGACGCAGTCGCTCGGGGTCGGCGCGCAGTTCGGCGGAAAATATTTCTGCCACGACGTGCGCGTGATCCGTATGCCGCGTCATGGCGCCTCGCTGCCGATCGGGCTTGGTGTGTCGTGCTCGGCTGACCGCCAGGTGCTCGGCAAGATCACCAAGGATGGCGTCTATCTCGAGGAGCTCGAGCACAACCCGGCGCAATATCTTCCGCAGGTCGAGCAGTCGCTCGGCGGCGAGGTCGTCAAGATCGACCTCAACCAGCCGATGAAGGACATTCTGGCGACCTTCTCGAAGAATCCGATCAAGACGCGGGTGTCGATGACCGGCACCATGATCGTCGCGCGTGACTCCGCGCACGCCAAGCTGCGCGAGCGGCTGGAGAAGGGCGAGCCGCTGCCGGACTACTTCAAGAACCATCCCGTCTACTACGCCGGCCCCGCCAAGACGCCCGAGGGCTATGCCTCCGGCGCGTTCGGTCCGACCACGGCGGGCCGCATGGATTCCTTCGTCGACCAGTTCCAGGCCGCCGGCGGCTCGATGGTGATGGTGGCCAAGGGCAACCGCGCGCCGGCCGTACGCGAGGCCTGCAAGAAATATGGCGGCTTCTATCTCGGCTCGATCGGTGGTGCAGCGGCGAACCTCGCCGAGCACTGCATCAAGAAGGTCGAGGTGCTCGAATATCCCGAGCTCGGCATGGAAGCGATCTGGCGCATCGAAGTCGTCGACTTCCCGGCGTTCATCATCATCGACGACAAGGGCAACGACTTCTTCAAGGAGTTGAATCTGGGCTGATGGTGCGTTCCCCGGATGCTGCGCAGCGCGACGCGCTGCACCGCGTCCGGGACACGGAAGTGTTCGTTACGCCTTCGTGCCCGTGAACGGGAAGCTGCCCATCGGGCCGATGCCCATTTCGCCGCTCATGCTGTCGCCGGAGACCTTTCCGATGAACTCGAGCGTCAACGGCATCGGATTGGTGATGGAAACCTTCCAGTTGACGGCGTCGCCGCTGATGGCGCCATCGAAGATCTCGGCGGTATTGCCTTCCGCGCTCTGCGTGCCCGTCAGCGTGCCGCCAGAGCTCAGCAGGGTCAGTGTCGCCTGGCGCTCGCCCATCGGCGTGGTCATCGTCAGATTCCAGTTGCCGTCCACGGCCATTCGCGTCTCCCGAAAAATCCTGGCGGGCTGGGACGATCCGCAGCCAGTCCTGGGCCGAGCGTATAGCGCAACTCGCAGCAGCTGCCTAACGCTCCATGTAAGGCATTTAGGCGCGGGCAGCGGCGGCGCGACGGCGGCTCGTCACGACGAGCCGAAGCACGACATACTGCACGGCAAAGGCCAGGATCTTGGCGCCGCCGGCGACCACCGAGATGTAGAACGCCCACAGCTTCAGATCGCCGGTGGAGGCGACCGCGATCGTGCCGGCGCCGATTGCGAACATCAGCACCGCCCAGGCATAGCCCGCGGCCGTTACATATTCTGGAACGGTCTCAGTGACGATTGGCGGCATGTAGCGCAGCATCCAGCCGCGCTTGAGCATGATGACGCCGATCGCGAAATGCGCGATCGCCGGCTTTGCCAGCATGAAGCGGGGATCGTTGGTGAACAGCGTGATCGCGCCGAGCACGATAACGAGCGCAAGGCTCGCATAGGTCATGAAGCTCAGCTGATGCTCCTTGACGCGAGCATAGATCACCTGCGCGATGGCGCCGGCAATCGCCACCGACGTCGCGAGAATGACGTTGTCGGTGATGAGATAGATCACCAGGAAGATGATGGCCGAAAGGAAGTCGGAGGCGAGGCGTGCGAATACGTCCTTCATCGTCGATCCTGTGTCAGTGAGTGTTCGGCAGCGCGCCGGCCGGGGCACCGTACTTGATCTGGCGATACTCGGGATACCATTTTGTGAAGTAGATCGCGCTGTTGCGGGCGGCGAAGGCGACCGCAAGACCCAGCCAGACCGGCAGGCCCGGGAAGTAGAGCAGCACGATGTTGGCGGCCATCATCAACAAGGCGGCTGCGGTCCATGCGCCGGTGATGATGTAATTGGCAGTGAGGAAGCCGGGCATTGCCGCGGTCTCGGCCGGAACGGATTCGAGCGCGTATTGCAGCGTGAAGGGACGGCGCAGCAGCATCGAGCCGAGCGAGATGACGAAAATGCCGATGTCGACCGAGAGCTTGACGCCAAGCGTACCGAGCTTCGGATCGAGCAGCGCGAGGGTGAGGCCGATTGCGGCGAACAGGATCGCCGAGCCTGCAGCCAGGATCTTCACCGAGCGGCCGCACGCAACGTCGATCGCGATCGTGGCGAGGCAGATTGCGGAGGCCGCGAACACGCTGATCGTGGCCGAGGTCATGAGCATCAGGAGCGTGTAAGCGCCGTAGGGGGCAAGGATCAGGAATATCGTCATGGGCCGCCTCGGTCGAGTCAATCTTTACGTTGTCAAGATTGATAGTTCAGGGCCGGCAACGGGTCAAGCGAAATCTTTACAGTGTCAAAATGATGTGAATGACCTGTAAAAACTGAACTGTTGCAATGGCTTGATCGGAGATTTCGTCGGCGACGGCGGCCCAGGGCAGGCGCGACAGGATCGACAGCGCGCAACTGATCAAAAGGCCGATGGTCAGGAAGATGCTGCCGCCGCGGCAGACCAGAAACCGCAGCGAACCCGGCGTCGCGTACATGCCGAATGGATGCAGCAGCCGCGACAGCACAAGCGCGCCCATCAGCAGATGAATCCGCGTCGACGAGGCGCCGGACATTTCGAGCAGCGCCACCATCAGCGTGATGATGGGGACGTATTCCATGAAGTTGCCATGGGCACGGATCGCGCTGCGCAGGCTGGCATTGCCGCCGTCGTTGAAGGCGGCCGCGTTGCTCCGCCGCAACCGGATCACCTGGAGCGCGAGCGCGGCGTAGATCAGGGCGAGGACTGCGAGATAGTTCGCGGTGATCAAGGGCGTGTGCATGCGAGGCCTCCCTGGTTTTGTCCGCACTGCCGAAGCACACGTCCGTCATTCCGGGGCACGCGAAGCATGAGCCCGGAATCCATCGGGCGGCAGGACACGCGACGAAATGGATTCCGGGCTCGCGCCGAGTGGCGCGCCCCGGAATGACAGGGAGAGTTACGCCGCTCCCACCCAATTGCCGTGAAAGCCGTCCGGCACGCGATGGCCGAGCTGCACCAGCGCAACGGGGCCGGCCTCGATGTCGGTGGCGTTGAACACGGCGAGGTCGCTGCGGTTTTCCCGCGCACGCCAGACCACGGCGAGCAGCCAGCCGTTACCCTCCGCGGCATCCGTCGACCGTTCGACGAACACAGGCTCGGAGATGGTGTCGCCCACAGGCAGCAGGTAATGACCGAGCCGCTTTCCCGCGCCGTCGACATGGACGATGCCGGACAGCGCGCCGAACATCGGCAGTTTTGGATTGGCGCAGGCGTACCAGCCGTGACGGCTCTTCAGTCCGGCGCGGCGATCGTCGATGCGCGGGAATTCGCCGGTGAGATCATCGAGATAAATCTGCTGGAAGCGGTCGGTATTTCCTGAAAGATCGAACGTCCAGCGGCAATGGCGGGCGCGCGACTTTTCCGGATCCGTCGGCCGGCCGTCTGGATGCGGAAACAGCGGCGCTTCCTCGAACTGCATGACATCGGCGATGATGCGGTTGCCGTCCTCCCACGCATTCATGATGTGGAAGACATAGCAGGCTTCACCGCGGAACCAGACGATGTCCTTGGCCGTGCCGTTGCGCTTCATCACGCCGACATAGGCGCCCTTGTCCGGCTCCCAGGCATAGGGCGGCCGTCCGCTCATCGCGCGCTCCATGCTGCCGGTGATGGGCAGGATCGGAAACAACACATGGTTCTCGGTGACGATGAAGTCGTGCACCATGCTGGCATAGGGCGCCTCGAAACGTTCGAAGCGCGTGGTCTTGCCGGAGGCATCGATCGATCCGTAGGAGAGGGCGGGCGTCAGCGGACCCGCCGCGTTGTAGCCGAAGAACACCAGTTCGCCGGTCGCGGGATCGATCTTCGGATGTGCGGTAAAACTGCCGGCGACGCGGCCCTCGTAGTTATGATAGCCGCGGGTCGCCAGCGTGCCCGGCTCGATCGCGGTCGGCAGATGCGCTTCTTCCAGTGCGAGCAGCTTGCCGGCATGGAAGATGATGTTGGTGTTGGCGACGCCGCCGTCGGTGAGGTTTTGCGGCGCATCCGGCAGCTTGCGGCCGAAGCCGCCGAACAGTGCGCGGCCGGCATCGTGCTCGGCGAGCCATTTCGGGGTGCGGACCCAGCGATTGCGGTAGCTGGCGCTGCCGTTTTCCAGGTGAAAGGCGTGCAGCATGCCGTCGCCGACGAACCAGTGCGCGCCGGGGGATTCGAACTGCGGATTGGGGCCGTTGCGATAGAGCGTGCCGTTGAGCTCGCGCGGCAATTCGCCGATGATTTTGAGGAAGGGCGCATCCGCCTCGAACGGAATCGGGGCAATGTTGTTGCGGCGCTCGGCGATGGCGTCCTGCTGCACGGCGTATCCCTCCCTATCTTTACATCGTAAAGATGAGATAGTGCCGATCAAGGCGTCCGTCAAGCGAAATCTTTACACTGTCAATATTGCGTCATATAGCTTGTCCATGGCCAAGAGCGACACCAAGAGCGAAACCGTGCGCAGCCCGCGCGTGCCCAAAAGAACATCGTCGGCATCGCGTCCGGCGCGCCGCCCGGCGAGCGCGAAGACCGAGACGCCCTACCACCACGGCGCCCTGCGCGAGGCACTGCTCCAGGCGGCTGAACGTGTGCTGGAGCGTGATGGGCTTGCCGGCCTGACATTGCGCGCGGTGGCGCGCGAGGCAGGCGTCTCTCATGCCGCGCCGACGCATCATTTCGGTGACCTGACCGGGCTTGTCAGCGAGCTCGCCGCGATCGGCTTCCGCCAGTTCAACGCGGCGATGGCGTCGGCCTGCGACTCCGCCACCACGCCGCTGTCGCGCGCGCTGGCGCGGCCGAAAGCCTATGTCGCCTACGCCCAGGCCCATCCCGGCATGTACGGGCTGATGTTCCGCACCGAGCGTCTCGACTATGCCAGGCCGTCGCTGCACGAGGCGGCCGAATCCTCTTTCGCCGGGCTTGCCAATGCCATCGGCGCGATGCGGCAGGAGCAGATCAGCGGCGACGCGCTGACGCTCGACCAGGGCGCCGCGATCGCACGGGCCTGGTCGATGGTGCACGGTTTTACCATGCTGCTGCTCGACGGGCGGCTTGAGGATATTCTGGAGCGGCTGCCGGCAGGCACCACGGCCGAACAGCTTCTCGAAGCGATCCTGAAGTCGACCCTGGCGACGAAATTCCCGGCATAGCGCCGCAGTCTTTTGGCTGTGTCGAGGATGCTGCTCATGGATTGGGCGCCTGCAAGGGCAAACGTGACAAATGCGCGGATGTCCGGGAACTCCACGCTTCAGACATCTTCACTGTGGGCAAGGTTCAAACGCGGCCCGGAGATACCTGACAGGGGCGCGGAATCGTTCTAGAAGAGCGGCTTCGCTTGGGCTCTTCCAGCCTCGTTCGCGTCCTCTTTACTTCTGATCATGCCAGCCATCTCGTCGAACAAACCTTATCGCGTCGGCCGCTCCAAGACCGGGCTTGGCCTCTTCGCCACCAAACCGATCAAGAAGGGCACCCGGATCATCCGTTATTACGGACCAATCCTGGATTCGCGGATTCCCGAGCAGGACGACATCGAGAACAAGTACCTGTTCGAGCTCAACGGCCGCTGGACCATCGACGGCTCGGTGCGCAAGAACCTCGCGCGCTACATCAACCATGCCTGCCGGCCCAACGCCGAATCCGACGTTCGCCCCCGCGAGCGCAAGGTCTATATCCGCGCCATCAGGAACATCGAGCCGGGCGACGAGATCAACTACGACTACGGCACCGACTATTTCAAAGCCTACCTGAAGCCGATCGGCTGCAAGTGCGAGTCTTGCGAAAACAAGCGCAAGAAGCTGCGCGCCGAGGCCCGGGCCGAGCGCGCCAAGGTGAAGGCCCGCGCGGAGCGCAAGGCCGAGAAGGCGGGCGCGAAGGGCACCGCGTCGAAAAAGAAGAAGCTGAACGGCAAGCACTTCAACGGCAAGGTCGGCCGGGCGAAGGCGTAGCCATCAACTCCGCTGTCATGCCTCGCGAATGCGGGGCATCCAGTACACCGCGGCTCATCCGCATCCTCTCGCAGTCTCTGGAATACGCAGTCTCTGGAATACTAGGTCGCCCGGCCGAGCCGGGCGACGACTGCTAGTGGTGAGCCTGTCAGGCCAAGCGTCACGCCGCCACTTCGTCTCCACTCTTCCGCATTCCCACATATTGCAGCTCGGCAAACACGCCGGTCGCAATCGCCTGCGCCACCACCATAAGCTCGCCGCCGAGGTTCGGCGCCACCGCGCCCGAGAACAGCAGCGCGATGCTGCCGACGGTCCAGGCGGCGTTGCCCACCACGACCAGAAGGACAAGCGGCTTCGGCACAGAGGCGCGCGAGGCGAGCCAACCGACCAGCGCGGTATAGGCGATCAGGAACAGGCCGGTCTCGCGCAGCAATGCTTCAGGCAGGTTGAACAACGTTGCAAACGCGGCTGCGCCGAAGGTGAAGCCGAGGGCGGCGATGCCGCTGAAGATTGCATCGGCGAGCAGTGCGCGGCGAAGGAAGGTGGATGCGTCAATCATCGTGGTCTCCATGGTTGGGTGGGCTTGGGGTGAAACTCAGCGCGGTCCGCGCCACCAGGCGCGAAGCAGGCGCGCGAGGCGGAACGGGCAGAGGCTCTTGCCGACGCTGTGCTCGAAGGCCGTGACTTGCGCGACGACATAGTCGCCGGTCGAATGCACCAGCGGCTCCGGCATGTTGAGGCTGCGCGCGAGCATCCGGGTTGCAAGCGTCATAGCCCAGGGTGCGATGTGGTCTGCAAGGGTGCGGTAGAGCAGCAGCGCGATCATGGTCATCTCCTGTTGCGACCGAAGATGCGCTGGTCCGAGACCCAATTCGATTACCTCGAGGGTAATGGAAGGGCTGAAATCCGCATGCTAGGTTTTCGACCATGAACGCACATGCATCCACGGCACACACTGAGCGAAGCCAGCCGATCCATATCGGCGACCATTTGCGCGAGTGGCGGCAGCGCCGTCGCATGAGCCAGCTCGATCTCGCGGGCGAGGCGGACATCTCCGCGCGCCATCTGAGTTTCGTCGAGACCGGCCGCGCCGCACCCTCGCGTGACATGGTGCTGAGGCTCGCCGAGCGTCTCGAGGTGCCCCTGCGCGAACGCAACGTGCTGCTGGTCTCAGCCGGCTACGCGCCGGCCTTTCCGCAGCGTCCGCTGGAGGATCCTGCCTTGAAATCAGCCCGCCAGGCGATCGACCTCGTGCTGAGGGCACACGAGCCCAATCCGGCGCTCGCCTATGACCGGCACTGGAATCTGGTGTCGGCCAACCGCATGGTGGCGCCGCTGCTCGACGGCATCCCGCAGCGGCTGCTCGGCCAGCCCTTCAACGTGCTGCGACTTGCCTTTCACCCCGAAGCGTTGGCGCCGCGTACAGTCAATCTCGCGGAATGGTGCGGGCACCTGCTGGAGCGGCTGCACCGGCAATGCGAGGCGACGGCCGATCCGGAGCTGATCAAGCTCTACAACGACCTGAAGAGCTATCCGATCCCGGCACGATCGGCGCCGCTGTCGCGCGACAATGTCGCGATCCCCTTCAAGCTGCGCCACGACGGGGGGATACTCAGTTTCTTCTCCACCACCATGGTGTTCGGCACTCCTGTGGACATTACCCTGTCGGAGCTGGCGCTGGAGACGTTCTTTCCGGCGGACGAACGCACCGCCGAATGGCTGAAGCAGATGGCGGCAAATATGGCCTAGCGCCCTTGCCTCAGGCGGCGTTCGGCTTATCTTCCGACAAAACCGCAAGTGCCCGAAGGAGGCGCCCATGAGCTCGTCTGATATGAGCATGCCGAAACCGCTCCAGATCGATGTCGTCTCCGACGTGGTGTGCCCCTGGTGCTATATCGGCAAGCACCGCATCGAGAGTGCGCTTGCGCTCGTGCCCGACGTTCCCGTCAAGCTCAATTTCCGTCCCTTCTTCCTCAATCCCTGGGTGCCGCGCGAGGGCATCAGCCGTGAGGAATATCTCACTCAGAAGTTCGGCTCGGTCGAGGCCTACAAGGGCATCGCCGGCCGCGTCGTTGCAGCCGCAAGCGAAGAGGGGCTCACCTACCGGCCCGAGCTGGTGGCGCGTCAGCCCAATACGACCGACTGTCATCGCCTGATCCTCTGGGCCGAGGCGATCGGCAACGCGCCCGAGATGAAGCAGCGCCTGATGGAGCTCTATTTCCGCGACGGCGGCGATCTCACCGATGTGAACGTGCTGGTGCAGGCCGCTGACGATGTCGGGCTCGACGCCAACGACGTGCGCCGCCGCCTCGCCACCGACGAGGATGTCGCGCGCGTGTCGGCGGACGCGCAGGAGGCTGCCGAGAAAGGTATCTCCGGTGTGCCAACCTACGTGTTCGCGCAGAAATACGCGGTCTCCGGCGCGCAGGATCCAAACCTGCTCGCGCGTGCTATCCGCGAGGTCTCGGCGGAGATCAACGCGCAGGCGGCGGAGTAGTCTTCGCTTGTTTGCGGAGCAGGTGGATCGCGCGCCGCGTCGCGTCGCGCGCGCAGCCACGCGCGATGAGCGCCGCGTGGATCAGCATCACGACAGGATCGTTCCGCCGTAGCGGAATCAGCACGTCGCCGATTGCAAAGCGCCCGCGCCAGATCGGGTTGATCATGGGGTGATCGGCGCTTGCGGTCGAATCCGCACTCGCTATGGCCGGATCGGCGCAGAGGTGGCGGGTCAGCTCGAGCGTGAGCTGCACGCCCGGCGAATATTTTGCGAAGCGCTCGTCGATGCCGAGCTTGAAGAAGAAGGCGCGATCCTGATGCCGCAGCACGATGCCGGCAGCGAGAGGTGTCGCGCCGGCGCGCAGCGTGATGATCTCGCATTGCGCGGTCTCCGCAAGCGCCGGCACGGCGCGGCGGATGAAGGTCGCATCGCCGACGTCCTGGATCAGTGCGGTGCCGCGTTTGCCCTTCCAGCCGCTGGCTTCGAGTTGCAGGAATGTTTCGAGCGCCGACTTGATCTCGTCGGGCTTGCGCGCGACGTCGAATACGACCGGTCCGTGCTCCTCCAGACGGTGACGCTGGCGGCGCAGCTCTTTAAGTTTCTTGGCGCCGAGTGCCTCGTACAAGAGCTTGTCGCCGTCTTGTGTCGCATCGAGGCTTGCGCGGATGTAAGAGCTCAGCACGCGCGGCTTCAGGCCGCTCCGGCCGAGAGCCTCGTTGAGCGATGCCATTGCCGCGTCCTCGAGCGCGACGTCGCGCAGGATCAGGGCATGCGCGCCGGCGTCGCGCGCCCGCTGCAACAGACGCGTCGACGCCTCGACCACGGCGTCGCGGTCGATCAGCGGACTGCACAGTGTGCCATAGGGATGCGCGCTCACCAGCGCGGGCAGTGGGATTTTCCAGGCCCGCCAGAGCGAGATCACCGGCATCAGGCCGATCAGCCGCGTCGAGGGGCCGTTGAATGCGGGCAAGGCCGAGGCATCGGTGCGGTCGCGCGCGGTCGCGCTGACGGCAAGCTCCCAGCCGGGCAGATAATAGCCATTCGGCTCGATCGCTCGCTGCGCGAGCGCGCGCCATTGGCCGGGTTCAATGGAGGCGAGTATAACGAGCTCGCGCGTCGCCGTGGCATCGTTTGCAGATGCCGGATTAATCGCTGCCTGGTGCGCGATATCGACCACGTCCCGTCGTCCCCGTTCACGCCGGCAAGGCTGGCGTTACGCGGTCATGCTTAGTGCAAAGATTGGAAAATACCGTTGGGACGCCGCTTCAATTCGAGTGGTATTGTTAACGTCTCATTGAGCATCCGGCGCCAAGCCGCTGGATGCTCCAATGAGGTGCCCACTTTCTGGAGGATCAAAATGGTCGCCACGTCTTTCACGCCGATTGCCTCGCTCCTGGGCGGAGCGTTGATCGGTCTGTCCGCCGTGCTCTTGATGTGGGCGACGGGACGGATTGCCGGGATCAGCGGCATCGCGGCGCGGCTGTTTCCGCCCTACGAGGACCGCGAATTTTTCGGCCGGCTCGCCTTCGTCGCGGGCCTCATTGCCGCACCGGTGCTGGTGCGACTCGTCACCGGAAGCCTGCCGGCGCAGACGATCGTGGCAGGAACGCCGGTCCTCATTGTCGCCGGATTGCTTACAGGCTTCGGCGCAGTGTGGGGCAGCGGCTGCACGTCCGGCCACGGCGTCTGCGGCCTGTCGCGGCTCTCGGTGCGTTCGCTGGTTGCGACCATCACCTTCATGGCAGCGGGCATGGCCACCGTTTTCGTGATGCGGCAATGGAGCTGACGGCGATGATCATCTTCGTCCAATTCGCGATCGGCCTGATCTTCGGCCTCGGCCTTATCGTGTCGGGCATGTCGAATCCGGCAAAGGTGCTGAACTTTTTGGACGTCGGCGCCATCCCGGCAGGGACGTGGGACGCGAGCCTGGCTGTCGTGATGGCCGGCGCAGTCGCGGTGACCTTTGTTGGCTTCAGACATGTCTTGAGTTTTGCGCGACCGTTCCTCGCCGAACGATTTTACGTTCCGACGCGCAACGACATCGATCCGAGAATTGTCATCGGTCCCGCCATCTTCGGCATCGGCTGGGGATTGGCAGGCTTTTGTCCCGGGCCGGTGCTGACTGCGCTTGGATTTGGCTCGGCGTCGGCCTTCATCTTCGTCGCCGCAATGTGCGCCGGCATGATGCTCGCACGCTTCATCGCTCGTCTGCCGTCGTCGACGCGTGCCGTCACGCCGGCCCATCCGCTCGAAACCTGACATGGACAGGACCGGGCGAGCTGTCTCGTCCGGTCCCGTCCATCATGCTTGATCGATTACCAGCGATCGCCGCCGACACCGACGCCCACGCTGACGCCGGGTGCACGAATGCCGACGCCGCCGCGCGGACCATCGTCCCAGTCGCGATAGCTGCGGCGCTCGTAATAGCGTTCACGCGGCATGGCGCCATAGGAATCGCGCACGATTACGCGCGCGCCGCCATGGGTGCGATAGCAATTGCCGGCGTCATCGCAGACGAGTCGGACCTCCTGAATGAGATCGGGGCTGGTGTATTCGCTGGTCGTGTAGAAATCAGCAGCCTTCGCGCCGCCAGCCGCGGCCAGCGCACTGACGCCGGCCAGCAGTGCAATCGTGAATGTCCTCATCGTGTCCTCCTCCGAAACTGCCCTCTGCGGGGACAAGAATGAGAGGAGGCGATCGTTCCGGGCCGAACTGCAGGTTTTTCCCGGAACCGGATTCCGCGTCAGCGTCATCTGAGCCTAGATCGGCTCGTAAATTTCCGACCCGCAGATGTCGTCAGCTTCCGCGCGTCGCCGGTCGACGACCTTTCCGCCGCTGATCGTCACGATGTAGGTCTGGAGGCCGAGCGCCGAGCCGGTGGCGGAGGTCAGTTGCGCGCGGACGCAGGCCGTCCAGCCCGGTCCGCGCACCTCGTGATGGGGCGCGGCGACATGCACCTCGCGCGGATAGGACGTGTTGAGGAACACCACGTCGATCTGCTCGCGCACCACGCGCTTGACGTCGGGGGGCGGCTCGGGCGGCGGCTGCTCGGTCTCCTTCAAGCGCATGAATTCAGGCACCGGCGCGCGGCTGTCAGCAAAGCCGCAGCCGCCGAGCGCGAGCGCGGCCGCGATCAGCGCCACATGAGCAACAATCCGCAACATCCGTGAAGGTCCCCTGCGGGCCAACAGATAGGCGCGAATACGACCCGGCGAAGTCCCGGCCGATCAACATTTGCTGAAGCGGTGGAACCCGTGGCATTTGCTATTACGGGATTGCAGGCTAGTTTGTATCCCAGACGAGGGGGATTGCACCAATGAGGATTTTGGTCATGGCGGCCGCGGTGCTGGCGCTGACGGCGGCCTCCGCGCAGGCGCAGATGGGCGGCGGCAGGCGCCAGTCCAACGAGGCCGGAGCCAAGGCGGACAACAAGCCCAAGGTCGACGAAAAGGCCTATAAGGCCGCGCTCGAGCGCATTCCCGAGCCCAAGGAAAAGTATGATCCGTGGAGCGGGGCCCGTCCGAGCGAACCCGCGAAGAAGTCGAAATAGAGCGGGGCGGGCGTGACGATCCGCCTGCGCTATATGGTGGGACTGGTCGCGATCCTGCTGCTTGCGGCGCGGCCATGCTTCGCCTGGGAGAGCTGGGGTGGCGATCCCGGCGGGTCGCGCTTTTCGCCGTTGCGAGAGATCACACCAGACAATGTCGGCAATCTCGTCCGCGCCTTCGAATTTCACACTGGCGATCTCGCGGCGCGCCCGGCGGGCGTGATGCGGCGAACCAAGTTCGAGGCGACGCCACTGTTCGTCGAGGACAGCCTGATCTTCTGCTCGCCCTTCAACGAGGTGATCGCGCTCGACCCCGGCACGGGCACGCAAAAGTGGCGCTACGATCCGAAAATCCCAATCAATCAGCGTCCTGCCAATCGCTATGTCTGCCGCGGCGTCACCTACTGGATCGACGACACCGCACCTCCCGACGCCGTCTGCAGATCGCGGATATTCATGGGCACCAACGATGTCCGCCTGATCGCGCTCGATGCGAAGACAGGTGCTCCCTGCGCCGGTTTCGGCAAGAACGGTGAGATCAAGCTCGATATCGGCATGATGCTGGAATGGCCCGGCGAATTCCAGATCACGTCGCCACCTGCGGTGGGTCGTGGTGTCGTCGTGGTCGGCTCCGCGATCGGTGACAACCGCCGCGTCGATGCGCCGAGCGGCGTGGTGCGCGCGTTCGATGCGCGCACCGGCGAGCCGCGCTGGACCTTCGAGCCGCTGAAGCGCGACGGCATCGAAGCAGGTCATGCCAATGTCTGGGCGCCGATGTCGGTCGACGAAAGTCGTGGACTCGTCTTTCTGCCGACGTCCTCGCCGTCGCCGGATTTTTGGGGCGGCAAGCGGCCGGGCAATAACGAGCATGCGAATTCGGTTGTCGCGTTGCACATCGAGACCGGCGAGCTCGCATGGGCGTTCCAGACCGTGCATCACGACGTCTGGGACTACGATCTGCCGGCGCAGCCGACGCTCGCACGCATCGATGCCGGCGAGGGTCAGCGCGATGTCGTGATCCAGCCGACCAAGCAGGGCTTCGTCTTCGTGCTCGACCGCGACACCGGCACGCCGGTGTGGCCGGTCGAGGAGCGCGCGGTGCCGCAAGGCGGCGCCGAAGGCGAAATGCTGTCGCCGACGCAGCCGTTCCCCACGCATGTGCCGGCGCTGACGTCGCAAAAAATATCGACCGACGATGCGCTCTCGCTGTTGCCTGGCCTGCGCGGCTCTGCTTGCGAAAAGCAGTTCGCGGAGGCACGCAACGAGGGGCTGTTCACACCGCCCTCGACGCAAGGCACGCTTGAGTTTCCCTTCACGGGCGGCGGCGTGAACTGGGGCAGCGCGGCCTTCGATCCGGTCCACCAGATCCTCTACGCCAACACCAGCCGCGCCGCGCATCTCATCAAGCTGGTCCCGCGCGCGGATGCGGCCGGCTTCAATCCGCCACCGGGGCACGATTTCGGCCAGCAGCAGGGCGCGCCGTTTGCAATGTCGCGTTCGGTCGTGACGTCGCGGCTCGGGATGATCTGCGTCAAGCCGCCATGGGGCGAGATGGTCGCCGTCGACCTCAAGGCCGGCAAAACGCTTTGGCGCTCGACCGTCGGCACCACCGAGGACCTGGCGCCGCTCGGGATGCCCTTGCCCTGGGGCACACCGCTTCTCAGCGGCGTCGCCATTACCGAAGGCGGTCTCGTCTTCACCGGCGCGATGGATGCTTACTTGCGGGCCTTCGATGCGCGAAGCGGGAGGGAGCTGTGGCAGGGGCGGCTGCCGGTGCCCGGCGTCGCCAATCCCATGACCTATCTCTGGAAGGGCGAGCAGTATGTCGCGATCGGTGCCGGCGGCCACTCCGAAGCCGGCACCTCGATCGGCGACAGCGTCGTTGCGTTCCGGCTGGCGCGGCCGGGCGAGGCGCCGTCATTGTGGTCGCGTACGATCGATCGTCCCGGCGGGCGATTTTTTGCGGCGTCATCAGCGATCGTGCTTGCGATCTTCGCGCTGGTGATCGCGGGTCTGCGCTGGCGTCGCCGGCGTCCTATCGGGCGAGTATGAAGCCGCGTTGTGCGAACGGTCGTTCACATCGCGTGCGCTATTGCACGAAGGCAAGGCCGATACGCTTGTCACTGTGCCATACCGTGCGGCAATTCCGCACGAAATTGTCGCGCGAGATCGACAGTGTGAACGATTGCGGCAATGTGACAGGGTTTTCGAGATCGATCGCGGCGCCGCTTGCCGACATATTGCGCACCGTGCACGCGATGCCGCTGCCTTCAAAGGTGATCGTTCCACCCTTGAAAACACGGTAACGCTGCGCTGCACGCTTCTCGACCATTCGCGTTAATCCATAATGCCGAATGTAAATTAGTGCATGGAAATTACGTTGAACTAAACTCAATACTGGCGCTACTTGCACAGCGCTTCAGACTTCGTTTACGAAACTGAAGCGGAGAATTCCTCTGCGGACTTTCCCCACGAGACTTTCCTTTATGGCGTTACGCGCCGATGGAGATACTGATGAAGAGCACGCTTTCGATTTTGTTCGTCGCAGCTCTCTCGCTGTCGTCCGTTCCCGCCCACGCCACCAAGCTCGATCTCTCGACCATGTGATTTCCATCGAGAGCCGCGACGCGCTTTGCGCTCACGCGGCTCTCATCTTTTCGGATCATGCTTCATCCCGGCAGCATCGCGAACGCGCTCGACACCATCGCCACCGGCTTGTTGTCGGTGGCGGAGAGCAGAGTGACGCGGCCGAAGCTCATGGTGCGCCCGAGCCGCACCACGCGCGCATCCGCCAGCACGTCCGACGAGGAGACCGCGCGCATGAAGTGCGTGGTCTGGTCGACCGTGGTCATCGGACGATAGCCGCGATTGGCGGCCAAAATCGCGATCACCATCGCGGTGTCGGCGAGCGCCATCAGCGCCTGGCCGCACACCACGCCGCCGTGCCGGCACAGCCGCTCCGAGAACGCCATGCGCAAGAGCGCGCCCGGTTGCCAGTCCGGGATGTCGGGCCGCGGGGTGTGCTCGATGCTTTCGACGGAGAGGTTGAGATCCTGGACCCAGGGTGCAAAGACGTCGCCGAGCACGCGTCTGGCGTCGGCGAGGCCGAACTCCGCTTCAGGCTGCGATGGCATTGCTGTCGTTTCCCCCGTGTTGCCGGATGTTTCAACCATTCTGCCCGCTTTGGCGCGGCAAAGTCACCCGGTCTGGGCCGATCCCGTTGGCTTGAAAATGCCCGACTTCGCCCGATATGATGCCACGCTTGGGAGCGTGGTGGACGATGTTGCGCCGATGTGTCCTTGTGTTTTGCCTGGCGGCGCTCGGTCTGGCGCTGAACGGGTGTACCAGGTGCGGCCCGGTCTGGGATGACTGGTTGCATGGGCCGAAATCGTGCAGATCAGATCGGCTCTAGCGGGCCGGGAACGGCGCCCAAGGTCGTGATCGGCCTGCAACTGGGATAACATGGCGCGGGTGATCCGCCCCTCTATCGATGATCAAGGAGTAGATGATGAAGCTTTTCCGTATGGCGGCGGTGCTGCTGGCCGTGCTGGCGGGACCGGCCTATGCGCAAATGCCCAATCTCAATTTGCTGCAGGAAGCCCCGGGCAAGACCGCTGACGAAAAGGCCGCGGATGCCGAGCGTGAAAGGGCCTACAAGGAAACGCTGAAGAAGATTCCGGACGCAAAGTCGTCCAACGATCCCTGGGGCGGCATGCGCTCCGACCCGCCGAAGCAGCCCGCGCCGAAAGCGGCCGCGACCAGCGCGCCCAAGAAGACCAGGGCCGGCACGGCCGCCAACTGACCGTGGTCCCGGCCGGGGGCGGTAACGTCTCCGGCGGGACTCCTCTTCGCCGGGCCTGCATCCTACATTCGCTCGGAGTGTTGCGGTGAGGAGGCAGGATATGGCGGATCGTCCGCGGGATCTCGCCGAGCGGATGGCGCGGCGGCGCAAGGCGGCCGCCAAATCGGGCGAGCAGGCCGGCGACGGCTATCTGCGCGAGAGCTTCACCTTGCCGCGCGCGGCGGCGCGGGCGAGGGCGCAGGCCTTCTTCGCCCGCTACCCCAAGGCCGGCTATATGAGCGAAGTCGAGAACTGGCGCGAATTGCCCGGCGGCGACATCGAATTCACCATGCGGCGGCTGCCCAGCGCCGACTAGGGCAGGCGGCTGGGCGAGGGCCTAGTCGAGGGATTCGGCCACGATGCGGATCCGGAACACGGGCTCCTTGGCCTCGTCCAGGAGCTCCATGTGCCACTCCGAGTTCTCCTGGAGCTTGCGGGAGATGCCCGCGGCCATGTCGGCGCAGACGCTGGTCATCTCCTTCCAGGCCGAAGCGCGATCGGAAAACTCCGTCGCATGGTCCGCGCAGCCGGAATAGCGGCCGTTCCGGATTCGAAAGAAATAGAGCGGCATGGGTGGCACCGATCGCGTAATGGCCGCGCCCCGAGGCCATCCACTGCAATCCCAAACCGCGGGCAGATCAATTCCGGTCGTCTACGGAATACGCCGTCGTGGGGCGCCACGGCGTGGCTGCCCTCGGACACAGGGTGTGTTGCTGCGCACAAGGGCGCGCTAAGCTATCTCAGTCCGGCCTGTTCACGCCGTCTTGCGGCCGATGGCCTTCAGCTCCCGATCGATGCGCAGTTGCACGCGACGGATCGCCAGAAGATCGATCTTCGTCTCGATCTTGCCCGTCTTGGTCTGGTCGCCGATCCGGAATTGCCACTGCCAGATGCCCGGGATCGCCGTCTTTGCAACCGTGAACTCCACGCCCCTGTGGTTCATGGTCACCTCCATGCTGGACGTCACAATATTCCGACCACAAGCAAAATTTGCTGTTAAGTCGTGGATAGTTCACGGAAATCCTGAAAGCGCGCGCGGTTCGAAACAAGCGAAATGAGATTTCGAAAGACGGGAGCCGGCGGAAGTCATCGGGCGCGTGGAACCGCCGGCGCTCGGCGCGTTTTGTGCGACATCGCTGCTGGCCGTTCGCCAGGAACTCTGTTCATAGCCGGAGAACCACGGGCAATCTCGATCGAAATCCGCGATTTCCACTTGGGATCCACCGCCGGACCGGTCGCAAGAATGGCGGCCGCACATCGGTTGACGCGACCATTCGATTTATGTTTTGGAGACTGAATTCGAAACGATCAATTTGCGCATTTCACGACGACAACTCGGCTGCGACCGCAATCATGAGTTCTCGCTGAAATAGCAGCGCGCTTCCAATCGCGAGATTGCAGAAGACGGCCTTGGCGCGATGCCGGAGCGTCATGCATTTCGTGGAACCAATTTTGCGCGCGATGTCGGCGCCGCGGCCATTCGAAGCGAATATGCGTGGCTCACACTTTTCCATTTTTGCGTGCGCCGCTACTATGCTCTGGTGATGCGTGGAGGCGGCACGAGCCGACGTCGCGGAAGAGGAAGACGTGAACTGGCTGAGACATCTCGTTCTGCGCTGGGGCGCACGGAATTTCTCCCTGGTCTGTCCGCAGTGTCGACGGCCCGCGTCGTGTCTTACATTCCGGCGTGGTCGCTACATGCTCGGTGACGAGAAGCTCGCTTGCGAGCAGTGCGGCGAGACCAGCCTCGTCACCTTCTGGCGTTTCGAAGGCTTGTCGAGCCGCCCCGATTGCGCTGACGCGCGAAGACATGAGCCGCTGGCGAATTCACGACACTGATTTCACGCGAGCGATGCAGGGCGAAGTGGAGGCGCCGAACACGCTTCTCGCGTGACTGACGGCACGTGCCTTGCTTGGTCTGACGACGGCAAGAATCATGGACGCTTCATGCTCGGCATTCCCCGTCGCTACAGTCATTTCGTCTTCGGCGTCATCCAGTCCGGCCTGACCTCGCTGATCGCGACGGGGATCGCGAGTTTTCCGGCGTCGTCGGCATTGCTTTTCGTTCAGCACTGGATGGTCTCGTGGCTGATCGCATGGGCCACGATGCTGCCGATCGTGCTGCTGGTGGCGCCCGCGATCCGGTCGTTCTCGCTGCGGCTGACGCGCGAGGAAGGCCGCGCCTGAACCGGCCGCGGCATGAAAAAACCCCGCCAGGGGAGAGCCGGGCGGGGCAGAAGGCTATTGGAGGCTGAGGTGCTGGGCTGCAACACCATAGCCAAACAATCCTAGCCCACTCGGCTTACGACAGCCTGACAAGTCGGGACGGATCGGACGGGCCGGCAGCATTGCCGTTGAGACGCAGCAAACAGAAAACCCCGCTCGGGGCGGAGCGGGGTCGTCGACTGGGTATGGAGGCCCGGTGTTGGTCTACCGGGCAAGACAACGCTAGACTATTCGGCTTACAGGCGCCTTACGCGAGCTTGCGCAACCCTTGCGGACCAGATCGGGCCGGCCGAATCGGATCGGTGTTCTTAGCGGCGCTCTCACGTCCCAATTAGGACATCCGATCGCACAACTTACGACACAACCGTTGGCGACACTTCGAGCGCACGGCGAAGCCATGGGGGAAACGTGGCGCGCCGATAGCGGGGTGGCATCATGGACAACGTAGAGCGGTCATTTGCCGCCGCGACGGTGGCTGGCTTGGTGGTGTTGATCATCGGCATCGTGCTGCTGGCGTTGATGTAGAGGCGGCTGATCCAAAAATCTGGAAAACAACCCCATGCAAAGTAGGATGGGGCCGGTTTCGCCCGAGGCAATCTGAATGGCCGCGCAGCATTCCAGGTTGATAGCCTTCTCTCAACTCCTGGCCATCTTTGAGATGCTTCTGTTCATCGCTGCCGGACTGTCAGCGATTGCCGCCTGCCTGATTGGGAGCCATCCGGCGGGCGGGCGAGAGGCCTTTTTCGCGTTAGCTGGGTTGGCGGCAGGTGGCGAAGCGGCGCTCGATGTTTTGCGCCGCCTCGTTGCGAGGCGAGGAGAGGCCACCAGGTGAGGCGGCCTCTCGTCATGTCTATTTCTGGGCCAACGCCCTAGTGGCAAGGCTTCCCCACCATCTGGGCGTACCTGCTGTGGCAGCCGTCATGCAACTGCCACTTCTTCGTAATTTTTGGGCCGGCTTTCGGAGCGCACGACGTCTGCGCTTGCGCCGCCACCGGACCAACGAAGATGAAGAATGCTAGGGCGATCCTGACAACTGACTTCATCGCTCCTCTCCCCAAGGCTGTTCGAACGAGACGTTCTGTAGCGCTACTAATGTAAGCGTTACATATTGTAGCGTTCAATTCAAGCCTGGGAGATTCCCCAAATTCAACTTGGGACACCCGGGGCCAAATACGGACGCCCCCAGATTTGGGGGCTGTCCCAATTGGGACAGCCGCTACGGCAGATGGGCACACCTAAGATTGTGGTTTGTGTTCGGAAACGGACCGACAAAATCCTGGAGTCGTCATTTGCTGTATGCGTGGCCGGACACTGCTGCGGCCATAAGGACGGCCCCAGCGCTCGCCTCCAGCCCCCCGAGCCTGGGGCCGCTTTTTGCGGCGACAGGAAATAAAAATGCCGCCTGACGTTGAAAACGATCGCTCGGCAGCGCTGTTCCAGCCCCGGGAGGGCTGAGGCGGCCTTACTTTTTTGGTAGCAGTCCCAGGACGAACCATTGAGCCGGGAACAGGGGAAAGAACAGCGCTCCCCAGAAGAACCAAATGCGCCTGGACCGGCCTCTCTCTGCCGCGAAGTTGGCGGTTACGCGCCCGCACCAAACCATCAACCCGATAACGACTAAGCTGAACATGATCGAGGCGAGCATGGGTGAGGGCTCCTGCCGATGTCCGTTGCCTATCATATAGGATTGCCTGTCGGCAGCGATGGCCACGCTCCAAAATCGAATTGGGACACCCCAAGATTCAATTTAGGACACTTGGGTTAGGACACTTGGGGTCGAATACGGACAGTACCAAAATCCGCGTGCTGTCCTAATTAGGACACCCGGAACTCTGAATTAGGACACGGTGTTTTGTGACAACTGGATGGCAATGAGTTGCGCGCGTACTGAGTAAGCGCGACTGTGAAGAGCCCCAGTCCCGCCAGCCCCGGACTGGGGCTTTTTCGTCTCGCGGGAATTAAAAACGCCGCCTGCTTAAATTAAGCGCAGGCGGCGGCTTACCAGCCCCGAGGGGGATGATGCAAAACCCCGGTGAAGATTAGTCTACATGGACTAATTGAAGGTTCAATGTTCCTGATTCGGAACACCCGCGCGGAAGGGAATTAGGACAAGCGTTTTTTGTCCGTGCAAAGAACGGCTGAAGATCGCCATTACGCTTTGGCCTCTGCCCTGAATTGGTGACGGGAGCACTCGGATTCTCAAACTTATGCGCTTGGGCATCGAATTGATCCCGGGTGTGGGTCTTCTCATCTTCCAAAAATCCGGGTACTGGCCTGTTTTAACTCCTAGTGGCCTAGTTTGAATTTGGCAGTGGCCTAGTTTGAAAACTGACTGACTGGTTTCAGCGGGCTGCACACTTCGCGACAATTCGGTAAAAAGTCGGAGGACGGTTGTTATATGCGTTCGTTGGTAGCGTCGTGTAATCGTCGACAGCTACTCCAGCCGCAGCGGCCTCACACTTTGCTTGGTCCGGAAAGTCGAGGAAAGTCGTGCTCGTGCTGACCCCGCCAGTATTCGCGTTAGCGGCGACTATAACCACCAATATTAGGGTCCACATTTTGCCCCTCCACTAAGGCCGCCTCAGTTGGCGGCCTCTTTCATTTTGACGTCGGCCAACGGGAAGCCAACCTCGATACACGCCTCGGGGTGGCGGATTGCCTCCTCATATTTGGCTTCTGAGCAACAATAAGCCGTTTCACCCTCTAGCCGCACCAAAGCGAGCGCGTGAAACTGTCCGTCCGCGCCCCGCACAGAGACTTTATGATTTTTCGGAGTCATTCTGATTTCTCCCGCTTGACTTTCTGCGTGGCTGCATTTATTAAAATAGCCACGCAGAACCGATCAGGACATTTCACCATGAATGATAAAGCCAAGGCTCTCTCGCCGCCATACGCTACATTCAGCGCTTTCATAAGCTTTATCAATAAGTTGCGCGACACGACCGTTCCCAGCCGGGTCGATCCTTCGGTGTTCGGTAACGCATCTGGCAGCTTGGCCTACAGTATAATCGCTTCGCTGAAGTATCTCAAGCTAATCAATGACAACGGTTCCCCCACGCAGGATTTCATTGCACTGGTCAAGGCGTCTGATGATGCGCGGCCGGCACTGTGGAAGAAAATCATGGTGGCGGCCTACCCTTCGCTTTTGTCAGGGGAAGTCGATCTGACCACCATTACGGCTGGCCAGTTCGATGAGCATCTTCGCAAGGAATACAACGTCCAAGGCTCGACGGTGGACAAGGTGGCCCTGTTCTTCGTGGCAGGCGCCAAATTGGCTGACATTCCCCTCTCGGGTTTGTTGCTGGCGCGCAAGCCGGTTGCCACCTCAACGGCGGCGAAAAAGAGCGTGAAGCAGCGCAAGCGGCCTGATGCCGGAGACGATGAGAATGAGGACGGCGAGCCAGATCCGCCCCCTCCGCAGACACAAAAGGCGCTTGAATATCAACTCATCGACTTGATGTCGGAGCCAGATATCGATGGCGACGTGAAAAATTCAATTTGGTCGCTTGTGCAGTATCTCACTGCGCGAAAGGCCAAGAAGGCATCCGGAGAAGCCTGATGGGCCTCTCCGCAATTGAGGAGCAAGTCTTGACTAGGAGGGACTGAGCCCCCGACGCGCTAGCCGAGCTAGGGGGCGTAAAAAGGAAGGGCCGCTGCGCCAAACCTCGGGGGAGGAACGCAACGGCCCTGCAATCGGCTCTCGCTTCTCAGGGATCGTCTAATGGTAGGACACCCGCCCCTACAAGTGTGGAGATGTCGGTCCGAGTCCGGCTCCCTGAACTACCGAATAAGCGGGACCGCCGTGGTTGCAGCCTCAGCGATCCCTAGTCACCCACCCGAGATTGCGCCCCGGGCCAGCGACCAAACTAGAATATACGCTTTGCAGAGGGGCTTTTCTAGAGTCCCCGGGGCCAATCCTAACGAGGATTGCGCCCACATGAACGCCCTGTCCCGAGAGAAACAAGTCGAAGTCATCGCCGCGCTCTGTGAAGGCGTCGGCATCCGCACCGCCTCACGCCTCACCCGCGTCAACCGTGGCACCGTCGCCAACCTGGCCCTCCGGGTTGGCCTTGGCTGCATGGAATTGCACGACCGCATCATGGTCGGCGTGCGCACCGAACGCCTTGAGCTTGACGAGCTGTGGAGCTTCGTCGGCAAGAAGCAAAAGAACGTCCAGCGCCACGAGATCAACGCCAAGGGCGATCAGTATGTTTTCATCGGCATGGCCGGGACGCAGAAGGCAATCATTAGCTGGGGCGTCGGCAAACGGAATGCCGAAAGCACCATGGATTTCCTGCATGACCTCCGCAGCCGCGTCATTGGTCAGCCGGAAATCTCAACGGACGGCTTCCACCCTTACCGCGTAGCGATCCGCGACGCCTTCGGCCCGAATGCTTCCCATGGCGTGATCGTAAAGACCTACAGCGTAACCAACCTCGCCAAGGATGCCGTCACCCGCTACAGCCCTGCTCAAGTAATAGCGGTAAACCGTGAGGTAGTATCAGGCGATCCCGAGCAGTACGTCTCAACCAGCTACGTCGAACGCCAGAACCTTTCGCTGCGCATGGCGTCGCGTCGGTTCACGCGGTTGACCAACGGCTTTAGCAGGAAGCTGGACAACCACGTTGCGGCCGTCGCGCTGTACGTCGCGCATTACAATCTATGCCGCACCCACGAGGCCCTGCGCACAACGCCAGCGAAGGCGCTGGGCGTGGCGGAGAAGGCTTGGACGGTTGCCGCAGCTTGTGGACGCCGCGCTTGCTATGGCCCCTGCGCTGCCCACTGAGACCCCGCCAGATCGCCGCCGAAAGTTCACGGTAATCCACGGCGGCAAGTCATGAATCACAAATGGCCAATTCATCACAAAGATGAATCGGCCACTTATAATCATTGCATTTATTTGGTGCCCGTGGCTGGATTCGAACCAGCACTGTCAGCTTATCTCATCCGACACCGGAGTATCAGTCCGGCGTGTCTACCAATTGCACCACACGGGTCTAACTCAATTATGGGGAGGTGAGCTATTCGCCTCCCCATTTTCGTTTTCAAAGAACGCTGCTTGGCGCGGCGGTTTCGGATACCAGAGACCATTCCGCTGCCAGATTTTTTTGCTCATCTTCAAACGCCGCAGGCAAGTCCGCACGGTGCGTTCTGGAATCTGGGCATCAACCAATTGAACCGCCTTGACGACATCAACGCCTTTCTTGCCGGGAGATGCATTGATGCAATCCTCCACGACTTGAATGGCGATAGATGCGGGCCTGCCCGTCTTACGAGGCTCAATGGCGTGGCGGGGCTCAATCACGACATCGGCCTCGAATGCCGTGGCGAGGCTAGCTGATTGCTGCACGGCGTCAGCGGCCCGCTTTATTGCGATGCAGGCGTCCTCCCAGCCACGCCGATAAGCTGCCTCTTCGGCGGCTTCAATCAGTCGGGCGATTTCATCTTTCGGGTTCATGGCCGTCCGCACGAATCAATTTAGATCGTGCTCAAGCTTAAGCGCGCCGTTTTTGATTCGCCACGCAAAGTTTAAATCGTAAATCGAAGTCAGACTTAAGATGTTGATTTATATACCTTAAACTTGTCCGTGATCTGTTGATAACTTCTCCGAAGCAACGACTTGGAAAAAATTTCCAACCCAAAGAAGGCGACGCCGCCTGCAAATTCGGGTGCGTGGCGTCAACCGATTCGTGGCCTACTTTGAAATCCCGAGTGGCCTATTTCGGCCAGTACCAAAATCCGCAAAAGAACATATTGCGAACTTGGAACAAATAGGGTACATTGCTTTTATCGACGACCCGCCTCGCCAATCGTTTGTCCCGCACCCGAATCCTCGCCATAAGGAGCACGACCCAATGTCCACCACTGCGCTGCGTATCGTCGAAGGATCTTCCATGGACAAGAGTAAAGCTCTGGCCGCCGCGCTCTCCCAGATCGAGCGCCAGTTCGGCAAGGGCTCGGTGATGAAGCTCGGCAAGAACGACCGTTCGATGGATGTCGAGTCGGTCTCCTCGGGCTCGCTGGGGCTCGATATTGCGCTCGGGATCGGCGGTCTGCCGAAGGGGCGCGTCGTCGAGATCTACGGGCCGGAATCCTCGGGCAAGACCACGCTGGCGCTGCACACGGTGGCGGAAGGGCAGAAGAAGGGCGGTATTTGCGCCTTCATCGACGCCGAGCATGCGCTCGACCCGGTCTATGCGCGCAAACTGGGCGTCAATATCGACGAACTCCTGATCTCGCAGCCCGACACCGGCGAGCAGGCGCTGGAAATCTGCGACACGCTGGTTCGCTCCGGCGCGGTCGATGTGCTGGTGATCGACTCGGTCGCGGCCCTGGTGCCGAAGGCCGAGCTCGAGGGCGAGATGGGCGATGCGTTGCCGGGTCTCCAGGCGCGGCTGATGAGCCAGGCGCTGCGCAAGCTCACCGCCTCGATCAACAAGTCCAACACCATGGTGATCTTCATCAACCAGATCCGCATGAAGATCGGTGTGATGTACGGCTCGCCGGAAACCACCACCGGCGGCAATGCGCTGAAGTTCTATGCCTCCGTCCGCCTCGACATCCGCCGCATCGGCGCGATCAAGGAGCGCGACGAGGTGGTCGGCAACACCACGCGCGTCAAGGTGGTGAAGAACAAGCTGGCACCGCCGTTCAAGCAGGTCGAGTTCGACATCATGTACGGCGAGGGCGTCTCCAAGATGGGCGAGATCCTCGACCTCGGCGTCAAGGCCGGTCTCGTCGAAAAGTCCGGTGCCTGGTTCTCCTATGACAGCCAGCGTCTCGGCCAGGGCCGCGAGAACTCGAAAGCCTTCCTGAAGGCCAATCCCGACATCACCGCCAAGATCGAAACCGCGATCCGTCAAAACTCCGGCCTGATCGCCGAGCAGATTCTCGCCGGCAGCCCCGAGCGCGACGCCGACGGCGAGGAGCCGGCGGACGAGTAAGCCTGAACGCGAAGAGTTTTCGCGAGGAGCGGGCGCTGAGGACGTTGAGTTGCCGACGTCGTCAGTGCCCGTTTCGTTTTGCGTGAGGGCACCTCGGACATGAGGCGTGTAATCCTGACCAGTTCGTCCGGCGTTGGTCTCATCCACGCCCACCGCGCGGAAATGGTCGTCCCGCTTATCTTTCGGTTCGTGTCGGGACCGCTGCCCACGTCGTACCATCTTGATCAATATCTCAACGGTCGCATGTACCCACGCGATCCCGAGGTGCATTGGTCCGACCTCGTCAGGCGATCCTCCCAGACGGGTCTTGCGCATAAGAACACTTGGCTGGTCTGGTTCTGTGAGGCTTACGGTGTCGATCGCATCGAGCTGTGGTTCGATCCTGAACCCAACAGTCAATTGCTATTGATCTGGATCCTCGACTATCTGCGTTCTCGCCCATCGATGGTCGAGCGTCTGCGACTGCGGCTGGTCGATTTCGATTTGATCGGAGCCGATGTCGCGGAGCTTCGCGATCGTAGCGTGCGGGAATTCGACGTCACGGAGCGCGACTTCGAGATCGCCCACATCGCCTGGGAGGCCTATCGGGCGCCAACGCCGGAGCGTTGTTTCGGACTGCTCAGTCGGCAGTTTCCCAAGTTCCCCTTTCTGAAGCCGGCGATGGAAGAATTGCTGGCCGAACTGCCGTCGCCGGTCACGGGATTAGGCGCGACGGAAGCGCGGCTTCTAGAATTGATTGCGAAGGGCCACAACCGCACCAAGGAGCTGTTTCAGCCGGGCGGGCTGCTCGAAACGCGCGTGTTCGACCAGTGGGAGTTCGGCCCGTTGCTCGAAGGGCTCGCATCCGGCCCGATGCCGGCGATCGCTGGTCTCGATCCGAAACTCGCGACGCTCGCTCCGCATGATGCGCGAGGCCGCAACGCCGCGTATCGCCGGAGCCGGCTGTCGTTGACCGAGTTTGGCCAAGCCGTCCTTGCGGGCCGGGAGGACTTCCGCCACCACAATCCGATCCGACGCTGGTGGGGTGGCACGCTGCTGACCAACGAACGGCTGTCGCGGTGGGATGCGCAAAGCCGTTCGCTGGTTGCACCGTAAGTCGAAACCGCAGGGTGGATTAGCCGAAGGCGTAATCCACCACTGTTCGTCTCCGCGGAAGCTGAAGTGGTGGGTTACGCCAGCGGACTGCGCTTCGCGCAGCCGCCCGCTAACCTTCCCTACGAATCCCTTACTCCGCGGCTTCCGCGTAATCGCTCACCGGCGGGCAGGAGCACACCAGGTTGCGGTCGCCATAGACGTTGTCGACGCGGCCGACCGGGCACCAGTATTTGTCGGTGCGCGAGGTGCCTGATGGGAAGCAGCCTTCGGCGCGGGTGTAGGCGCGGGTCCAATTGTCATCCGCGATGTCGTGCACGGTGTGCGGGGCATGGCGCAGAGGCGACGCTTCGATCTTGAAGCGGCCGCCCTCGACCTCGGCGATCTCTTTCCGGATCGCGATCATGGCATCGCAGAAGCGATCCAGCTCCGCTTTCGATTCCGATTCGGTCGGCTCGATCATCAGCGTGCCCGGCACCGGGAAGCTCATGGTCGGCGCATGGAACCCGTAATCGATCAGACGCTTTGCGATGTCGTCGACGGTGACGCCGCTGGTTGCCTTCAGCGCGCGAGGGTCGACGATGCATTCGTGCGCGACGCGCCCCTTCTCGTTCTTGTAGAGCACCGGGAAATGCACATCGAGACGCGCGGCGACGTAGTTGGCGTTGAGGATAGCGATCTCGGTCGCGCGCTTCAGGCCGTCGCCGCCCATCATCAGGATGTAGATGTAGGAGATGGTCAGGATCGACGCCGACCCGAACGGCGCGGCCGACACCGGGCCGACCGGCGGCTTCGCGTCGGCCGCGGGATGGCGATTCTCTGGATGATTTGGCAGGAACGGGGCGAGATGCGCCTTCACGCCGATCGGACCCATGCCCGGTCCTCCGCCGCCATGCGGGATGCAGAAAGTCTTGTGCAGATTGAGATGGCTGACATCGGCGCCGTAATCGCCGGGCCTGGACAGGCCGACCTGCGCGTTGAGGTTGGCGCCGTCGAGATAGACCTGGCCGCCATGGCCATGCACGATGTCGCAGATCTCGCGAATGTGCTCCTCGAACACGCCATGCGTCGAGGGATAGGTGATCATCACCGCGGCGAGATCGTTGGAGTGCTTCTCGGCCTTGGCGCGGAGATCGTTAACGTCGACGTCGCCGTTCTTCTCGCAGGCGACCACCACCACGTCCATGCCGACCATCGCGGCCGAGGCCGGGTTGGTGCCGTGGGCGGAGGAGGGGATCAGGCAGATCTTGCGGTGGCTCTCACCGCGCGCGGCATGATAGCCGCGGATGGCCAAAAGCCCGGCATATTCGCCTTGCGCGCCTGAATTCGGCTGCAGCGAGATCGCGTCATAGCCGGTGATGTCGCACAGCCACTTTTCCAGCCGCGCGAACAGCGCGTGGTAGCCCTTTGCCTGCTCGCGCGGGGCGAAGGGATGCAGGTTGGAAAATTCCGGCCAGGTCAGCGGCATCATCTCGGTGGTCGCGTTCAGCTTCATCGTGCAGGAGCCGAGCGGGATCATCGCACGGTCGAGCGCGAGGTCGCGATCGCTGAGCTTGCGCATGTAGCGCAGCATCTCGGTCTCCGAGCGATGCGCATGGAACACCGGATGGGTGAGGAAGGAGGTCGCGCGCTTCAGCGCTTCCGGCAGCGCCTCGCGCGTAGTGGCGTCGATCTCGGCGTAAGCGAGCTGGCCGCCGAAGGCGCGCCAGACCGCCTCGACCGTCGCGGGCGTGGTGGTCTCGTCGAGCGCGATCCGCAGCGCGGTTTCGCCAATGCCGAGATTGATCTTCTCGGCGGCTGCGCGTGCGATGATCTCAGCGCGCTTGCCTCCGGCATCCACGCTGAGCGTGTCGAAGAAGCTTTCAGACAGCGGCGCAAAGCCGAGTTTGCGCAGGCCGGCGGCGAGCACGGCCGCGCGGCGATGCACATTGCGCGCGATCTGCGCCAGGCCTTCGGGGCCGTGATAGACCGCATACATCGAGGCGATCACGGCGAGCAGCACCTGCGCGGTGCAGATGTTGGAGGTCGCCTTCTCGCGGCGAATGTGCTGCTCGCGGGTCTGGAGCGCGAGGCGATAGGCGGGCGCGCCGCGCGAGTCGACGGAGAGGCCGACGATGCGGCCGGGCAGCGAGCGCTTCAGCGCATCGCGCACCGCCATGTAGGCCGCGTGCGGTCCGCCATAACCCATCGGCACGCCAAAGCGCTGCGCCGAACCGATCGCGATGTCGGCCCCGAGCTCGCCGGGCGAGGCGAGCAGCGTCAGTGCCAAGAGATCGGCGGCCATGATCGCGAGTGCGCCCTTGGCGCGCAGTGCCGTGATCGCCGGCCTGAGGTCGCGCACCGTGCCCGAACTGCCCGGATATTGCAGCAGCGCACCAAGCACGTCGGCCTTGTCGAGATCGGTGAGGGGATCGCCGACGATCAGCTTCCAGCCCAGCGGCTCGGCGCGGGTGCGCATCACTGCGAGCGTCTGCGGATGCACATCCTTGTCGACGAAGAAGGCCTTTGCTTCGACCCGCGAGTGCCGCTCCGCGAGCGCCATCGCTTCGGCGGCCGCAGTTGCCTCGTCGAGCAGCGAGGCGTTCGCGACGTCGAGCCCGGTGAGGTCGCAGATCATGGTCTGGAAGTTGAGCAGCGCCTCCAGCCGGCCCTGGCTGATCTCCGGCTGGTAGGGCGTGTAGGCCGTGTACCAGGCCGGGTTCTCCAGGATGTTGCGCTGGATCACCGCGGGCAAAATCGTGCCGGAATAGCCCTGGCCGATCAGCGAGGTGAAGACCTGGTTCTGGGCGGCCAGCTCGCCCATATGCGCGATCGCCTCGGTCTCGCTCAACGGCTTGCCGAGATCGAGCGGGGAGGCCTGCCGGATCGAAGCGGGCAGCGTTTCCGCCATCAGCGCATCGACGCTCTTGGCGCCGACGGTCTCCAGCATCGCGGCGACGTCGCGCGCGGAGGGGCCGATATGGCGGCGAACGAAACTGGCGGCGGCGTCGCCGTTGGATTTGCGGTGCGCGGTCATCGCTTGCTCCATCGCTCTCTAAGCCGTGTGCGCCTGGTAGGCGGCTTCATCCATGAGGCCGCCGAGCTCGCTCTTGTCGGCAATTTTGATCTTGAAGAACCAGGCTGCGCCTTGCGCATCCGAATTGATCAGCGCCGGCTCGGCGGCGAGCGCGTCGTTCGTCTCCAGCACTTCGCCTGAGATCGGCGCGTAGACGTCGGACGCGGCCTTCACGGATTCCACGACGGCTGCGGCTTCGGTCTTCTTCAGCGTGCGGCCGACTTTGGGCAGTTCGACGAACACGACGTCGCCGAGCTGCGACTGCGCATAGTCGGTGATGCCGACGGTTGCGACATCGCCGTCGATGGCCAGCCATTCATGGTCGGAGGTAAACAGCGTCGTGGTCATTTTCGATCCTCAGCGTTTGTAGGTGTTTTTCACGAAGGGCATGGCGGCGACCGTGACGGCCAAGCGCTGGCCGCGCACCTCGGCGAAGAGTTGTGTGCCGAGCGCGCTCGACGCGGTGGGCAAGTAGCCCATTGCCACTGGCGCATTCAGGCTCGGGCCGAAGCCGCCCGACGTGACCTTTCCGATCGGCTCCCCGCCCGCGGCATCCGCAAACAACAGCGCGCCCTCGCGCGCCGGCGCGCGGCCCTCGGTGCGCAGGCCGACGCGGCGGCGGCTTGCGCCCTGGTCGAAATGCGCGAGAATCTTTTCCGCACCGGGAAAGCCACCGGCGCGGGCGCCGCCGCTACGGCGGCTCTTCTGCACCGACCATTCCAGCGCGGCCTCGACCGGCGTGGTCTCGGTGTCGATGTCGTGGCCGTAGAGGCAGAGCCCGGCTTCCAGCCGCAGGCTGTCGCGCGCGCCGAGGCCGATCGGCAGCACGTCGGGATTGTCCAGCAGCGTCTTGGCGAGGCGTTCGGCGTCCGCAGCGGGAACCGAAATCTCAAAACCGTCCTCGCCGGTATAGCCGGAGCGCGACACGAAACAGTCGATGCCCGCGACCTTGTGCGGGCCGGCGTCCATGAACTTCATGGCTGGCGCCTCCGCACACAATTTCGCCAACACCGATTCCGCCTTCGGACCCTGGAGCGCGACCAGCGCGCGGCCGCTGAGCGATTCGATGATGCAGTCGTCGGACAAATGCGCGCGCAGATGCGCCTCGTCCTCGGCCTTGCAGGCGGCGTTGACCACCAGGAACAAATGGTCGCCGAAATTGGCGACCATCAGATCGTCCAGGATGCCGCCATCCGCATTGGTGAACTGGGCGTAGCGCTGCCGTCCCGGCGCAACCGCGACGATGTCCTGCGGCACCAGCCGCTCCAGCGCGCGGGCGGCGTCCTCGACCTTGCCCGACTTCGGCCGGAGCGCGATCTGGCCCATGTGGGAGACGTCGAACAGGCCGGCGGAGGTGCGGGTATGGAGATGCTCCTTCAGCACGCCTGCCGGATATTGCACGGGCATGTCATAGCCCGCGAACGGCACCATCTTGCCGCCAAGGGACACATGAAGCCCGTGAAGGGACGTATGTTTCAGGGAATCTTGGTCGTCGCGCGAAAGCATCACAGGGCCCTCGGCGGTTCCCGAGGACAATTCCCCGCGGACACCACCCGAAGCCCCATCTGTCGCTGTGCCTGAGAGTATTATCCCGTCGGCGGACGCTGTCCGGGCCAACCCTTCTTAGAAGGACATGCCCGCCGGCGTCTCTTTCCAGATGCTGTCAAAGCCACGCGGTCCTTTTGCCTGAGAGTTTCCGGGGCGGTTGCTCCTTCGGCGCCGGCACCAAAGTCGGTCTCTCCCGACGTGGCCGTACGATACAGATGGGTACAGACCACAGCCCGGCCAAGCCTGTCAACGCGGGCTTTGCGGCTTTCAACGGGATTGCGCGCCTGCGGCAACCCTCTGATCTCCCTGCACAGTTTCTGGACAGCGAAGCTGGCCTTGTCTAAAAGCGCTTTGGCCCGCAGATATCAGCCTGAATCTCAAGGTTTGGATGGCGTATAGCGGGTCCAAGCACACCCGATTGGATGAACATGAGCGGCGTCAACGAGATCAGGTCGACCTTTCTGAACTTCTTTGCCGAGAACGGCCACGAGATCGTGTCGTCCTCGCCATTGGTGCCGCGCAACGACCCCACGTTGATGTTCACCAATGCCGGCATGGTGCAGTTCAAGAACGTCTTCACCGGCGTCGAGAAGCGGCCCTATCAGCGCGCCACCACCTCGCAGAAATGCGTGCGCGCCGGCGGCAAGCACAACGACCTCGACAATGTCGGCTACACCGCGCGCCATCTCACCTTCTTCGAGATGCTCGGCAACTTCTCGTTCGGCGACTATTTCAAGGAGCGCGCGATCGAGCTTGCCTGGACGCTGATCACCAGGGATTTCGGCCTGAACAAGGACAAGCTGCTCGTCACCGTCTATCACACCGACGACGAGGCGGCCGGGCTCTGGAAGAAGATCGCGGGCTTCTCCGACGATCGCATCATTCGCATCCAGACCTCGGACAATTTCTGGGCGATGGGCGACACCGGTCCGTGTGGCCCGTGCTCGGAGATCTTCATCGATCGCGGCGATCACATCTGGGGCGGGCCTCCGGGCTCGCCGGAAGAGGACGGCGACCGCTTCCTCGAATTCTGGAACCTGGTGTTCATGCAGTACGAGCAGGTGACGAAGGAGGAGCGCGTGCCGCTGCCGCGTCCCTCGATCGACACCGGCATGGGGCTGGAGCGCATGGCCAGCATCATGCAGGGCGTCGACAGCGTGTTCGAGACCGATCTGTTCCGCCACCTGATCGATGCGACCGCGTCGGCGCTGGGCCACGGGCCGAACGAGCAGACGGTTGCCTCGTTCCGCGTCATCGCCGACCATCTGCGCTCCTCGGCGTTCCTGGTCTCCGACGGCGTGCTGCCCTCGAACGAGGGCCGCGGCTATGTGCTGCGCCGGATCATGCGCCGCGCGATGCGCCATGCGCAGCTGCTCGGCGCCAAGGACCCGCTGATGCATCGCCTGGTCTGGGCACTCGTCCGCGAGATGGGCCAAGCCTATCCGGAATTGATGCGCGCGGAAAACCTGATCGAGGAGACGCTGCGGCTGGAAGAGACCCGCTTCCGCAGGACGCTGGTGCGCGGACTTGCCATCCTCGACGAGAAGTCGGCGTCCCTGAAGAAGGGCGATATGTTCGACGGCGACGTCGCCTTCACGCTGTACGACACCTACGGCTTCCCGCTGGATCTGACGCAGGACGCGCTGAAGTCGCGCGGCATCGGCGTCGACCAGTCCGCCTTCACCGACGCGATGGAGCGTCAGAAAGCCAAGGCGCGCGAATCGTGGAAGGGTTCGGGCGAAGCGGCTTCCGAGGCGATCTGGTTCCCGCTGCGCGAAAAACTCGGGGCCACCGAATTTTTGGGCTACGAGACCGAGAGTGCCGAAGGCGTGGTCTCCGCGCTGGTCAAGGACGGCAAGGAAGCTGACAGCCTCAAGGCGGGCGAAACCGGCGCGCTGCTGCTGAACCAGACGCCGTTCTATGCGGAGTCCGGCGGCCAGGTCGGCGATACCGGCGTGCTGAGCGGCGAGGGCGGGATCAGGTTCCGGGTCACCGACACGCAGAAGAAGCTCGGCGATCTCTTCGTCCATATCGGCACAATGGAGAGTGGCGAGCTGAAGCTCGGCACCGCGCTCCAGCTCGAGGTCGATCACGGACGCCGCTCCTCGATCCGCGCCCACCACTCGGCGACCCATCTCATCCACGAGGCGCTGCGCCAGGTGCTCGGCGACCACATCGCCCAGCGCGGCTCGATGGTCGCGCCCGACCGTCTGCGCTTCGACTTCGTGCATCCGAAGCCGATCACGGCCGAGGAGCTTGCTCGCGTCGAGGACATCGCCAACGACGTGGTGCTGGAGAACGACGAGGTCACCACCCGCGTCATGGGCGTGGACGAGGCCCGCGAAGCCGGTGCACGCGCGTTGTTCGGCGAGAAATATGGCGACGAGGTCCGCGTGGTCTCGATGGGCCGGACCGCGCGCGAGCGCGGCGCCAATGCGCTCGGCTGGTCGGTCGAGCTTTGCGGCGGCACCCACGTCAAGCGCACCGGCGACATCGGCCTGATCACGCTGACCGGCGAGAGCGCGGTTGCTTCCGGCGTCCGCCGCATCGAGGCGCTGACCGGAAACTACGCGCGCCGGCATGCCAACGAGACCATGGCGCTTGCGAAGACCGCGGCCAACGAGTTGCGCACCTCGATCGACGACGTCCCGGCGCGCATCGCCGCGCTGATGGAGGAGCGCAAGAAGCTCGAGCGCGAGCTCTCCGACGCGCGCAAGAAGCTCGCTATGGGCGGCGGCGGCTCCGCCAGCAACGGCGCGGCCACGGGCGTGCGCGAAGTCGGCGACGTCAAGCTGATGGCGCGCGCGGTCGAGGGCATCGAGATGAAGGATCTCAAGAGCCTTGCGGATGACGGCAAGAAGCAGATCGGCTCCGGCGTGGTCGCCATCGTCGGCGTCACCGAGGACGGCAAGGCCGGAATCGTGGTCGGCGTCACCGCGGACCTCACCTCGCGCTTCAATGCCGTCAATCTGGTGCGCGTCGCCTCCGAAGCGCTCGGCGGCAAGGGCGGCGGCGGCCGGCCCGATATGGCGCAGGCCGGCGGCCCCGATGGCGCCAAGGCGTCTGAGGCGCTGACGGCGATCGAAAAAGCGATGGCGGGCGCTTAAAGCCCCGCGCCGCGTTCCTCAGCCCTTGCGCAGGAAGACATACTCCGCCGAGTAGGGCGCGCTTTTGAATTCGCCGGCCTTGTCGCAAGCGCCGTCGAGCTTGCCGCCATGGGTATTGATGCGCTGGACTGTGGTGACATCGGAAAGCGCGCCGCTGCCGCGGTGTGCAGTGACCTCAAGCTTCAGCCAGGGGATGTCGTTTTCCGTCCCAGCAGTGCTGCCAAGGACCTTGGCTGTCACCGCACTTCCATCCTGGAGTTCCCAGTTCGGCCCGGCGAAATGTCGTCCGACGGTTTTGCCGTTGTCGATAAGCGTTGCGATCGGCTCGCGGAAGGCCCAGGCGAGCTTACCGTCTGCGGCTGCCTTGCATTCATAGACCTGAGCCCCTTGAGCGTTCAGGGTCATGACTGGATGCTCAACGGCGTCCGGATTGCCGACGAGCCTAATGCCCCCACGCGGGGGCTGGGCCGGGCCGGGCTCAGCGGCGGTGGCCGGTCCGGCCGTTGCGGCTAGCAACAGTAGGCAGGGGGCAGCTAGCTTGATGGGCATGGTCGGTCTCCGCGGGAGGCTCAAAAAACCAACGGGCCGCGCTTGCGACGCGGCCCGTGATGATGTCCGACCCAGTCGGGCGAAATTGCGGACGGCTGCTTAAGCCAACGCCTTCGTGAGGTTCTCGGCGACCTTGTCGAGGAAGCCGGTGGTCGAGAGCCAGCGCTGGTCGGCGCCGACCAGCAGCGCGAGGTCCTTGGTCATGTAGCCCTCTTCGACCGTGTCGACGCAGACCTTCTCCAGGATGTTCGCGAACTTGGCGAGCTCGGCATTGTTGTCGAGCTTGGCGCGGTGCGACAGGCCGCGGGTCCAGGCGAAGATCGACGCGATCGAGTTGGTCGAGGTCTCCTTGCCCTTCTGGTGCTCGCGGTAGTGGCGGGTCACCGTGCCGTGGGCGGCCTCGGCTTCCACCGTCTTGCCGTCGGGGGTGAGCAGCACCGAGGTCATCAGGCCGAGCGAGCCGTAGCCCTGCGCGACCGTGTCGGACTGCACGTCGCCGTCGTAGTTCTTGCAGGCCCAGACGTAGCCGCCGGACCATTTCAGCGCCGAGGCCACCATGTCGTCGATCAGGCGGTGCTCGTAGGTCAGGCCCTTGGCCTCGAATTCCTTCTTGAACTCGCGGTCGTAGATGTCCTGGAAGATGTCCTTGAAGCGGCCGTCATAGACCTTCAGAATCGTGTTCTTGGTCGAGAGATAGACCGGGTAGTTGCGCAGCAGGCCGTAGTTCAGCGAGGCGCGGGCGAAGTCGATGATGGAATCGTCGAGATTGTACATCTCCATGGCGACGCCGGCGCCGGGCGCCTTGAACACTTCCTTCTCGATCACGGTGCCGTCCTCGCCGACGAACTTCATCGACAGCGTGCCCTTGCCCGGGAACTTGATGTCGGTGGCGCGGTACTGGTCGCCATAGGCGTGGCGGCCGATGATGATCGGCTTGGTCCAGCCGGGAACCAGGCGCGGCACGTTCTTGCAGATGATCGGCTCGCGGAAGATGCAGCCGCCGAGGATGTTGCGGATGGTGCCGTTCGGCGACTTCCACATCTGCTTGAGGTTGAACTCCTTCACCCGGGCCTCGTCCGGGGTGATGGTGGCGCACTTGACGCCGACGCCGACCTTCTTGATGGCTTCGGCGGCGTCGATGGTCACCTGATCGTTGGTCTGGTCGCGGTACTCCATCCCCAGGTCGAAATACATCAGTTCGACGTCAAGGAACGGGTTGATCAGCTTGTCCTTGATGTACTGCCAGATGATCCGGGTCATCTCGTCGCCATCGAGTTCGACGACGGGGTTGGTCACCTTGATTTTTGCCATGATCGGGGAAGCCTCTTGGGAACGGCGCTTTCGGTGCGCCACGGGAATATCCGCCGCCTCTTAGCACCCGGACGCGGCGGGCGAAAGCCAAGGGATTATGCACTTTTAGCTCATCCAGCTTCTCCAGATGGGGGGCGGGAGCGGCCCTTCGGCAGGGGCCGCCCTGAAGTTTCAGGCGAGATTCAAAAGTCGAATCCAACCCGTTATTTCCCTTGAGAATTCTGTCAGGACAGGCAAACGACAGGCGAACGGGCAGAACCGGCCGGCGGCCGGCTTGAATCAATTCCTCAGGCGGCCTCTCCAAGGCCTTGAGAACCAGCGTGAAAGCAAAGCGAGATGTCGGGGACTGACAAGAGCAAGGCGGGCCTCGCCCTCGACGGTCCCATCGTGATCCTGGTCGAGCCGCAGCTTGGTGAGAACATCGGCATGGCCGCGCGCGCCATGGGCAACTTTGCGCTTCACGCCTTGCGCATCGTCAATCCCCGCGACGGTTGGCCCAACATTGCCGCCCAGCGCGCGGCAGCCGGTGCCGACTATATTCTGGAGAAGGTGGAATTGTTCGACACGGTGGGTGAGGCCGTCGCCGATCTCGACCTGCTGTTCGCCACCACCGCGCGCCCCCATGACCAGGCCAAACCGGTGGTGGGGCCGGAAGCCGCAGCAAGCGAGATCTCAGGGCACATCGCCACAGGGGGCAAGGCCGGCATCCTGTTTGGCCGGGAGCGCTGGGGTCTGACCAACGAGGAGGTGGGGCTCTCCAACCGCATCATCACCTTCCCGGTCAATCCGGGCTTTGCGTCGCTCAACCTCGCCCAGGCGGTGCTCTTGGTCGGCTATGAATTGTTCAAGCGGGCGACGTCCGGCGAACTGCCGCACGCCATGCCGGAGCGGTCCGAGCGGGCCTCGCAGCACCAGATCCAGGCCTTCTTCGAGAACCTGATCCGGGAGCTCGACAAGGTCGAGTTTTTGCGCCCGGCCGAGAAGCGCGACACCATGCTGGTGAACCTGCGCAACATCTTTACCCGTATGGATCCGACCAAGCAGGACATGCACACCCTGCACGGCGTGGTGATGGCGATCGCCGAGGGCCGCAAGGGACCCGCCAAGGGGGGCGTGCTCGACGGCGAGCAGGCGACGCGGCTGCGCGCGCTGCTCGCCGAGCACGGGCAGGGCGGCGGCGTGCCCGACAGCGGCAGCACTGTGCGCGGTCTCGCCCGTCTGCTCCGGCGTAACCCGACCGACGCCGAGCGCCTGCTCTGGCAGGCGCTGACCCGCGATCGTCGCTTCGCCGGAGGGTTCAAGCGCCAGACCCCGGTCGGCCGCCACATCCCGGACTTCGTCTCGTTCCCGCACCGGATCGCGATCGAGCTTGTGAACCCGGGTGAGGGCGAGACCATCGCCGCCGACCGCGCGGCGCGGCGGGCGTGGCTCGAGGCGCGCGACTATCGGGTGATGGAGATGCGGGCGGCGGATGTGGAGCGCGATCTGGCCGCGGAGCTGGAGCGGCTTGAGGGGATGGTCGCGGAAGGATCGCAGATCTCGTAGGGTGAGTTAGTAGTTAGGATCCTCGTCGCGCCTCATTTTGATGGCGGTCGGAACAGCACGGTATAGTCGACGATAAACCGGAATTCCGGCTGAACGTCGCGCGCGTTGCCTTGCTGCCAAAGGCTCGAATATTGCGTCTTCAGTCGAAAGCCCTTTAGCGGCCCCTCGGTCGGGCGGTACTGAAGCCAGACGTCGAGTTCGCTGCGATTTGGTATCGCCAACTGGGTCGCCGGGTCGATGGCGTCCCAGCCGCGCGTGTACCACACGCCGGTGGAAACACCGGGAAGACCCGCCGCGTAGCCGAAATCGTAGGCGACGCTTCCGCCGATGGCTTTCTCGCCGGCGCTGTCGAACGACACCTGCTGCATGTCGGTGTAGTTGGGTTTGGTGCCGAACGGCGAAAAGATCGCCGAGGCGCTGTCGGTCGCCGAGCCTGCGGCGAACAAGGTCCATCCGGCGTAGACCATCTGCAGCTTCGCAGAGAACTGGCCGGTCTGGAAGGAGTTGCCCGTGAGCAGGTTTGCTCCGACACTCTGCTGGGTGATCAGATTGGCCCCGACAATCCAGTTCGGGACATTCTTGGGCTGCTTGAAATCGTACTCGGCCTGCACGAAGCCCGAATTGATGTAGTCCTGGATGTAGTAATCCATGACTACGGTCGAGAGGCCGGTGAAGGGCCGGTACTTGACCATCCCGAACGCCGCACCGTGATTGATGGCGTCCCCCGCAAGCGCATCCGACATCGGAATGAAGTCGTTGGAATCGCGCTGCTTCACGTTCCAGAGATAGCCCAACGCGTAATCGTAGTTGCGGTCCTTGTCCGGAAGCGAATCCAGTGTGATGCCCCCGAACGTGTTCGGCACCATGCGATTGTCCTGCGGATTGATGAGCGGGGTGTCGACCAGTTGATAGCCACCGCGAAATTCCTGGTCGCCGAACTGCGCCCGCCCGTAGATCTGGCCGAGCGTGCCGATCGAGTTCTGTCCTGGCGCCAGCAGCTTCGTTCCGTCCTCATCGAGCGGACCGAACAGCTTTTGCGAGGTGTAGTACGCGGCATGCACGCCGAAAATGTCGCCGACCAGACCGGAGCGAAACGCCACCCAGCCGCCGGCGGCCCATGCTTGCGATTTCGTCCCGTTGGAATTGTCGCGTGTCAGGTCGTAGGTGCGGGCGACAAACTGGACCAGGGAATCGCGGAAGAAGGCGGGCGTATCGTCGGGAAGCTGCCAATAGATCTCGTTCATATACGGCTGCGGCCGTATTTTTGCGACGGTCCAGGACGCGAGACGCTCTTGATCCGCGAGCTCCTGCCGATCGGCAGGCAAAAGTCCCGAGGTCTCGCCGGACGGACTGGCGCTTGCCGTCTGCGCCAGGGAGGGCGTCGTCACGATGCCGGCTCCGATGCAAGTGGCAATGCCGATCGTCGCCACAAATGCTCTATCAGCGCCGCTTGATCGACCCAGATAGAATATCGTTCGGCCCCGGATCTTAAAGTTGCTCATGCTGCCCTCGTAAATCGCCAGTGGGCCGAAGCTGGCTAGCGAACCAAAAGCACCACCACCGTTCCCCAGAGCGCCAGCAGAACATTGCCGACAGCGTAGCTCACGCCGTAGCCGAGCGTCGGGACGGTACTCTTTGCAACTTCCTGAATCGCGGCGAGCGCCGGCGTCGCAGTCCCCGCGCCCGCGACGACGCCGAGCAGGATCCCGGGATGCATGCGAAACAGATGCTTGCCGGCGATCAGCGTGACGGTTTGAGCGGCCAGCATGACGACAACGGCGGCAATGATCAGACTTAGGCCGGATTCCCTGATGCCGCGCACGAAGTCGGTGCCGGCAGAGAGCCCGACGACTGCTATGAAGCCGGTCAGCCCCAGTGATTCGAACAACCACAATGTAGGCGTAGGTATCCGTCCCAGGACGGGACGCACGGATCGAAGCCAGCCGAACACCAGTCCTCCGAGCAGCACACCCACGCTTTCGCTGATGCCGATCTCCATCGCTGCGATGTGGACGGCGGGAATGCCCACGATCGCACCGAGCAGGATGCCGAGACCGACGAAGACCATGTCGGTCGCATCCGTAACGCGGTCAGGAACGCCTACCGCGGCAATCGCATCTTTCGTGCGTTCCGGGGGCCCGACCAGTGTAACGACGTCGCCGAGATGGATCACCGTTCCCGGGGCGAGCGGAAGCGGAAGCCCGCTGCGGCTGAGGTTTCGCAGGAAGACGCCGCGGGCGACCGGCAAACTCGCGAGCTCGCCTATTGTCCGACCATCGAGCCGCTTGTCGGTGACGATCACGTCGACCACGTCGGCGACGCCGGGAACGAGAGATGGCTCGGCGATCTCGACCCCAAACGCGCCGGCGTTCTCGATCAGTGGCTCGTGCCGCGCCGCTACCGCGATCCTGTCATTCGCGCGCAGCACGAAATCCGGAGAGGGATTCTCGGTTCTTTCATCACGGCGGACGCGGTCGATGTAGAAGCGTGCACCGGCGAACATGCCCTCCACGTCACCCACCGTACGGCCGGCAACCTTCGAGTCGGCTGCAATCTCGAATGTCCTCACCTCGAATTGGCGCCACGCATCGATCTGGTTCGCAGGGGTTGCACCGCCGGCCATGGCCGCTTCATAGGTCCGGCACTCGGCCGCAAGATCGACACCGAGAATGCGTGGTCCCATCTGCGACAGGAACCAGGTCGCCGCGATGACGCCGACGAGATAGGTGACCGCGAACGCAACGGGGATCTTGTTGGCGAGCGCCGTGCGGGCGGCCTCGTCCATGGCCAGGTGCGATATGGCGTCCGTTCCCGTACCGAGCGTCGCAGACTCCGTGAAGGTGCCTGCGAGCAGACCGACTGCGGTGCCCGCATCGTAGCCCAGGATCCGCGCCGCGGCGTATGTCAAACCCAGCGCGACGCAGGAAAAGATGGCCGCCAGCCCCGCCTGCGCGAGACCGTCCTTCTTCAGGCCCTGGAAGAATTGCGGACCGGTGCGATATCCGATCGAGAACAGGAACAGCAGGAAGAAGATCTGCTTGATCGCGCCGGGCAGCGTAATCCCAAGCTGTCCGACCAGGACTCCGGCAAGCAGCACACCTGTCACGGCGCCGAGTGTGAAGGAGCCGATGCGCAGGCGGCCGATCGCGTAGCCGAGCGTGATCGTCACGAAAAACGCAAGCTCGGGACGCTCACGCAGTTGCGCGATGAACCAGTCCATTATGTCCCCCCCAGTGCCTTGCCGTCAGCGGCCGAACTTGATCCCGCCTACTTTTCCACCCTGTGCCCGGTAGGACTCGACATAGCCGCGCGCGACCGCGCGTACGGCCCTGCCGATGTCGTCATAGGTATCGTCGGCCAGGTTGGCGAACGACACCCGCACGCTCCAGTTTGGCGCATCGAAGCCGCCGCCGTTGAGCAGCACCACGGCGTGGTCCTCGGCCAGCTTGTAGACGAGATCGAGCGGGTGAACGTTCTTCTTCAGCCATTGCACCATCTCTTCGCCGACATATTTGCGCAGCCAGAACTCGAAATCGATCGTGCCGTAATAATAAGCGAAGTTGGGATTCGGCTGGACATCCAGTGGCAGTCCCTCCAGCAGCGCCGCTACCCGGTGGTGACAGATCTCCATGCAGGCCTTTTGATAGACCTTCTTGGCGTCCATCAATTCGCTGAGCGAGAAGAACGTCATCATCACCTGCTGCGGCAGCGAGAGGCCTGCGGTGTGGTTCAGTGCAACGTCGCGGCTGTCGGCGACGATCCGATCGATCATCTTGAGTTCGCGGGGCGTGAGCGTGATCGAGCCGTAGCGCTTATCGAGGGCCGCCAAATCCTTCTCGGGCAATTTTGCGATCATCTCGTCGAGCAGATGATTCTCGTGCAGCGCGATGACCCCCAGCCGCCAGCCGGTGCAGCCGAAATATTTCGAATAGGAATAGACGCCGATGGTGTTGTGCGGCAGGTCCGCCATCAGCGAGCGGAATCCCGGCACGAACGTTCCGTAGACGTCGTCGGTCAGAAGGATCAGGTCGGGCCGCTTGTTCTTGATCAGGTCGACCAGCTTCTTGCGCGTGTCCGCATCCATCGCCATCGAGGTCGGGTTTCCGGGATTGCAGACGAAGAAGGCCTTGATCGCGGGGTCTTCGAGCTTCTTGAGTTCCTCGTCGGGATATTGGAAGCGATTCTCCTGGACCGCCTTCACATGCACGGCCTTGAAGGCGTAGTCCTCGAGTTCGGCGATTTCCATGTAGGGCGTGAAGATCGGCGTGCCCAAGGCGATCGTATCGCCCTTCTTGAGAATCCGGTTCGCCATCATCGATTTGAAAATGTAACACATGGCGGCAGTTCCGCCCTCGACCGCGTAGAGCTTGAACTCGCCCGGCGGCGGCTTGTCGCCGCACATCGCCCACATCAGGTAGCGGTGAACAACCTGCTCGGCGTGAACCAGCATCCGGTCGGGTACCGGATAGTTGTCGCCGATGATCGAGTCGGTCATTTCATAGACAAAGGCGTCCGCGTCGAACCCGAAAGTCTTGACGCTGAAATCGACGGCGCGGCCGAGGAACTCGGCTCCCGGCGCATCCGGATGCTTTGACAGCCAGGCTGTGAGCCGTCCCGCCGCGCCGCCTGGTTGCGGCATGCCGGCGAGGCCGGCCTGGGGATCGTCCATCGCCCGGCGCGCTTCGGTGAGTGCAAATTGGCCAAACAGGAAGAACGCCTCGCGTGGTGCCGTCGCGATCCAGTTCGGATTGCCTCGGCCGGCGTTGAGCAGGGCCTGGGCGGATTTGGCGGACGTCGCCTTTGCGAACTTGATCAAGCCATCCTTGATCTCGAACGGGCTCATCTTGTCGAATTGGGCGTAATCGACATTCGTCATGACATTCTCCGCCGCTCCGCTGGCGACCACCGCCGCGGTGTTGAAGAGGCCGCGACAGGCGGCCGACGTCAGTGTGCCGTCACATCATCAGCACGATGGCCATGCCGAAGATGGTCAGCAGCGTATTGCCTATGGCGTAGGGCATGCCGTAGCCCAGCGCCGGTACCTTGCTTTTCGCGGCTTCCTGAATCATGCCGAGTGCCGCCGTGGTTGTGCGCACCCCGGCGCAGGCGCCGAACAGGATGGCCGGATGGAACTTGAAGACGTAATGCCCCAGATAGACGGCGATGATGAGCGGAACGGAGGTCGCCACGATGCCCCAGACAAAGAGGCTGAGGCCGACCTCTTTCAGGCCGGCAACGAAGCCTGGCCCGGACGAGATGCCCACCACGGCAATGAAAATGTTGAGCCCGAGCGTGTTCATCAGCGCAAGCGCGGGACCCGGGATGCGACCGAATGTCGGATGGATGGTACGCAGCCAGCCGAGGATCAACCCGGAGAGCAGCGCACCGCCGCTGGTCGAAAGTCCAATCGGAACGCTGCCCCATTTATAGTTGAGAGCGCCGATCAGGCCGCCGACGAGGATGCCGGCGCCGAGGAAGGCAATGTCGGTGGCTTCGACCTGCCGGTCGGCGTAACCGATGTCTTTCGCAGCGGCATCCACACCGGATCTGCTGCCGACCAGGGTGAGAATATCGCCGCGGTGGATTTCGGTGCCGGGAAGGATCGGGATCTCGATCATGTTGCGCATGATCTTGCGCAGGAACACGCCGTGGGCCGACGGCCGCGTGCTCAGCTCCGCGAGTGTCCTGCCGTTGACCTCCTTATTCGTCACGAACACGTCGGTCACTTCAACGGGAACGTCGAGCAGAGCCTTGTCGTCGACCTCCCGGGCGCGCTCCGTGATCAGGTTGACGAGCAGGTCGCGCCGTCCTGCGACAGCGACAATATCGCCGGCCTGCAAAACCAGATCGGGTTTCCATTCCAGGATCTCGTTGCCGCGGCGGATGCGCTCGACAAGAAGTCGTCCCTTGGTCTCGCTTGCTTCGGCTTGCGCCACCGTCTTGCCCACGACGGGCATATCCGGCTCCAGCAGATAGGCGCGCACTTCCCAGTTTCGCCGCGCCGACATGACATCTTCGCCGGTGCCGCCGGCGCCCAGTTGCTTCTCATAGTCGGCGCAGGCTTTGGGGAGATCGATGCCAAGCAGCCACGGGCCGAGTTTTGCGAGCACGAGCGCGGAACCGATCGTTCCATAGATGTAAGTCACGGCGTAACCGATCGGAATCTTGTCCGCGAACGCCTTGGCCTGCTCGGCTGGCAGCCCGAGCCGCATGATCTGATCTGTAGCGACACCGATCGAGGCCGAGATCGTCTGCGAGCCTGCGTAAAGACCGGCGGCATAGCCGAGATCCAGCCCGGCGAGCTTTGCGCAGATCAGCGGCACAACCAGGCAAAACGCCAGCACGATGACGGCAAAGCCGATTTGCCTCGGCCCTTCCCGGGCAAGCCCCTGAAAGAACTGCGGACCCACTCCGTAACCCACCGCAAACAGAAACAGCAGGAAGAAGACTGATTTGACGTTGGGCGATATCGTGATCGCCAACTGCCCGATGACAACAGCGGCAAGGAGTGTCGCGGTGACGTTTCCCAGACTAAAGCCGGCAACCTTTACCGGTCCGATCCAGAATCCGATGGCGAGCGCAAAGAAAATCGCCAGTTCAGGGTAGGCCCGCAACGTGCTCACAAGCCAGTCCACTATCGCCTCCCGAGCAGTTGCTGTTTCGCCACTTGCTTGTCGACGTGTCGCCTGATCTCACCTCGCGCCGAACCAGACTTTCTTGTCTGGCCACGACTTTCGCCGCAGACTGTTCCATTTTTATCGAATGCAACAGTTCGGTATTTCTACTTCGACTAAAGCATCCTCCAGTTGCCGAGCCGTGGCAAGGGCCTCATCCGCGGATGAACGCGCTTTTGCCGCGTCAACGAGCGGATGGCTTTTGTATCCGGACCGGTTCCCTCAGTCCGCTACGGATCAAAGCGCCACCCTTGCCTTCAGCGCGCTTTCACGTAGGTCGCTCCTGCTGACCATAGATCAACGCGAATGGTTGTAATGTGCAGTTTGTGCCAGCCCAGATCCAGTTCGCTTTGTTCGATTGGGGGCAAGAGGAGCGGTGCCTGGTCGAAGGCGCCACTTTGCTGATCGCAATTGCAGGCATAGCCGGTGGGACAATCGAGACGAGATCACACCGCCTCAAGCTGATCCGCCGCGCGCTTCTTCTTCGCCTTCGACTGGCTGAGCAGGGGAGTTGCCGCGAGCGCCGCCGTATCGGCCACGCCCGGATCGCGCGAGACCATCGCCGCGACGATCGCCCCGTCGATCAAGAGACCGAGCTGATGCGCGAGCACCACGGGCTCCGCCGAGCCCAACTCGCCGGCGAGCTTCTCGATGTGGCCGAGCACGATCTTCTTGTGCTTCATCGCGATGTTGCGGAATTGCTTCGCGTCCTTGTCGTGCTCGCCGACCGCATTGATGAAGGGGCAGCCGTAGAAGCGCTCCTCCGCAAACCAGCTCTTCAGCGCCGGAAAGATGCGCGTCAGTTTCGTTTGCGCGTCGCCGCCGCCTGCTTCCATCGCGCCGATGAACCATTCGCGCCACTGCTTGCCTTCGCTCTCCAGCACAGCATTGACGAGATTGGTTTTGGAGCCGAACAATTTGTAGAGCGTGGTCTTCGCGGTGCCGGCTTCCTCGATGATCGCATCGATACCGGTGGCGTTGATTCCGTTCTTGCAGAACAGATGCGTCGCGGCGTTGAGCAAACGCCCTCGCGCGGATTCGTCTTCGCCCATGCCGGCGTGCGGCGAATGAGAGTTCTTCTTTGACGACGTCTTGTTGAGTAAGGACTTGGCCATGAGTCCAAACTTACCCGCAGCCGCGCCGCATCAGCAAGCCGCATCTGTTCCGCGCTGAAAAGATTCGCACGGCAAAGCGCATCTGCATCGCCTTTGAGCAGGAGGCGGCTGAGCAATCCGCAGGCAGCGCCGGCTAAGCGGCTCCAATGCTTCGCATTTTGATTTTGGCCTCATCTGGCATGCTCCGTGCAAGGAAACAGACCGTTCGGTATCCTGCCGATTTCCTCGGCTGCCAGGGAGAAAACTGATGACTGCCGTCGTTCAAAAAACGGTGCTGACGGGTTGCCTTGCACCCATCGACAAGAATGGCCTCGAGCAACTGATCGCCAACGGCAAGGCCAATCCGAAGGTCGTCAAGACCTTGAAGTGCAAGACGGTCGCGGAAGGAAAATTCCGCCACGCCAACTACATCCGCAACCTACAGCCGTATATCGTCGACGAGCCGCCGGGCCTTCTGGGCGACGACACCGCGCCCAATCCGTCGGAAGCCTCGCTCGCCGCGCTCGGCTCCTGCCTTGCGGTCGGACTGCACGCCAACGCCGTGCATCGTGGCTGGATCGTCAACAAGCTCGAGCTCGAGCTCGAAGGCGACCTCAACATCACCGCGGTCTGGGGCACCGGCGATGTCTCCGACAAGCCGGTCGGCTTCACCGACGTGCGCGTCAAGGTCGACATGGCGTGCGAGGGGGTCTCGCAGGACGACATCAACGCGCTGGTCGCCCATGTGAAGAAATGGTCGCCGGTCGCCAACACCTTCACCCGCCCGATCAATCTCGAGGTCGGCATCTAGCAGACGGCAATCAGGACAAGGGTGCGGGAGACGATCATGGGTTCACTGGCTTTATCGCGGGTCGAAGCTTTAGATCAGACCGCACCGTCCATTGCAGGCGAGGTGGCGCGGATCGCGCGGGAGCAGCTCGCGCCGCTCGCCGCCGGCATCGATGCCGGCTCGGTCTATCCGGCCGAGGTGTTGCGAAAATTCGGCGAGGTCGGCGCCTGGGGCAGTCACATGCCCCATGAAGGGCCTGCGGATCTGCGCTGCGCGATCCAGGCGATGGCGGCGATCGGCGAGGTCTGTGGCGCCACGGCCTTCATGGCCTGGTGCCAGAACACGCTGGTCTGGTACGCCGCCAACTCGACCAATATGAAACTGGCAAAGCGTTTTGGCGATGCTTTCTCGACCGGCAGGCTGCTCGGCGGCACCGGACTGTCCAATCCGATGAAGAGCTTTTTCGGCATCGAGAAGCTCAAATTGAAGGGACGCAAGGTCGATGGCGGCTACATCGTTCGCGGCGCGCTGCCCTGGGTCTCCAATCTCGGCCCCGACCATTATTTCGGCACCATCTTCGAGAGGGAAGATGAGCCTGGCCTGGTGATGTTCCTGGCCGACTGCTCCGACCCCGCGATCACGCTGACGCCGTGCAAGCCGTTCCTCGCCATGGACGGCACCGGCACGTATGGCGTGCAGTTCCGCGATGTCTTCGTGCCGGATGAGCTGATCCTCGCCGATCCCGCCGGTCCGTTCGTGAAGAAGATCCGCGCGGGCTTCATCCTGCTCCAGGCCGGCATGGCGCTTGGCCTCATCCGGGACTGCATCAACATCATGGACGAGGTCGATGGTTCCCTCGGCCACGTCAACCGCTATCTGCCGCAGCAGCCGGTGCATTTCCGCGACCTCGCCGCCGAGCTCGAGGCGGAGACCATGGCGCTGGCGCGCGATCCCTACAATGAAGAGGAGACCTACTGGCGCAAGGTGATCGCGCTGCGCTTGCGCGCGGGCGAAGCCGGCGTCGCGGCGGCGCATGCGGCGATGCTGCATTGTGGCGCGCGCGGCTACCTCAAGAGTCACCGCGTGCAGCGGCGCCTGCGCGAGGCCTATTTCGTCGCGATCGTCACGCCTGCCACCAAGCAGTTGCGCAAGATGCTCGCCGACGCCTGAGTTTTTGCGAGTCCACCCCGAAGACCCCAAACCTCAACGGAGAGGCTGCCATGACTGACGTCCTGATTACTGCCGTCGAACTTGCCGATCTCTTGAAGACCGAACCGTGTGTCATCGTCGACACCCGCAACCCCGACGCCTACGCCGCCGGGCATCTCCCCAACGCCGTCAACGTCCATGAGATTTTCACGTTTCTCGCGACCTCGACGCCCGAAGGAATGGCCGAGCTGAAGACCAAGTTCGCCGACGCCTTCGGCGGTGCCGGCCTTTCCGGCAAGGAAACGGCTGTGATTTACGAACAGTCGATGAACTCCGGCTTCGGGCAGTCCTGCCGCGGCTACTACCTGCTCACCATGCTCGGCTATCCCAAGATCAAGGTGCTGCATGGCGGGTTCGATGCGTGGTCGGCCGCGGGCTTCCCGGTGACGAAGGATGTCCCGGCGCCGGCCAAGGCCTCTTTCTCGATCGTGCCGGAAGCCGGCGACATCCTGATCGACGCGAAAACCATGTTAGGCGCCGTCGGCAAGCCCGGCATCGCGATCCTCGACGTGCGCGACGTCGACGAGTGGATCGGCGACAGCTCGTCGCCCTACGGCAAGGATTTCTGCCCGCGCAAAGGCCGCATCCCCGGCGCTGTCTGGCTGGAATGGTACCGCATGATGAAGCCGACCGCCGAAGGCCCGCGCTTCAAGTCCAAGGACGAGATCTTGGCGGAATGCGCCACCGTCGGCATCTCGACGACCACGCCGGTCTATCTCTACTGCTTCAAGGGGGCGCGTGCCTCGAACACGTTCCTGGCGCTCAAGAACGCCGGCGTGAAGGACGTCCGGATGTATTTCGGCTCCTGGAACGAATGGTCACGCGATCCCTCGCTGCCGATTGAGCAGGGGCTGCCGGTGGCTGCCCAGGTAACAGGCAAGGCGGCATAGAATCTGCATGCTTCCCGTAGTCCAGCTGCGCAAGGTGTAGCCGGGCCACGAAGGAATTTTGACCTGTCGCGACGGGCAGCGAAGCCCGTCGCGAGAGGTGTGACAAAGGGGCGCAGCAACATGTCCACGTTCGACGATCCGTTCGATGCCGACCGCAATCTTCAAGCTGGCTGTGCGTGCGGGCAGCATCGCTCGGCGGCGGAGCATGAGCATGCGGAATTGTCGTTGCGCTGCGAGCCGGTCGAGAGCGAGGAGAAGCGTTACGAGGGCGTGGTTGCCTCCGCCGTCATGCGGGCGATGTTTCCGCAGGACGCGGCGCGCCGCGCGTTCCTGAAATCGGTCGGTGCGTCCACCGCACTTGCTGCGCTGTCGCAGTTCTTCCCGATCAAGACGGCGACCGAAGTGTTCGCCGAGACTGGCACACCCGAGAAGAAAGATCTCAAGGTCGGCTTCATCCCGATCACCTGCGCGACGCCGATCATCATGGCGGCGCCGCTGGGGTTCTATTCCAAGCACGGTCTCAACGTTGACGTGGTCAAGACCGCCGGCTGGGCCGTGATCCGCGACAAGACCATCAACAAGGAATACGACGCCGCCCACATGCTGGCGCCGATGCCGATCGCGATCTCCCTCGGCCTCGGCGCTAACGCGATTCCCTTTGCCGTGCCCGCGATCGAAAACATCAACGGGCAGGGCATCACGCTTGCGATGAAGCACAAGGACAAGCGCGATCCGAAGGACTGGAAGGGCATGAAGTTCGCGATCCCCTTCGACTACTCCATGCACAACTATCTGCTGCGCTACTATCTCGCGGAGCACGGCATCGATCCCGATACCGACGTGCAGCTGCGCTCGGTGCCGCCGCCGGAAATGGTCGCGAACCTGCGTGCCGACAACATCGATGGCTTCCTCGCGCCGGACAATATCTGCCAGCGCGCGATCTATGACGGCGTCGGCTTCATGCATCTCTTGTCAAAGGAGATCTGGGACGGCCATCCCTGCTGTAGCTTTGCCGCGAGCCGCGAATTCATCACGACGGCGCCGAACAGCTTTGCCGCGCTGACGCGCGCCATCGTCGATGCAACCGCTTATGCGTCGAAAACGGAGAACCGCAAGCAGATCGCGGAAGCGATCGCGCCGGCGAATTATATCAACGCTCCGGTCACGGTGCTGGAGCAGGTCCTGACTGGCACCTATGCCGACGGACTCGGCGGCGTGAAGACCGATGCCAAGCGCGTCGATTTCGATCCGTTCCCCTGGCAGTCGTTTGCGGTGTGGATGCTGACGCAGATGAAGCGCTGGGGCCAGATTAAGGGCGACGTCGATTACAAGGCGGTCGCCGAGCAGGTGTATCTCGCAACCGACACCAGGAAGCTGATGACCGAGATGGGCCTCACGCCGCCCGCCAGTGCGTACAAATCGTTCGCGGTGATGGGCAAGACTTTTGATCCGGCGAAGCCGGACGATTACGTCGCCAGCTTCAAGATCAGGAAGGCGTCGTGAGCGAATTTCTCTCACCACTGTCGTCCCCGCGAAGGCCGGGACCCATACCGCGTGATTCATCGATTGCGGAAAGTGGCAGTACCGAACAACTAGTCTTCGCCAAACTTCTCCCTGGGGTTATGGGTCCCGGCCTTCGCCGGGACGACATGCGGAGAGGTCTTGCATAATGACCACCACCTCCCTCCGTCTCCGCGCCGGCCTCGTCTCGATCGTGCTGCTCGCCGCATTCCTCGGCGTCTGGCATCTCGCCACGCGTTCGACCGGCGCCATCGCCACGATGAGCCCGGAATACGCCAAGTTGATGGGCCTCACTGCGACGCAGGGCAAATCCGCCATGCCCGGCCCGCTCGATGTCGGCGCCAAGCTCTGGGAGCACCTTGAGCGGCCGTTCTATGACAACGGGCCGAACGACAAGGGGCTCGGCATCCAGCTCGGCTATTCGATCGCGCGTGTCGGCGCCGGCTACTTCCTGGCCGTGCTCGTCGCCATCCCGCTCGGCTTCCTGATCGGCATGTCGCCGCTGCTAAGCCAAGCGCTCGATCCCTTCATCCAGGTCTTGAAGCCGATCTCGCCGCTGGCCTGGATGCCGCTCGCGCTCTACACCATCAAGGATTCCTCGATCTCCGCGATCTTCGTGATCTTCATCTGCTCGATCTGGCCGATGCTGCTCAACACCGTCTTTGGCGTCGCCAGCGTTCGCAGGGAATGGATCAACGTCGCGCGCACGCTCGAGGTCGGAACGTTCCGGCGCGCCTTCACGGTGATCCTGCCGGCGGCGGCGCCGACGATTTTGACCGGCATGCGCATCTCCATCGGCATCGCCTGGCTCGTGATCGTCGCCGCCGAAATGCTCGTCGGCGGCACCGGCATCGGCTACTTCGTCTGGAACGAGTGGAACAACCTCTCGATCACCAATGTCATCATCGCGATCCTGCTGATCGGGGTCGTCGGCATGCTGCTCGACCAGATCCTCGCGCGCTTCACGCGCATGGTCACGTTTCCGGAGTAGGGTGGTGCTGATGATGTTCACCGGCGCAGCCGCAAGTTCACCTCGCCCCGCTTGCGGGGAGAGGTCGGATCGCATCGTTAGATGCGATCCGGGTGAGGGGGACTCTCCGCGAGTCCAACTCTCGCCGTCCTCGCGGAGACTCCCCCTCACCCCAACCCTCTCCCCGCAAGCGGGGCGAGGGGGCGCAGCAGGCTTGCGGAGCCGCTGCCCATGATCGACAAATTCATCTCCATCGAAGGCATCGCGAAGCGCTATCCCGGCGCAAGCGGCGGCACGACCGCCGTGTTCGAGAATTTGTGGCTGTCGATGGCGCGTGGCGAGTTTTGCTGCGTGATCGGCCATTCCGGCTGCGGCAAGACCACCGTACTCAACATCCTCGCCGGCCTCGATGCGCCGAGCGAGGGGGCCGTCATCGTCGACGGGCAGGCGATTTCAGGCACGAGCCTCGACCGCGCCGTGATCTTCCAGAGCCATGCGCTGTTGCCTTGGCGCACCGTGCTCGGCAACGTCGCCTATGCCGTGACCTCGAAATGGCGCAGTTGGGATCGCGCCAAGGTCAAGGCGCATGCGCAGACCTTCATCGATCTCGTCGGCCTGACAGGGTCGGAGCACAAGCGTCCGTCAGAACTGTCCGGCGGCATGAAGCAGCGCGTCGGCATCGCGCGTGCGCTCTCGATCACGCCGAAGATGATGCTGATGGACGAGCCGTTCTCGGCGCTCGATGCACTGACGCGCGGCACGCTGCAGGACGAGGTGCGACGGATTTGTCTGGAGACCGGGCAGACCGCGTTCATGATCACGCATGACGTCGACGAGGCGATCTATCTGGCCGACAAGATTTTCCTGATGACCAACGGTCCCGGCGCGGTGCTGGCGGAGGTTGTCGAAAATCCGCTACCAAAAGATCGAGGCCGCACCGATCTGCATCGCCATCCGCTTTACTATGCGCTGCGCAACCACATCATCGATTTCCTGGTCAGCCGCAGCAAGAATTTTGCGGCCGAGAAGCCGGGCCATGATCCGCGCAATGTGCCCGTGGTTCACATCGGCAAGCCCGGGCTCACGATTGCGGCTGACGCCAAGGCGGTGCCGCCCAGAGAGACGTCATGGCCGGACTTGTCCCGGCCATCCACGTCTTCTTAGTGCGGCCAAGAACGTGGATGCCCGGGACATTTTGCAGGTAGATGTGCTTCGCACTTCTGCCCCTGGCATGACGAGACTTAACAAGAGGAGACCCTGACATGAAACGCGAAGACCTCACTGAAAAGCTGCTCGACATCAAGCGCGAGAAGGGCTGGAGTTGGAAACACATCTGCGAGCAGATCGGCGGCTATTCCGAGGTGCTGATCGTCGGCGCGATCCTCGGCCAGATGAAATTGACAAAGCCGCAAGCCGCGAACGCCGCTGAACTGTTCGGCCTGTCGAAGTCCGAGACCACCATGCTCAACGAGACGCCGATGCGCGGCATGTCGATGCCGCCGACCGATCCGCTGATCTATCGCTTCTACGAGTTGGTCATGGTTAACGGCCCAGCGTGGAAGGCGCTGATCGAGGAGGAGTACGGCGACGGCATCATGTCGGCGATCGACTTCGACATGGTGATGGAGCGCCTGCCCAACCCGAAGGGCGACCGCGTCAAGATCACGATGAGCGGCAAATTCCTGCCGTACAAATACTATGGCGCCAGCGGCAACGTGCCGGAATACGGGTTCAAGGAAGGCTGAGCGGGGCGAATGGCGAATTGCGAGTAGCGAATGGGGTTCTCCATTCGCTATTCGCCACTCCCTATTCGCCCATTTATTCGCCTATTTCCCCGCCTTCACCTCGGCCACCGCCACCGCGGCGAGCTCGTTCATCTTGGCGCGAATCGCCTGCTCGGTGACGGCGACGTTCTTGGCGGCGAAATCGGCCGCGACCTTGCGCAGGACGTCACCGTCGCCGGCTTCCTCGAAATCGGCCGCGACAACCTCCTTGGCGTAAGCTGTGGCCGCCTCGCCGGTGATGCCGAGCTTTTCGGCCGCCCACAGGCCAAGCAGCCGGTTGCGGCGGGCTTCTGCCTTGAACTTCTGCTCCTCGTCGAGGGCGAACTTCTTCTCAAAGCCTTCCTCGCGCTTGTCGAACGTGGTCATGCCTGTTCCAATTCCCTGCTGACTGGACCCGGCGGCCCTCGTTGCGACGGCCCCGGCGCATGCCTAGATAGGGGGCACGAATCGGCAAAACAACGAGCCGTTAAGCCGCAGGCAAGACGGTATAATTCAGCGCCGGATGGGTCGGATCGATTGTGCTGGGACAGCCAATCGGATAGGTTGCCTGAGGCTTGGTTCCTGTTCTGTTTCTATGGGTTCCGGGCCGTTCACGGCAGCTCCGCTGTGGGTCGTAGTTCTCGTCAACCGGAGCACACCAGACACATGGATTTCAACAAAACACGGTACATCCCCATGAGCCGTCGGCGTCGCATTTATGAAGGCAAGGCAAAGGTTCTTTACGAAGGCCCGGAGCCCGGTACCCTGATCCAGCACTTCAAGGATGACGCCACCGCGTTCAATGCGAAAAAGCATCAGGTGATCGAGGGCAAGGGTGTCCTCAACAACCGGATCTCGGAGTACCTGTTTCAGCACCTCAACGACATCGGGGTGCCGACCCATTTCATCCGCCGCCTCAACATGCGCGAGCAGTTGATTCGCGAAGTCGAAATCGTGCCGCTGGAAGTGGTGGTGCGGAATGTCGCCGCGGGCTCGCTGTCGCAGCGGCTCGGCATCGAGGAGGGCACGCAGCTGCCGCGCTCGATCATCGAATTCTACTACAAGAACGACCAGCTCAACGACCCCATGGTGTCGGAAGAGCACATCACCGCCTTCGGCTGGGCGACGCCGCAGGAAATCGACGACATCATGGCGCTCGCCATCCGCGTCAACGATTTCCTCACCGGCCTCTTCCTCGGCATCGGCATCCGCCTCGTCGACTTCAAGATGGAATGCGGGCGATTGTTCGAAAACGAGATGATGCGGATCATCGTCGCCGACGAGATCTCGCCGGACTCCTGCCGTCTCTGGGACATCAAGTCGAACGAGAAGCTCGACAAGGATCGTTTCCGCAGGGATCTCGGCGGCCTCCTGGAAGCCTATACCGAAGTCGCCAAGCGCCTCGGTATCCTCATGGAGAACGAGCGTCCGGCGGGCTCCGGCCCGGTGCTGGTGAAGAGCTAAAGGGGATTTCGACGTGAAGGCACGTGTCACCGTTACCTTGAAGACGGGCATCCTCGATCCGCAGGGCAAGGCCATCGAAGGCGCGCTGAAGTCGCTCGGCGTCGACGGCGTCGCCAGCGTCCGCCAGGGCAAGGTGTTCGACATCGAGCTCGCCGGCGCCGACAAGGCCAAGGCGGAGGCCGCGTTGAAAGACGCGGCCGACAAGCTGCTGGCGAACACCGTGATCGAGAATTATCGGGTCGAGATCGTGTAACTCGCGCGGGGGCTTCACAGCCATCCGACGCGGCGGAAGCGCCAGTACAATCCGAGGCAGGCGAGCGCCATCAATCCCAACACTATGAAGTAGCCGTATTCCAGCTGTAGCTCCGGGATGTACTTGAAGTTCATTCCGTAGATGCCGGCGACTGCGGTAGGGACGGCCAGGATCGCGAGCCACGAGGCGAGCTTCTTGGAGACAGCGGTCTCCTGCGCCTGGCCGACCAGCAGGCTCGCTTCGAAGGCGAAGGCCAGCACCTCGCGCATGGAATCGATGCGCTCCTGGATGTTGCGGACGTGGTCGGTGACGTCGCGAAACAGGGTCTGCATGGCCGGGCGCACCATCGACAGCTCGTCATGCTCCAGCCGGCGGCAGACTTCGACCAGGGGGCCGATGGCGTTGCGGAGCCGCAGCAGGTCGCGGCGCAGCATGTACAGCCGCTCGATCTGCGCCTTGGTAATGGCGTTCGAGAGCACGTAGTCCTCGATCTCCTCGACTTCCTCGTGAATGCTCTCGAGCACGGGAGAGTAGTTGTCGACGATGAAATCGAGGATCGCATAGAGGATGTAGTCCTCGCCGCGGGCGAGCGCGCGCGGGCAGCTCTCGCAGCGCTCGCGCACCGCCGTGTAGGAGGTCGAGGCGCCGTGACGGACCGTCACGAGATAGCCGTCGCCGATGAAGATGTGGGTCTCGCCGAAGGCGATCCGGCCTTCGATCAATTGCGACGTGCGCGCAACGATGAACAGGGCCTCGCCATACTGCTCGATCTTGGGCCGCTGATGGGCGTTATTGGCGTCCTCGATGGCGAGCTCGTGCAGGTCGAACTGCTTCTGCACCGCGCCGAGCAGCTCCATGTCGGGTTCGTGTAGGCCGATCCAGACCACATGGCCGGGCTTGGCCCGCCAGCTCGAAGCCTCGCTGATGGCGATATTAGCGACGCGCCGGCCGTCGACATAGGCGCCGGCGGCGACGACGCCCTCGGCGGACACCGGTTCGGATTGGGATGTGGGCAGCGACGGGACATTCATGGCTTCAATCCCGGGCAAAATCGTTGGCAGAAGCGCCGTGGCTATGGCCTGTGTACAAGGCCGTCCGGCGAGGCTAGCACTGGTAAAATCCCCGTCAAATGGCTATGTCTCGTCACGATTTGGCCCGCTGGCCCACCCGATTCCCGCCACCGTTGGAACCTGAACCATGAAAGCCGCCATCCTCGTCTTTCCCGGAATCAACCGCGAGCGCGACATGGCGCGCGCGCTGAGGCTGATCTCGGGCAACGAACCGGCGATGGTGTGGCACGCCGAGACGTCGCTGCCTGCCGGCACCGATCTCGTCGTGGTGCCCGGCGGCTTCTCCTACGGCGATTATCTTCGCTGTGGCGCGATCGCGGCGCGGGCGCCGGTGATGGATGCGGTGCGTGACTATGCGGCCAAGGGCGGCCTCGTGCTCGGCGTCTGCAACGGTTTTCAGATCCTCTGCGAATCCGGCCTGCTGCCGGGCGTGCTGATGCGCAACGCGCGGCTGAAGTTCATCTGCCGCGACGTGCATCTGCGCGTCGAACGCTCCGACACGCCGTTCACCCGCGGCTACAATGCCGGCCAGGTGATCCGTGTTCCGGTCGCGCATGGCGAGGGCAATTACGAAGCGGATGAAGAGACCATCAAGCGGCTCGAGGGCGAGGGGCGGGTGCTCTATCGCTACTGTTCCGCCGATGGCGTGGTCGACGAGGGTCATAATATCAACGGCGCAGCGCATTCCATCGCCGGCCTCGTCAACGACAAGGGTAACGTGCTCGGCATGATGCCGCACCCGGAAAACCACGTCGAAGACATCATGGGCTGCACCGACGGCCGCGGCCTGTTCGCCGGCCTCGTCCAGCATCTGGAAAAGGCCGCGTGATTTCTTTCGTGTTGAAGCGGTCTCTCACCGCGATCGCGGCGCTTTCGTTCGCGACCGCCGCGTTCGCGCAGGATTTTCCCAAGCGTCCGATCACGATGATCGTGCCGTTCGCGGCCGGCGGCACGTCGGATGTGATCGCGCGCACGGTCGCCGAGCAGATGGGCGTGGCGCTCGGCCAGACCATCGTGATCGAGAACGTCGCGGGCGCCGGCGGCTCGACTGCGCTCGCGCGCGCCTCCCGCGCCGAGCCTGACGGCTATACGATCGCGATCGGCAATGCCGGCACGAATGCCGCGACCTACACGATCTATCCAAAGCTGCCGTTCACGCCGGACTCCTTCGCGCCGATCGGAATGGTTGCGAAGACATTCGGCATCATCGCGTTACGCAAGGATTTTCCGGCGAAGGATCTGAAAGAGTTCATTGCCTACGCCAAGGCCAACCCCGGCAAGATCAATCTGGGTCACGCCGGCGTCGGCTCGTCGAACTACCTGATTTGCAAAAGCTTCGTGACGGCCGCGGGCATCGACGCGACGCTGGTCGGCTATCGTGGCGCTTCGCCTGCGCTGACGGACGCGATCGGCAGCCAAATCGACGGCGTCTGCGATGCGGCTGCCTCCGTCTCGCAGTCGATCAACGAGAAGCTGGTGAGGGGCCTCGTGGTCGGCTCGACCGTGCGGCTCGCCTCGTTGCCCGATTTGCCCACCTCGGCGGAAGCTGGCCTGCCCGAATTCGAGGCGCAGGGCTGGAATGGTCTGTTCGGGCCCAGGGGCACACCGCCGGCGGTGATCGCCAAGCTGAATGCCGCCGCGCGCACCGCGGTGGAAACCGACGCTGTGAAGAAGCGTTTTGCCGAGCTCTCGACCGTTGCCCCCGACGACAACGAGCACACGCCCGAGTTGCTTCAGCAGCTCGTGACGCGCGACGTCGAGAAATACCGGAAACTGCTCGCGGACGACGCCAAGTAATTGCTATCGCAGCTTCAACCGTTCCGCCGGCACCGTCATCGCGGCGACGCCGGCCATGACCAGCAGCAGGCCCAGCGCCAGGTTCGACGGCACACTCTCGCCGAGCAGCAGTATGGAGAGGCCGACGCCGATCGGGATGCGCAAGTACCCTTGTGCGTTGGTGGTCAGCGTGCCTAGCCGTCCCAGGCACATGTAGAACAGCATTAGCCCCAAGGCGCTGGAGACAATCCCCATCACGATGGTGGCTGTGATCGCCGTTGGCGTCGGGTGCAGCGTCCAGGGCTGGTCGATGATCAGCGAAGGTGGCAGCAGCACGAGGCCGCCGAACAACAGAGAGCCGGCCGCCACCACCATCGGGTCGTACTCCGACAGCCGCAGGCCGAAGATCGTGGCGCAGGCAAAGGAGACGGTGGCAAGCAGGATCGCGATCTCGGCCACGATCTCGCTACCGAAGCCGCGCAGCGCATCGAGGCCGACGATGACGATTGTGCCGGCGAGGCCGAGGGTCGCGCCGGCGAGCTTCAACAGCGTCGCCGGCTCATGCCGGGTGATCAGCGAGGTGATCAGGAAGGCGAAGATCGGCGTGGTCGAGGCCAGCACCACCGTGTTCGACGCCGGCACATATTGCTGCGACCAGGTGATGATCAGGAACGGAAAGGTCGAGTTGATCAATTGCTGGACCGCGAACAGCTTCCAGGCCTTTGCGTCGGTCGGGATCCTGACGCCGCGCATCCACAGGATCGCGAACAGGAAGGCGGCCGCGATCAGCGAGCGTGCCGAGATGAAGGTGATCGGCGGGATCGTGTCCAAAGCGAGCTTGGCCAGCGGATAGGTGGAGCTCCAGCAGCAGGCGAGCGCGAACAAGAGCGCATAGTCGCGCCAGTTGCGCGCGCCGGTGGCGGCGATGGACGATAGCGGCGTCGGTACGTCAGCCGCCGTGCGACCCGTCGGCGATGTGCTCTGCGGCACCTTGGTCTTGCTCCCCGGCGCGACAGCGCTTGCCCAACTCTGGGCGAGGGGACGCCAAAAGGGAAGGCGCCGAGCTATGCGTTTGGCTGAGAGAGCGGCTTCCGCTTCACCCGCTTGATCGTGCCGGAGAAGGTGAACAGCCGGCGCTCGCCGGAGGCCATCTGCCCGCGCAGGAAGATCAGCGAGCCGCCGGCGCGGGTGACCTCGCCGGTGCACTCGATCAAATCGCCCTCTTGCCCCGCATCGAGGAATTCGCAGGCGAAATTGACGGTCACGCCCCGGCTGTTCAGCGCATTGCGGCCGATCGCGAACAGGCAGTAGTCGGCGAAGGCCATGAAGCAGCCGCCATGGACGTTCCCCGAGCCGTTCAGGTGCTTTTTCTCGACCCGGAAGGCGCAGCGGACGCTGCCGTCCGTCTCCAGGCGGTGCCAGAAGGGGCCGATATGGTTCTCAAAGCTGTCGCGGATCCAGGTCTGCCACCCCTTGAATTCCCCTTCGGTGGCAACATGCAGGTCAGGGCGCTGGGAAGGGGCCGTTTTGGTCAATTCGTGCAAGGAAATGGGCCTTCAATTGCGGGTCTTGAGCCCTTAAATCCGATCCGTCCGCGCCGTGCAATTCCCGTTCCCGCACGCCTCGGCCGCAAAACGTGGGACAGCGGGAAAATGCGCCATAAAGGGCTTTTCCAAGCCGCCCGATGTTCCTAAGAACGGCCAACCGCCGCCGAAAGCCCCGAATCCATGAAGAACGAACCCAAGATCACACCCGAGCTGGTTGCCGCCCACGGGCTCAAGCCCGATGAGTATGAGCGCATCCTGAAGCTGATCGGGCGGGAGCCGACCTTCACCGAGCTCGGCATCTTCTCGGCGATGTGGAACGAGCACTGCTCGTACAAATCCTCGCGCATCCATTTGCGCGGCCTGCCGACCAAGGCGCCCTGGGTGATCCAGGGCCCGGGCGAGAACGCCGGGGTGATCGACATCGGCGACGGCCAGGCCGTGGTCTTCAAGATGGAGAGCCACAACCACCCGAGCTACATCGAGCCGTACCAGGGCGCGACTACCGGCGTCGGCGGCATTTTGCGCGACGTCTTCACCATGGGCGCGCGTCCGATCGCCTGTCTGAACGCGCTGAGTTTTGGCGCGCCGGAGCATGCCAGGACGCGGCATCTCGTCTCCGGCGTGGTCGCAGGCGTCGGCGGCTACGGCAATTCCTTCGGCGTGCCGACGGTCGGCGGCCAGATGCGCTTCCACACCCGCTATGACGGCAACATCCTCGTCAACGCGATGGCCGTCGGCCTCGCGGGTACCGACAAGATCTTCTATGCCGCCGCCTCCGGCGTGAACATGCCGATCGTCTATCTCGGCTCCAAGACGGGCCGCGACGGCATTCACGGCGCCTCGATGGCCTCGGCCGAGTTCGACGACAAGTCCGAGGAGAAGCGCCCGACCGTGCAGGTCGGCGATCCCTTCGCCGAGAAGCTGCTGCTCGAGGCCTGCCTCGAGATCATGGAGAAGGGCTGCGTCATCGCGATCCAGGACATGGGCGCGGCCGGCCTGACCTGCTCGGCGGTCGAGATGGGCGCCAAGGGCGACCTCGGCGTCGACCTCGATCTCGATGCGGTGCCGACCCGTGAGACCGGCATGAGCGCCTACGAGATGATGCTCTCGGAAAGCCAGGAGCGCATGCTCATGGTGCTCAAGCCCGAGAAGGAGAAGGAAGCCGAGGCGATCTTCAAGAAGTGGGGGCTCGATTTCGCCGTCGTCGGCTACACCACGCCGAGCAAGCGTTTCGTGGTCAAGCATGGCGGCGACGTCATGGCCGACCTGCCGATCAAGGAGCTCGGCGACGAGGCGCCGCTCTATGACCGGCCGCACGTCCCCTCCGCCGCGCTGCCGATCGTGCACGCCCGCGAGGTGCCGGCGCCGATGGGCGTCGGTGCAGCACTGGAGAAGCTGATCGGCACGCCCGACATGTGCAGCAAGCGCTGGGTCTGGGAGCAGTATGACCACGTCATCCTCGGCAACACCATGCAGCGCCCCGGCGGCGATGCCGCCGTCGTGCGTGTGCAGGACGGGCCGAAGGGACTGGCGCTGACCGTCGACGTCACGCCGCGCTATTGCGAGGCTGATCCCTATCAAGGCGGAATGCAGGCCGTGGCGGAAGCCTGGCGCAACATCACGGCCGTCGGCGGCAAGCCGCTCGCGATCACCGACAATCTCAACTTCGGCAATCCGGAGCGGCCCGAGATCATGGGCCAGTTCGTCGGTTGCCTGAAGGGCATTTCGGACGCCTGCCGCACGCTCGACTTCCCGGTCGTGTCCGGCAATGTCTCGCTCTACAACGAGACCAACGGCCGAGCGATTTTGCCGACGCCCTCGATCGGCGGTGTCGGCCTGCTCGACGACTTCACCAAGTCGGCCTCGCTCGCCTTCAAGGCCGAGGGCGAGGCGATCCTGCTGATCGGCGAGACCCATGGCTGGCTCGGCCAGTCCGTCTATTTGCGCGACATCTGCGGTCGCGAGGAGGGCGCCCCGCCGCCGGTCGATCTCGCCGCCGAGAAGCGCAACGGCGATTGTGTGCGCGGCATGATCCATGCGGGCACCGCCACCGCCGCGCACGATCTCTCCGATGGCGGCCTGCTGGTCGCATTGGCCGAGATGGCGATGGCCAGCGGCATCGGCGCGAAGCTGCTCGCTGCACCTGGCGCGCTCGTCTCGCAGGCCTATTGGTTCGGCGAGGACCAGGCGCGCTATCTCGTCACCGTGCCAGAAACGGAAGCCGGCCGCGTGCTCGCCAAGATGCGCGGCTGCGAGGTGCCTTGCGTGCGTATCGGCACCACAGGCGGTGATGCGATTGCGATTGCCGCCGAGGCGCCGGTTGCGATCGATACGCTGCGGGCTTCTTTTGAACGCTGGCTGCCGGAGTATATGGGCGGGAAGGCGGCGTAGGTCGCTTTCTCAGATCCGTTGGCTCCATGCGGACTACGATTCTTCGTTGCCGCAAGCTCAACCGTCATCCTGAGCTGCGCGCCCTTGCGCGCCTCGAAGGATGGGCTGCAAGCGCGTGCGGCCCATCCTTCGAGGCTTCACCTTGCGATGCAAATGCATCGCAAGGTTCGCAGCTCAGGATGACGGCGGTGAATGTGGCAGGCTCCATCCGGGCTTCGAGAGTTCACGCCCTCACAGCACGTGCGAGGCGCCCGGAATCTTCCGTAACGCCGCCGTCAGGCCCCAACTGAGGATCACCGTGAGCACGAAGCCGATCGCGGCCTTCACGATCGCAGGCCACCCGTAGTCGAACAGCGCGTACTGGATCCACAGCGCGATCGGATAATGCACCAGGAACATGCCATAGGCATCCGCCTGCATGCGGTCGAGCAGGGTCGGCGCCGGCGCCTTCGAATGCAGGAAGAAGGCGAGGATCGCGAGCAGGATCGAGCCTGAGAACAGTACGAAGAACGTGCCGTAGATTGCCTGATACCAGTGCGGCTGCACGTCGGGATTGCCGAGGATTTCGCGCTTGACGTAGATCATGCCCCACATCAGGCAGTAGGGGATCAGCGTTGCGATCAGCCATAGCCAGCGGCTCTTCGGCAATTGGCCGTCGGCGCTGAGGATACCGCGATCGAAATTCGCCGCACCGACGCTGACGCCGATAAAGAAATAGGCGAAGTAGAGCAGGATGCGGCTTGCCTGCACCGAGAACGGCCCGAACTCGAACCATCGGTTGCCGCCGAAATAGAGCAGTGCCGGTACGTAGACGATGGCCGTGACGACGACGAGCAGCAGCCAGAATGCCGCCGGCTGGTCAAACCCGCGCAGCGAAACGCGGTTGACCGGATCGACCAGATGCGCGGAGACCCGGTAGAGCAAGCTGGCGGTGAGGTCGAATGCCAGCAGCACCCACACGAACCAGATCGGACCGCTTGGCCACGGGCCAACGGTGATCGTCTTCCACCAGAATGCCGCGAAGGTCAGTTCGGGATCCTGCCGCAGCGCGATCGCGTAATAGGCGAGCGGAATGACGGTGAAGGCCGCGATCGCGAACGGCAATCCGAGCCGCAAGAGGCGATCGCGCAGGAAGACCGACGGCGCCTTGCGCGCGATGCCGGGCCAGGTGAACAGGCCCGACAGGAAGAAGAACATCGCCATGAAGAAGCTGTCGGTGGCAAGCACGACGATGTCGAAGCCGATCCAGGACGCCGGATCGGTGTGGCCGAAATAGGTGTAGGGAATGACAGAGTGGTGCAGCAGCACCACCAGCGTCAGGAAGGTGCGGGCACGGTCGAGCGACAGATTGCGCGCCTTAGCTTTTGGCGCGGCGTGAGCCTCTGCACCCAGCGTTGCAGAATGTGACATCGTGATCATGGCCGCCCCGGTCGCGTTTCTCTCCCGGCGGGACTCTGCCGCCGGGAACCCGATTCAGCAAGGGCAGTTTGTGCCGCGAAAACCTTCTGTCGTGCGTTTAGGAACCAGTTCCACACAACGCAGTTAGCGTTCCGGAAATGGGTGAGGGACCGCGGATCGCGGTCGCCATTGTCGCGGAGCTGACGATGACGATCTTGAAATGGGCGCTGATCTTCCTGCTGATCTCGATCGTGGCAGGTGTGCTCGGGTTCACCGGCATCTCGGCCGCCTCCGCCGACATCGCCCGCTTCCTGTTCTACGTCTTCGTCGTGATCTTCCTGGTACTGCTGATACTTGGGCTCACGGTCTTCAGGGCGTAGCAGGCAGACGGGAGATTTGAAATGACGTGCTGGCTCTCAGACTGGCCGGTCACGTGCGAACGGTCTCACGTGGGTGACCAGCTCCGCCAAGAACTCGTCGGGACGATCGAACGGAATGAAATGACTCCCCCCGCGCACCCAGACAAATTCCTTATGCGGGGCCGTGATCTGATTGAAGAGTTGTTCGGCCGGCCCACTCGGTGTGTTGTAGTCCGCATCGCCCTCGATGAAGATCACCGGCATCGGAAACGCGAGTCCCAGCGAGGCGACGTCGCGCTTAAACATGGGGCCCTCTCGTCCGCGCAGATATTTTGCGGAGAAGGCCATGCCTTTACGCCAGTTGTACCAGTCCAGCAGCGAGAAATCCGGCATGAACGGGGGTGGGACGGGACCCGCCAACTGGACGCTCTCTATGGAGGGTAGCCCCAGAGCTTTGCTCCACTTGTCCGCAACCAGTCGATTTTGTGGACTGATCAGAGGTCGCGCGACGATTGGCGCCAATTCCGCTTGGGCCTCGCTGTTGCCAGCGGACTGCGCCAACGCTTGCAGATGCGCGATCGTGATCTCGAATTGCTTCTCGAACGTCACCCTGCCGACCACTTGTCCAGTGCCGACATAAGCATAAAACAGATCGGGGCGCTGCTTGACGATGTGAATGCCCAGAAACGAGCCCCAGGAATGCCCGACCAGAACAATTTTGTCCTTGTGCAGATGGGTTCGCAGATACTCGACCAGCTCGACGCCATCCTGTGCCATCCGCTCCAACGTCATGGTTGGCGCGAGCGTGTCTCCAGCCGCGCCATAAGTGCGACCGGTGCCGCGCTGATCCCACTGCACGACGGTGAAATGCTTTTCCCAGGGGCGCCAGCCCGACGAGATCGGCAAGGTGGAGCCTCCGGGCCCGCCGTGAACGAACAGGAGAACCGGGTTGTCCCGATCCTCGCCGCGGATTTGAATCCATTGCTTGATGCCGCCGATGTCGACGAACTCTCCCTCCTGCACCCCCCTGGGTGAGCGGATGGCGAGAATGTCCACAGCAAGATGTTGGCGATAGGCACGAAAACTCAGTCCGGCGGCGGCCGCCACAACGAGGACGCCGGCTACGCCCAGCAACGAGACCCCAATCAGTCTTGCGGCCTTGCGCGGCATCTTGGGCCTTGTGTCGGCTGAGGCGATCCGCGATCGCCCCGGCGCCATTAACCCCGTGAGCCTACCCCATTTCCTCGATTTTCACCTTGTCCGGATAAAACGCGAGGTGCCCGGAAATCTCCGTCATCGCGGGGAAGGGTGTCTCGTAGGTCCAGATCGCGTTGTCGAGTGTCTTGCCGTCGGCCTTGATGCTGTAATAGCTGGCGTCCCCCTTGTAGGGGCAATGGGTGGTGCGCTCGGTGCGCTCCAGCAGCGCCATATTGGCATCTTCCCGCGGCACATATTGCACCGCCGGATATTTGGCCTCCTTCAGGGTCAGCGCCTTGCTGGTCTCGGCGAGCACGATATCGCCGGCCGTGACGCGGACGCGGCGGGGGTTTTGGGTGATGGTGATGGGGTGGTCGGGCCCTGGAAGCTTCATGATTTCACGCCTTTTCGATCGATCTGCCGCGCGCGGCACTTTGTCGTGCCTTTATCCTGATGGGATCAGGGATATAGTGCCTCAAGGCGTGACGTAGAAGGCCGTTCACGCTAAGTTTGGCCCTGCCGGTCCGGGGACCCCGGCAGCGATTCGACGACGAGGCTGGTTCGAAGCCGAGAAGGAGCGAGACCCGAATGCCAATGGACGCCCACGATATCGAGGCGATGATCAAGGCAGCGATCCCCGATGCCGAGGTGACGATCCGTGACCTTGCCGGCGATGGCGACCACTATGCCGCGACCGTGATCTCGGAATCCTTCCGCGGCAAGTCCCGCGTCCAGCAGCACCAGATCGTCTACCAGTCGCTGCGCGGCCAGATGGGCGGCGTGCTGCACGCGCTGGCGCTGCAAACCGGGGTGCCGGGCACCTGATCTGACGAGCACCTGATCTGATCGCGCGACGGGGGACAACGATGGCTGCGGACAATCCTCGCGGCGCGATGTTTCGCGTCATCCTGCCGAACCAGCACAGCCGCGTCACCAATGCCGAGCTGTTCTTCGACCTCGTCATCGTCTTTGCGGTCACCCAGGTTTCGCACGCGTTGCTGCACCACTTCACGCCGCTCGGCGCGATCGAGGTCACACTGCTGTTTCTCGCGGTGTGGTGGGTGTGGGTCTACACCGCCTGGGTCACGAACTGGCTCAATCCCGACCTGACGCCGGTCCGCATCCTGATCTTCCTGATGATGCTGGGCGGCCTCGTGCTGTCGACGACGATTCCGACCGCTTTTGATGGCCGAGGCCTGTGGTTTGCCATCGCCTATGCGGCCATGCAGGTCGGACGCACCGCCTTCTGGCTGTTCGCAACCCCGCGCCAGCGCACGGAGGTGCGGCACAACGCGATCCGTATCCTGGTCTGGCTCTGCGGCTCCGCAATCTTCTGGATCCTCGGCGGTCTGGCGCACGGGGAGGAGAGGCTGTGGTTCTGGATCGTGGCGTTGACGATCGAATACGTTTCGCCGGCGGTTCGCTTCTGGGTGCCGAAGCTGGGGTTCTCGTCGGTCGAGGCCTGGGCCGTCGAAGGCGGCCACATGGCCGAGCGCTGCGCCGGCTTCATCATCATCGCGCTCGGTGAGGCCGTCGTCGTCAATGGCGCGACCTTCGCCGAGCTGGACTGGACCGCCAACAACATCCTCGCCTTCCTCTCGGCGCTGGTCGGCAGCATCGCGATGTGGTGGATCTATTTCCACAAGGGCGCGGAGGCCGGCTCGGAGGTGATCTCGAGGGCCGCCGAGTCCGGCCGGGTGGCGCGGCTCGCCTACACCTATCTGCACATGCCGATCGTCGCCGGCATCATCCTGACCGCGGTCTCGGACGAGTTGGTGCTGAAGCATCCAACGGGACATTCCGATGTCAGGACGATCGTGAGCACGATCGGCGGACCGCTGGTGTTCCTGGTCGGCACCATCCTGTTCAAGCACTCGATCCGCGGCTTCCTCCAGCTCTCGCACGGCATCGGCATCATCCTGCTTCTGGCGCTGAGCTGGTTTGCGGCGGATCTTTCGCCGCTGTGGCTCTCGATCGCGACGACCGTGATCATGATCATGGTCGCGGTGTGGGAGTCGATGTCGCTGGGATCGAAGCCGGAAGAGGCGGAAGACCATTGAACCGCCGGCCGAATGAGCCGGCCCGCCGGAGTGCTTACTCCGCAACCTCCAGCGCGTGCACCGAAAACATCTTCGCCGCATCCGTCCAGCTTTCCCGCATCCGCCAGCCGGCGCCTTGCGCCAGCGCGGCGAAACGCTCGAGGCTGTATTTATAGCTGTTCTCGGTGTGGATGCTCTCGCCGGCCCGGAATGAGAAGCTCGTGCCCAGCATGCGAACCGTCTGGCTCTTCTTGCTGATCAGATGCATCTCGATGCGGTGCCGCTCGCGATTGTAGATCGCGCGATGGGTGAAGGCGGAGAGGTCGAAATTGCCGCCGAGCTCGCGGTTGATGCGGACGAGCACGTTGAGGTTGAAGCGGGCGGTGACGCCGGCCGTATCGTTGTAGGCATCGTGCAGAACGCGCTCCTCCTTTTCGAGGTCGGCGCCGATGATCATTTGCGCTCCCCGTCCTAGAATCGCGCGAGCGCTCTTCAGGAAGGCCTGGGCCTGCTCCGGCTCGAAATTGCCGATGGTCGAGCCGGGGAAGAAGCCGACCTTGGGCTGTGAGGCGACCGCCTTAGGCAGCTCGAACGGCGTGGTGAAGTCGGCTGCGACCGGATAGATGCCGAGCGAGGAGAAGTCCCGCTTGAGCCCGCTCGCCTGCGCCTTGAGGAAATCGCCGGAGATGTCGACGGGGACATAGGCTGCGAATTTGCAATGGCTCAGCAGCAGGCGGACCTTCGTTGTCGCGCCGGCGCCGAATTCGACCAGCGCCGCATGCGCCGGAATGATTTTTGCGATCTCGCTGCCGCGCTCCTTCAGGATCGCAAGCTCGGTGCGTGTCGGATAATATTCCGGCAGGCGCGTGATCGCCTCGAACAGCTCAGATCCGGTCGCGTCGTAGAAATATTTCGGCGACAGCTTTTTCGGCTGCTGCGACAGGTCCTCGATGGCCTCGCGGGCAAAGGCGGTGGTCTGCTCGTCGGGAAGATGGGCTTCGGCCAAAGCGCTAGCGTGCACATTCATGATACTCTCCTGAACGCGCTGTCCGGCGCGCATTTGTCGTCGGATGAGAACTAGTAATAATCGGCGAGCCGCAAGCCCGTGAATTGCCAACGATGGTGCGGATAGAAGAAGTTGCGATATGTGACGCGGCTGTGACCGTCCGGCGTCGCCAGCGAGGAGCCGCGCAGCACCAGCTGGTTGACCATGAACTTGCCGTTGTACTCGCCGAGCGCGCCCTCGATCGCGCGGTAGCCGGGATAGGGCGAGTATGAGCTGCGGGTCCACTGCCAGACGATGCCGAAGGCGTCGTTGAGCTGTCCGGCGCGCGCGGCGACCTCCCATTCCATCTCCGTCGGCAGATGTTTTCCGGCCCAGCGCGCGAACGCGTCGGCCTCGTAGTAGCTGACGTGGCAGACCGGTGCATCGGGATCGACCGGCTTGAGGCCGGCGAGCGTCATCACGTGCCACTGGCCATCGATCTCGCGCCAATGGCCCGGAGCATCCCAGCCCTCGTTGTTCACGGTGGCAAAGCCGTCCATCAGCCACAGAGTTGCGGTCCGGTAGCCGCCGTCGCGCATGAAAGCGAGCCATTCGCCGTTGGTGACGAGATTGCGTGCAAGCCCGACCGGGCCGATGAGAGCACGATGCGCGGGCTTCTCGTTGTCGAAATGAAAGCTGTCGTCGACATGGCCGACGGTATGAATGCCCTCGTTCAGCGTCAGCCAGTCCTCAGCTGTTCGCGTCGAGGCCGGGAAACGCCAGTCCGGATCGTAGGCCGGCGGGATCGGATTTTGCGCAAACGCATGCAGGATGTCGGTAAACATCAATTCCTGATGCTGCTGCTCATGGTTGAGCCCGACCTCGACCAGTGGCGCGATGGCTCCGAGCTTGTCCGCGCCGGCCTCGCGGAAGAATTTCACGACCGCCGCGTCGACGTGTCGACGATAGGCGCCGACCTGATCGGCACTCGGCCGGGTGATGTCACCGCGATGATTCCGGGAATGACGTGGGCCGGCGCTGACGTAATAGGAATTGAACAGAAACGCGAAATCGGGGTGGAAGGGCTGGTAGCTCGGACAGTGCTCGCCGAGCAGGAATTGCTCCCAAAACCAGGTGGTGTGGGCCCGGTGCCATTTCGCCGGGCTCGCATCCGGCATGGACTGGATCTGCTGGTCCTCGGGCGACAGCGGCGCGGCCCGGCGTTCGGTCTCGTTGCGGACCAAGAGAAACGCGTCTTCCAGCCGTTGGGCGCGGTTGCCCGGGTCGGAGGACGGTGATGAAAGCGGGGGAACGGCCGTGGCGGAGGCTTGTTTCGTCACGTTTTTCTCCAGACAGGACAAGAGAACGTTGCTGGCGTTGCCCGGTTCCAAAACTCAGGTTCGTCCTAGATAGGGCGCCCGTTACGGGATAAAAGTCCTCCCCGGCGATGATATTAGTGTCATCAGCCCATGGGCCCGGACTGTCCGTCCAGACCTCGTCGCCGCCATTTTACTTTGGATGCACAACGGTTTGGGCTACATATATAGCCAAGTATCGGGTTAGATCGGCTGAGCCGGCCCGAAGCAATTGTTGAGGGCTCCGCCCCAGAAGGACATGGATATGAGCATCGAGGAATTCATCGCCAACGAAGTGAAGTCGAACGACGTGGTTCTGTTCATGAAGGGCACGCCGCAATTTCCGCAGTGCGGTTTCTCCGGCCAGGTCGTCCAGATCCTCGACCACCTCGGCGTTGGCTATAAGGGCCTCAACGTTCTCGAATCCGCCGAGCTTCGCAACGGCATCAAGACCTTCTCCAACTGGCCGACCATTCCCCAGCTCTACGTCAAGGGCGAGTTCGTCGGCGGCTGCGACATCATCCGCGAGATGTTCCAGGCCGGTGAATTGCAGCAGCTCCTCTCCGAGAAGGGCGTCGCGGTCGCGGCTTGATACGTGACCCAGCTGACGCGCCGGATCGGTGGCGCTGAGCTCGAGGTCATTGTCGCTGACATCACCACACTGAGCGTTGACGCCATCGTCAACGCAGCGAATACGTCGCTCCTTGGCGGAGGCGGCGTCGATGGCGCGATCCATCGGGCCGCCGGGCCCGACCTGGTTGCTGAATGCCGCATGCTCCACGGCTGCAAAACGGGCGACGCCAAGATCACCAAAGGCTACCGGCTCAAGGCCGCACATGTGATCCACGCCGTCGGGCCAGTCTGGAACGGCGGCAAGCTGGACGAAGACGATCTGCTCGCCTCCTGCTATCGCCGCTCGATGGAGCTGTGCCGGAAGCACGAGCTGACCTCGGTGGCATTCCCTGCGATTTCGACTGGCATTTTCCGCTTTCCTGCCGATCGGGCCGCCGATATTGCGATCCGCACGACGATTGAAGCGTTGCCGCTCACGCCATCCGTCGCCCGCGTGGTGTTTTGCTGCTTCTCGGAGCCGAGCGCCAACGTCCATGTCGAGGCGCTTGTGCGGCACGGCAGCCCTTGTGCCGACTGACGCGGTCAGTACACTCCGCCGGCTCACGTTCCGGGGAGGGGATATGATTTCACGTTTTGGACTTTGCTCGTTGGTCTGCGGCGTACTGGTATCGTTCGGCGCGATATCGCTGGCGCAGGCGGAGGGCACTTACGAAATTCCAGCCGGCGCGCATTTCAACCAGGACAAGCTCGCCAAGGTCAGCGAGTTCTTCAAGAACGAGGTCGCAACCGGCAAGATCGCCGGCGCGACCGTGTTGATCCAGCAGCATGGCAAGCCGGTCTATCACGAAGCCTTCGGCGTCCAGGACGTGGTCAGCAAGGCGCCGATCACCGACAAGACGATCTTCCGCCTGTTCTCGATGACCAAGGCGATCACCTCTGTGGTCGCGATGCAGTTGCTCGAGGACGGCAAGATCAAGCTCGACGATCCCGTCGCGAAATACATCCCGTCCTTCGCCAATGTGGAGGTCGGCGTCGAGAAGAAGGCCGACGACGGCAGCAAGTCGCTCGAGCTGGTGCCACCGAGCCGGCCGATGACGGTGCACGATTTGATGACGCACACCTCGGGCGTCACCTATGGCTTCTACGGCGACAGCCTGGTCCGTAAGGCCTATCGCGATGCCAATATCTACGCCGGCGATTTCGATCTCGCCGAGTTCGCCGAGCGCATCGCCAAACTGCCGCTGCACAACCAGCCGGGCGCGCTCTGGCAATACGGGCATTCCACCGACATTCTGGCGCGCGTCATGGAGGTCGCGGCCGGCAAGCCGCTGCTCGATATCGAGCAGGAGAAGCTGCTGACCCCGCTCGGCATGGTCGACACCGGCTTCTTCGTCACTGATCCGGAGAAGCAGAAGCTGCTGGCGCAGCCGGTGCCGAACGACAGCGATTTCCGGGTCGGCCGCATCAACGATCCGACCGTCGTGAAGAAGTGGCAGTCGGCCTCCGGCGGCATGGTCTCCACCATGGCGGACTATGCCCGTTTTGCGCAGATGCTGCTCAATGGCGGCAGCCTCGACGGCAAGACCATCCTCAAGCCTGAGACGTTCAAGCTGATGGCGACGGATCAGATCGGCCCGAACTCGGGCGTCGACCGCGATTATTTCTACTTTCCCGGCGACGGCTTCGGCTTCGGCCTCGGGCTCGCGGTCCGGACCGACCCCGGCAACGCCAAGCCGCCGCCGCCCGGCGATCTCGGCGAATTGAAATGGGACGGCGCCTCCGGCTGCTATTTCGTGATCGACCCCAAGCAGGACATGTTCTTCGTCTTGCTCGAGCAGACCCCGACCGAGCGCCAGCGCGTGCAGCGGACGTTGAAGCAGTTGGTCTATGAATCCATGGAGAAGTGACATGTCCGGGCGCCGCGCGCTGATCGCGGCGCTCGTCCTGCTGTTCGGCGTGATCGGTGCGCAGGCGGGCTCCGAGGGACGTGGCGCGCATGCGCTCTCGCCCGAAGGGCTGGCAAAAGTCTCCGACTACATCAGGAACGAGGTCGCGACCGGCAAGTTTCCTGGCGCCATCCTGCTGCTCCAGCAGCACGGCAAGCCGGTCTATTGCGAGAATTTTGGCGTCCGCGATGTCGCGACCGGGATTTCGATGAGCGCCGACACGATCTTCCGGCTCTATTCGATGTCGAAGCCGATCACCTCCGTGATGGCGATGATGCTGGTCGAGGAGGGCAAGCTCGCGCTCGACGATCCCGTCTCGAAATACATTCCGGCCTTTGCCGGCATGAAGGTCGGTGTCGAGAAGAAGGCCGAGGACGGCAAGGTCGCGCTGGCGCTGGAGCCCCTCAACCGTCCAGTCACGATCAAGGATCTGATGCGGCATACTTCGGGGCTGCCCTACGGTTACTATGGCGGCGGCGCGGTGCGCGCGCTTTATGCGGACGTCGACCTCTTCAACAGCGACGTCAGCAATGCCGGCTTCGTCGCGAAGATCGCCACGCTTCCCCTGGTCGAGCAGCCCGGCACGGTGTGGGACTACGGCTATTCCACCGATGTGCTCGGCCGCGTCGTCGAGGTGATCTCCGGGAAAACGCTGCTCCAGTTCGAGAAGCAGCGGCTGCTCGATCCGCTCGGCATGACCGAGACCGCGTTCTATGTCACTGACCCCGCCAAATTCCCGCGCATTGCCGAGCCGATGCCGGAGGACCGCAACATCAGTCCGACGACGCAGATTCGCGATCCCCGGCGGCCGCTGAAATGGGAATCGGGCGGCGGCGGCCTCGTCGGCACGGTCGGCGACTACGCCCGCTTCGCGCAGATGCTGCTGAATGGCGGCAGCTATGAAGGCCGGCGCTATCTCAAGCCCGAGACCATCGCGCTGATGGCGTCAGACCATGTCGGACCGGAGACCAAGATCGCGCGCGATCAGAACTATTATCCGGGTGGGACCTCCGGTTTCGGCCTCGGTTTCGCCGTGCGCACCTCGGTGCCGCCGGCCACCTCGTGGCCGCTCGGCGAATATCGCTGGGATGGCGTGGGCGGCACCTTCTTCTTCATCGATCCCGAGGACGATCTGTTCGGGATCTTCATGGTGCAGACCCCGTCGCAGCGCGGCCGGATTCAGCTGGCGCTGAAGACGCTGATCTATCAGGCGATGGGGCGCTGACTACGCCCCGCGCACGATCTCTCGGACGTGGCCCAGCGTCTCCTCGATCTGGCTTGCCGTCACATCAAGATGCGTGCAGGCGCGGATACGGCCGTCCATCATTGCAAGCGTCACACTGCGCTGGCGAAGTGCGGCGACCATCTTGTCGCCCGCGATGCCGGCACCGTCGGGCTTGAAGAACACGAGATTAGTCTCGGGCTCCTGCACCTCGACGCCTGCGATCTGCGACAGGCCGCGGGCCAGCCTGCGCGCATTGGCATGGTCGTCGGCGAGACGGTCGACGTGATGGTCGAGCGCGTAGATGCAGGCGGCCGCACAGACGCCGGCCTGCCGCATCGAGCCGCCGAGGCGCTGCTTCCACTGCCAGACCGCGTCGATGAAGGCCCGCGAGCCCGCGAGCACGCCGCCGATCGGCGCGCCCAGTCCCTTCGAGAAGTCGATCCAGGCCGAATCCCAGCCCGCGGTCATGTCGCGCGGGGAGATGCCGCTCGCGACGGTGGCGTTCAAGAGACGCGCGCCGTCCATGTGGGTGATGAGGCCGTTGGCCTTGGCGATCGCGACGATCTCGTCGAGCGCCGCCTTCTTCCAGATCGTGCCGCCGCCGATATTGGCGGTCTGCTCGACACTGACGACCGTCTGCGGCGGCTGGTAGCGCGTGCGCGGGTGCAGCGCCTTGCGGAACGTCTCCGGTGTGAACTGGCCGTCGGGTCCCTTCAATTGCGTGACCTGGAAGCCGCCGATTGCGGCATGCGCGCCGCCTTCGCGGGCGATGATGTGTGCGCTCTCGTGCGCCAGGATCTCGTCGCCGGGGCGGCAATGCACCAGCGTCGCCGTGACGTTGCACATCGTGCCCGACGGCATGTACACCGCGGCTTCCTTGCCAAGGAGTTCGGCGACGCGCTCGCACAGCGCGTTGACGGTCGGATCGTCACCGACCTGCTCGTCACCGACTTCGGCGCGCGCCATCGCCTCGCGCATCGCAGCCGTCGGCTTCGTCTGCGTGTCCGAGAGCAGATTGATGCGCACCGGTGGCGCCTTGGGATCGATGGGGGGAGGAGTGTAGAGCATGGCGGGTCTCATTCTCTAGTCGAACAACGATAACCGGTAGTCAGCCATGACCGCGCTGGGTAACGCGTTGCCGCGCGGCGGCGAGGATGTCGTCCGGAGTGTCTGAAGTGAAATTGTTGCAGTTGGGCTGTGCGAACAGCTCTTGATATCGACTGACCTGTTTGTCACGGGACAACGTGGCCCATACCTCGCACTCCGCTTCGGTCGGAATTGCCGACGGTCCAATGTTGGCGAGTTGGTTGGTCGTTCGAGGCATTGAGATTGCCCATACCACAACAAAAAGGCCCCGGAAACCGGGGCCTTTGAGCGACAATTTGTCGAACTATCAGCGCGAATAGAATTCGACGACCAGATGGGGCTCCATCTGCACCGGGAACGGCACGTCGGAGAGGCCGGGGATGCGCGCATACTTCGCGGTCATCTTGCCGTGGTCGACTTCGAGATAGTCGGGAATGTCGCGCTCGGGGAGCTGGCTGGCTTCCAGCACATGGGCGAGCTGCTTCGAGGCTTCCTTGACCTCGATCACGTCGCCGACCTTGAGTTGGTAGCTCGAGATGTTGACCTTGCGGCCGTTCACCTTGACGTGGCCGTGGTTGATGAACTGGCGCGCGGCGAAGATCGTGGAGACGAACTTGGCGCGGTACACGACCGCGTCGAGACGACGCTCAAGCAGGCCGATCAGGTTCTCGCCGGTGTCACCCTTGAGGCGGCTCGCCTCGACATAGATGCCGTGGAACTGGCGCTCGCTGATGTTGGCGTAGTAGCCCTTCAGCTTCTGCTTGGCGCGGAGCTGCACGCCGAAGTCGGAGAGCTTGCCCTTGCGGCGCTGGCCGTGCTGGCCGGGGCCATATTCGCGGCGGTTCACGGGGCTCTTCGGGCGGCCCCAGATGTTCTGGCCCATACGGCGATCGATCTTGTACTTCGCCTCACTGCGCTTAGTCATCGCGTCCTCTATAGGTTCATGGTTTGAGGAAACGCGCCCTCCTGTGTGACGGGCTGGGCCCGGCACCGACAGGTCCGATCCCCAAAGCTGAAGGGACAGGACCACGGGTCGCGAAACGCTTCGCGGGCCGAAATCGGCCCGCGAGCAGGGGGCTTTTAGGAGAGTTTGGGCCGTCCTGTCAATGCGAATGGCCGCGAAATCAGGTTCCTACGGCTCGGATCGGCTTGGGGCCGGCCGCTCGCAATTCGGCAGCGATTTCAGTGTTCAGAACCTGTTCCAGCCGGGTCAGGACCCGGGCGATCGGGGCAGCGTCGGTTACCCGGTGGTCCCAGCGGATCACAACATGGATGGTCTGGTCGCCCTCGACCACCCCATAGCTGACGATAAAGGGGCCCGGCGTGATGGCATGGAGCTCGCCGCCGCCATAGGCGGCCACCGAGGTCACCGAGAAACTGCCGAACCAGTTGCCCCGCTGGCGGCCGAAATTCAGTCCGACCGCCCAGGACAGCCGCCGCAGCGGCTGCGGCAGGCGGGTCGCCCGCATGATCTTGCGGAACATCGGCACGTCCTCGATCGGCGCTGTCTTGGCGTGCCGGATCTCGGCGTCGACCTCGGCCAGCAGTAGCGCTTCCGGGGCCGCGATTCGCTGCAGCAGCACGCATTCCTCACCGTCCTCGACCCGGGCAACGGCCACCAGCGCCACGCTCTTTGGCAACTCGTAGAGCGTTGGCCGCGGCCATTTGGCGTAGACCGTGCGCAGGATCGGCTCATCCCTGGCAACCAGCGCGAAGGCTTTGACGAACATCGCGGCCCAGCCTGCGGTCGCGGCTCCCCCGGCGCGGGCCTCGAGCAGGGGGCGGATATTGAGCGGGCGGGACAGCGAGACGAAAGGCACGCCCATGGAGGCGTGCATGAGGTCGACAATCAGGCGGCGCGGCAGCGAAATGTTCTTCGGTCGACCGCGCATCGTTCTCCGGTTCCCGCAGGCTGAAATTAAAGTGCGGCGAGGGGATCTCCCGCTCGCCGCCTGCTCTAGCACGAACCAACCCGCTTGGGGGCCAGTCGGTTCGCCGCATCATCAAGGCGCCGGCGAAGCCAGCGGCTTGGTCTTGTCGAAGATGTAAATACCCATTATTTTCAGTGGTTTATCGCCATGGGTCTTGGCGTCGTGCACGACGCCAGCCGGGATCACGTAAGAATCACCCGCCTTCAAATGCTTGTCCGGCTGGCCCTCGACGAGCAGGTCGGCCTCGCCCTCCAGCACATAGCCGGTTTCGACCCCGGGATGAGTATGGCGGCCGGCCGCGCCGCCGGGCGGCACCTCGGCGATCGCGGTCACGGTCGTGTAGCCTTCCGGAAAGTCGATCTTCTGGAGCGGGGTGCGCTTGATGCCGGGCTGCTGGGCGTAGGCCGCAAGGGCGAGACTGGCGAATGCGAGAGCGAGCAAAGTCTTTTTGAGCATGATTGTTTCCTCCCTGGAACGACTGAGCCTAGCAGTGCCTCCGTTCCCGGCAAGACTCGGTGACCAGGACTCGATGACCAAGACTCGATGATTAAGACCGCTCAGCGCTTGATCCCCTCGAACGCCGCCATGATGCCGCGCTGGAACAACGACCAGTCGAAGCCGAGCGCGATCGCGCGGTAGCCGCGGTCGACCAGAGCGTTGGCCTGCTCGGCGGTGCGGGCCACGCCGCCGATCGGCACGCCGCTCTTGAGGATGCCGGCCTCGGCGCGCGCGACCAACTCGACCAGCTCCGGATCGTCCATCTGGTCGCGCTTGTTGATGGAGGTGGCGAGATCGCCGGGACCGATCACGGCGACATCAATGCCGGGCGTCGCCATGATTTCATCGATGCGGTTGACCGCATCGACATGCTCGATCGTGATCATGCAGATCATCTCGTCATCGGCCGCGGCCATATAGTCCGGCATCGACTGGCCCCAGCGGAACGGCGCGTGGAACGGCCCCCAGAGCCGATCGCCGCGCGGCGGGTATCGTACGCTGCGCACCGCTTTCTCGGCCTCGGCGCGATTGGTGATCATTGGGAAGTTGATGCCGAAGGCACCGATATCCATCGGCGCTTTCGCAAGCCACGGCTCGTTCGCGGCGATCCGCACCAGCGGCGTGCATGGCGTGCCTGTCGTGGCGGCGATCATCGCATGCGCTTCGGTGAGCCCAATCGGCCCGTGCTCGAGATCGACGATGATCCAGTCGAGCGAGCGCGCCATGATCTGTACGGTCTGCACGCTCGGGATCGTGGCGATCGCGCCGAAAGCTGGGCGGCCCTCGCGCCACAATTGGCGGAGACGGTTGAGCGGCGTTGTGGGGACCGACATTGAAAAGTACCTGCGGGGAGATGACGACGGCGGAGCCTAGCAGCGCGCCGTGAGCCCGAAAAGTCAGGCGAGGACGCGGCCGCCGAAGAACGGCATCAGTGCTGCCGCGAGACTGTGCGCGCGGTTCGAGGTGAAGATCATCTCGGCGCCCGATTGCACGTTGCCGCCCGTGCCCGGGCCGAGCAGGTCCGAAACGCGGCGGGCGATCGCGGGCGCCGGATCGATCCAGTCGACCGGCCAGGGCGCGAGTTCTTTCAGCCGGTCGAGCAGCAGCGGATAATGCGTGCAGGCGAGCACCACGATGTCGGTGCGCGACGTCGCGTCGTCCGCGTCGCCGACGAAGCAGGGGGTGAGCTCGGCGAGGATGTCACCGTCGCTGATTGGCTGGCCGCCGAGCGCGGCTTCGGCGAGCGAGGCAAGCTCAGGCGAGCCGACCAGCGTCACCTCGCAGCCCTGCGCGAAATCGCGGATCAGCGCCTTGGTGTATTCGCGCTTTACCGTGCCCTTGGTGCCGAGAACCGAGACGCGGCGGCTCTTCGACTGCGCGCAGGCCGGCTTGATCGCCGGCACCGTGCCGACGAAAGGCACCGAATAGGCGGCGCGCAGATGCGACATCACCAGGGTGGAGGCGGTGTTGCAGGCGATGACGACGAGATCAGGATCGTGCGTCCCGATCAACTCGCCCATCAACGGCACCACGCGGGCGATGATCTCGTCTTCGCTGTGGTGGCCATAGGGGAAGAAGGCGTCGTCGGCGACATAGACGTAATGTGCATCCGGCCGCGCGGCGACGACCTCACGTAGCACCGTGAGGCCGCCAAGGCCGGAATCGAACACCAGGATGGTCGGGGAATAAGTCACGCCGTCACCTTATCTCTGCATGGTTACCATTCGGTTTTGGGGCCGTTTTGCGGCGACCGGCCCAGGAGGCCGATTTGGAACTATTCCATTTCACGATTGCCGCACGTTCCCGCTATCAGCAGCCATGCTGCGCTGCGGTTGGGACATCCGCAAATTTTCGGGGAGCCGACATGATCAGAAACACGAAGGCTGGCTGGGGCAGCGTCGCCCGGTGGCTGCACTGGGGTTTGGCGCTGGCGATCATCGGCATGATCGGCTTTGGCTGGTGGATGAACCACATCCCGGCGCGTCCCGACCGGTTCTTCTATCGCTCGATCCATGCCGATATCGGCTATTTGATCCTGCTGTTTACAGTGCTGCGCCTGGTCTGGCGCGCCATCAACCCGACACCGGCCATGCCGGCCGAGACCTCGCGCTGGCAGAAGGTCGCCGCCCATGTCAGCCATGGCGCGCTCTATCTCGTCGTGATCCTCGTCGCGACGCTGGGCTGGGCACATTCCGGTGCGCGCGCGCCCAACTACTCGGACTTCTTCGGCCTGTTTAGCGTGCCGCAATTCACCTCTCCTGACCGCGCGGCAGCGGGCGCCTATGAGGACCGCCATATCTTCTTCGCCTATGTGCTGCTGGCGCTGGTCGCGGTTCACGTGATCGCCGCCCTCTGGCACCACTTCATCCGCCGCGACCGTGTCGTGGCACGCATGGTGACGGACGAGGCGGGGTAGGGCGTACGGCTTGACGGCCTTTGCCATGCCGGAGAGAACAAGGCCTTCGGCCCGGCCGGCAAACGTGCAGGAAACGCTCATGCTCACCGTACATCACCTCGGCAAATCGCAATCCGAACGCATCGTCTGGCTCTGCGAGGAGCTCGAGATCCCCTACGAGCTGAAGCGCTACACGCGCGATCCCGTCACCATGCTGGCGCCGGCCGACTACAAGGCGCTTCATCCGATCGGGGCGGCGCCGGTCATTGCCGACGGCGATCTCGTGCTCGCCGAATCCGGCGCCATCGTCGACTACATCACAGCGAAATACGGCAACGGCCGCCTTGTGCTTCGCGCCGACGATCCCGACTTCGCGCAGTTCCTGTACTGGTTTCACTTCGCCAACGGCACGCTGCAAGCCGGCATGGGCCGGCTGATGATCCTGAACCGGCTCAAGCTCGCCGAGGACAATCCGATGCTGCTCGCGACCAGAGCGCGCATCGACCGCGCCTTCGATCTGGTCGACGCGCGCGTTCGCGATGCAGAATATCTGGCCGGCAGCACCTTCACCACCGCCGATATCATGATGGGCTTCTCGCTCACCACGATGCGCTACTTCCAGCCCTACGATCTTGCACGCTGCCCGAACGTGGTCGGATATCTCGGCCGGATCGGTACGCGACCGGCCTACAGGCGTGCGATGGAGAAGGGCGATCCGGGCATGGCGCTGCTGTTGAGCTGAGCGGCAGCGCCGGTCTGCGGCGCCGCTTCAAGCAATCCTGTTGGTGGTCGCGGCCCGTTCGGTCGCGAGCTGCTTCTGCAAGCGATCGATGTTTTGCAGCAGGCGCTGGCTGGTCAGCACTAGGAAATAGTAGCCGAACTGCGGATCCTGGAAGTAGATCTCGAGCAGCCGGTCATAGGTGATCGTCAACACCTGGCCGTCTTCGATGCATTCGATCGTGCCGGTGCGGCGGTTGTCCGGCGTGAGGAAGCCGAGCTCGCCCATCAGCACGCCGGGTTGAATCTCGACGTTGATCTCCTTGACCAGGAACTTGCCGGTCACCGTGAGGAGCATCTCCTTGGCCGGATCGCCCAGCTTGAACAGCGTGTCGCCGCAGCGATATTTGCGCTCGGTCATGAATGGCTTGAGCCATTCGATCGACATGTCGCCTTCGGCCGCGTGGCGCGCCTTCTTGACCAGCTTGAGCATTTGCCGCAGGCGCAGGGCGTTGATCGGAAGCAGCAGCAGATACAGCAGGAAGGTCGAGACATTGGCGGAGAGCGCACCGAAAACGGCGAAGAACGCGCAGCCGATCATGTTGGCGACGCGCAGCGGCACCATCGTCCGCATCAGGAGGGTGGCGACGAAGAAGCCGGCGCCGATCGCGGCGAACAGATTGGCGAACGTGATGTTGTGGACAAAGATCTCCAGCATCCGGTTGAAGATCGCGTCGTAGGTGACGTTGTTTGGATCGAGGCCCATCTGGACCAGGATCTTCGCGATCCTGAGGTTGTCCGTTGCCGCATCGAGAATGCGGTCAAGGATTGAGGAAATGTCTGCGCTGCCGGACGGCATGGTACTAACCCCGCGTAAGGCCTTCAGTCCCGGTCGATATTCGCGACACCTATAGCCGAAATCGAATGACGACCGCTTGAAATGAAGCCTTCGGCCGCCATGCCGCAAGAGGCAAATTTTAGCCTGATCGGGCGTTTCGGCAATTGCCCGTTGGTTGTGCGTATGGCCGGAACGTGCCCGTGATTCGGGGGCCGGCACGGGCTTGGGCGTCGTGAGTGGACCTGGGCGCCCCGACGAGGCAGGGGCGCGGGCGATCTCCGCCTTACGGCTTGGCGGCGGGCCGGATCACCTGCTGCTCGACGAGGCCCAGGTGCCCCGGCAGCGTACCGGCACGCAGCATCATGGCGACGCTGCTCGCCTCCTCCAGGGTGAAATTGCCGGAGATCTGGCCCGAGCCGCCGGTGATGGGCTCGCGGATCACGGGGGCGGAGATCACCTTGTCGTCGAGCACGATGGCGAAAGGCTTTCCGATGTTCTCTTCTGTAACGTGGGCGAAGCGCCGCGTGCCACGGCCGTTGAAGCGGAACGAGGCGATCGGCTCGTTCGTGCCGGCCGCAAAGCCCGGGCCCGCGTAGCTGACGTCGTCGCCGTCCAGCGCGCTGTCCTTGGCGACCAAATAGAATTGCTTGTCCTTGAAGCCGGGCAGGACTTCGGCGCCGGCGGGCGGCGTGCCGGATTGCGCCTGCTCCGCCGACATCGAGAGGTCGATCAGGCGGAAGCTGACCTTGACCTCTCTGGCGAAGACCGCGGTCACGCGCTCGGGCTCCATCATATCAGGCAGGAAGATGCGGATGCGGTCCGCGCCGTCAGGCTGGACGCTGGCGAGCTTGATGCCGGCGTCCTTGAGGCGCTGCTCGATCATGGCGATGGCGTCCTCGACGAGATCGCGCAACCGCGCGGCGGACGCGGCATCGGTCGGTGCGAGCCTGACCAGTCCGTCGCCGCCGTCGGTCACTTTGAGTGCATGCGACGGCAATCCCTCCGCGGCTGAAGCGAGCTTGCGCTTCAGCTCTTCGCGGCCCTTGGCATCCGCGATCTTCAATTCGACGCCGCCGTCGCGGATCGCAAGACCGGCGAGGGCGATCTTGCCCTCGCGCAGGGTCTTGTAGACGTCGTCACGCAAATCCGTCACGACGCTCTTGCGCAAGCCGTCGCTGTCCACCTTGTAAATGATGCGCGAGCCGCCCAGGTTCTCCATCTTGTCGCCGACGAAGGCCGCGATCTTGGCGCGCATCTTGTCGAACTGGCTGTCCGCGGCGAGCGCCGTGCGGGGCAGGGCGATCACGGCCGCCATGGCGAGCGCGACAATCAACGGTGTCGTGCGGTTTCGCAGGGACGTAGTCATGATCACCTCAAGTCTTGCGGCAGGACGCTGGCAGGCGATTCCAATGCATGTTCTTGGTCCCCCGATCGGGCGCGGAGGTTCAAAGGCCTCGAATCCGAGTGCTACTACGGTAACCGTTAGGCCATGGACGAACGGCAAATCATCCATCATTCTGTCCGCGCTCGACCGGCTGCCGGTCGAGGCCTCGCCAAACCAAAATGTCAAAAGACAAGGGTGGGGAAATGCATCTGAGGGAGGACGGAATTCCATGGCGGGCATCCACGCGCTCGATCGGCTCATCGGCAACGACTATCCGGATTTGGCGACGGACGCGGAGGTCCGCGCCTTCGAGCAGGTCCCTTACGCGGAACGGGTTGCGGCCGAGAGCACCTATGACGCCATCAGGTTCGGCGCGGCGCGCAACCCCGACGGAGCCGCGATCCAGTTCCTGCAAAATGCTGACCCGGCCGATACGCCTGTCGTCGTGACCTATCGCGACTTCATCGCGCGCGTCACGCAGGCCGCGAACATGTTTCACGCGCTCGGCGTGGGGAAGGACGACGTTATCAGCTTCATGCTGCCGCTGCTGCCCGATGCCTTCGTGACGTTGTTCGGCGCCGAAGCCGCCGGCATCGCCAATCCCGTCAATCCGCTGCTGGAGCCCCACCAGATCGTAGAAATTCTGGAAGCTGCGAACACGACGATTCTGGTGGCGCTCGGGCCGATGCCGGGCACCGACATCTGGCAGAAGGTCGAGCAGATCAGGCCGCAGCTCAAGCATCTCAAGGCGATCGTGCAGGTGTTCGGCGGCGGCGATCCGGGGAAGGGAATCTTCGCCTTCAATGACCTGATCAAGCAGCAGCCGTCGGACCGGCTTGTCAGCGGGCGCAAGATCGCGGGCCACGACATCGCGGCCTATTTCCACACCGGCGGCACCACCGGCACGCCAAAGCTGGTGAGGCACACCCACGCCAACCAAGTCTATCAGGCCTGGGCGCTTAATTTGCTGCTGAGGTCGAAACCCGGCGCCAACATGCTGTTTGGCATGCCCTTGTTTCACGTGGGGGGCTCGCTGACGCAGGTGCTGCTGACGCTGTCGGCCGGCGGCTCGCTGGTCGTGCTGTCGCCGAGCGGCTGGCGCAATCCGAATTCGGTCAAGAACATCTGGGGGCTGGTCGAGCGGTTCAAGCCCGAGGCGCTATCGAGCGTGCCGACCGTGCTTGCCGCGACGCTGGCGGTGCCGCCGGGCAACGCTGACATCTCCAGCCTGAAATATGCCGCCGGCGGCGGTTCGGCGATCCCGGTCGCGGTCGGTTCGGCAATCCAGGACAAGCTCAAGCTGCCGGTGGTCGAGGTCTACGGCATGACCGAGACCTCGAGCGTGCACACGCTTGCCTATCCGTCGCGGCCGATCCGGCTCGGCTCGGTCGGCCTGCCGATGCCTTACGCGCGCGTGCGCATCGTGCAGCTCGATGCCGACGGCCGTTTGATCCGCGACTGCAAGCCGGACGAGATCGGCGTCGTGATCATGGCTGGGCCGGGCGTGTTCGGCGGCTATCTCAACGACGCGCACAACCACGGCGCCTTCGTCGACGACGTCTGGGTCAATTCCGGCGACCTCGGCCGCTTGGATAGCGACGGCTATCTCTGGATCACCGGCCGCGCCAAGGACCTCGTGATCCGCGGCGGCCACAACATCGATCCGGCGCCGATCGAGGAGATCATGTTCCGCCATCCCGCCGTCGGTTTTGCCGCGGTGGTCGGCCAGCCGGACGCTTATGCCGGCGAGTTGCCTGTGGGCTATGTACAGCTGAAGCCGGGCGCAAAAGTCGAGCCGGGCGAGTTGGAGACGTGGGTGCGCGAGCGCACGCCCGAGCGTGCCGCCGTGCCCGTGCAGGTTATTCCGATCGATCCGATGCCGGTCACCGGCGTCGGCAAGGTGTTCAAGCCGCAGCTACGCTGGGACGCGGCGCAACGCGTGTTCACCAAGGTGCTGACGCCGATCGCCGCGCGCGGCATCGACTGCAAGGTCAAGGTCGGCGCCCACGGCAGCCACGGCTCGATCGCGACCGTGACGCTTGCGGGCCTGCCGCCGGACCAGCGCGAGGTGGTCGCCGGTGAGGTGCACACGCTGCTCGCGCCGTTCGTGATGCGACATGAGGTGGTGCATGCGTAGGTGAGGGCGGACAAGGCTTGCATGCCTCGCCGCAAGCGAGCATCATCCCCCAAAAAAAATTGGGGGAAATCGATGCTTCAATTCTCTCGCCGCAGCCACCTTCGGCAATTGTCGGCCGTGTTCGGATCCGCCGCGTTGCCTGGGTGGTCGAGGCCGGCATGGGCTTCGGAGCCAGACATTCCGCCCGAGGGCATCGGCAAGGGCATCAAGCACGTCTCCTACAGCGACATCGGCGGACGACCCGACAGCGTGCAGGTGATGTTCAACCGGCAGCACGTCTATGTCGGACACATGTTCAGCGACGGCGTGACAATCCTAGACGCGTCCGATCCGCGTGCGTTGAAGCCGGTCAGTTTCTTCACTGCGGGACAAAACACCCGCACCCACCATTTGCAGGCGGCAGAAGATCTGCTGCTGGTTGCAAACGGCGCCAATATCGTCGCGATGCAGTCGTACGACGACATGCGCGGTTATTTCGAGAACACGCTGGTCGACAGCGTCACCAAGGCCAAGAAATTCCGTTCCGGCCTCTCGATCCACGACATATCGAAGCCGGACGAAATGCGCGAGATCGCGTTCCTCGAAATGCCTGGGTTCGGCATCAACCGGCTGTGGTGGCCCGGCGGCCGCTACGCCTATGTGTCGGCGCATTTCGACGGGTTCACCGACCACATCCTGTGCGTGGTCGATCTCAAGACCATCACGAAGCCGGAGATTGTCGCGAAATGGTGGCTGCCGGGCATGAACCGCGCGGCTGGCGAGCCGGCGACGCCAAAGGGCAAGCGCTTTGCGCTCCATCACATGATCACGGCGGGTGATCGCGGCTATGCCGCCTGGCGCGATGGCGGCTTCACAATCCATGACATCAGCGATCCCGCAAATCCAAAGCTCCTGTCCCACATCAACTGGTCGCCCCCCTTTGCCGGTGGCACGCATACGCCGCTGCCGTTGCCCAAGAGACAGCTCGCGATCGTCGCGGATGAAGCCAATGCGGAGAAATGCGCCAAGGGCCTGTTCCATACATTCGTCCTTGACGTGCGCGCGCCGGAAAACCCGGTGCCGATCGCAACCCTGCCGACCCCGCGCGAGCGCGATTTCTGTACGAACGGCACCTTCGGCCCGCATAATCTGCACGAGAACCGCCCGGGCTCGTTCCAGAGCGAGGAGACGATTTTCGCGACCTACAACAATGCCGGCGTCAGGGTGTTCGACATCAAGGACGCCTTCGCACCGAGGGAGATCGCGTACTGGGTGCCGCCGACACCGAAAAAGCTCGTCGACCCCCGTCCGAACGTCGCGCTCGCCGCCAAGACCTGCGACGCCTATGTCCGGCCCGACGGGATGATGTTCGTCTCCGACTGGAACGCCGGCATGCACGTGCTGCAATATCAGGGATGAGCAGCGCGCAGGGCAGTGCGTAGGGTGGGCAAAGGCGCGAAGCGCCGTGCCCATCTTTTGCAGAGGAGATCGTTGTGGTGGGCACGCTTTGCTTTGCCCACCCTTGCTACGGACCTCTTACGCCGCCGGCATCGCCGTCTCGATCAGGCGCACCCAGAACGAGGCGCCGTGGCCGAGGATGTTGTCGTTGAAGACGTAGGACGGGTGGTGGCATTCAGGACTGTCGCCCATGCCGACCAGGATCATCGCGCCGGGGCGCGCTTCCAGCATGAACGAGAAATCTTCGGCGCCCATCATGGGAATGAACTTCTCGTTGACGCGATCGGCGCCGACGATGCCGCGGGCGATGTCGGCGGCGACGCCAGCTTCGCGCGCATGGTTCATCGTTACCGGATACATGCGCGTGTACCTGGTCTCGGCAGAGCCGCCATAGGCGCGCGCAACGCTGTCGGCAACTTCGCCGATGCGACGCTCGACGAGATCGCGCACGTCGGGATCGAGCGTGCGCACGGTGCCGCCGAGCTCGGCGGTCTCGGGGATGATGTTGAAGGCGGTGCCGGCGTGGAATTGCGTGATCGAGATGACAGCTGATTTAAGCGGATCGACGTTGCGTGCCACGATCGATTGTAGCGCGTTGACGATCTGCGACCCGATCAGGACGCTGTCGATCGCTTTGTGCGGGCCCGCGCCGGCATGGCCGCCCTTGCCGTGAACGGTGATCTGGATGTTGTCGGAGGAGGCGAGCATCGCGCCCGGCGTGGTTGCGAAGTGGCCCTCGGGCAGGCCGGGCATGTTGTGCATGCCGTAGACCTCCTGGATGTTCCAGCGCGTCATCAGCCCATCCTCGACCATGGCCTTGCCGCCGCCGCCGCCCTCTTCGGCGGGTTGGAAGATCACGATCGCAGTGCCGTCGAAATTGCGCGTCTCGGCAAGATATTTTGCGGCGCCCAAGAGCATTGCGGTGTGGCCGTCATGGCCGCAGGCGTGCATCTTGCCAGGAATCTTTGAGGCGTAGGGCACATCGGCGGTTTCCATGATCGGCAGCGCGTCCATGTCGGCGCGCAGGCCAATGGTCTTGCCGGAGGCCGACTTGCGGCCGCGGATCACACCGACGACGCCGGTGCGGCCGATGCCCGTCACCACCTCGTCGCAGCCGAATTCGCGCAAGCGGTCGGCGACGATGCCGGCGGTGCGGTGGACTTCGTAGAGCAGCTCCGGGTTCTCGTGGAAGTCATGGCGCCAGGCGGCCATTTCGTCGGAGAGGGCGGCGATGCGGTTGACGATGGGCATGGAGGGGTCCGTTTCTGGGTTCTTGTAGCCCGGATGAGCGAAGCGACATCCGGGATCTCTGTGAGTGGATTCCCGGGTATCGCTGCACTCACCCGGGCTACGGAAACGTGCTAGCTCTCACCAAACACGCGCTTGAAGATCGTGTCGACGTGCTTGAGGTGATAGCCGAGGTCGAACTGCTCCTCGATCTCGGCGTCGGTGAGATATTTCTTCACCTCGGCGTCCTTCTTCAGGAGCTGAAGGAAGTCGCCTTCGCCGCGCCAGACCGGCATGGCGTTGCGCTGCACCAGCTTGTAGGCGTCCTCGCGGCTTGCGCCCTTCTGCGTCAGCGCGAGCATGACGCGCTGCGAATGCACGAGGCCGCCGAGGCGGTCGAGGTTCTTCTGCATGTTGGCAGGGTAGACCAGCAGCTTGTCGATCAGTCCGGCCAGGCGCACCAGCGCGAAGTCGAGCGTCACCGTCGCGTCCGGACCCATCATGCGCTCGGCGGAGGAGTGCGAGATATCGCGCTCGTGCCAGAGCACGACGTTCTCCAGCGCCGGCGTCACATAGGCGCGGACCATGCGGGAGAGGCCGGTGAGGTTTTCCGACAGCACCGGGTTGCGCTTGTGCGGCATTGCCGATGAACCCTTTTGTCCCTCGGAGAAGAACTCTTCGGCTTCAAGCACCTCAGTGCGCTGCATGTGGCGGATCTCAACCGCGAAACGCTCGACCGACGAGGCGATCACGCCGAGGGTCGAAAAATACATCGCGTGTCGGTCGCGCGGAATCACTTGCGTCGAGATCGGCTCGGGCACCAGCCCCATGGCTTTCGCGACGTGCTCTTCGACGCGTGGATCGATCTGCGCGAAGGTGCCGACCGCGCCGGAGATCGCGCAGGTCGCGACCTCTTTCCGCGCCGCGATCAGGCGCTCCTTGGCGCGCGAGAATTCGGCATAGGCATAAGCGAGCTTGAGGCCGAAGGTCACCGGCTCGGCATGGATGCCGTGGGAGCGGCCGATGGTCGGCGTCATCTTGTGCTCGAAGGCGCGCTTCTTCAGCGCGGCCAGCACCTTGTCGAGGTCAGCGAGCAGCAGGTCGGCAGCGCGGGTGAGCTGGACGTTGAGGCAGGTGTCGAGCACGTCGGAGGAGGTCATGCCCTGGTGCACGAAGCGCGCTTCGGGGCCGACGATCTCGGCGAGATGGGTGAGAAAAGCGATGACGTCGTGCTTGGTCTCGCGTTCGATCTCGTCGATGCGGGCGACGTCGAAGGTAGCGTTCTTCGCCTTCGCCCAGACCGTCCTGGCGGCCTCTTGGGGGATGGTGCCGAGCTCGGCCAGGGCATCCGCCGCATGCGCCTCGATCTCGAACCAGATCTTGAACCGGGTCTGCGGCTCCCAGATCGAGGCCATTTCCGGGCGGGTATAACGGGGGATCATCTGACGGCTCCAAAGAGGTGGGCGGGCGACCCTCGGGGCGGCTCCGGCCAAAATGCTTTTTACGCCGTGATTTAGCAGAGCGGGGAGAGCGAAACAAACGGCCCGGCCGAGGTAGCAGGGGATGACTGGGGGCTCATGCACGGGACCGGCCAGTCAGGCGCCAGGGCGGGTGGTCCCAGAAATTAACTGTCAATCACGGATCATTGAATAACAGATATTGAAATCTGTCAGCGAGACGTGTATATCCATCCTCGGATGCTCCGATTGGGTGTCCCGCGGCTACCCCCAGGAGCCCGAGATCCGAAACAAATGCGGATCGAGGCACGAAATTGAAGAGAGGGGACCGTGGATGAGTGGAGACTTGCGACAATGACGACCGAAATCCTCAATTTGACCGGGACGATTGGGCATTGGCTCAATTTGCTGGTGGCGCGCCAGATCGCGGCGCAGGCTGCAAAACTGCCTCATTAAGGCGAGAGCTTTCCGAAACGGCCGGCAAGGGCGCTTCGGATGAGGCTCCACCGCCGGATAACTGAGCCCTGAACGGGAACATGGTGCTGGCATGAACGAAGCCGTTGTCTTGACGCCGGAGCGGATCCTCGAAGTCACCGAGGACGTCTTGCGGCGCTACGGACTTGCCAAGGCCACAGTGGTCGACGTTGCTCGTGCGCTCGATGTGAGCCACGGCAGCGTCTATCGCCATTTCCCGAGCAAGGCCTCGTTGCGCGAGGCTGTTGCCAAACGTTGGCTGGACCGCATCGACGCGCCGTTGCGCGAGATCACCGAGGAGCAGGGGCCCGCGCCCGCGCGGCTCGACCGCTGGCTGCGCACGCTGTTCGCCGCCAAGCGATCGCGCGTGCTCGACGACCCCGAGATGTTCGAGACCTATCTGACGCTGGCGCGCGAGGCCTGCGCGGCCGTCAGGTGTCACAAGGACACGATGATCGACCAGATCGCGTCCATCCTGACCGACGGCTTGAAGCAGGGCCTATTCGCTGTGGACGACGTCAAGGCGACCGCGCGTGCGATCTTCGATGCAACCGTCCGGTTCCACCATCCGGCTCATGCCGACGAGTGGAAGGACGCGGATTTGCCTGCGCGGGTGGATGCGACGCTTGCGCTGGTGCTGCGCGGGTTGCGGGCGGCGTAGACCGGCACACTCGTTCAAAGGCACCTAACGGCTATCTCACCCTCTCGCCTTGTGAAGGAGGGGCCCGTCGCGAAGCGACGGCGAGGGAGCCGACTGTCTCTGCGCGTGAAGTACGGGTCCGGCCGATGGCGCAACCGCTGGGCTTTCCGGATATGCATTGACCGCGATTTCGACGACGTCCTTTGAGCGCTTTCGCAGGCGGTAAAATGTCAACTCCTGATCGAGCATGGGACAGCGGAAGTGGACAATGGCGGTGTCCGGCAAGCGGCAAAGCTCGTCGATAAGTTCGCCTACCGTGATGATCGGGGGATGGTCGACTGGTTTGTGATGAGCCTTATTCATGGCGTTATGCTCCTCCACTCTACTACTAACCGGGGCTGGATGGTCTCCGTTCCATTCCGTTCAGCAGATTGAGGAGCCACACGGCGCTCCGGAATCCGGCAGCCCCACTGCTAGATCCTCGTCAGCCCGCAACTCGCCGCCAGCCGCACGAGCTGCGCATCCGTGCGCGCGCCGGTCTTGGTCTTGATCAGATAATGATAATTTTGCACCGTCTTCACACTCAGATTGAGATGCGTAGCGATCTGCTCGGTGGTGGCGCCGCCGGCGAATTGCCGCAAGATCTCGATCTCGCGCTCGCCCAGCTGATCCAGCGCCGAGCCCGTTGACAGGCTGTCCTCGGCCAGCACATGCGCGATGTCGTCGCTCATGGCGCGCTCGCCACGCGCGACGCTGCGAATGGCGTTGACGACCGCTAACGGCTCGCTGCTCTTGGTGACGAAGCCGCTGGCGCCGGCGTTGAAGGCGGCTTTCACCAGAACGGCCTCATTGTGCATGGTGAAGACGAGGATTCGCGCCCGCGGATCGCGGGCGCGAATGTTGCGGATCGCCTCGAGGCCGCTGGCGCCGGGCATCGAGATGTCCATCACGATGACGTCGGGATCATGCGTCTTGAAGGCGCCGTAGGCATCCGCGGCATTGTCGGCTTCCGCTACCACGCGGAGGTCGCCCTGGCTCTCGAGCACGCGCCGGTAGCCCTGGCGGACGATCGGGTGGTCGTCGACCAGTAGCACGGAGATGCCTGTTGCTGCGACATCGCTCATTTGGGCCTCACGCGGCGAGCGGGATGGTGGCGGCGATGCTGAGTCCACGATTGGCAGGCAGGATCGACAGTGAGCCGCCGGCCGCGGCCAAGCGCTCGCGGATGCCGGTGAGGCCGAAGCCGGTCGACTGCGCCACGCGCGCCGCATCGCCGCCGCCATCGTCCTCGACACGGATCAGCAACGCATCGTCGTCGCCCGCGCACCGCTCGACGCGCAACGAAATCTCGCGCGCCGCGCCGTGGCGCAGCGCGTTGGTCAGACACTCTTGCGCCACGCGATAGGCAGTGGTGGCGGCTGCGCCCCTGATGTCGGTGAGGTCGCCCCTGAGGTCGAGCTGGATCGTCGGCTGCGTTGCGCTTTGCGAACGCCAGCTGTCGACGAGGTTGACGAGGCTCGCCTCGAGCCCGAGCTCCTCCGGCAGGGGATTGCGCAGGCGTTTCAGCGCATCGCGCAGCGATGCCATCAAATGATGGGTGGCTTGCGAGATCATCCGCGCATCCTGCGCGATGCCATTGTCCTTTTTCTCTTTCGTGCTCGCCGTCTCGATCGTGTTGGCGAAGGCGAGGATGGCGGAGAGATTTTGTCCGAACTCGTCGTGCAACTCGCGCGCAAGCGCGCGCCGTTCGTCGTCGCGGATCTCGATCAGGCGCCGCGTCAGCGCCGCGCGCTGCTCGGTTGCCTCTTCCAGGCGGCTGCCGAGCGCCTCGACGGCGCCGCCGATCATCCCGAGCTCCATGGAGCGGAAGCGCGGCAGTTTCGTGCGATACTGGCCGCGCGCCATGCGCTGCAAGGCGGTGACGATCGTGCGCGCCGGCGCCAGCGTATGTGCGATCGCCAGCGAGGCAAGCAGCGCGATCGCCGCCGCCATCAGAAGCGCGACGTCGATCACGTTGAGGATGTACTCCCAGGCGAGCGAGATTGCAGCTGCGGCATCTGGCGTTGCGACGACCGTGCCGGCGGCCGCGGCGCGTGGACTGACCGGGCGCACCACCTCCGCGTGGTTGCCGAGGAAGCTCGGCACGATGGCGGCGAACCAGCGCGGCGGCGCCTTGCCGATGCCCTGGCTCTGGCCGCAGAGCGGCCTCTCGAAAGCCGTCGCGGGCTGGAACTCGACGCAGACGCCGGGCGAGATCAGCTGCATCGTTTCCAGCGTGCGCCATTCCGGAACCGGCACGAGATGCTCGCGCATCCTGCTGCTGCGCAACAAGAGCTCATGCCAGTACAGCGCCTGAAGCGCCTGCGCGACCCGCTGCGCGGAGGCCGCCGTCGCCCGGTCGACGCTGCGATAGGCGTCGAACGTGGCCCACACTGTCGCCGCGCCAAGGCATAGCGCGACGATGAGGAGCAGACGGGCGACGAGCTGAAGCACAAGGCGCATGCGATCACCCCAAAGTTTGGTAAGGTCAGACTAACAACGCCGCCGCGCCTTGCCAATTGCGGGAAACGGCAGGGATTGCTGCTCGGGCAAATTTCCCAAGCCGGATCGGGCATCGCTCTTTGGACCCGGCGCGGCGGCTCTGATCTAATCCGGCCAGGAATCTTTACAGGAAATCGTAGCAGGCCAGGAGCGGTGCAGCATGAGTTCGATGACGATTGGACCGATCGCGGGCGCCGCGGCCGACCCATCCGAGCGCAGCGCGCTCCTGTTCTGGATGATCTTCACCGGGCTTTCGATCTTCGCCGTCGTGCTGCTGTGGCGGTTCGGCCTGATCCATCTGATGTTGACCTCGGACCGGACCTACATTTCCAGCGTGATTGCGCTGCTCTATGTCGTCACCTGCGGTCACTGCTTCCTGCGGACTCGGGCGATTGCGCGCGAGGGCGCGGCGGCACGGCGCTGCCGCGCGGTGCTGTCGGCGCCCGACGGCAGCACGGCGCTCGACGCAAGCGCGACGTCGCTGCCGCGCGGGCTGGTGCGGGATCATATCGAGAGCGTTGCAACCAAGGCGGCGGCGCAGGATTACCGGCCGGTCGACCAGACGCTGTTGCTGCGGACGCTCGCCGACCGCCTGCGCGGCTCGAACGGGTTCGGCGCCTTCGTCTCCGACACGCTGATGAAGCTCGGCCTGCTCGGCACCATCATCGGCTTCATCATCATGCTGGCGCCGATCGCCGGGCTCGATGCGGCCGACAAGGTCGCGATGCGTTCGTCGATGGGGCTGATGAGCGACGGCATGGCGGTCGCGATGTACACGACGCTGGCTGGCCTCGTCGGCTCGATCCTGGTCCGCATCCAGTACTACATGCTGGACGCCGCGACCCAGCGGGTGTTCTCGGATGCCGTGGTCCTGACCGAGACCTATGTGACGCCGGTCCTGGAGCGTAAGGGGTCTGGAACGCCGTCATGATGGATGATTTCGGCCTCTATCCGCGCGAAGAGCCGTTCGATCCACTGGGCGTGATGCTGTTCAAGGCGCTCCAGGTGGTCGCTTTCCTGTTCTTCCTCGCGCTGCTCGCGGTCTCCCCGGATGCCAAGGAAGGCAAGATCGACTCCAAGGCGGAGTTCATGATTACGCTGGACTGGCCGGACAATCACCCCGACGATCTCGACCTGTTCGTGCAGGATCCCGCCGGCAACATCGCCTGGTATCGCCACCGCGAGGCCGGCTTCCTCACGCTCGACCGTGACGATCGCGGCGGGGCCAACGACTTCATCATGGTCAACGGCAAGAAGATTGCTTCGCCCATCCGCGAGGAGATCGTCACGCTGCGCGGCATCGTCGCCGGCGAATACACCGTCAACGTCTCGCATTTCGTCGCCACGACCGGCGAGCCGGTGTCGGCCAATGTGAAAGTGCAGAAGCTCAATCCGACCGCGCAGGTGATCTTCGACAACAAATTCACGCTCGACCATACTGGCGACGAGAAGACGGCGGTGCGGTTCCGACTCGACGCCGAAGGCAAGGTGGTCAATGTGGACCAGCGGCCGAAATCGCTGCTGGAGACGTTCCGCAGCAGTTGGCGCAACGGCGCCGATATCGACCCGAACACGCGTGCGAGGGTCCGCCGTGAGTAATTTGCAAACGGTCATCCTCACACTGTCGGTCGCCTACGCCGTGATCGGCGCGCTGCTGCTGGTCGTGCTGGTCTATGCGCGCCTGCACTGGTCGCTGAAAGCGGTCGCGGTGGTCGTGACCAGTGCCTTCTATGTCGTCAGCTTCTCGGAAATGCGTGGGCTGCTCGGTTGGGCGAGCACCGACCGGCTGCCGGGCTCCTTCAAGCTGCTCCAGGCCCGCATCGTCGAGCCGCATTCGCTCGAGGGCGATCCCGGCTCGATCTATCTGTGGGTCGAGGAGCTGGATGAGGACAATCGGCCGAGCGGCGTCCCGCGCGCCTTCCGCGTGCCCTACAACGACAGGCTGGCCGACAAGACCCATGCGGCGGAGAATGAAATCGCGGCGGGGCACCCGCAAGGCGGGCGCGCCGCGGATTTTGGCGGCGGCGAGGGCAGCCTCATCGACATGGTCCGGGAATATGTGACGCCCAAGGTCATCCTCGAGACCAGCGGCGGCGACTCCTCGACCGGAGAGTTCAATGCGCCGCCGGCCGGCGCGCAAGGCGCCGTGTTCACGCCGCTGCCGCCGCCCCGAATGCCGCCGAAGGACGAGCAATAGCCTTGTCACCATCGTCAGAGATGCGCTGGTAAACCGTCCCGCGCTGGCGCATCCTGTTGACCTCCCTCAATTTGGCCTTATCGGCTTCCAATAAGAATATGAGGGTGGAGGGTGCGTGCTTCTCGCTGTTTTCTCGGATATCCACGGCAACCGGCAGGCGTTCGAGGCGTGTCTGAAGGTGGCCCGCGCCAAGGGCGCGGAACGGTTCATCCTGCTCGGCGATTTCGTCGGCTATGGCGCCGATCCCGAATGGGTCGTGGACACCGCGATGGAATTGGTCGCCCATGGTGCCGTCGCCGTGCGTGGCAATCATGACGAAGCCGTCAGCACGATGACCGAGACCATGAATGTCGAGGCGCAGATCGCGATCGAATGGACCCGGGGGCGTCTCGACGTGGCGCAGCGGCGGTTTCTGGCCGAGCTGCCGATGCTCGTGCAGGATAGCGATCGTCTGTTCGTGCACTCGGAGGCATCGAGCCCTCAGCGCTGGCACTATGTCCGCTCGACGGCGGATGCCGCCAAGAGCCTGATATCGACGCCCGCCCACGTCACCTTCTGCGGCCACATCCACCGTCCTGCGCTCTATTCGATGTCGGTGACGGCGAAGATGACCAGCTTTGTGCCCAAGACCGACGTCTCGGTGCAACTGCTGCGGGGAAGACAGTGGCTTGCGGTGCTCGGCTCGGTTGGTCAGCCTCGCGATGGTGATCCGGCCGCCGCCTTCGTCTTGTTCGACACGGTCTCGCGTGAAATCACCTATTGCCGCGTGCCCTATGACATCGTGAGTGCGGCGAACAGGATCCGCGAGAACGGCTTGCCGCCCTGGCTCGCCGACCGGTTGTTGCAGGGGCGCTAGAGGCCGATGCCGAAACCCCTGGTCAAGCCCGGCGCCGAGATCGACGGTTACACCGTCGGTGAATGCGTCCACTCCGGCGGCATGGCGACGTTGTGGACCGTCACCCATCCCGGCATCGACGTGCCGCTGCTGATGAAGATCCCGCGGGCGTCGGAGGGCGAGGACCCGGCGGCAATCGTCTCGTTCGAGATGGAGATGATGATCCTGCCGCGGCTCGCGGGTCCGCACGTGCCGGCCTGTTTCGGCACCGGCGATTTCGCGCACCAGGCCTATGCCGTGATCGAGCGCATTGCCGGCACCACGCTCTACAAGCGGCTGCCCGACCTGCCGCTGCCTTACGAGGAGGCGCGGCTGCTGGTGTCGAAGATCGCGGCCGCGCTCGCCGATCTGCACAGGCAGAACGTGATCCATCACGACATCAAGCCGAGCAGCATCATGTTCCGCGACAGCGGCGAGGCGGTGCTGATCGATTACGGCCTTTCTCACCACGACCATCTGCCCGATCTGCTGCAGGCGGAGTTCCGCCTGCCTTACGGCACCGCGCCCTACATGGCGCCGGAACGGCTGTTGGGTGTGCGCGACGATCCGCGCAGCGATCTGTTCTCGCTCGGCGTGCTGCTCTATTTCTTCACCACGGGCGAACGGCCGTTCGGCGAGGGCGAGACGCTGCGCGCGATGCGGAGGAGGCTGTGGCGCGATCCGCATCCGCCGCGCAAGTTGCGCGCCGACTATCCGCCCTGGCTTCAGGAGGTGGTATTGCGGTGTCTGGAGATCGAGCCGGTCTGGCGCTATCCCACCGCGTCCCAGCTTGCTTTCGATCTCGCTCATCCGAACCAAATCAAGCTCACCGCGCGCTCGGAGCGGATGAAGCGCGACCCCTGGAGCGTCGCGTGGCGGCGCCGCTTCAACCAGGACGTCAAGCAGCCGCGCGCGAAGGCGGATGTCGCGGAGCAGATCGCCTCGAGTCCGATCCTTGCGGTTGCGCTCGAGACGGTGGAAGGCGCGCCGGAACTGAACGAAGCGCTGCGCATGACCACGGAGCGCATCCTCGCCACCCTGCCGTCAGCGCGGCTCGCCTGCCTCAATGTGCTGAAGCTCAACCGCATCGCCATCGACCGTACGCTGGACGAGCAGGGCTCCAACAAGCACATCGACCGGCTCGTCGCGCTCCGGCACTGGGCCACCCCGTTGAAGCTGGACGAGAGCCGGCTGTCGGTTCATGTGCTGGAAGCCGTCGATCCCGCGGCGGCGCTCCTGGAGTTCGCGGAGGTCAACCAGGTCGACCACGTCATCATCGGGGCGCGGCAGAACTCGTTCAGGCGTACCTGGCTCGGCAGCGTCTCGGCCAAGGTGGCTTCGGAGGCGAGTTGCACCGTCACTGTGGTTCGGCCGCCGCGGATAGCGGCGGATGCGGGCGAGGCGGCCAGGTAGGCTAAATCAAGCCGCGTGGGCAGTGTGGCCCGTGCGCTTGCGGCGGATGGGCCAGGTGAACTGCGGACCGGACTCGCCGTGATCGGCATGACCGCCGAAGTACTGGATGATCTCGCGGCAGGGCTCGCAGTTGAAGAGGTTACGCGACGCGGATGCCTTGGTCATTTCCTTCAGGCAATTCGGGCAGTGCGGTTTCATCAGTCTTGGTCCGGAAAAAGATTTCAATGCCGGCGCGGTGACCGGAACGGGTGATCCAGGTCCGCTGTCTCGGGCCCGGTGTCGTCGCGCATCTCGCTTTCGGTGCGTTCGAGACGGCCGAAGAAGTAGTCGAGGCTCGGATGCGGACGTCGCGGGATCCGACACCTGCGTTTCGGCTGACGCTTGACGAGTGCGATCTGCATGGGCTCAGGGCCGATAGCGGTCGCGACGGATGATACGGGCCGAACGTGCCGTGACCTTCACCGGTCCCGCAGATGGGCCGAACACAACAAACGCACCAAAACCAAGCCACAACGCCACGCCAGTCCAAACCAGGGTCGTCGTCATGATGTGCTCCCGTCAAATCAGGCAGGAATCACTTGCAGTGATTTGCGCGAATCAGGGAAGCCCGGAGGAGTACGGATTTAGGTTGCAATTTTAGGCATTGCGCGCTGCACCACCTGCCAGAGCCGCAGATTTTCGGACGCTTGTGCAGCGCCTGACGCGACTCAGATCGCTTCGCCGCGGGCCCCTAGCGCCGCGTTGCGGATCGCCGCGATGTTGGTCGTGTAGGCCTCCTGCGTGCCGCCCCTGAACACCGAGGTGCCGGCGACGAAGGCGTTGGCGCCGGCCGCGGCAAGCGCGCCCGCAACGTCAGGGCCGATGCCGCCGTCGACCTCGATGTCGATCGGCCGGCCCGCGGTCATGGCGCGAATGTCGCGGATCTTGCCGATCGCGGAGGAGATGAAGGCCTGGCCGCCGAAGCCGGGATTGACCGACATCACCAGCACGAGGTCGACCAGGTCGAGGACGTATTCAAGCGCGCTGATCGGCGTGCCCGGATTGAGCGAGACGCCGGCCTTCTTGCCGAGCGCGCGGATCGCCTGGAGCGAGCGGTGCAGGTGGGGACCCGCTTCCGCATGCACGGTGATGTGGTCGCAGCCGGCTTTTGCAAACGCCTCGAGAAAGGGATCGCAGGGCGAGATCATCAGGTGTGCGTCGAAGATCTTCTTGGTGTGCGGGCGCATCGCCTTGATGACGTCGGGGCCATACGAGATGTTCGGAACGAAGTGTCCGTCCATCACGTCGAGATGGATCCAGTCGGCGCCTGCGGCATCCACCGCGCGCACCTCCTCGCCGAGCCTGGAGAAATCGGACGCCAGGATCGAGGGGGCGATTGCCAGAGGGCGGGGGGCGAAGGCTTGGGTCATGACGCTGTTTCCCGTGGCGGCCGGAAGAAGAATGGACCTCGCCTAACATGGGCCTCTGCCCCGGGCAATGCAGGGGAGGCGCGCTTCCTGTGGGCGGAAAATTCTGCCGTCTGCGGCATGAATTGCCGATGTTCCCGCGCCGCGCAGAGCGCGGCCGTGTCGGATTTCATTGAGCTTTTCGCGCTGGCACGACGCTTGCTGACCTGATCGGCAGAACATTGGCCGCGGCATGCCGCATGGGTTGGAGTTGTGCAATGTTGTTTGCGCTTGGCGCGGCCTCGAGTGCGCTTGATGCCATTCAATCGCTGACGAATTCGAAGTCCTCGTCGTCGACACAGAAGACGGGATCGTCGCAAGGCGCGACCAATCCGTTCGCGATCGACAGCGGCAGCAGCAGCACCACAAGCGGTGCGACTTCGTCTGTCAATTCCGGCAATTGCGCGCAGATCTCGCCGGAGACGATGAGCGCGCTGATCGCCGCGCAAAGCCAGTCGTCGGACAGCACGACCGGTTCGACGTCGTCGAGCTCGACATCCTCGACATCGACGAGCCGGGATGATGCGCTGAAGGATCTGTTCTCGCAGCTCGACGCGAACGGCGATGGCCAGATCAGCAAGTCGGAATTCGAGAGCGCGCTGGGCGCCGGCGGCACCAACACGGCGCAGGCCGATGACGTGTTCTCGAAGCTGGATAGCAATTCCGACGGCAGCGTCAGCCTGGACGAGATGTCGAAGGCGCTGAAAGGCGGCGGCCATCATGGCGGCCACCACCATGCGCAGGCTGCGAGCGGCTCCGGCGATGCGTCCGGCAGCGACTCGGATTCCTCGTCCTCATCGTCGAGCGGCGGGTCGACCTCGACCACGACGACCGGCGCCGACGGCTCGAGCACCACCACCGTCACTTATGCCGACGGTTTCAAGATGACGACCACGGTGCCGGGCGCTTCCAGCTCTTCAAATGGATCGGGCGCAGGAAATTCGCCTTATGACTGGTTTGCGCAGATGATGCAGCGCCAAGGGCAGGGATCGTCCGCTACCTCGGCCTCTTCCTCGATGTCGATGAGCGTGTGACGCGCGTTCTGAGGCGCTAGCCAAACCGGTCCTTCCACGCCGGCAGTGCGCCTGCGAGCGGCAGCGCGGCTGCACTATAAACGCCGCGCGCGATCGCGCGCGCGACCACGTTGGCGGCGACCATGCCGAGCTCGGTGAGGCCAACGACCGGCTCGATCGGTTTTGCGCACGTCGCGGCGGCAAACAGCACGTCACCGTCGGTCGGCGCGTGCACCGGATAGATCGCGCGGGCAAAGCCGGTGTGCGCGATCATCGCCAGCCGCTTGGCCTGGGGCTTTGTCAGCACCGCATCGGTGACGACGACGCCGATCGTGGTGTTTTCGCGCTCGCTTGCGGCGGGCCCGCCCTTGATGCGCATCCTGAGCATGTCGTCGGTGAAATTGTCAGGCAGTCCGTGGCCACCGAACTCGCCGTTGACCTCGAACGGGGCTGCCCAGAACCACGGTCCGTCGCCGACGGTGGCGCTGCCGACCGCATTGACGGCGATGATCGCCGCGACCTTGATGCCGTCGGTCGTCACCGCCGAAGCCGAGCCGAGCCCGCCCTTGAACGTCGCGGTGGTGGCACCGAGGCCGGCGCCTACGCTGCCGAGCGCAAACTCCGTCCCGGCGGAGACCGCGGCGGCATAGCCGAGGTCGCGATAGGGCGCGAAACGGCCCCACGCCTTGTCGCCGCCATTGAGCAGGTCGAACAGGATCGCGCCCGGGACGAGCGGGATCAGCGCCTCGTGGACGCGGAAGCCGCGGCCCTGTTCGGCGAGCCAGGCCTGGACGCCGCCGCCCGCATCGATGCCAAAGGCGGAGCCGCCCGACAGCGCGATCGCATCGACCCGTTCGACCGTGCTGGCGAGATCGAGCAATGCGCCCTCGCGCGTGCCGGGGCCGCCGCCGCGGACGTCGATCGCAGCGACCGCCGGGGAATCGAAGATGATCGCGGTGGTGCCGGAGGCGACTTTCGCATCTTCGGCATGGCCGACGCGGACGCCGTCGATATCGGTAAGCAGGTTCTTCAAGGCGGCTCCGTTGGCTGAAAGCAATTCGCTATCTGCGATAGCGCACGGATGCCGCAGGCTCAACTCGCCAGCGCCGTCCTGAGCATCTTGGCGAGCTCCGACTTGCGGTAGGGTTTTGCCAGCAGCAACACGCCGGAATCGAGCCGGCCGTGATGGACGATGGCGTTTTCGGTGTAGCCCGAGGTAAACAGCGTCTTCAGGTCTGGGCGCCGCCGCGCCGCTTCGTCGGCAAGCTGGCGGCCATTCATGTTGCCCGGCATGATGACGTCGGTGAAGAGCAGGTCGATGCTCCTGTCGGCATCGATGATGATGAGGGCCTCGGCGGCGTTGGCTGCCTCGAGCGCGGTATAGCCAAGGCTCTTGACCTGCGTCACGACATACTGCCGGACCAGCGCGTCGTCCTCGACGATGAGGATCTTCTCGTCGCCGCCGGTGACGGGCACGTTCTGCAGCGACTCGTACTCGGTCTCCTGCACGCCCGTGGAGCGCGGCAGGTAGATCTTCACGCTCGTGCCGTGGCCTTCCTCGCTGTAGATCTTGATGTGTCCGCCGGACTGCTTGACGAAGCCGAACACCATGCTGAGCCCGAGGCCGGTGCCTTTGCCAACTTCCTTGGTGGTGAAGAAGGGATCGAACACCCGCTCGATCAGCTCGGCCGGAATTCCTGAGCCGGTATCGCTCACCGCGATCATCACATAGTTGCCGGGGGCGACGTCGGCATTCATGCTGGCGTAGCCGTCGTCGAGAAAAATGTTGCGTGTCTCCAGCACCAGCGTGCCGCCATCCGGCATGGCGTCTCGCGCGTTCAGCGCCAGGTTGAGGATCGCGGAGGTGAGCTGGTTCGGATCGACCAGCGCCGGCCAGGCATCCTCGGTGAGCTGCGGCGTGATGGTGATCTGCTCGCCGAGGGTGGGGTGCAAGAGCTTGGCGGCTTCGAGCGCCAGCGCATTGACGTCGATCTCGCGCGGCTGGAGCGGTTGTTTGCGGGCGAAGGCGAGCAGGTGCTTGGTCAGCTGCGCGCCGCGCTCGGCGGCGTCGTCGATCAGCCTGGTGATGGCGGCGAGCTCGGGCCGGTCGACGACGGCATCCCCAAGTATGCCGATCGTGCCGGTGATGACGGTCAGCACGTTGTTGAAGTCGTGGGCGACGCCGCCGGTGAGCTGGCCGATGGCGTCCATCTTCTGGACTTGCCGGAGCTGCGCCTCGGCGGCCTGCTTGTCGGTCAGGTCGCGGCCGATGAAGAAGTGGCGCTTCACCGGCTCGGACCAGGTGCCCATCCAGTTCAGCGTGACTTCGTGACCGTCGTAATGGTAGTAGCGCGCTTCGAAGCTGCGCTTGATCTGGCCGCGCCGCGCGGCGCGCATCTCGCTGCGTGTGTTGTCCAGATCGTCGGGATGGATGAACTCGGTTGCACTGTGCCCGATCATGTCGTCCGGACTGAAGCCGAGGATGTCCTTTACGCTCGGGCTGACCTGGATGAAATTGCCAAAACCGTCAGTGACCAAGATCAGGTCTTGCGAAGTCTCGAAGATGCGCTGGCGCTCCTCGGTCTCGCGACGCAGCTTCTCCCGCGATTGTTTCTCTTCGGTGATGTCATGGGCGATCTTGGAGACGCCGATGATCTCTCCGCTGTCCGATCTCAGCGGCGAGATGTTCAGCACGACGTCGAGCTGACGGCCGTCCTTTCGGATGCGGACCGTCTCGTGCTGGCCGATCGACTCGTTGCTGCTGATGCGGTTGAGCATACCTCTGACTTCGGCCTTCAGGTCCTGGGGCACGATGAGGTCGATCGGCTGGCCGACGGCTTCGGCGGCGGAATAGCCAAACAGGTGTTCGGCCGCCTTGTTCCAGCTGGTGATGATGCCGTCCAGCGATTTGGTGATGATGGCATCGTTGGAGGACTCGACGACGGCGCCGTAGAGCGCCAGACGCTTGCCGTAGTAGTCGCGATCCGATGCCGATTGCTCGCGCAGCCGGCCGACGAGGCCCACCGTGTTCGCCTGGAGGCGGACATTTTCGATCAAGAGCACCGCGAGCACGAAGCTTGCGGCGCAGAGGCCGTAGAGGCGGCCGGCGTAGAAGCCGAGATCGTAGCGGGCAACGTTGACGATCGCCGACAGCGCGATGTCGAACAACCAGGCGCACATCGTGACCATGAGCCAGACGTCGATCACCGTGTGCGGCTTGCGGAGCCACAGCGTGACCAGCGCGGCGAAGCTCAAGGACCAGACGAACGACACCACGCCGATCATGGTAGTGGTGTAGCGGCCGTCCCTGAGCAGGACCGGCAAGAGACCGTGCTGCGCGGTGACAATCCAGGCGATGGCGGTCATCGCTGCGACGACGCCGAGGACGGCGAGGGCGATCGGACGCGCCGTCGGTCCCTCGATCCTGTTACCGCCATTGCCGTCCTTCAGCCATGCATAGGCCAGCACGAACAGCGGATACCCGCCGTGCCAGATCATGTAGAGCCAGACCGTGGTCTGTGTGCTGGCGCCCAGCAGTCCGGTCGGTGCGAACAGGCCGGGAAAGGTCAGGGCGTGGGTCGCCGCCGCCGCTGCCGTGAACAAATATCCGGTCGACAGCAGCAGCAGCGCGCGGCTGCGCAGGACGGCGAATTGCGACAGGAGCAGAACCGCGGTGATGATGTCGCTGACGGCGAGCGCCGACTGGTAGCTGGCCACGAAGGCCGGCACCTGTATCAGCGGCGTCCCCGCGAACGGGACAGCCAGCGCGAACAGGACCGCGGAAATGCCGACGATCGCCAATGCTGCAGTGCGATCGCTCTGCGTGGCCGGCAAGGTCGAAAGAAAGGTGCTTCGGTCGTTCTTTGCGTCCACGTTGATCTCTCGCTGGGTCGGCACAGGGGTAGTCCACGTGACTTCGTTGGCCGGCCGCCTTGGCCTCCATCGTAGCCGGATCCGGGCGCGCGTCCTGCGGAGACGGGCTCACGACTCAACCGAGGGTTACAGCTTACTTAACTTGGACAGGGAGGCGGAATAGGGAATCGGTAAGGTTGGCTTTACTGGACGGACCCATACTGCCTTGCCGTTCGTCGCCGTTGAATTGAACCAATTAATGATACGAATCCGGGAGTTGTTCCCCATGCCCCGTGTCCTAATTGTCGACGACCAGAAGGACGTCCGCGCCATGGTCGCGATCGTACTCCGGGTCAACCATCACGATGTGGTCGAGGCGGAGAGCGGGGCGGCCGGCCTGAAGGCCTTCGGCGAGAGCGCTTTCGACGCAGCGATTGTCGACATTTTCCTGGCCGACACCAGCGGCGTCGACGTCATGGCCACCATTCGTGAGCGGGTTCCGGGATTCCCGATCGTGGCGATCTCCGGCATGACGGCGCTCGATTTCATGGGCCAGGCGCCCGGTCTTGCCGATGTGGTCTGCCTGCAAAAGCCGTTTCGGCCGAACGACCTGCTGCAAGCGCTCCGGAAGGCGCTGGCAGCGGCGGGCGGCGAGCTTTCCGCCGCCGTCTGACCGGCTGCAAAAGAAAACGCCCCGGCGAACCGGGGCGTTGGTGACTATCTGATAAAAGGTCAGGCTGCCTGTCTCAGGTGCCGTTGCCGCTGATCGCGGCATAGCCGCCCTTGGCATCCCATTTGTACACGACGTAATCGAGCTGCTTGATGTCGCCCTTGGTGTCGTACTCGATCGGGCCGATCACGGTGTCCCACTTGCCGGCCTTGATCGCCGCCATGACCTTCTTGGCGTCGGTGGTGCCGGCCTTCTTGGCCGCCTGCGACCAGACCTGCATCGCCGCATAGGTGTAGAGCGTGTAGCCTTCGGGGTCGATGTTCTTGGCCTTGAAGGCCTCGACGATCTTCTTCGCGGTCGGCTTGTTGCGCGGATCGGGGCCGAAGGTGAACAGTGTGCCTTCGCCGGCGGGGCCGGTGATGGAGGCGTACTCCTTGTCGGCAAGCGCGTCGCCGGCCATCAGGATGGTCTTGAGGCCCTGGTCGCGCATCTGCCGCAGGATCAGCCCGCTCTCCTGGTGGTAGCCGCCGACATAGACGAGGTCGATGTTGTCGCGCTTCAGCCGCGAGACGATCGCGTTGAAGTCCTTGTCGCCCTTGTTATAGGACTCGTACATCTTCTCGGTGATGCCGGCCTTGTTGAGCGCCTTCTTGGTCTCGTCCGCAAGACCCTTGCCGTAGGTGGTCTTGTCGTTGAGAATCGCGATGTTCTTGCCCTTGAAGTTCTTGGCGATGTACTGGGCGGCGACCAGGCCCTGCTGGTCGTCGCGGCCGCAGACGCGCGCCACGTTCCACAGTCCGCTATCGGTGAACTTCGGATTGGTGGAGGCGGGGGTAATCTGGAGCACGTTGCCGTCGGCATAGGCCTCCGAGGCCGGAATCGACGACGACGAGCAATAATGCCCGGCCACGAACGGCATCTTCGCGCTGGCGATCTTCTCGGCGACCGAGCGCGCCTGCTTCGGATCGCAGGCATCGTCCTCGATGTCGAGTGCGAGCTTCTTGCCGTTGACGCCGCCGGCGGCGTTGATGTCAGCCACGGCCATCTCGGCGCCGTTCTTCATCTGGCGGCCGAAGGCGGACTCGCCGCCGGTCATCGGGCCTGCGACTGCGACGGTGACATCCTGCGCGAACGCCGCGCTCGATAGCGCGATCGACGCGCCGAATGCCAGACCGATGAGCTTCAGTGATTTCATGAGATACCTCGCGGGTGGTCGCCTGTGGAAGTTGCCGGGCAGGCCCGGTCCAAACCGGCGCCATTGTCGAATGAATTTACCGAGAAGTCACCGGCAAAATACGGGCACAAGCGGAGATATCTCGCCACATTCCGCCGCACATGGCCCGGCGTTGGGCGGCGTCAGCCGTGGCGTCCGCCTTCCAGATAGGCGGCGCGAATCTCGGGGCGCTGCAACAACTCGGCGCCGGTTCCGGCGAGCGTGATCAGGCCGTTGACCATGACATAGCCGCGATGGGCGAGCTTGAGCGCATGGTTGGCGTTCTGCTCGACGATCAGGACGGTCAGGCCGTCCTGCCGGTTCAGGGCGCGGATCGCGTCGAAGATCTGGCGGGCGATCAGCGGGGCGAGCCCGAGCGAGGGCTCATCGAGCAGGAGCAGGCGAGGGCGGCTCATCAGGGCGCGGCCGATCGCCAGCATCTGCTGCTCGCCGCCGGACAGCGTGCCGCCGCGCTGGGCGTAGCGCTCCTTCAGCCGCGGAAACAGCGTGAACACGCGCTCAAGCGTCGCCTCCCGCTCGGCATCGGTGCATCCGGTGGCATCCGCTCCCATCTGGAGGTTTTCCGCCACGCTCATGCGCGGGAAGATGCGCCGGCCTTCCGGCGATTGCGCGATGCGCAAATGCGCGATTTCGTGGGTGGCAACGTCGGTAATGTCGCGGCCCTCGTAAAGGATCTGGCCGGCGCGGGCGCGCGGCTTGCCGAAGATCGTCATCATCAGCGTCGATTTGCCGGCGCCGTTGGCGCCGATCAGCGCCACGATCTCGCCGGCATTGATCTCGACGTCGACGCCCTTCAGCGCCTCGATCTTGCCGTAGGCGGCGCGCAAGCCGCGAATCGCGAGCAGGGGGGCGGGCGCACTCACGACCCGCTCTCCATCACGGCTACCGCCTCTTCCTCGTCGGAGCCGAGATAGGCGGCGATCACCTTGGGATCGTCGCGGACCTCGCGCGGCGTGCCTTGCGCGATCTTCACGCCATGGTCCATCACCACGATGTGGTCGGAGATCTCCATCACCACGGACATGTCGTGCTCGATCAGCAGGATCGAGGTGCCGAGCTCGTTGCGGATAGACAGCAGGAGCTCGCTCAGGGCGGCGCTTTCGCGCGCATTGAGGCCGGCGGCGGGTTCGTCGAGGCAGAGCAGCGCGGGCTCGGTGCACATCGCGCGCGCGATCTCGAGCCGGCGCTGGTCGCCATAGGCGAGATTGCCGGCGGCGTCATCGGCACGATCGAGAAGGTTGATCCGCTTGAGCCAGTCGGTGGCGAGATCAATCGCGTGCTTTTCAGCGTCGCGGTAGGTCGGCACGCCGATCAGGCCGAGGAAGGTGAAGCCGGAGGCGCGCATCAGTGTGTTGTGCTGTGCCACCATCAGGTTTTCCAGCGCGGTCATGCCGGGAAACAGCCGGATGTTCTGGAAGGTACGGGCGACCTTAGCCTGTTTGGCGATGCGGAAATCGTTCAGCCGCTCGAGCGAGATCTGCTTGCCGTCATCATGGGTGAGGCGGATGGTGCCGTTGCTCGGCTTGTAGAAGCCGGTGATGCAGTTGAACACGGTGGTCTTGCCGGCGCCGTTCGGTCCGATCAGCGCGGTGATCTTCTTCCGCTCGGCCGCAAACGACAGATCCTGCACGGCGACGATGCCGCCGAAGCGCATGGTGAGCTGGTCGACGCTGAGAATTGTTGCGCCGCTCATCCGTGCCCTTCCTTGACGAGCTCGGATGAGATCGCTTTGGCCTTGGTCAGATACACGGTCGGTGCGCGATGGCCGATCAGGCCACGCGGCCGCCAGATCATGATCAGCACCATGGCGATGCCGAACACCAGCATGCGATAGGTCTCGAGGCTGCGGAACAGCTCGAAGCCGCCGATCATGGCGAGTGCGGCCAGCGCCACGCCGAGCTGCGAGCCCATGCCGCCGAGCACGACGATGGCGAGCACCAGCGCCGATTCCTGGAAGGTGAAGGATTCCGGGCTGATGAATCCTTGCCGTGTCGCGAAGAACGCGCCGGCGAAGCCGCCGAACATCGCCCCGGTCGCGAACGCGGTGAGCTTGGTGGTCGTGGTGTTGATGCCGAGCGCGCGGCAGGCGACCTCGTCCTCGCGCAAGGCTTCCCAGGCGCGCCCGATCGGCAGGCGGCGCAGCCGGATCGTCACCCAATTGGTGAGGAGTGCGAGCGCCAGGATGAGATAGAACAGGAAGACGATGCGATGGGTCGGGGAGTATTCGATGCCGAGCTTGGCGGCGAGCCCGTTGTCGCTATTGTCGAGCGGGATGCCGAAGAAGGAGGGACGCGGAATGCTGGAGACGCCGTTGGGCCCGCCGGTCAAATCCTGCCAGTTGATGATGACGAGGCGGATGATCTCGCCGAAGGCGAGCGTCACGATGGCGAGATAGTCGCCGCGCAGGCGCAGCACGGGGAAGCCCAGCAGCACGCCCCAGAACGCCGCGAGGATGCCGGCGAGCGGCAGGCAGACCCAGAACGACCAGCCGAAATTGGTGGCAAGCAGCGCGTAGGAATAGGCGCCCACCGCATAGAACGCGACGTAGCCGAGATCGAGCAGGCCGGCGAGGCCGACCACCACGTTCAGCCCCCAGCCCAGCATCACATAGGTGAGCACGAGGATCGCGAGGTCGAGGATGTAGCGCTGGTCATAGAAGATCAGCGGCACCAGCAGCGTGAAGATCAGGAGCGCCGGGGCGAGGTAGCGGCTGATGAACGACATGCCGCTTTGGACCGTCGGCGGCACCAGCTTTTCGGCACCGGTCGGACCGATCCATTGCCGCAACAGCTCGATCACGATCGAGCCGCCGAAGACGGCAGCGACAAGCGATGCGAGGTCGCCGAAGCGGGTCCAATAGGTGAGCTGGCCGTCGGAGCCTGCCTCGGTGCGGATGCCGATCATCAGCGAGAACAGCACCAGCGCGATCAGTGCGTTGATGAAGGCGGTCTTGAGAAGGGCGGGGATGCCGGCGGTGCGACTTGCGCGCGTGGTCTCGTGCGGGATGGGTGTCACGCGGGGCGGCCCGTCAGACTTTTTCGACTTCGGGACGGCCGAGCAGGCCGGTCGGCATGAAGATCAGCACGACGATCAGGATCGAGAACGCCGCGACATCCTTGTACTCGACCGAGAAATAGGCCGACCAGAACGTCTCGATCAAGCCGATCGCGAGACCGCCGAGCATGGCGCCCGGCAGCGAACCGATGCCGCCGAGCACGGCGGCGGTGAACGCCTTGATGCCGGCGACAAAGCCCATGAAGAAATCGACCAGGCCATAATAGAGCAGGTACATCAGGCCCGCGACCGCGGCGAGTGCGGCGCCGATCACGAAGGTCATGGAGATGGTGCGGTCGACGTCGACTCCGAGCAGCGCCGCCATGGTCTGGTCCTGCTCGCAGGCACGCATGTCGCGCCCGAGCCGGGTGCGCGAGACCAGCCAGGTGAAGATCGCCAGCAGCACGATGGTGGTGAGCACCACCATGATCTGGATGTTGGAGAGCTGGATCACGAAGCCGTCCGCGCTCTCGTGCAAGGTATAGCCGCCGGTGATGAAGGGCGGGATCGGCTTGACGCGGGCGCCTTGCGCCACCTGCGAGTAGTTGGTCAGCACGAAGGACATGCCGATCGCCGACAGCATCGGGGCGAGGCGGAAGGAGTGGCGCAGTGGCCGGTAGGCGATGCGCTCGATGGTCCAGCCATAGAGCGCGGTGATCGCCATCGAGACCAGCAGCACCACGAGCAGGATCACCGGGATCGCGGTCAGGCCGGTCGAGACCAGTAGCAGGAAGGTGATCAGGGCGATAAAGCCGCCGATCATGAAGACGTCGCCATGGGCGAAGTTGATCATGCCGACGATGCCGTAGACCATCGTGTAGCCGATCGCGATCAGGCCGTAGATGGAGCCGAGCACGAGGCCGTTGATGAGCTGCTGGGCGAAATAATCCATAGGCTGCCGTTACCCAAACCTGACGCGGCTCAAAGGGAGCTCTCGAGAGAGTTCTTCAAGTCTCTCTTGGGCCCCGGCAGCCCTTGAGCATTCTCATCATTTTGTAACAGGAGGGAACTGGCACCCGCAACAGGCCATGCCTCGGCATAAAGGCTTGTACAGAGGTCATTTCGTTACGGATGTTATGTCCCGGTTCCGCGTTTGCGAGGAACCGGGTTCCGCATGGCAACCAAAGCGCCTGCCGGCCGTTATCAAGCTCTGACGTCCAACAAGGGAGTTTCCCCCAATGACGAAGCAGCAGAACCAGAATCCGGGCCAGCAGGCTCAGAACCCCGGCCAGCAGCGCCCCGGGCAGCAGCAGGGCGGCGGCCAGAAACCCGGACAGCAGCAGCAGGACCCGCAGCGCCAGGGCGACAAGCCCGGCCAGCAGCACGGTGGTCAGCACGGTCAGGACAACTAGTTTGGGAACCCAGGAGTGAAGTGAGGGCCCCGCCGAAAGGCGGGGCCCTTTTTCTATGGCCGCGCCGCTCAACCGGCCAGTTAAGGTAAACAGAGGGTTTAAATTGCCGCCACAGTCCGATGCGAGTTAGCTCCCGGCAAAGCCTTCGATCGAGGGCGCGTGGTAGACGAAGCGAGAAGCGGCATGTTCAGGAATTGGCGGATCGGCTCGGTCAACGGCGCGCTGGTGGCGGCCTATTTCATCCCGGCCTGGAGCCTCGTTGCCTTCAACATCATGGTGGCGCCGGTGCACGGCCTCTACGAGCGGCCGAGCGTCGCTGTCGCGCTGTTCCTCAGCGACCATCTCCAGATGGCGGGGATGGATACGGTGCGCGCCGCCTGGCTTCTGGCGCTTGGACGGCTGACCGTGGTGGCGTTCTTCGCGATCTATCTCGCGCTTCTCGCCATCCCCCGCACCCGCAAGTCCGGTGGCAGCGACGAGGCGCTCGGCATTGCGCTGGCGATCGGCAGCCTGATCTCCTTCGCGAGCATGGTGATGGCCTCGAAGGTCGGCGAGATGGCCGCGCTGCGGCTACACGCCACCGAGCTCCTGCTCTTGCTCGGTGCTGCGATCGTGCTGGTGATCGAGCGCCCGGAGGCGCCGCGGACTGCCGAGGCTCCAGCGCCGTTAGCCCTTGAGCAGCCCGAGCTCCTGCACAATCGCTGAGACTTCCTTCACGGCGTGGTTCGCCGCCGGAACGCCGCAATAGATCGCCTGCTGGAGCAGGATCTCCTTGATGTCGTCGGGGGTGAAGCCGCCTTCCGCCAGCGCCGCACGCACGTGCAGGCGGAATTCGTCCCATTGCCCAAGCGCGACCATGGTGCCGATCACCAGCACGCGCCGCGTGCGCTCGTCGAAATGCGGCCGCGTCCAGATCTCGCCCCAGGCATAGCGCGTGATCATGTCCTGGAAGTCGGTGTTGAAGGCGTTGCGGTTGGCGATCGACTTGTCGACCCAGGCATTGCCCAGCACTTTGCGGCGCACATTCATGCCGGCATCGCGGCGCTTCTGGTCGTCCATTCTATCCTCCTCTCGCAATGACGAGCTGCGAGACTATCGTTGCGTCAAGAATCCCACCACCGCGTCGGTGAACGCGTGCGGCTGCTCGACATTGGAAATGTGGGCGGCGTCGATGATGGTCATGCTCGCGCCGGGAATCTTCGAACGGATCAGTTCGCCGGCCGAGATCGGTGTCGCCATGTCGTGGCGGCCGGCGATCACCAGCGTCGGGCTTTTGATCTTCGGCAGCAGCTCGCGCTGGTCGAGCGTCGACAGCGCCTCGCAGCAGGCGAGATAGCCATCGACGGGGGTAGCGAGCAGCATCGACTTCATCCTGGAAGTGATCTCTGGCTCGCGCTCGCGGAAATCCTGGGTGAGCCATCCGGCGATCACGGCATCGGCGACCGCCGCGATGCCGCCCTTCTTCACGGCGTCGATGCGTTCCAGCCATTTGGTCGGCTCGGCATAGTAGCACGACGTGTTGGCGAGGATCAGCTTGCCGAACCGCTCTGGCGCGTTCGCGCCCAGCCATTGTCCGACCATCCCGCCCATCGACAGGCCGCACCAATGCACCTTCTCGATGTTGAGATCGTCGAGGATCGCCAGCACGTCGCGGCCGAAACGCTCCATCGTATAGGGGGCGGGCGGAACGCTGGATCTGCCGTGGCCGCGGCGGTCGTAGCGGATGACGCGGAACACCTGCGTCAGCGCCTTCATCTGCGGCTCCCACATCTGAAGCGTGCAGCCGAGCGAGTTCGAGAGCATCAGCGTCGGCCCGCCGTCGCGGCCCTCGACGGAGACGTTGATCAGGCAACCGTCGGCATCGATCATGGGCATGCTGGCGTCTCCGTTTTATTTCCGCTCAAGGCTGCTCTATTCGCGCTCGAGGCTGTCGAGCAGCCGGTCGATCAGGGCTTGGGAAGCCCCTTGATAGGCCATCGGCTCGAACAATGCCGCAATTTTCTGGGGCGAAAGATGCGCGGTGACCTGCGAATCGGCCGATAGCACCTCGCGCAAATGCTTCTTCTCTGCGACCGCGCGCTTGCTCGCGGCCTCGATGAGATGATGCGCGTCGCTCTTGCCGATTGTCTCGGCGAGCGCAAAGGTGACCGCTTCCGCCATGATCAGGCCGTGCGTCGCATCGAGATTGCTGCGCATCCGTGCTGCGTCGACGTCGAGACCCTCGGCGATATCGACGATGGCCGCGAGCGCGCCAGAGGTGACCAGCATCAATTGCGGCAGCGTCGGCCATTCTGCATGCCAGGGGCCGGCGCTGCGCTCGTGGTCCTGCACCTGGGCCGCAAAGATCGTCGCGGCAAGCTGCGGCGCCATGGTCGCGCAGCCGAGCGCGCTTGCGGCCGCGACCGGATTGCGCTTGTGCGGCATGGTCGAGGAGCCGCCGCGGCCTTCCCCGGCGGGCTCGAAGGCTTCGGCAACATCGGTCTGCATCATCAGCGAGACGTCGCGGGCGATCTTGCCGCAGCTTCCGGCCAGGATCGCAAGGCTGGAGGCGGCCTCCGCAATCCGGTCGCGATGGGTGTGCCAGGGCGCGTCCGGCAGCGGCAAATTCAGCTCCTGTGCCAGCCGTTCCGCAACCGCGAGCCCCTTGTCGCCGAGGGCTGCGAGCGTGCCGGCGGCGCCGCCGAATTGCAGCGCGAGGCCCTCGCGGCGCAGCCGCCGCAGGCGGCAGCGCGCACGGGCAAGGCTTGCGGCATATTCGGCAGCCTTCAGCCCGAACGGCATCGGCAGCGCGTGCTGGAGCCAGGTCCGCGCCACCATCGCGGTGTTGCGGTGGGCGCGCGCCAGCGCGGCAAAACCCTTGATGGCGCGGCCGAGGTCGGCGTCCAGCGCATCGATGCCGGCGCGCAAGCCGAGCATGGTCGCGGTGTCGATGACGTCCTGGCTGGTCGCGCCCCAATGCACGTAGCGGGCGGCCTCAACGTCGGCCTTGGCGACATTGGCCGTCAGCATCTTGACCAGCGGAATCGCCAGATTGCCCGATCGCGTTGCGGCCTCCGCGAGCGCGGTCATGTCAAACGAATCGGCCTTGCAGGCCGCCTCGATCGGGCCCACCGCGGCCTTAGGGATCACGCCCGTGGCGGCTTCGGCCCGCGCCAAAGCTGCCTCAAATTCGAGCATGTGCTGGAGAGTAGCCCGGTCGTCGCAGACGATGCGCATGGATGCGCTCGAGAGCATCGGCGCGAGCAGGGAGGAGAGGGATGTACTCATGTTGTGCGGGACCTAACCACCATGACCCGCCTGTGCCAATCCCAAACCGGTCCCGCAGGCTTTTTGCGGTTGCGAATATGCATTGCACGTGACCGGCGGCCACCCTTTCCTTTGCGGCCTCCGTGCGTTACTTGAACAGCAGTTACGCGATCCAAGTCTGCTATTCCTGGAGGCACCCCATGGCCATGACAATGAACGGCGAAGTCCAGCTTGCGGCGCCGCGCGAGGCCGTGTGGGAGAAGCTCAATGATCCCGCGGTGCTGAAGGCCTGCATCCCCGGCTGTGAGGAGCTGGAGAAGACCGACGACAGGGGGTTTCGCGCGGTGGCGAAAATGAAGGTGGGCCCGGTGTCGGCGCGCTTCAAGGGCAAGGTCACGCTGAGCGATCTCGACCCGCCGAACGGCTACAAGATCTCCGGCGAAGGCGAGGGCGGCGTGGCTGGCTTCGCCAAGGGCGGCGCGGTTGTGAAGTTGTCCGAAAAGGACGGCGGCACGCTCTTGTCCTATGACGTCGAGGCGCAGATCGGCGGCAAGTTGGCGCAGCTCGGCCAGCGCCTGATCAACGGCTCCGCCAAGAAACTGGCTGACGAGTTTTTCGCGAATTTCGCCAAGGCGGTACAGGGCTGAAGGCCTCGCCTTTCGGCATGGCGGCTTGCGTCCCGGGCGATGTTGCCCCAGTGGACAATGGCCCATATGATGGGTTGGAATAATTATAAAAAAGAACCGCTTCGACGGGACCCGTCGGGGCGCTGATAGAGAGTGCTTATGGCAAAAATCTCCCTTATCGTGAATGGCAATCCTGTCACCGGCAATATCGACCCGCGCACGCTTCTGGTGCAGTTTCTGCGCGAGAATCTGCGGCTCACCGGCACCCATGTCGGCTGCGACACCTCGCAGTGCGGCGCCTGCGTCGTGCATCTTGACGGCAAGGCCGTGAAATCCTGCACCACGCTTGCCGTGATGGCCGACGGCCATGAGGTCAAGACCATCGAGGGGCTGGCGGCCGACGGCGCGCCGCTGCATCCGATGCAGGAAGCCTTCCGCGAGAACCATGGCCTGCAGTGCGGCTTCTGCACGCCGGGCATGATCATGACCGCGATCGACCTCGTCCATCGCAAGGGCAACGAGCTCGACGACCACACCATCCGCGAGGAGCTGGAAGGCAATCTCTGCCGCTGCACCGGCTACCAGAACATCGTCGCCTCGATCGCCGCCGGCGCGAAGGCGATGGCGAAATCCGATCTCGCGTAACCGCGCGCGCACCCCGCGATCAGGACATTCACATGTACGAATTCAAATACCATCGCCCCGGGACCGTGCGGCAGGCCGCCAACCTCCTGATGAAGAACGAAGACGCCAAGCTGGTCGCCGGCGGCCACACGCTGATTCCCGTCATGAAGCAGCGCCTCGCCAGCCCGCCGCATCTGGTCGATCTCTCCCATATCGAGGGGCTCAACACGATCGAGATGAAGGGCCGTTCGCTCGTGATCGGCGCCACCGCCAAGCACGCCGAGGTCGCAACCTCGGCCATCGTCGGTGAGGCGATCCCGGCACTTGCGAATCTTGCGAGCCAGATCGGCGATCCAGCCGTGCGCCACAAGGGCACCATCGGCGGCTCGCTCGCCAACAACGATCCGACCGCCGACTATCCGGCCGCCGTACTCGCGCTCGGCGCGACCATCGTCACCAACAAGCGCCGCCTCAAGGCGGAAGAGTATTTCCAGGGCCTGTTCACGACGGCGCTGGAAGGCGACGAGATCATCACCAAGGTGATGTTCCCGCTGCCGAAGAAGGCTGCCTACATCAAGTTCCGCAACCAGGCCTCGCGTTACGCGCTGGTCGGCGTGTTCGTGGCGCGGCGTCCGTCGGACGTGCGCGTCACGGTTACAGGTGCCGGATCGGACGGCGTGTTCCGCGTCACGGCCTTCGAGGAAGCCCTGAAGAAGCGCTTCTCGGCGAAGGCGCTGGATGGCATCGATGTGCCGGCGGAGGGCCTCAACAGCGACATCCACGGCAGCGCCGAATACCGTGCGCACCTCATCGGTGTGCTGACGCGGCGCGCCGTCGACGCCGCCAACGCCAAGGAATGAGTGGGCCGCACTCTTTGGCCCAATACTTGCCCCTCGTGAGGGCGTAGCGAGACTGGCTCTTTCATGACTTCAGCGGCCAATACTTCCGGTGCCTTGCCGGCATCGGTCGATGCGATGCTCGAACTTTTGACCTCGCGCGGCTATCTCGCCGAGCGATCGCTGGCGACGGTGACCTATCTGTCGCTGCGCATGGGCCGGCCGCTGTTCCTCGAAGGCGAGGCCGGCGTCGGCAAGACCGAGATCGCAAAGGTGCTGTCGGCGGCGCTGGGGCGGAAGCTGATCCGCCTGCAGTGCTACGAAGGTCTCGACGTTTCCTCCGCGGTCTATGAGTGGAACAGCGCCTCGCAGATGATCGCGATCCGGATGGCGGAAGCCGCTGGCGACACCGATCGCGATCAATTGTCGTCCGACATCTTCGCCGACCGCTACATGATCAAGCGGCCGCTGCTCCAGGCGCTGGAGCCTGACGTCGCGGGCCCGCCGGTGCTGCTGATCGACGAGCTCGATCGCGCCGACGAGGCGTTCGAAGCTTATCTCTTGGAAATCCTCAGCGACTTCCAGGTGACGATCCCCGAATTCGGCACCGTGAAGGCGCCGCACCCGCCGATCGTCATCATCACCTCTAACCGCACCCGCGAGATCCACGACGCGCTGAAGCGGCGCTGTCTCTATCACTGGGTGGATTACCCGGCCGCGGACCGCGAGCTCGCGATCGTCAAGTCGCGCGTGCCCGGCATCTCCGCAAAGCTGTCGCAGCAGGTCGTGCGGTTCGTGCAGGCGCTGCGCAACCAGGATTTCTACAAGTCGCCGGGGGTCGCCGAGACCATCGACTGGGCGACCGCGCTGTCGGAGCTCGACGCCCGCTCGCTGACCCCGCAAGTGGTCGGCGACACGCTGGGCGCGCTGCTCAAGTACCAGGACGACATCACGCGGATGCAGGGCGACACCTTGCAGAAGGTGCTGAAGGAAGCGACAAGCGAGAATTGACGCGCGCGTTATAACTGAGCTCGTCATTCCGGGGCGCGCGTAGCGCGAACCCGGAATCCATCGGGCCGCGGAGACTGCGGGTAAATGGATTCCGGGCTCGCTCCGAAGAGGGCGCGCCCCGGAATGACGGCAGAGATAGCAGACCATGGCCATCAACCACCTGGCGCCCGAGCAGACCGAGCAGTTCGCCGACAACATCGTCGGCTTCGCTCGGGCGCTGCGTGCGTCAGGCATGCCGGTCGGGCCGGGCGCGGTGATCGATGCCATGAACGCGCTGCAGGTGATCGACATCGGCAGCCGCGCCGATGTCTTCACCACGTTGGAGGCGATCTTCGTCAAGCGCCACGAGCATGCGCTGATCTTCCGCCAGGCCTTCAACCTGTTCTTCCGTGCCTCCGAGGAATGGAAGCACATGCTGGATTCGGTGCCGCTGCCGGATCAGGCCAAGAAGAAGCCGCAGGCCGGCTCTCGCCGCGTGCAGGAGGCGATGTCGCAGCCGCGGATGACGGAGACGCCGCAGCACCAGGAGCAGGATCTGCGCCTGTCGGTCTCCGACAAGGAAATCCTTCAGAAGAAGGATTTTGCGCAGATGAGCGCAGCCGAGATCACCGAAGCGCTGCGCGCGATCGAACGGATGCGGTTGCCGCAGGCCGAGCTTTTGATGCGCCGGCACCGGCCCGACGCGCGCGGCCTGCGCCTCGACCTGCGCCGCACGCTGCGTGCATCGTTACGCACTGGCGGTGACATCATCGACATCCATCGCCTGGGGCGGATCGAGAAGCCGGCGCCGATCGTGGCGCTGCTCGACATCTCGGGCTCGATGAGCGAGTACACGCGCCTGTTCCTGCATTTCCTCCATGCCATCGGCGACGCGCGCAAACGTGTCTCGGTGTTCCTGTTCGGCACGCGGCTCACCAACGTCACCCGCGCGCTGCGACAGCGCGATCCCGACGAGGCGCTGGCAAGCTGCTCGGCGGCGGTGGAAGACTGGGCCGGCGGCACGCGGATCTCGGCCTCGCTGCACAACTTCAACAAATTGTGGGCTCGGCGCGTCCTGAGCCAGGGCGCCATCGTGCTGCTGATCTCCGACGGACTGGAGCGGGAGGCCGATTCCAAGCTCGCCTTCGAGATGGACCGGCTGCACCGCTCCTGCCGGCGGCTGATCTGGCTCAACCCGCTGCTGCGTTTCGGTGGCTTCGAGGCCAAGGCCCAGGGCATCAAAATGATGCTCCCGCACGTTGACGAATTCCGCCCGGTACATAATTTGAGTTCGATCCAGGAGCTGATCACAACGCTGTCCCGGCCGCTGCCGCCGCATCACCGCAGCCTGATCCGCCCCGCAGCCTGAGAGGCCAACCATGCTCGATCGTGACGAGGATATCCTGAAAGCGGCGGAAGACTGGCAGAAGGCTGGCCGTGGCGTCGCGCTGGCAACCGTGGTGGAGACCTGGGGCTCGGCGCCGCGCCCGGCGGGCTCGAGCCTCGTCATCAATGACGAGGGTACGTTCCTGGGGTCGGTCTCCGGCGGTTGCGTCGAGGGCGCAGTGGTCACCGAGGCCATGGACGTGATCCAGAGCGGCAAGCCGAGGATGCTGGAGTTCGGCGTTGCCGACGAGACTGCCTGGAATGTCGGGCTGTCCTGCGGCGGCACCATCCGCGTCTTTGTCGAGAAAGTCGGCTAGCCGTGAAGCTCGAGATTTTGCACGAACTCAACGCCGAGCGCGCCGCGCGCCGTCCGGTCATTCTGGTGACGGACACCGAGAGCGGTGAGCAACGGCTGGTGAAGGCGAAAGACTTTGCGAGAGACCCGCTGGGTGCCGAGCTGGACAAACAGCTTCGCATGGGCAAGAGCGCTAATGCCGAGGCCGGCGGCAAGAAGCTGTTCCTCAATGTCTACGCGCCGACCGCCAAGCTCGTCATCATCGGCGCGGTCCATATCAGCCAGGCCTTGGCGCCGCTGGCGCGCTCGCTCGGCTATGACGTCACCGTGATCGATCCGCGCACGGCCTTTGCGAGCCCGGAACGCTTCCCCGACATTCCGCTGGTGGCCGAATGGCCCGACGCGGCACTGCCGCCGCTCAACGTCGACGCCTACACCGCCTTCGTGGCGGTGACACACGATCCGAAGATCGACGATCCCGCGCTGCTGCACGCCTTCGAGCGCGGCTGCTTCTACATCGGCGCGCTCGGTTCGCGGAAGACGCATGCCAAGCGCGGCGACCGGCTGCGGGCGCAGGGCGCGAACGATACAGATATCGCGCGCATTCATGCGCCCATTGGTTTGGCGATCGGTGCGGTCTCGCCGTCCGAGATCGCGGTGTCGATCATGGCCGAGATCACGGCGGTGCTTCGGCTACCGCCCAAAGAAAAAGAAGAAGCGGCATGAAGTTTGGCCCGGCGAGCCCCAAAGACGCGATCGGCGGGGTGACCGTCCACACCCTGCGTCAGGGACCGCTGGTGTTGAAGAAAGGTACGACGATAGGCCCCGCCGAGGTCGACGCGCTGACGCGCGCCGGCATCAAGGACGTCGTCGTGGTGCGGATGGAGGAGGGGGACGTTTCCGAGGACGTCGCGGCCGCCAGCATCGCGCTCGCCATCGGCGGCGAAGGCATCCATGTCGAGCGCGCCTTTACCGGCCGCGCCAATCTGTTTGCCGCATGCCCGGGCGTGCTGGTGATCGACCGTCCCGCGGTCGATCGCATCAACAACATCGACGAGGCCATCACCTTTGCGACGCTTACCGCCTATAAGCCGGTGGTCGAGGGCGAGATGGTCGGCACCGTCAAGATCATCCCGTTCGGTGTCGAGGGGAGCTTGCGTGATGCCGCTGTGAAGGCGGCGGGCAAGGACGTCTTGAAGATCGCGCCCTACGTGATCAAGCGCGTCGGCGTGGTCTCGACGCTGCTACCGGGCCTGTCCTCCAAAGTGGTCGACAAGACGTTGCGTGTGACCGCCGATCGGTTAGAGCCGGCCGGCGCCAAGATCATCGCGGAGCGGCGGGTCCAGCACGACGAGCCGGCGCTGTCGGCCGCGATCAAGGAGCTGCTCGCACTCGGCGCCGAACTCGTAATCGTGTTCGGGGCGTCCGCGATCGCCGACCGCCGCGACGTCATCCCGGCGGCGGTCACCGAGATCGGCGGCGAGATCGAGCATTTCGGCATGCCGGTCGATCCCGGCAATCTGCTTCTGATTTCCCGCGTCGGCGGCGTCCCGGTGCTGGGCGCGCCGGGCTGTGCGCGTTCGCCGGTCGAGAACGGGTTTGACTGGGTGCTGATGCGGCTGCTCGCCGGCATCAAGGTGACGCGTTCCGAACTGATGGGCATGGGTGTCGGCGGCCTCCTGATGGAGATCGTGACGCGGCCGCAGCCGCGCGCAAAACCCGAGATCGAGGGCAACAGCCAGATCGCGGCGATCGTGCTTGCGGCGGGCCGCTCGACCCGGATGGGCGGGCCGAACAAGATGTTGGCCGAGCTTGACGGCAAGAAGCTGGTGCGGATCGCGACCGAGCAAGCGCTGGCCTCGAAAGCATCCGAGGTGATCGTCGTCACCGGGCATCAGACCGAGCTGGTCGAACAGGCTCTGAAAGGCTTGAACGTCAAATTCGTCCGCAATCCGGATTTCGCCGGCGGCATCGCGAGCTCGGTCAAGGCCGGCATCGCGGCCGTGCCGGAAGGTTGCGACGGCGCCGTGGTCTGCCTCGGCGACATGCCGCTGATCGATGCTGGCCTAATCGACCGGCTGATCGACGGTTTCGCGCCGGATCGGGGCAATCTCATCGTCGTGCCCGTCAGCGACGGCCGCCGCGGCAATCCCGTGCTGTGGTCGCGCCGCTTCTTCAAGGAACTGATGACGCTCGACGGCGATGTCGGCGCGCGGCACCTGATCGCCAAGCATACGGAGGCGGTCGCCGAAGTCCCGGTCGACGGCGAGAGCGCCTTCCTCGACATCGACACGCCGCAGGCGCTGGAAGCGGCACGGCGGGGATGACAGTGCAGTAGGGTGGGCAAAGCGGAGCGTGCCCACCAATTTTCGATAGTGTCGCGGATAGATGGTGGGCACGGCGCTTTGCGCCTTTGCCCACCCTACGGGACCTCCTGATCGTTCGATTTCAACTCCCCGTTCACCATCTGGAAACGGTCCCGCGCGTAGAGTCCTCTTCGCCTGCCTTGGGGGGAGGGGTTTTTCCATGGTTTCGAACGTCGTCGCGCGCCGTTGCGCGATGTTTTTCTTTGCGTTGTCGGTTTGTGTCGCCGGCGCCCGTTACATCACCGAAGCCCGTGCCGCTGGTGCATTCGCGGTCGGCAAGTGCGGCGCCTATGGCCAGGCCTATGATTACGGCGCCGAGCACGAGGCGCGCACCGCGGCACAGAAGCAGTGCAAGGGCGAGTGCACGACCGTGACGATGAAGCGCGCCTGCGCCGCAATGTCGGTCGATCTCGCCAAGCCGTGCGGCGCCTATGGCTATGCCGTCAAGCCGAAGATCTCGGCCACGCTCAATGCCGCGACGCGCGAGTGCTACAAATATGGCGGCAAGGAATGCGTGATCCGCGCCTGGGCTTGCGACGCCAAGGGCTGAAAGGCTGCCCTTGAAGCAGTCGCGCTGGCCCGGCCGGTCAGGCCTCCGCCTCAGTCGACCAGGGTACTTTTGTCTTGACGAAATCCGACCACGCCTTGCGCAGGCGTGGCTCGGTGCCGACCATCGCGTGCGCCTGCCATCCGGCGATCGCGGCTGCGGCGATGCCGCTGCCTGAGGACTCCGCGCCGACGTCTGCGAGCAGCGAAGCCGTCGTTGCCATGTCGTTGTAGATTCCGAGCTCTTGCTGCAGGTCGGCCAGCTTGCTGGAAAAGCGTTTGGCCGATTTTTGTTGTCCGTAAAGCGGCAACAGGAAATCGGCGACATAACGCAGTTTCTTCGCGGCGAGCCGCACCTGGTGCAGCTCTTCCGCAGGAAGCGATTTGAACCGGCGGCCGCGCTTGAGCACTTTCGCATGCTGGGTCGAGAGGATGCGTCGCGCGAAGCTCATGGCCGGCTCCGCCAGCTGCCCGAGATGTTCTGGCGCCACATCGCTGCGCCAGCCGCGTGCTTCGATCCAGCCGCCAAGCCCGATCAGGAGAGACGAAGCCCGGCGGTCGGTCAGCGCCAGGCGTGCCTTGTCGTAGCAGGCGGTCCGGCGTCGCTCGACGGCTCCGTCCAGCGCGTCGAAGCCTGCGATCGCGGGACAGCCGTGCGCAACAACGCGCAGTGTCTCCCGCTGGAAGACGTCCCAGTCGCGCGCGGCCGAGAGATTCTGCGCCAGCCATTTGGTCTCAGACCGCAGCAGGTCGAGCTTGTTCAGCGAAACGACCGATCGCATCAGGTCCAGTGCGGATCGCAGACGGCGCAGTGCGACACGAAGCTGGTGAATGCCCTCGGGATCGCGCCCGTCCTCGGCGGCAGGAAGCGACTGAAGAAGATGGTGCAGACAGGCGCGCAGAATTGCGGCAAATGCCTCGTCCAGCGATGAAGACGGATCAAGGCGAAGCTTGCGCGGTCTCCTTGCGGCTGGCGGGCTGTCGGCCGCCAGGTCAAAACCGCGCGCCGACTTACTCCGGATCGATGGTCTCGCCGGCCCATACTCTGCGAGCCGGAGCGCCAGCTCATAGATGGCAGACGGGCTGCCGGCCTTGAGCTCCAGCTCGATCTCGCTGACCTGCATCGATCGATCGTCGGATTTCAGATGGCCCTGATCGAAGGCGATTTCGACCGTGCCGGACGGCAGGTCGACGAGGCGCTGATGCCGGCGAATGTCGGTGGTGAAGACTGCTTCGAGCGGGTGACGTTCGAGATCGGCGCGCAGCTTGTCCGGGATGAAGGGCAGCGCCAGCGCGACGTCGGGAGCAAAGGAGGGCACGCTTGCCTCCCATTCGCCGCGCCGGAGCGGATCGTTGCCGAACTCGGCCTTCACCGTCTGCGTGAAACGCGCGCCGCTCTGGCGAACCCGAAAACTCAATCCGTTGCGTTGAAGCATACGTTTGGGCGTATCGTAGTAGACGGCCTTGAGGTGCTTTCGCGTGCCCTTGTTGCGCGCGTTAGCTACGATGACGGGCGCGTCGCTGAAATCAGCCAGCCGATCGGCGTCCACGAGCAGCTTGAGCTCGATTTCGGTGGCGCGTGGCGCAGCGTCGCGGGACGGCGAGATTTCGAGCGCCGCCGCCTCGGCGCGAATTTCATCGGCGGCGATGTCGGCGTGAGAGAGTTCGTTGTGCGAGAGCTCGTTGTCAGGGAACTCGGAACCAGGCCCCGCACCGGAAGCGGCGGAGTTCTTGATTTTCTTCCCGTCATCCGGGAAGGGATGACCGTTGGTCCTCGCCGGACGCTGCACGGGTTCGACGGCTCGCTTGATCGCGCCAGTTTCCGACATTCGCAATTTATGACAGTTCGATGACAGGGTCGCGAGATATAGCCCACTCGACTGCCGAGGAGAAGCGCAGCCGGTCGCATCTCGATTGAAATTTCTAAACTGTGTTCGATAGGTCAATCCGGGTTACATTCGTGTGCAGTTGTCGCGCGAGGAATTTCCTTTTCTTTCTCGATGCTTGGATGTGCTTGGGAGAATTCATGCTGTTCGACACGAAAGTTGCTGTCGTCATCCGCAACGATCTTCAGCCTTGGCAGAAGCTCAATGTCGCATCGTTCCTGACGAGCGGCGTCGCTGCCGCCTTTCCGGATTGCATCGGCGATGCCTATGAGGACGCCTCGGGAACCAAATATCTTGCGCTGATCGGCCAGCCGATCCTGATCTATGGCGCCGATGGTCCGGCCTTGTCGCGCGCGCTCGATCGAGCACTCGCGCGCAACGTCACGCCGGCGGTCTATACCGAGGACATGTTCAAGACCACGCATGACGCGGCCAATCGCGAAGTGGTGAAGGCGGCGACGCGTGCCGACCTCAATCTCGTCGGCATCGCGATGCGCGCCGAGCGCAAGGTGATCGACAAGATCGTCGATGGTTTGAAGTTCCACAGTTAGATGCTGGTTGTTCAACCTCTCCCGCTTGCGGGAGAGGTCGCGCCGTAGGCGCGGGTGAGGGCTTGCTCCACTCGGGGATTGTCCCAATGCGGAGACACCCTCTCCCCAACCCTCTCCCGCAGGCGGAAGAGGGAGCGCACCTCAGCCGTGGCTGCAATCAGCGCATCTCATCGTGCTCGAGGCATTCACCCCGGCGGCATGCCCTCGAACTTCGGCAGGTCCGGATCAAGGCGATCCCAATCATGTCCGCGCGCGGCGTAAGTCACCACCTGTGGCTTGTAGCGGGCGGGCTCGTCGAGGCTTGCGGCGCGGATGGTGAAGATCTCGGGCATCGCCGCGAAGGTCATGTAGACCGGCAAGCCGCACACGGCGCAGGAGGCGCGCGTCTTCACGTTGCCGCTGTCGGCGACCATGTCCCATCGCCTGGCCTCGCCTGTCACCGTGACGCCGTCGCGCGCGAACGTGGCGTAGGAGCCGTGGCCGCCTCCGCTTTCCCGCTGGCAGTCCCGGCACTGGCAGTGGTTGCTGAACAGGGGCTCGCTGGCAATCGAATAGCGGATCGCGCCGCAGGCGCAGCCGCCGGTATAGGGCTTGTCCATCGCGATAACTCCTTAACTCTCTTCGCCGCTGATCTCGTCGAGGAGGCGGACAACCTTCTTCCAGCCGCCGCTCATGGCCGTGTAGGCCGTGTCGTTCCTGGGCATGACGAAGCCCGCATGAACCAGGCGGATCCGCGTGCCGGCTTCGACCGGGGTGAGGGACCAGGTGACGATTGTGTCGAGCGGCGCGCCGTAGCCGGTGTTGCGTTCGTCGCCGCCCGTCCAGGCATAGACGAGGCGCCGGTTCGGCACGACTTCCAGAACGCGGCAATGGATGACGCCATCCCAGGCGCCGCCCGGAGTGGTCTGGTACGTGAAGGCGTTGCCTTCGATGGCCTCGAAACCGGTCGGCGGCATCAGCCAGCGTGCGATCAGCTCGGCGCTGGTCAGCGCCTTCCAGATCGTCTCGGGCGCGTGAGGGAAGACCTCGTCGATCACGATGTCCCGGATGTTTTCTTGTGTCTCGGCTTTCAGTTCGGCAGCACTCACGGGTCGATCTCCTTCAAGAGGTCACGCAGGTTCTGGAAGCGCTCGCGCCAGAAGACGCCGTAATGATCCATCCAGGTGACCAACGGCTCGAGACCTTGCGGCGCGGCGCGGTAGTAGACGTTGCGGCCCTCGGCACGCTCGTCGACCAGGCCCGCCTGCTTCAAGGACTTCAGGTGCTGCGAGATCGCGCCCTGGGTTACCCCGCTGCCGCGCGTCAGCTCGGCGACGCTGATCTCCTTGCTCTCGAAGACGCGCTCGAACACGGCGCGACGGGTCGGATCGGCGAGGGCGCGTATCACGGTGGTGACGGGATTGGGGGCGGCTTCGATCATGCCAATTTATTAGCGGTCGCTAATTCATTAGTCAATGCTAATTCGTTTTTCGGTGCTCCACGTTTCAGTTCGTAATTGACTATGACTGACTAGTCAGTCATAAATATCAAATGACAAGGAAGCCCGCCAAAGCCGCGATAGCCCAGGCAACGAGCCGCGCGCCCGAAGCTGACGAAAAGGCCGCCGCGCCCGCCTCGAACCGCGCCACGCGCACAGCAGAGCGGCGCGCGGCGATCGTGGATGCCGCGATGGAGGAGTTCATCGCCCGCGGCTTTGCCGCCACGCGGCTCGACGACATCGCCAAGCGTGCCGGTGTCGCCAAGGGCACGATCTACCTGCACTTCAAGGACAAGGAATCGATGTTCGAGGAGCTGGTGCGCACCGTGATCGTGCCGGTGGTGGCGCGGCTCAATGCGCTGCCGCCGCCGACGGGCCCGGTGCGCGACCTCGTCGAGGCCTTTGCCAACAACTTCCTGAAAGAGGTCATCAACACCCGGCGCGGCGATCTCGTGCGCCTGATCGTGGCCGAGGGCCCGCGCTTTCCGTCTGTCGCCGATTTCTATTACCGCGAGGTGGTCTCGCGCGGGATGACCGGCATGCGCGCGCTGATCGAGCTCGGCATCGCTCGCGGCGAGATCCACGAAAAGAACCTCGCGCGCTTTCCGCAGATCCTGATCGCGCCCGCGATGATCGCGGTGATCTGGCAGAGCCTGTTTGCGCAGCACGCGCCGCTTGATGCGCAGGAGATGCTGCGCGTCCATCTCGATTTGATTTTTGGCGAACGGAGGACGACATGAGGTCGTCGCAACCAATCCTTGGACTGGCGCTGGCCGTCATGCTCGCGACCGGGCTTGCCGGCTGCAACGAGAAGCGCGATCTCGGTTTCCAGGGCTGGGTCGAGGCCGACATGATCTTCGTCAGCCCCGACGAAGCCGGCCGGGTCACGAAGCTCGACGTCCGCGAGGGCGACGCAGTGAAGGTCGGTGACGCCCTTTATGACGTTGACGACGATCTCCAGCTCGCCGATCTCAACCAGAACAAGGCGACGCTCGCCAACGCGCAGCAGGTGTTTGACCGCGCGGATTCCTTGCGAAAGACCGGCTCCGGCACGCAGGCGGCGCTCGATTCCGCCGTCTCGGATCTGCGGGTCGCGCAGGCGCGGGTAGTCACCTCGCAGACGCGGCTGACGCGGCGCAAGGGCTTTGCGCCGGTTGCCGGCACCATCCAGCAGATCTATTTTCGCGAGGGCGAGATGGTGGCGGCGCAGCGGCCGGTACTCTCGATCATGCCGCCCGGCAACATGAAGCTGCGCTTCTTTGTGCCGGAGACCGAGCTGCCGAAGCTTGCGATCGGTGATGAGGTGAGGATCGCGTGCGACAATTGTGCCGCCGATCTCACCGCAAAGATCTACTTCATCGCGACCTCGGCCGAATACACTCCGCCGGTGATCTATAGCCTCGATGAGCGCAACAAGCTCGTCTATCTGATTCAGGCGCGGCCCTCGCGGCTGGATACCTTGCGCGTCGGCCAACCTATCAGCGTCTATCTCAATCCCAAAACGCCGGTGGCGGACAAGCGATGAGCGGCGGCAACAACATCGCGATCGACGTCAAGGGCCTGACCAAATCGTTCGGCGGCCGTGAGGTCGTGCACGATCTGTCGATGCAGGTGAAACGTGGCTCGATCTACGGCTTCCTCGGGCCGAACGGCTCGGGCAAGACCACCACCATCCGTATCCTCTGCGGGTTGCTCACGCCCGACAGTGGCGAGGGCACCTGTCTTGGCTACGACATCCTGAAAGACGCCGAAAAGATCAAACGCCAGGTCGGCTACATGACCCAGCGCTTCAGCCTGTACCAGGACCTCTCGGTGCGCGAAAATCTCGAATTCGTCGCGCGGCTCTACGGCCTGCGCGATGCACGCGGTGTTGCGCGCGACATGATCAAGCGGATCGGGCTCTCGGGCCGCGAGGAGCAGCTTGCAGGCGAGCTCTCCGGCGGCTGGAAGCAGCGGTTGGCATTAGGGGCCTGCACGCTGCCCAATCCGCAATTGCTGCTGCTGGACGAGCCCACCGCCGGTGTCGATCCCAAGGCGCGGCGCGATTTCTGGAACGAGATCCACGCGCTCGCCGCCGACGGGCTCACCGTGCTGGTGTCCACCCACTACATGGACGAGGCCGAGCGCTGCCACGAGATCGCTTACATTGCCTACGGCCATCTGCTCGCCCACGGCACCGTGGACGAAGTCATCGCAAAATCCGCGCTCACGACCTACACCGTGACGGGCGAGGATTTGAACGGCCTCGCGGCCGAGCTCACCGGCAAGCCCGGCGTCGATATGGTGGCGCCGTTCGGCACCTCACTTCACGTCTCCGGCCGCGATGTCGCGGCGCTCGAGGCGAGCATCGCGCCATGGCGCGACAAAAGCGGCCTGCATTGGCAGAAATCGGCACCCTCACTGGAAGACGTCTTCATCGAGCTGATGGGCCGCTCCAAGGACAATTTCCAATGAGCACTGTCGACCATCCGGCCCCCGCGCACGAAATCCGCGAGCGTTTCGGCTTCTGGAAGCGCTCCTATGCGATGCTGATCAAGGAGTTCATCCAGCTCAAGCGCGATCGCGTGTCGTTCGCGATGATCGTGATGCTGCCGGTGATGCAGCTCCTGCTGTTCGGCTATGCCATCAACACCACGCCGCACCATCTGCCGAGCGCGGTGTTGTTGCAGGAGGATAGCGATCTCGCCCGCTCGATCCTGAAGGCGCTGGAGAACACCGCCTATTTCCGCTTCATCTACGAGGTGCACGACGTCGACGATTTCGACAATCTGCTGAAATCAGGCAAGGTGCTGTTCGGGGTCGAGATCCCGCGCGGCTTCGAACGCGCGGTGCGGCGCGGCGACAAGCCGGCGCTGCTGGTCGCGGCCGATGCGACCGATCCGGTCGCCGCGAGCTCCGCACTCGGTTCGCTCGGCATGATCGTGCAGACCGCGCTCCAGCACGATCTCTACATCGGCGATCCCCCGGCGATGCCGTTCGAGATCCGCGCGCATGCCCGCTACAACCCGGCGGCAGTCTCGAGCCTCAACATCGTGCCAGGACTCGTTGGCACCATCCTCACCATGACCATGCTGATCTTCACCGCGCTTTCGGTGACGCGCGAGGTCGAGCGCGGCACCATGGAGAGCCTGCTGTCGATGCCGATCAAGCCGGTCGAGGTGATGTTCGGCAAGATCATCCCTTACGTGCTGGTCGGTTTCGTCCAGGCCTTCCTGATCATCGGCATCGGTGTAGGCCTGTTCGGCGTGCCCGTGCTCGGCAATCTGTTCCTGCTGGCGCTGCTCTCGACGCTGTTCATCACCACCAATCTCGCGATCGGCTACACGATCTCGACGGTGGTGCAGAACCAGCTCCAGGCCATGCAGATGTCGATGATGTTCTTCTTGCCGAGCATTCTCTTGTCCGGCTTCATGTTTCCGTTCGCCGGCATGCCGGCCTGGGCGCAATATGTTGGCGAAGGCCTGCCGCTGACGCATTACATACGCATCGTCCGCGCTATCATGCTGAAGGGCGCGACCATGCAGAATCTACGCTTCGACACGCTGGCGCTGGCGGCCCTGATGCTGGTCGCCATGACCATCGCCGTGACGCGCTTCCGCCGCACGCTGGATTGAGGCAAGATGCCCCGGAATCGAGGGGCGGAATGGTCAGCTTTGCGAGCAGGAAGACCGGTGGGCGCGCCGTTCTGTCGGAGGAGTTCGAACGTGAGCTGACGCGGGAGGTGCTGCGCACCGAGCTGTTGCGCGTGCGGACACTGATCATCACTGGCTGCGTCATGATCTTGTTCCTCACCGCAACCTACCTGATCGACCCTGCCATCGTGAACCGGGTCTGGCGCGGGACGGAGGGCCTCGTCCGCGAATACACCCTCTTGGCGGGCTTCATCCTCTTCGAAGTCTGGGTCCACAGCCAGATCAGGCGAAACCTCAAGCTCGATCGCGACCTGCCGGTGATCAGGCGCTATATCAGCGCTCTCATCGAAACGTCGCTGCCGACGATCATCCTGATCCTGCAGATTCGCAGCATGGGCGCCAGCCAGGCGCTCGGCTTCGTGCTGCCACTGGTCTATTTTATCTTCATCATTCTTTCGACGCTGCGGCTCGATTTCTGGCTGTCCACCTTCACGGGATTTGTGGCCGCAGCCGAACTCTTGGCCGTCGCGCTGTACTACGATTCGGCTAACGACGCCGGCGAACCCCTGATCTACTTTCACGCGGTGCGCAGCACCATCATCCTGATCTGCGGCGTGCTCGCGGGCGCCGTCGGCGCGCGGTTGCGGCGGCAATTTGCGGCGAGCATTGCGGCCGCCACCGCGCGCGATCGCGTCACCAATTTGTTCGGCCAGCACGTCTCGCCCCAGGTGGTCGAGCGGCTGATGGCGGAGGGGACCAGCGCGGCCGGCGATCTCCGCCGCGTCGCCGTGATGTTCGTCGATTTTCGCGGCTTCACCGCGGGCGCGCAGTCGCGCACGCCGCAGGAGGTGGTCGACCGGCTCGACGGCGCCTTCGCCGTGCTGGTGGACATCCTAGACCGCCAGGGCGGCATCGTGAACAAGTTTCTGGGCGACGGTTTCCTCGCGCTGTTCGGCGCGCCGCTGGAAGCCTCCGACGCCGCGTATCGCGCGGTCGCCGCCGGCCGCGAGATGCTGATCGCAATGGACCGCATCAACGCGCAGACGAGCTGGCCGCTCAGAATCGGCATCGGCATCCATTTCGGCGAGGTCGTCGCCGGCAATATCGGCTCGCCGCGACGCAAGGAATACACCGTGATCGGCGACACCGTGAATTTTGCCTCGCGGCTGGAGGCGCTGAACAAGGAGTTTGGCTCGCACTTCCTGATCTCCGCGGCCGTGCGCGAGGCGCTCGGCGAGGACGGCGGCGATGCGGTGGCGCTCGGCGAGGTTACGGTGCGCGGTTACGAGCAGCCGGTCGCGGTGTTTCAATTGGGGTGACGGACGCTGCTCGCGTTTGTTTGAAGACACGCGATGAAATATCTCCCCCAGCACTCCGCTCTTGCACTCAGGAGGTCGAAACCTCTCGGCTTCCGTTTGTCACGCGGAGAAAATCCATGACCCGATTGACTCTTGTCTCTGCCGCCCTGATCGCCGCGGCCGTTTATCAATCCCAGGCCGCAGCCGCCCGCGACGTCGCCCCCGCGCGGCGCGCGGTGTCCCACGCGACTGCGGACTGCGTGAGGGCTCCAGCAGAGGGCGCGTATGCCTCTGCCCCCTACAAGGAGCCGCCCTGCATGCCCAAGACGACGAACTGACGAGCAGGCGAGGTCGGGTTGGCGAAGTCTGCAGCCCGACCTCGCGCCGCCCTGTGCGGCCAGCTCAGCCCTTGCGGTATTTCAGTAGCGCTTGACTCACCCGTCATCTAGTCATCTATATGACTAGATGAATTCCGCCGTGCGCGACGACCGCCTGCCACGCTACCAGCGCCTGCGCGACGATCTCGCCGCGCGGATCAACCGCAATGAATGGCGGCCGGGCGAACCGATCCCGTCGGAAGCCGAGCTCGGCGCGCATTACGGCGTCGCCATCGGCACCGTGCGCAAGGCAATCGACCAGCTCGTCTCGGACTCCGTGCTGGAGCGCCAGCAGGGCCGCGGCACCTTCGTGCGCCGGGCGCGCTTCAACTCGTCTCTGTTTCGCTTCTTCCGCTTCCAGTCCGAGAGCGGCGAGCGCCGCGTGCCGCAGAGCCGCATCATCCGGCGTAAGAGCGTGCCGGCGACCTCGGCCGTGGCATCGGCGCTACGCATCCCGGTCGGCGAGCCCGTGATCAGCCTGTCGCGTCTGCGCCTGATCGACGACGTGCCACTACTGGCCGAAGAAATCTGGCTCCAGCAATCGCGCTTCGCAAAAATCCTCGAGATCGACACCGCCGAGTTCGGCGACCTGCTTTATCCGCTCTACGAGGAACGCTGCGGCGAAGTGGTGGTGTCGGCCGAGGAAATCCTGACGGTCGAGATGGCCAACGAGATGCAGGCGCGTCTGCTGCGGCTCGAGGCGAACGCGCCGCTGATCGTGATCGAGCGCCTCGCGCTCGACCTGGAACGGCGGCCGATCGAATGGCGACGGTCGCGCGGACCGGCCGACCGGTTCCGCTACCACGCCGAGATCCGCTGAGAGCCAAGGCGTTCGTCAACAAGGCTCCAGGCACCAAGCATCAAACAACAAAGAGTTCAGGGGGAAACAATGTCAAACTGGTACAGCGAATGCTCGCCGCTTGAGAAGCGGACGTTTTGGGCAAGCTTCGGCGGCTGGGCGCTGGATGCGCTCGACGTCCAGATGTTCGGCCTTGCGATTCCGGCGCTGATCGCAGCGTTCGGCATCAGCAAGGCTGATGCCGGGTTGCTCGGCTCCGTGACGCTGTTCTTCGGCGCGTTTGGCGGCTGGCTCGGTGGCGCACTCGGCGACCGTTTTGGTCGCGTCAAGGCGCTCCAGATCACGGTTCTGACCTTTGCGCTTGCGACTTTCGCCTGCGCATTCGCAATGAGCTACACCCAGCTTGTGGTGCTCAAGGCGATCCAGGGCCTCGGCTTCGGCGCCGAATGGGCCGTCGGCGCGGTGCTGATGGCCGAGATCATCCGTTCCGAGCATCGCGGCAAGGCGCTCGGCTCGGTCCAGAGCGCCTGGGCTGTGGGCTGGGGCGCGGCCGTGCTGTTGTCCGCGCTGGTCTTCACCTACGCGCCGGCGGATATTGCCTGGCGCATCCTGTTTGCTATCGGATTGTTGCCGGCACTCCTCGTCATCTTCATCCGCCGCGGACTGAAGGAACCGCCGCGCGCCGTCGCAGCCGACGCCAAGGCGCCGTTCTTCGCCACGCTCTCCGGAATCTTCCATCGCGACGTGCTGCGCTCGACCCTGGTCGGCGGCCTCTTCGGCATCGGCGCGCATGGCGGCTACGCTGCGTTGACGACGTTCCTGCCGACTTACTTGCGCGAAGTGCGGCATCTGTCGGTGCTCGGCTCCAGCGGTTATCTCGCCGTCATCATCGTCGCCTTCTTCTGTGGCTGTGTCGCAAGCGGCATCATCAGCGACCGTATCGGGCGCCGCGCCAATGTCGCATCGTTTGCGGCGGCCTGCATCGTGACGGTGCTGGTCTACATCTTCGCGCCGCTGACCAATGCGCAGATGCTGGTGCTCGGCTTCCCCCTGGGTTTCTTCTCCGCGGGAATTCCTGCCAGCATGGCGGCGTTGTTCAGCGAGCTCTATCCGGCTGGCGTGCGCGGCACCGGCGTCGGCTTCTGCTACAATTTTGGCCGCGTCGTCTCCGCCGCGTTCCCGTTCTTGGTCGGCTTTCTCAGCGACCACATCGGGCTCGGGCCGGCGATCGGGATCGATGCAGCCTTCGCCTACGCGCTGGTGCTGATCGCGGTGCTGATGCTGCCCGAAACCCGCGGCAAGGTGTTTGAGCAGGCTGCGGCGCGCGCCTGACAGGGATGGGGAGCCACCACCATGACAATCCTCCAGCGCGGCCTGACGCGCCGCCGGTTCGGCGCGGGCCTTGTGTCCCTCGTGCCGGCTATGGCCGTCGCGAGCCAAGCGATGAGTGAGACGAACGTGAAGACGATCGATACCCACGCGCATGTGTTTCATCGCGGCCTCAAGCTTGCGCCGGGCCGGCGCTACGCGCCGGACTATGACGCACCGCTCGCTCTCTATCTGGAGCAGCTCGACCGCAACGGCATGAGCAACGGCGTGCTGGTGCAGCCGAGCTTTCTCGGCACCGACAATTCCTATCTGGTTGAGTGTCTGAAGGAGACGGCAGGCCGCCTGCGCGGCATCGCCGTCGTCGATCCCGCCGTCTCCGCGGACGAGCTGCGCGCCCTCGATCGTGTCGGAATCGTCGGCATCCGCCTCAATCTCGTTGGCCAGCCCTTGCCCGATCTCACCGCTGCCGAGTGGAAGACGCTGCTTGCAGAGGTGAAAGCGATGGGTTGGCAGGTCGAGATCCAGCGCAACGCGTCCGACCTCGCCGTGCTTGCGCCGCAGCTTCTCGATCACGGCGTCGCCGTCGTGCTCGATCACTACGCGCTGCCAGATCCCAAGCTTGGCGTCGCCGATCCCGGCTTTCAGTCGGTGCTGAAGCTCGGCGCGACGCGGAATGTCTGGGTCAAGATCTCGGCGCCGTATCGCAACGGCGCGGCCGGCGAGACCTTTGCGAAGGAGGCCTATCCGCTGCTTCGCAACGCCTACGGTCTCGATCGCCTGCTGTGGGGCAGCGACTGGCCGCACACGCAGTTCGAGGCCTCGCAGAGCTACGCGAAGAACCGGCAGTTTCTCGACGCGCTGATCGCCGATCCAGGCGAGCGTGCGCAAATGCTGGCATCGCCGCGGCCGCTCTTCTGCTTCTGACACTCTTTGTGATTGCTCCGATTGCTCCGAATTTTGGGGCATGACGGACGATGTCGCCGGCTTGTAGACTGCGGGCGAGGCGGCCGGTTGCGGCCGTCACTTGCGTAAGGACATCACATGCAGCGCCGCTACATCACCGTCGATGTGTTCACCGACCGCGCCTTCGGCGGCAACCAGCTTGCCGTGGTGCTCGATGCTGGTGGGTTGTCGACGGCGCAGATGCAGGCGATCGCGACCGAGTTCAACTATTCCGAGACGACCTTCGTGCTGCCGCCGCGCGACAAGGCTAACGATGCGGAGGTGCGCATCTTCACGCCGGTGAGAGAGATTCCGTTCGCTGGCCATCCCAATGTCGGCACCGCCTTCGTGCTGGCCACGATCGCGAAGGAGCCGAAGCCGCGTCTCTTGTTCGAAGAGAAGGCGGGCCTCGTGCCGGTCGACATTTTTCGGGAGCAGGGCCGGGTGGTCAGCACCGAGCTCACCGCGCCGCAGCCGCTCTCGCGCTTCGCGCAGTTGTCCGCCGAGGAGGTCGCGGCCTGCATCTCCCTGACGGCTGACGACATCAAGACCGATCGGCATGCGCCGCAAATTGTCGGTGTCGGAACGCCGTTCCTGGTGATGGAGCTGCATTCGCGCGATGCGCTGAAGCGGGCCAGGCCCGACGCGGCGGCCTTCGGCAGGATCCTTCCGCGCGACGGTGCCTTCTCGGTGTGGTTCTATACGCGCGACGTGCCCGCGGCGGAGGCGCCGTGCGAGCGGCAGGCGCGGATGTTCATGCGCGGCGCCAGCGGCCTGGTGGAGGATCCCGCCACCGGCAGCGCCACGGTCGCAGCCGCCGCGCTTTTCGCCGATCTCGATCCCGCGCGCGACGGCGAGATGAAGCTCACCGTCGGCCAGGGCTTTGACATGGGCCGGCCGAGCCTCTTGCTGACGCGCGTGCGCAAGCAGGACGGCAAGATCGTCTCCGCGCATGTCGGCGGCAGTTGCGTACAGATGATGGAAGGGACGTTCCGGCTGGCGGGGGAGGGATAATTGTCATTCCGGGGCGCGCGCAGCGCGAACTATGATGCGCAATTGCGTATCTGAGAATCCATCGCGCGGCAGAGTCGGTGGATGAATGGATTCCGGGCTCGCGACTTCGTCGCGCCCCGGAATGACGGAGGCGGCTACACCTGCCGTCCCACCAAATTTCTCACCGCCACCCCATCCCGTTCCTCGATCACCTCCGCGATCATCTGGCGGTGGCAGTGGGTGTGGTCGCGCTCGTAGCAGAGCAGGCAGACTGGGCCGGCCCTCTTCACCAGCGCGGAGAGCTCGTCCATCTCTTCTCTCGCCTGCGGCGTCTTCAGGTGCTTTGAATAGATCTTCTCCAGCAAATCGTATTGCCCACTGCGCGCGGCGAGGCGGCCTTCCTTGGGTGTGCCGAGGGCGGCGAGATGGACATAGGCGATGCCGCGCTCATCGAGGCCTGCGGCCAGCTGCTTCTTGGAAAAGCCCGGGCGCCGCGACGAGGTCACCGCGCGGACGTCAACCAGGAGCTTGACGCCGGCCTGCTCCAGCTCGTCCAGCACGGCCTTGGGCGGTGTCTGCTCATAGCCAATCGTAAAGAGCTCCGCCTTTGCCATGGACTACTCTCACGCCACTCGCGCGATCAGTTCCATGGCGCCAGCCGGTGCACGCACCTTGCCCTCGTGGATGACGTAGGCGAACACGTCGCGCGGCTCCTTCTTCGGCTTGGCGTTGTCGACCTTGGGCAGGTCGTCGGGTTCGCTGCCGTCGGCCCAGGCTTGAAAGCGCTTGCTCCAGGCGTCGAGCTCTTTCGGCGGGTAGCAGGTCTTGATCTCGTCATTGCCCTTCTGAAGCCGGGCGTAGACGAAATCGCCGGCGACATCGGCGATCGCCGGATATTTGCCGTGCTCGGCGAACACCACCGGCGTTTCGAAGTCGCGGATCAGCGCAACGAAATCCGGCGTGCAGAAACTATCGTGACGCACCTCCACCACATGGCGCAGCGCACGGCCCTCGAGCTTGCGCGGCAGAAGTTCGAGGAACTTGCCGAAATCGGCGCCGTCGAATTTCTTGGTCGGCGCGAACTGCCACAGCACGGGGCCGAGATGATCGCCGAGTTCCAGAACGCCGGAATCATAGAACCGCTTGATGGAATCGCCGGCCTCGGCCAGCACGCGGCGGTTGGTGGCAAAGCGTGGTCCCTTGACCGAGAACACAAAACCGTCCGGCACTTCGCTGGCCCATTTGCGAAAGCTCTCTGGCTTCTGCGAACCGTAATAGGTGCCGTTGATCTCGATCGAGGTCAGCTTCGACGCCGCGTAGGACAGTTCCTTCGCCTGCGTCAGCTTCTCCGGATAGAACACGCCGCGCCAGGGCTCGAAGGTCCAGCCGCCGACGCCGATGAAGATGCTGCCGGATTTTTTTGACGCGGTTTTTGCTTTGGCCACGGGATGATCTCGGATGGACGGGAGGAAGGGCTTCATCCTAGTCAAACCAGATGTGATTGGCCAGTTGCCGCGTCCCGTCTAAGCTCACAGCGAAATCTGCGCAAATGGAGAACAAGATGCGGATGCTGATTGTGGGAGCGGCGCTCGTGATGATGACATCTGCTGCCATGACATCTGCTGTTATGGCTGACGATGACGATGCGAAGGGGGCGCAGAAGCTCGCCATGCAGGGCCGTGACGACTACTGGCATTGCCTGGCGCGAGAATATTCGCGCGACAGCAATCAGGGCCTGTCGGAACAGGATTTTGGCCGCTCGGTCGCCGGCGCCTGTCCGTCGGAACGGCAATATTATCGGGTCGCGCTGCTCGACTACCTCACCACGCAATATCCGACTATCGATTCAGGCGCCCATCTCGCGACCGCGAACAGGGCGGTCGAGTCGGCGCAGAAGGACATCGTGACCGCCTTCGTCAAGCACAGGCCGCCAGCAAAGTAGGGGAGTGGCGAATGGCCAATAGCGAATGGGGTGGGAAAGCGGGCTTTCCTCGTTCGCTACTCGCCATTCGCTATTCGCCCCTCCGCGGCGAGCCCTTCCGGCCGCGCGTTCATCCATGGTATTACTGGGCTGATCTGGAACAGGGCGGGGATCGCATGTCGTCTGAGTCGGTGGGTGGCATTTTTGGCGCAATCGTCGCGGCGATCGTGCTTGCGGTCGCCGTCGTCTTCGGGCCGATCGGCCAATACGGCAAGCCCGCCAGGCCTGCAAAGGTCGAGCAGGCCCCAGCCGCAGCGCCGGCAGCCCCTGCGCCGCCGCGGGGCCCGGTGATCCGGGAAGTCCCGAACCAATAGTGACCCAAAAGGTACTTTCGGCCCCTTGCGAAACCGCCTTGTCGTCCCTATTTAGGTCCTAACGGCAACGTTGAGTAACAATCTCCGTTGCTGGGACGACCTTGGAATAGCTCGGGCTGCGCCGGATGTACGCGCGGTCTGCCGTTCCGGGGTCGTTGGCATTTTAGGGCCCTTTTTGGGCCATTCCCCCGAGAACCCGGCTTGGCATCGCAGGTCCTTGGCATCGCAGGACGCGGCGGATATACGCTGCCGTCATGAATGAAGCGATCAGACCGGGCCCCGAAAATCCCCCGCAGGCGAGTTCGCGATCGCCGGAGCTTTCCGTCGTCGTCCCGACCTTCAACGAGCGCGACAACGTCACGGTGCTGTACCGGCGGCTGGAGGCGTCGCTCGCCGGTCTCGCCTGGGAGGTCGTGTTCGTCGACGACAATTCGCCCGACGGCACCTGGGACGTGGTGCGGGCGCTGGCGCAGCGCGATAGCCGCGTGCGCTGTATCCGCCGCATCGGCCGCCGCGGCCTGTCAGGCGCCTGCATCGAGGGCATCCTGGCCTCCAGCGCGCCCTATGCGGCCGTGATCGATGCCGACCTCCAGCACGACGAGACGCAACTGCCGAAGATGCTGTCGCTGCTTGCGAGCGGGCAGGCCGACCTCGTCGTCGGCAGCCGCTACATCGAGGGCTACAAGAGCGAAGGTTTCAACAAGCAGCGCGCCGGCGCCAGCGCACTTGCGACCGAGGTCGCGAAGAAGATGCTGCAGGTCGAAATCGCCGATCCCATGAGCGGCTTCTTCATGGTCCGCCGCGACCACTTCGAGCAATTGGCGCCGAAATTGTCGGTGCACGGCTTCAAGATCCTGCTCGACCTCGTCGCGAGCGCGAACGGCACCTTGCGCGCTGTCGAAATCCCCTACACGTTCGGCGAACGCCAGCACGGCGAGAGCAAGCTCGACTCCATGGTCGCACTGGATTTTATCGGACTGGTGCTGGCGAAGCTGACCAACGACATCGTCTCGCTGCGCTTCATCCTGTTCGCGATGGTCGGCGGCATCGGCCTCGTGGTGCATCTCACCACGCTGTTCATCGCGCTCGAGCTGATCAAGGTGCCGTTTGCGGAGGCGCAGGCCGCCGGCGCCATCGTCGCCATGACCAGCAACTTCATCCTCAACAACTTCCTCACCTATCGCGATCAGCGGCTGAAGGGCTTTGCGATCCTGCGCGGCCTGATCATGTTCTACGTCGTGTGCAGCGTCGGCCTGCTTGCCAATGTCGGCGTCGCGTTCTCGGTCTACGACCAGGAGCCGATCTGGTGGCTGGCCGGTGCGGCCGGCGCGATGATGGGCGTGGTGTGGAACTACGCGATGTCCGGACTGTTCGTATGGCGCAAGAAATAGCGCGCCAAGGACCACGTCCAGGAAGGCGTCAAGGAACGCGTCAAGGAAACCGGTATGGGCGGGGCTGACGCGCGGATCGTCCGCAATACGGCGCTGGTGATCCTTGCGCTGGTTGGCTTGCGGCTCGTCGCCGCCGCCTTCACGCCGATCACCTTCGACGAAGCCTATTACTGGATGTGGTCGAAGAGCCTGGCAGGCGGCTATTACGACCACCCGCCGATGGTCGCCTATGTGATCCGCGCCGGCACCATGATCGCCGGCGATACCGAGCTCGGCGTGCGCCTGGTCTCGACCCTGCTCGCTCTGCCGATGAGCTACGCGATCTATCGCTCCGCCGCGATCCTGTTTGGCGGCGCGCGGGTGGCTGCGACCGGCGCCATCCTGCTCAATGTCACGCTGATGGCCGCGGTCGGCACGCTGATCGTGACGCCGGATGCGCCGCTGCTGGTTGCCTCCAGCTTCGTGCTGTTCTTTCTTGCCAAGGTGCTGGAGACCGGCCGGGGCGTCTGGTGGCTCGCGGTCGGCGCGGCCGTCGGCGCGGCGCTGCTGTCGAAATACACCGCGATGTTCTTTGGGCCGGCGATCCTGATCTGGCTCGCGGCGGTGCCAAAACTGCGGCGCTGGTTTCTCTCGCCCTGGCCCTATCTCGGCGGCCTCGTGGCACTCGCGCTGTTTTCGCCGGTGATCCTCTGGAATGCGGATCACCAATGGGTTTCGTTCGCAAAGCAGCTCGGGCGCGCGCGAATCGAGGATTTCCGACCCGTCTTCATTGCCGAGTTGATCCCGACCCAGATCGCGTTTGCAACGCCGCTGGTCTTCATCCTCGGCGCGATGGGGCTGCATGCGCTGACCTGGCGCAGGGCCGGCGCGCTGGCCTCGCGCGTGCTGATCGAGACGCTGTTCTGGACCATTGTCGCCTATTTCGTCTGGCATTCGCTGCATGCGCGCGTCGAGGCCAACTGGTTCGCGCCGGTCTATCCGCCCTTTGTCGTTGCCGCGGCGGCCGCCGCCAACCTCGTGCAGTGGAAACCGCGTGCTCGCCGCTTGGTCGATTTTTGTCTGCGCTGGGCCGCGCCTGCCGGCATCGTGATGTTCGCAGCCCTCATCGTGCAGGCCAATACCGGCTGGCTGTCAGGCTATCGCCGCGATGCGACCGTCCGCAGCGTCGGCGTGGGCTGGCGTGAACTCGCCGCAGGAATCGAGGCGGCGCGCGTGCGCGCGGGCGCGACCTGCGTGCTTGCACCCGACTACGGCACCACCGGCTGGCTCGCCTTCTATTTGCCGCGCGGCACTTGCGTGGTGCAGCAGAACCAGCGTATCCGCTGGGTCAACATGCCCGAGCCCGATGCAAAGCTGCTCGCGGGCAAGCTGATCTATGTCGACGAGCTGCGCGGCGAAGGCCAACCGTTCCTCAAAGACCTCTTCACGCAGGTGACGCGCGTTGCGCAATTGCAACGCAAGCGCGGGCCGCTTGTCGTCGAAACCTACAGGGTCGATCTGCTGGAAGGCGCCAAAGGCGATGTTCTCGACCGCTCGCCGCCGCCGGAAGCGCCGTAGTTCTTGCTATTCAGTCAATCATCTCTGCCTGAGCTGCGGCCTGGCTCGGCCTGTTCTGGTCGCGCCAGAACCAGACGGTGACGACGCCCGAGCGGCCGCGGACCTGCGTGCGCAGGGGGCCCGACAGGACGCCGTCGGGAGCGCCGTGAAAATCGGCCGCATCGAGCAGCGTGTCGGTCAATGCGAGCCGTGCACCGTTCTGGGCCGCCACTTCCATCAGCCGGTTCGCGAGATTGACGGTGTCGCCGTTTGCGGTGATGTGCTGATGGCTCTCGCCGAGACGCGACGCGATGATCGGGCCGAAATGCGCTCCGATCTTGAAACCGAGCTGGCCGCCGATCGCGGGCGGCAGTGACGCCATCCAGCGCTCGACACTGCGATGCAGCTCGATCGAACATTTCAGCGCGCGCGCCGCGTCATCCGGCATCGCGCTCGGCAGGCCGAACAGGATCATGGCGCCGTCGCCGAGAAAGCTGGTGATCATGCCGCCGCAATCGACCGAGGCCTTGTCGATCAGCACGTGGAACGCCTTCAGAATGTCCTGGAGCGCATCCGGATCGATCCGCTCGCTGAGCGCGGTGAAACCCGAGAGATCGATGAAGATCACGGCCGCGTTCTGCCGGACCGGCTTCGCCAGAAACTCCGGATCCTGCGCCAGCCACTCCTGCACCGCGGGCGCCTGGAATTGCGCCAGCGACCGGCTCTTGGCGGCAAAATATTGCGTGCGGCGGCCGCCCATCCACAACTGCACGCCGGCAAAGATCGCAACCGGCGGCACCATGGCCGCGAGCGTGGTTGCGGCATTCAGCCAGACGCCGTGCGTGAATGCGAACAAATTGAGCCCGGCCCAGGCGATCATCACCGCGGCTGCCGCAATCAGGCCGAGCGCGCTGCGCCCCCAGGCGAGCAGGCCCACCAGCAGCATCGGCAGCAGGATCGCGGCAAGCGCATCGGCGATGCGAACCCTGCGGTCGCGCATGATGCTGTCGCCGGCGACGAGATGGGTGATCGCAGTCGACACCACTTCGACGCCGGGCATCAGGGAATCGAACGGCGTCGGGAAGAAATCGCCGCCGCCGGCGACCGCGGCGCCGATCACGACAATGCGGTTCTCGATCGCGGCGCGATCGAGTGTGCCGTCGAAAATGCTCTGCGCGCTGACGGTACGGATGGTGCGGCGCGGGCCGTAATAGGTGATCGGCAGCGCAAAATCAGTGTCGGTCGGCACCGCGCGATCGCCGAGCATGAGATGGTCGGGCGCGATCGTCAGAGGCTTGTCGAGCGCGCGACTCGCGACCCGCAACGGAAACGACAACTCGACCTTGTCTCGGGTCCGGAACAGCATCGGGACGGAGAGCGGCGAGCCCGATTGGCCCGTCGCGACGTTGACGACGCCGACATCGGCGTGATCGGCGAACGCCGGCAAAGGCAGCAGGAAGCGCTCGGCCTGGGGCAGGACGGCGAGGGGACCGTCGCTGCCCGGCGCCACGGTCTGGCTGGCGCTCGGGAAGATCGCCGCGGCGGCGAGGACCATGGGACCGGTCGCAAGCGTATGCGCCAGCGTGGCGTCGCCGATCGCGGCGCTTCGGTCGACCAGCAGCAGGTCGATCGCGACCACCTTCGGCTTGAACCGCACGATGGTGTCGACGACGCGTGCGAGATCGGCGCGCGGTAGCGGATAGCTGCCGCCGCGTTTTACGACCGTATCATCGATCGCAACGATGGTGACGAGATCGGGCGGACGCTGCACACCACGCGCGAGCGTGCGCAGGTCGGTCAGCGTCGCCTCGAGCCGATCGAGAAAGCGCAGATGGCCGTTGGCGTGCGCCAAATAGATGCCGGCGCCCCACAGCGTGGTGAGGACGAGGGCCACCAGGATCTGAACGCGTCTATTCATCACGTCGTACTGCAATCTTCTCTAACGTCCGAGCCTTGTCGGCCGAGCCTTATTGTCCGAGCCTGGCCATCAAGGCGTCGATGCGCGGCTGGCCCCATTGTTTGACGGTCAGCGGACCGGTCGCCTCGACGTCGACGCCTTCGCCGCGGCCGAGCACAACGCCGCGTCCGCGCACCCTGCGAGCTACGCCGACACGGCCGTCGGCGACGAACACCGAGGTTTTGGCGTCAGCAACGTCGACGGCCCATCTGGTACCGCGCACCGCGGCGATTGCCTGCGGCGTCAGCACCTTGAAGGGATTGCCGCCGGGCTTCTTGGGCACGTCGATCAGCAGCGCCTTGCTGCTCAACTCTATCGAGTCAATATGTCCGTCGCGGTTGGCGTCCTTAAGTTCAAATCTGGCGCCATTTTCTGCCACGATGGTGATGCCGTTGTCGCAGCGCCATGTTTGCGTGCCGGCGGCCGACGCCGACGACGTACAGCCCGCATTGGCCGCGGGCTGCGCGGCAGCCGATCCGATCAACAGCAACCAGCACGCCAAGACGAAAAATCCGGCGCGCGCAACCTTTGTCATGCCAGCCTCCATGTCAGCGCTCGGCACATCTCAAGGCGATGTTGATACGGTGCCGTATCACGCGTGGAGGCTGCTGAGAAGTGCCGTGGTGGGAGCTATTTTGTCGCTGCGGCCTTTTCCAGACCGGCGCGATCAACTTTCGGTCAGGCGGGCATTTTTCGCGCGAGCCTGCGGCGACGAGCGTCGACCGCTCGTGCGCATCGGATGGAAGACCGCGCACCGCCAGCCTCGCGCAACGCTTCGTTGCTATCGTTCGGTCGCCTTGGCGACCACGGAAAGGACGCAGTTGGATGCGCCTTGGGGACGCGGCCGAGAGGTCAGCTCGTCGCGCCGAACCAGCCGAGAAACATGGTTAACAGTCGCGACTAAGTCCGTAATTCTGCGGGCTTTTTTCTCGAAATGGGACAGCGTTAACGAGTTGCCCCAGATCTGCCAGAACTTAATCCGCATTTAACTAAAAGGCGCCTTAATGCCGCTCCGACCCTCTGCGAGATGCTGTTCCCGGAACGTGACCAGCGGCACTTCGAAGGGGGACTGAGTGACACCGTCCTGGACGCAAGGCGAATGAGTACGAGTATCGCTGCGCATAGTAACGCGGCACGGAAGTCCAAGAATTTTTATCGGAAGCCTTCCCGGAAAATGACCACCCAAAACGTGCTTGGCGCCGCCGTGATCGGCTGCGTCGTGTTGGGCGCCGGCTGGACCGTTTACAACAACATTCTTGCCGCCAGCGTCTATCCGACCGTCGGCAGCATTGGCTACGATGAGCCCGTGATCAAGCGCGCGCCCAAGGTTGCGCTGCGCGAGGCGGGCGAGGCCGTCAAGGAAGCCTTCGCGCTGCTGCCCGACCGGGTGCAGGTGGTCACGCCGATCACGCGCGAGATGTTCAACGAGCGCTTCGCCGCCGCCGCCACCCAGGGCGTGGATTCGAACGCGGCGAGCGCGGCGCCCGCAACGAAGGTCGCCGAAGCCAGGGACACTGCGAAGCCGGCTGTGATCGCGAAGGTTGCGGAGGCGCTGAAGCCGCAGGGACCGGCCAGGATCACCGACAAGATCGCGGATGCTGCCAAGGCCAAACGTGCTGATGCGCCGGTGCAGCTTGCCTCGGCCGATCCGGCCGAGATTGTGCCAGCGCCCGAGGCGAAGCCCGCAAAATCCTTCGCCGATCGCGCCAAGGCCGCGGTGATGTCGATCACCGGACCGCGGCAGTCGATGGTGGAAAAGCTCTGGGGCAAGCGTGAGCCCTCCGGCGGCTTGCTCGCCTATGCCTCGGCCGATGCCAGCGTGACCGCGAGCATCGCGCCGAAGGAACAGAACCCGATGCTGGGCGGCTCGCCGCCCTATGACCGCTCGACCGCCGTCTACGATATCACCGCCAAGACGGTGTACCTGCCCGATGGCACCAGGCTCGAGGCGCATTCCGGCCTCGGCTCCAACCTCGACGATCCGCGTTCCTCGCGCGTCCGCATGCGCGGCGTGACCCCGCCGCACATCTACGAGCTGAAGCCGCGCGAAGCGCTGTTCCACGGCGTGCCCGCGCTGCGCCTGACCCCGATCGGCGGCGAGAATGCGATCTACGGCCGCGATGGTCTGCTGGCCCACACCTTCATGCTCGGGCCGAACGGCGATTCCAACGGCTGCGTGTCGTTCAAGGACTACTACGCATTCCTCGACGCCTATCGCAACAAGGGCATCCGCAGGCTCGCGGTGCTGGCACGGGTGGAGTGAGGCGCCGCGCGCCTCGCCGTTTCCTGCACGGCTAACGTTTGACGAAAACCAGGCTGCAGGGCCGCGCTTCGTTGCGCTTGCCGGTGCCGCGGCTGCGATCGAATTGCGCGTCGATCGTGAAGGCGTAGGGCGAGCCGGGCGGCAGGTTATTGAGGGTATAAGTGCTCGCCCCAGTCGAACCGCGCGCGCTCAAGGTGGTCTTGCCGTCCGGCGGGATCTGGCCATCGATATCCAGCCGGTTGACGCCACCCTGACCCTGAGCCTCGGCGTGAAACACGCCGTTCGCAACGGTGGCAGACAGAGGTCTGGTGAAGCCCTGCGCCTTGCCGGTGCTCGCGCAGTTCAACGTCACGTCCCAGTTGCCGTCGAAGTCCTTGCTGCCACCGGCTTTTGTGTTGCCGGCAGGCGCCAGCGCCGTCTTCTGTTTCAGGCCGTCGAGACGCGCCTTGGCAAGATTGGCGAAGCTGCAATTCGAAAATCGTGCGAGATGATCCTCAAAGGCGGCAACGGTGCCGATGGTGTCGGCGGCCTTCCAGTGCGCCTCCGCTGATCCGCAGGGATCAGGCCGCGGCGCGGCCTGCGGAGCCGTCGGTGCAATCGTGACGGATACCGGCCCGTTCAGGTAGAACTTGCCGATGATCGACAGCGAAAGCTCGGGGAGCTGGGTCTTGCCGCTGGTGTCGTAGACGTCGCTGCTGATGTCGCGAAAGACGTCGCCGATCTCCTGCGGTTCCTCGATGTGCTTCAGGAACGCGGTCGTGTAGGGGCTGTTGCGGCCGCTTCCATCCGCCGCGGTCTGCCCGGACTGGGTCGAGAAGGACACGATCGTGCCGCGCGGCGCTTCTACTTTCGACAGCCCGCGTCCGATCGAGGCGGCGCGTGTCATGCTGGCAGAGCGCTTGAGGCTTTCGGCCAGCGGATTGTCGCGGCAGGAGTCGAGCACCAGGATGCGCAGGTTCTTGGCCTGTTGCAGGTCGTTCACGATGTCGTCGACTCGCACGAAGCGCTTCAGATCCGCTTCGTCGGTGAGCACGGCGTCGATCGGCATCAAATAGTTCACGCCGTTGAACTGCATCGCGTGCCCGCTGTAGTAGAATATGGCGACATCAGCTCTGCTTGCGGCGCGCGCGAAGCGGATGGTCAGATCCTGCATGTCGGCCTGGCGCAGGTCGACACCCTGGAAGACCTCGAAACCGCTGCGCCTGAGCGAGGCCGCGACGTCTTCGGCATCGTGCGGTGGGTTCGGAAGCTGCGCCGTGCTGGCATAGGCGCCGTTGCCGATGACTAGCGCGACCCGCGTTTCCGCCGATGCGGGACAAAGGCCCAGCCAACAGGCGACGAGGGCAAGACAAAATCCGGCAAGGCATAACCTGGAAAGAGCACGCATGAATGCCCTCGGAGGAAATATCAAAAAATATCGTCCAGATTAGCGCATGCTGCGCCGACATCAATGCCTTCTTCATGAAGCCGTCGGATTTGTCGGCCGTGACATCCTGTCACGCCGGGGCAGGTGTCACCGTCTTGCGCAGCGCCGTCTCGGTGGCGATTGCCTCCTTCACGGCGGGCCGCGCCTGCATGCGGTCGAGATAACTGGCCAGCGACTGATGACGGTCGATCTCGACCCGCGCATAGCGGAGCAGCAGCAATGCCCAGGTGAGGTGCGCATCCGCCACCGTGAAGCTGTTACCGACGAGATGACTGCGCGCCTTCAGATGATCGGCGACGAACGCGATGCTCTGCTCGATCCGCTCGCGCGCGGCCTTGGGCGCATCCTCCTTGTACCAGAAGGTCGGGAATAGAAATCCCTTGTGGATCTCGCTGCCGATAAAGCTCAGCCATTCCTGGAGCCGGTAGCGGTCGGCATGTCCGGGCGGCGGCGCGAGGCCGGCCTCCGGCTTCAGGTCGGCGATATATTGCAGCACCGCCGCACTTTCGGTCAGCCGCTCGCCGTTCTCCATGATCAGGACCGGCACCGCGCCTTTCGGCGAGATGGTGCGAAAATCGGCATCGTCCTCGATGCGCTTCTTGGTCAAGAGATGGACGAGGTGGTAGCGCGCATCGAGGCCAGCTTCCATCAGCGCGATGCGGCTGGCGAGCGAGCAGGCCATCGGCGAAAAATAGAGTTGCAGCATGTGGCTTCTCTCCCGGATCAGGTCAACGCATCGCTGCGCGCGATGACCGCGAAACGATCCGACAATTCGGCCAGCGCGACCTCGTGAATGGTTCGTGCTGCAATCGCCCCGCCGCGGCCGTCGGGCAGATCGCGCGTGGCGCAGGCATCGGCCGCGATGGTGGTCCGCAGGCCAAGGTCGAGCGCGGCGCGCGCGGTCGAGCTCACGCACATATGGGTCATGAAGCCCGCCAGCACGATGTTGGTGCGCCCGGTCGCAGCTAACCGTGCCTGCAGGTCGGTGCCGGCAAAGGCGTTCGGCAGCGCCTTCTCGATCACGGTTTCGGTCGCGCGCGGCGCCAGGCTGTCCACGATCGCGCCGCGCTCGGCCTCGCGGTCGAACAGGCTGCCGGCGCGGCCCTTGTGCGCGATGTGGAAGATCGCAGCGCCGTTCAGCCGCGCGCGTGCAAGCAGGCGCGCGGCGTTCGCGATCGCGGCCTCCGCATCCGGCAACGCAAGCGGACCTGCGCAATATTCGTTCTGGATGTCGATCAGCACGAGACAGGTGTCAGCGAGCTTCGGTGGATTGAGGTCGGCGCCGGCGAGTTCGAGCAGGGTTTTGGGGGCGGTCATGCCGGTCAGGCCTTTCGAGACGATCGGATGGCGCCAGACTAGCGCGATGGCGGCCTGCCGTTGTGCAGGAATATTGCAGCATATGGCTGCGAATTTGCAGGATGGGACTGTGCCTGCTAGGCTCGGCCCACGATGAACTGGGACGATCTGCGCATCATCGCCGCGGTGAGGGACGAGGGCACCTATGCCGGCGCCAGTGCGCGGCTGCGCATCGACGAGACCACCGTCGGCCGGCGTCTCGCGCGCATTCAGCGCGATCTCGGCGTGCCGCTGTTCGACGCGGTGGATGGTCTGCGCCGGCCGACGCGCCATTGCGAGGCGGTGCTCGAACATGTCGGCGTAATGGCCGCGCATGTTGCTGCGATCGGTCGCCTGGGCGAGAGCGAGCCCGGGCCGGTCGGCCGCCTCCGCATCGCCTCGACCAATGCGGTGGCCGAAGAGCTGCTGGCGCCGCATGCGCAGAATTTCCTGCGCGACAATCCGGGGCTGACCCTGGAATTCCTGACCTCCAGCGGCAACGTCAAGTTCTCGCGCTGGCAGGCCGATCTCGCCATTCGACTGCGCAAGCCGGAGAAGGGCGACTTCACGATCTCGAAACTCGCCGATCTGCGGCTGTATTTCTTCGAGCCCGTCGACAGCCCGGATGGCGAGCCGATCGCTTGCGTCTTTCCGGATGAGCTCGACGCCATTCCCGAAGCGCAGTTCCTGCGCAGCAGGCGCGTGAAGAACGCGCGCTGCGTCACCGACAATGTCCGTATTGTCAGGACCATGATCCAGTCGCATCAGGCCGTCGGCGTGCTGCCCGAGCTTAGCTGCGGAGCGTTGCTCTCCGACCGGAGCCTGCGCGCGACGCTTCTAACCAGGCGCCGCGACGTCTGGCTGCTGGTGCAGAACCATCTCAAGCGCGACCCGGCGACGCGCCTCGCGATCGAATGGATCCGCCACTGCTTCAGGGATCTGTCACACGGCTGATCGCTTGTGGCGGTCACGCGGTTCGGCGCTGTTGAACGCAGTCCGCAAGCCGCGCGATCAAATCCATGAAGCAGGGATTGCGCACGACCGCAGGTTGCGTAATCTTGTGATCGCTACGATCTTGGGCAGGGCAGGCGCATGACCACTCTTCAGGACACCATCCGGCCGAAGGCCAAATCCAGGGAATGGAAGGCGATCGTCGTCCTGATCCTGCTGATCCCGGTGCTGTGGTCACCACCCTTCCTGTTTCGCTTTTTCCTGTATCAGCCGTTCAATATCCCCTCCGGGTCGATGCAGCCGACGCTGATGGTCGGCGACTACGTCCTCGCCGCGAAATATGCCTATGGCTACGACCGCTATTCGTTTCCCTACGCGCCGTCATGGATCTCGGGCCGCATCTTCGCCGCGGAGCCCGACTACGGCGATATCGCCGTGTTTCGCTCGCCGAAGGACACCTCCGTCGATTACGTCAAGCGCGTGGTCGGGCTGCCCGGCGACCGCATCCAGATGCGGGAGGGGCAGCTCGTCCTCAACGACAAGCCGGTGACTCGCGTAGCGCTCCGGGATTTCGCCGGCGGCTCCGCCTGCGGGTTGGAGGCCGGTGCGAAGGTCAAGCGCTGGCGCGAGACGCTGCCGAACGGCGCGAGCTATTTGACCTACGATTGCATCGACAACGGCTATTACGACAACACCAATGTCTACACGGTGCCGCCGGGCCATTTCTTCGTGCTCGGCGACAACCGCGACAACTCGACCGACAGCCGCGCGATGAGTGCGATGGGGTTTGTGCCGATGGACAATCTCGTCGGCCGCGCGACACGCATCTTCTGGTCGCTCAACGCCAACGGCGAGCCGCGCTTTGAGCGACTGGGGAAGGTGTGGTGAGGCGCTCCCGTCATTCCGGGGCGCGCCTCTTGGCGCGAGCCCCGGAATGACGAGCGGAGAGAGACGTCCCAAAAACAAAAACCCCGGCATCGCTGCCGGGGTTTCGCATTCTGTGGTGTGCCTGAACGGCTGGACTTAGAAGTCCATGCCGCCCATGCCGCCGCCCGGAGGCATCGCGGGGCCAGCGCCGCCCTTCTTGGGCAGCTCGGCGACCATGGCTTCCGTGGTGATCAGCAGCGCCGCAACCGAGGCTGCGTTCTGGATCGCGGTGCGCACCACCTTGGTCGGGTCGATGATGCCCTTGGTGACCAGGTTGACGTACTCGCCGGTCTGGGAGTCGAAGCCGTAGGCGTACGTCTTGTTCTCCAGGATCTTGCCGACGATCACCGAGCCGTCTTCACCGGCGTTGATCGCGATCTGGCGAGCGGGAGCCGAGAGCGCCTTGCGCACGATCTCGACGCCGGTCTTCTGGTCGTCGTTCTTGGTGCGCAGGCCCTTGAGCTGCTCGGAAGCACGGAGCAGGGCGACGCCGCCGCCCGGGACGATGCCTTCCTCGACCGCCGCGCGGGTCGCATGCATCGCGTCATCAACGCGATCCTTGCGCTCCTTCACCTCGACCTCGGTCGCGCCGCCGACGCGGATCACCGCGACGCCGCCCGCGAGCTTGGCAAGACGCTCCTGGAGCTTCTCACGGTCGTAGTCCGAGGTGGTTTCCTCGATCTGCGCCTTGATCTGGGCCACGCGCGCCTCGATGTCGGCCTTCTTGCCGGCGCCGTTGACGATCGTGGTGTTCTCCTTGTCGATCATCACCTTCTTGGCGCGACCGAGCATGTTGAGCGTGACGTTCTCGAGCTTGATGCCGAGATCTTCCGAGATCGCCTGGCCGCCGGTCAGGATCGCGATGTCCTGCAGCATGGCCTTGCGGCGATCGCCGAAGCCCGGAGCCTTGACGGCCGCGACCTTCAGGCCGCCACGGAGGCGGTTCACGACGAGGGTGGCAAGGGCTTCGCCCTCGACGTCCTCGGCGACGATGACCAGCGGCTTGCCGGTCTGCACCACGGCCTCGAGCAGCGGCAGCAGCTCGTTCAGCGAGGAGAGCTTCTTCTCGTTGATGAGGATGTAGGCGTCGTCCATCTCAACGCGCATCTTGTCGGCGTTGGTGACGAAGTAGGGCGAGATGTAGCCGCGGTCGAACTGCATGCCCTCGACGACGTCGAGCTCGGTCTCGAGCGACTTGGCTTCCTCGACGGTGATGACACCCTCGTTGCCGACCTTCTTCATGGCGTCGGAGAGGAACTTGCCGATTTCGGCATCGCCGTTGGCCGAGATGGTGCCGACCTGGGCGATCTCGTCGTTCGAGGTGACCTTCTTGGAGTTCTTGACGAGGTCGGCGACCACGGCTTCCACGGCCAGGTCGATACCACGCTTCAGGTCCATCGGGTTCATGCCGGCGGCAACCGACTTGGCGCCTTCACGAACGATCGCAGCCGCGAGCACGGTCGCAGTGGTGGTGCCGTCGCCGGCCGCGTCGGCGGACTTGGAAGCGACTTCGCGCACCATCTGCGCGCCCATGTTCTCGAACTTGTCGTCGAGCTCGATCTCCTTGGCGACGGTGACGCCGTCCTTGGTGATGCGGGGGGCGCCGAACGACTTGTCGAGGACGACGTTGCGACCCTTGGGGCCGAGCGTGACCTTCACCGCGTTGGCGAGAATGTCGACGCCGCGCAGCATCTTGTCGCGCGCATCTACGCCGAATTTGACTTCTTTAGCTGACATCTGGATTTTTCCTTAGGTGTTTAGCTGGTGGGGAGAAGGGGGCTCTTAGGCCGCCTTCTTCTTGGAAGCGGGGACGTCGAGGACGCCCATGACGTCGCTTTCCTTCATGATCAGCAGGTCTTCATTGTCGATCTTGACCTCGGTGCCGGACCACTTGCCGAACAGCACGCGGTCGCCGACCTTCAGGTCAATCGGGATCAGCTTGCCGGCTTCGTCGCGGCCACCGGGGCCGACAGCGACGATTTCGCCCTGGGAGGGCTTTTCCTTGACGGTGTCGGGAATGATGATGCCGCCAGCGGTCTTCTCTTCTGCGTCGATGCGCTTGACCACGACGCGGTCGTGAAGCGGACGGAATTTCATGCAGTCCTCCTAAGCTTTTGCTCGGATTGATGTTTTGAGGGTGTTAGCAATCGATGCCCGCGAGTGCCAATGCGGGCACAGCTGAGATAGGCCAGGATTTTTGCGGGAGCAAGGGCTTCTAGCAGAAAAATCGGCACTCAGAAGGCCTGTCTGCCAGAATTCTTTACCATCGTTAACCGGTTGGCGGGCCCGTATTAGCACGGTGCCGCCTCTGCTGCTAACGCATTGAATTTCAACAACTTGTTAAACTTTTGGGCTTGAGATGGATTGTCAGTTTGCGTCACATTTCTCTCATGTGAGCGCATCTCCACCGGGTGGCTCGTAGAGGCGTACCGGAAAGCCACCCCTTGAATATGCGCTCCTGCAAAGGAGGTTGGCATGGTCTCGCGGGTTGGGGTTGTTTCCGACGACTTCCGGAAACAGGTGCTCGGTTACGGGCTGACGACGGCGCAAATTCTCTATCGGATGCCGGATCATCGCTCGCTGCTTCAGACCTACGTCTGGCAGGACTACGACATGTTTCCGAAATTCCCGGCGCTGACGGATTTCCTGGCGTTCTGGCAGCAGAAGCTCGACGGTCCCCTGTTCTCGGTGACAGTGGCGCATTCGAAGCTGATCAAGCCGGCCGAGCTGCGCGCCGTGGATGGCGTGTTCCGGCTGCATTGAGACCAGCCGCGGACTCGTAGGGTGGGCAAAGGCGCGCTCTTGCGCGCCGTGCCCACCATCGCTCACGATCTCATTTGGCAATGGTGGGCACGCTTCGCTTTGCGCACCCTCCGATTTCGCATTCTGTGCTAGCCTCCGCCCATAACAACAAGGGAGGCCCCCATGGCCAAGAAGGTGAAATCGCGCAGCGCAACGCAAGCCGCCGTGAAGAAGCGAAGCGGAGCCAAGGCGGCTACGCGATCATCCGCGCGCAAGGCGGTGAAGTCGAAAGCACGCGCGACACCGGCAAAATCATCCGTCAAGAAACCCGCACGACCGAAGCAGCGCATCGCGATCAGCCATCATCGCGAGGAAGACTTCAAGGCCGACGGCTTGCGCGCCTACGCCAAATACCGCGATCTCGGCATTGCCGCCGCAAGCCACGGCCTCGCGCAAGCGCACGTGATCCGGCTGCAAGGCCCCTGCAATCCGGACGAGGTGTCAAAGCTGCATTTCCACGACGTTGAATTCCAGATGGTCTATGTGCTCAAGGGCTGGGTGAAGACCTACATGGACGGAGAGGGCGAGACCTTGATGAAGGAAGGCAGTGCCTGGACCCAGCCGCCGAAGATCAAGCACATGATCCTGGACTATTCGGACGACGTCGAACTGCTGGAGGTGATCTTGCCGGCGGAGTTCAAGACGGTGGAGTTGAAGGCGTAGGCCTCCGACGGAGGCACGGTCTCACTCGTCATGCGCAGGCTTGTCCCGGGCATCCACCTCTTGGCCCCAGGGAAGAACGTGGATGGCCGGACAAGCCCGGCCAGAGCGCACTAGCTAGGGCGCGGACTCATAAAAGTGAGATGTCCAAAGTGAGATGTCCGCTTCTAGGTGTGAAGCAGGCTCGAGCAGCCACTCCGGCCATTTCGCCGTTTGACCCGGACCGGACATTCCTCTGCCGGACCTCATAAATTTTCCCTCTACCGTCAAATCGTCCCGACCTTGTCCAACCTGTACGTTTGATCTGAGTCAAGGTTCGCTCGCTCAAGGCGACCATCTTTGTGAGATTGCGAGACCTTATCTTTTCCAAGGCACAGCTCTCAACGGGAGTTCTCCGCCATGAAAATGGGTCGCAGCATGCTTGCGGGAATCGCCAGGGGTTGTGCAGATGAATCAAAACCACTTTACTCTTAGCTTTCCACTGAAATTCTCGACAGACGCAAAGCTGCTGGCAGATGAGCTTCCTGCCCTGATGCCGGAGCTGTTCCGAGCCAATGATTTGATTGGCACGGTTCATTACTCGCGCTTCACGGTGCTAAGTGAAAAGACGTATTTCATCGCGGTACAGCTGATCTTGCCGCGCTGTCCCGCGGAAGTCGCCAGCCGAAAGGCACGAGCGATCTGCGCGGTGTCCTGATGGCACCGTCGAGATGAAGACGCGCCAAACGAGAGTGCCACGCGAGTAACAACAACGTTCAGAGTTTTTTGAGGCCTGTATAGACGCCGCCGTAGCTTTGGACCGGAAGAGCTAATGAGCTGGAGTGACGCGCATGATGTCGACAAAATTGCCCGTCTGGCTTCGTTTTTTTCTGCTTATCGGCGTCGTCGTCTTTGCGGCAGGCGCAGGTCTCATTGGTTATCGGTACTACACTCGCCCGGTAACGCTGACCGTGGCGGTCGGCTCGGTCGACGGCGAGGCCGCCAAGGCAATGTCCGCAATAGCAGACGAGCTCGTTTCGACGAATGCGCCGGTGCGGCTCAAGGTCGTGGACAGCGGCACTGCGCTTGAGGCCGCTAACGCCTTCTCCGCGGGTAAGGTCGATCTCGCCGTGGTTCGCGGCGATGTCGGTGACTTGTCGCAGGCGCAGGCCGTTGTCGTCGTCAGCCATATGGTCGTACTGATCATCGCGCCGCCGGGATCGTCCATCGATAGCATGAGCAACCTGAAGGGACGCACGGTCGGCGTGGTCGGCGGAGTGGCGAACGCCAAAATTGTCGACGCGTTGACCAAGGAATATGATCTGGCGAGCGCAAAAGTTGCGTTCAAGAACCTCGCTTTGACGGATGTCCGGCAAGCCATTCAGTCAAAACAGGTCAGTGTCCTGCTTGTCACGATCCCGCTCGCCGAAAAATACCTCTCGCTCGTCCGCGGATTTTTTCAGCTCGACCATAAAAAGGTGCCGGTGCTGATCCCCATCGAGTCCGCGGCCGCAATTGCAGATGCCGAACGTGCCTTTGAAAGTTTCGACGTCCCGAAGGGTACGCTGCGGGGATCGCCGCCGGTCCCGGAAGACGATCTGACAACCTTGAGGACCTCGCTATACCTGGTTGCGCAGATGAAGCTTGGCACTGATCTCGTAACCCGCCTCACGCAGGCGATTATGCGCGTGCGCAGGGATCTTCTGCGCGAGCAGCCGATTTTCGCGCAGATTACCGCGCCCAGCACCGACCAGGATGCCTACCTTCCGCTGCACCCTGGAGCGGCAGCCGTCTATAACAGCACCACGCAGAGCTTCATGGATGAGTACGGCAACTGGATCTATTTGGCGCCGATGGTGCTGGGCGGCGCTTTGACCATGCTTGCGGCGGCGTGGAAATTTCTGGGCATCGGCAACCGCGCGTCCGAAGGACCGCTGGATTCTCTCTATGCCCTGGCGCGCCGGATCCGGAAAGTCGAAGCCGAGGCCGAGCTGTCGGATATCGAAGAAGAAATCGACGGCATTCTAACGGCGGAACGTGCCAAATCCGCTGCCGGAGACGAGAGCGCGGTGGATGATGCCACACTGAACGTGGCAGCCCACCGGCTGGAGAGCTTGATTCACGACCGACGCACATTGATCGCTAAGAGACCCCCAGTTGCCTCCGCAGCCTAGGCGACACACCGCTAAACTGGATGTCCAACAGAGAGACGGGCGCTGCCTCGCGACACGGGTGAATCATGAATGCAATCGCGTTATCGTGCATCACGTTCATATGCATGTCAGTCGGCGCTCTGCTCGGTATGTTCCTTCCCGGACATCGTCTGAGCACAGATGACAAGGATGTGGTCAGGCTGGGCACGGGCCTCATCGGGACGATAGCCGCGCTTGTCCTCGGCTTGCTGATCGCCTCGGCGAAGGGCTCCTACGACACGCAGAGCACCCAAGTCACGCAGATGACGAGCAATGTTGTCCTGCTCGACAATCTACTGGCGCAGTATGGACCGGAGACGAACAACTCACGCAACCTGTTACGGCGCAGCATCGTCATTCTGGCCGATCGAATGTGGCGCGAGAAAAGTTCGGAGGTTACCAAGACCAACCCCTTCGAGGCGAGCGCCGCAAGCGACGCATTCTTTGCGAAGCTTCAGCAGCTTTCGCCGCAGAACGATTCCCAGCGCTCCCTGCAAGCCAGGGCCATACAGATCGCCACCGAGATTGCGCAAACCCGCCTGCTGCTGTTCGCACAGACGAATAACTCAATCCCCATGCCGTTCCTCGTGGTGCTGATTTTCTGGCTCACCATCATCTTTGGAAGCTTCGGCTTGTTTGCCAGACCCGGCGCAACCGTTTTCGGCTCGCTGTTCATTTTTGCACTGTCGGCTGCCGGGGCGATCTACCTGGTCCTGGAACTCGGTCAGCCATTTGCGGGTTTGATGCAAATTTCCAGCGAGCCGCTGCGCAACGCCCTCACGCCGCTTGGTCCCTAAGAGGGCATAGCGGACATCGCATGCGTTCGCGGGCTGATCGGATTTGAGTACACGTCCTAACTCAACACCCCCACGATCGCCCCCATCAAACACGTCGTCAGCGGGCCCCGACACAATCGACTTCAGCCCGAGCGTTGATCTCCTCGCGGCGATCTCACGGCATTCCTGGACCGGCCGACTACCGCTCAAGATAGCCCAATTCCTCGCTCATGACCTTCCGTGCATATTCGCTAAAGGCATCGATCAACCGGCCGCGCGCGGCATAAGGTGGATAGAGCAGTGCGATCGTAACGGGGACAGCAGGGTTGAAGGGGCGCGTGATCAGAGCCGCGCCAGAGCTTTCGTCATGCGCGGCAATCGGGTTGATGATGCTGACGCCGAGGCCCGCCGCGACCAGGGCACAGACCGATGCGCCCAGATCGGTCTCGGCAACAATGCGGCGTGTGACGCCGGCCTGCGCGAAGATCGTATCGATGCGATCGTAGAGCGGACTCCCCGTGGCGAAGGAGATGAAGGCCTCATCGGCGAAATCGGCAGGACGCAGCGTCTTCTTCTGCGCAAGACGATGCCCCTTCGGCATCATCGCGACGCAACGGGTCTTGAGCACCGGCTCGACATGCACCCCCGCAACCTCGCCGTAGAGCATTGCCAATCCGGCGTCGCAAAGCCCCGAACTGACCCAGTCGTGCACCGCGCTCGCCGCGCCGGATCGGATCGAGATCATCACATGCGGATAGTCCATTTTGAAGCGCGCCGCGATGCGCGTCAGCAGGCCGCCGGCCAGGCGCGGCATCGCCGCAACGCTTAGCCGACCCATTCCGAACGAGCGGATGCTGGCTGCGCTGGCCTCCAGTCCCGCCAAGCCGATGAAGGTCTTCTCGACCTCCTGGAAAAAGCGCGATCCGTCCACGGTCGGGCGGAGGCGGCCGCCACTGCGGTCGAACAACGGGAATTGCGTGATCGCCTCCAACTGTCCGATCAGCCGGCTGATCTGGGGCTGCGAGGTATGCATGCGCTGAGCCGCTTGCGTCATCGATCCCGTCACGAAGACTGCCCGAAAAGCCTCCACATGCTTCAAGCCCATGCGTCTGGTGGCCATATCAAATCCGTATAGGGGAGTGTGAAACTGGAATTTCATCAGATCGAGCTTTTGGACGATAGTCCAGAGCATGAAGCCGTTCGCACGGAGCGGTCCTGTCGTTGCCTACCCACCGTGGGCGGTGTCACGGACATTCGCGAAAAAAGGGGACGACATGAAAGCGACAGCGATCAAGGCACTCGCCACGGCGACCGTCGCTGTAGTTCTTCTTTCCAGCGAGGCCATGGCCCAGGGTGCGAGCAGGCTGGACAAGATCCGTGAGAGCGGCTCGATCACATTGGGGTATCCCGAGACCTCGGTGCCCTTCGCCTATCTCGACGGCAACCAGAAGCCGGTCGGCTATACCGTGGAAATCTGTGAACGGGTGGTGCAGGCGATCAAGACGGCCCTCAAGCTCCCCAAGCTCGAGACTCGCTATAACCCCATAACCTCGGCGACACGTATTCAGCTGCTCGCCAACGGTACGATCGATCTCGAATGCGGCAACACGACCAATAATGTCGAGCGGCATAAACTCGTCGCCTTTGCTCCCACCATCTTCGTTGCGCAGGTCGTCCTCGTCGCGCGCAAGGATGGCGGGGTCGATGTCAACGACCCGGCTTCGTTTCGCGGCAAGGCCATCGCCGCCCAAGCCGGCGGCCAGACTTTCAAGGTGATTACGCAGATCAACGCCAGGAACAATCTTGGCATCACGGTCGTGCCGGCCAAAGACACCGCCGAGACCTTCTTGTTGGTGTCGACGGGCCGGGTGGCCGGCACAGCCAACGATGACGGTCTCGCCTATGCCACGGTCGCCTCGTCCAGGGCGCCGAATGACTTCCTGATCGGTAGCAAGGGTCTCGAGATGGCGCCCTACGGCATCGTCGAACCCAAGGATGATCCTGCTTTCAAGAAGATGGTCGACGAGGCCGTGATCGACCTGATGAAGAGCGGACAGATCGCGGCGCTCTACGACAAATATTTCAATTCACCAATCCCGCCGCACGGCCTCAATCTGAAATTTCCGATGAGCGCCGCCCTCAAGCGCGCGCTGGCCAACCCGACCGATTCCGGCGACCCGGCAGTCTACGAATGACGCGCCAAGCGCTCTAGAGGTCCCGCAATGGCACATCAACACGAGACGAACTCGGCGGGCGCTGAGTTGCCGCCCATCGACCTGCGCAGCGATACGGTCACCAGGCCGACCGAGGCGATGTATGCCCGCATGGCCTCGGCGCCGATCGGCGATGACGGGCTGGACGGTGACCCCACGGTGAGGGAATTGGAGGCCGTCGCAGCTGCGGCGTTGGGCAAGGACGCCGGCCTGTTTGTGCCGAGCTGCACCATGGCCAATCTGTTGGCGACGCTGGCGCAGTCGCAGCGCAGCGAACAGATAGTGTTGGAATCCAGTGCCCATATGTACACCTCTGAACGAGGGGCGGCTACGTTTACGGGGCAGTTCTATCTCGCCGTTGCCGGGACCGCCGGCGCGATGGACCTGAATTTGCTTCAGGACGCGATGCAGGGCGATGGGCATAAGCTCAGGACCGCCCTTGTCGCGATGGAAACCTCGCACAACAATGCGAGCGGCGCCGTGCTGCCGCTGGAGCATATGCAGGCGGTGCACGCCATGGCCTCGTCCCGCGGCGTCCCGGTGCATCTCGATGGAGCGCGGCTCTTCAATGCCGCAATTGCCCTTGAAGTGGCGCCGGCTCAGGTTGCGAGGCATTGCGACACGGTCTCCCTGTGTCTATCGAAGGGCCTGAGCGCGCCGGCCGGTGCCGTGCTCGCCGGGCCGCGCGCCGTGATCGACAGGAGCCGCAGATTCCGCCGCATGCTGGGAGGCACGCAGCGCCAAATCGGCATCCTGGCCGCAGCCGGCCTGGAGGCCGTTCAGGTCATGGGTGCGCGTCTGGCGGAAGATCACCGGCGTGCGCGAGCCCTGAGTGACGCTTTGAACGTGCTGAGTCCAAAGGTCAGCGCCACAATCCCGCAGACGAATATCGTGCAGGTCGATGTCTCTCTCTCCGGGCGTGACAGCGCCGCGTGGTCGGGGGCTCTCGAGTCGGCGGGCCTGAAGGCGAGGCCTTGGGGCAGGCATCGCTTGCGTTGTGTGACCCATCGCCATATCGATGATGCGGATATTGATCGCGCGGTCATGGCATTTCGTACCGTGGCTGGAGTTTTGGCTTAGAGAGAGCCTAGCTCAACACCCCGACGATCGCGCCCATCAAGCACGTCGTCAGCGTGCCCGATACGATCGACTTCAGTCCGAGCGCGTTGATCTCCTCGCGGCGCTCCGGTGCCATCACGCCGAGGCCGCCGATCATGATGCCGAGGCTGGCAAAATTGGCGAAGCCGCACATCGCATAGAGCATGATCAGCCGCGAGCGCGCATCGAGTGCGTCCGGCGCCAATTTTGACAGATCGACATAGGCGATCAATTCGTTGAGCACGGTCTTGGTGCCCATCAGGCTCCCGGCCGTCACCGCCTGATCCCAGGGCAGCCCCATCAGCCAGCACACCGGCGCCATCACCAGCCCAAGCAGGCGCTGCAACGAGATCGCGGCGCCGCCGATATCAGGCAGCAGGCCGAGGATGGCATTGACGAGATAGACCAGCGCCACCAGCACCAGCAGCATGGCGACGATGTTGATCAGCAGCTCGATCCCCGCGCTCGTGCCTTTCACGATCGCATCCATCGTGCTGGACACTTCCATCTCGGGATCTTCCAGCGCACCGCCGGTGCGCTTGTCGGATGTCTCGGGCACCATGATCAGGCTGATGAGGATCGCGGCCGGCGCGCCCAGCACCGAGGCAATGACGAAATGCGCGGCTGCGTCGGGAATGAGGGGAGCAAGCAGCGTCGCGTAGAGCACCAGCACCGTGCCGGCGATGCCGGCCATGCCGCCGGTCATCACCAGAAACAATTCGCTGCGCGTCATCTGCACCAGATACGGCCGCACGAACAGCGGTGCCTCGACCATGCCGAGGAAGATGTTGGCCGCGGTCGACAGCCCGACCGCGCCGCCGACGCCGAGCGTGCGCTCGAGCAGCCAGGCCATGCCGCGCACGACCGGCGGCAGCACCCGCCAATAGAACAGCAGCGTCGTCAGCACGCTCATCACGAGCACGATCGGCAGCGCCTGGAACGCCAGGATGAAGTCGGCGCCCGGCGCCTTCAGATCAAAGGGCAGGGGACCGCCGCCGATATAGCCGAACACGAAAGAGGAGCCGGCGCGCGAGGCCGCGGAGATCGCGCCGACCGCATCGTTGATGGCGCCGAAGGCGTGCGCGACGACCGGCACCTTCAGGAGCACGATCGCGGTGACGAAGGTCACGGCGAGCCCGATCGCCGCCTGGCGCAGCGAGACCGCTCGGCGATTCTCCGCCAACGCGAAGGCGATCAGCAGCAATGCGAAAACGCCGAGTGCCGATTGCAGCCGCAGCATGATGTCCCCAAACCCCCAATGATTATGGCCGCGCGTGCGTTGCAAACGCAATGCCGGAAGAGCCGGTAGGCGTCCCGCTGTTGACAAGCACCTCTGCGTCAGCCACGCGGGGCCTCGTTATCGTCAGGCGCGGATGGTCCCACAGGTGAGCCAAGAGGCAAGCGAAGAGATAGGCGAAGAGCAGCCGGTGTCAGCGAATCAGCCGGTCAGTGCCCGCGCGCTCCTTTCCCACCGCGCCTTCCTGTTCTTCCTGCTCTCGCGCAGCCTGTCGCGCTTTTCCAGCCAGATCGCGGCGGTCGCGATCGGCTGGCAGATCTACGATCTCACCGGCTCGGCCTTCGACCTCGGCATGGTCGGCCTGGTCCAGTTTCTCCCCACGGCGCTGCTGGTGTTCGTCGCCGGCCACGCCGCCGACCGTTTTGAGCGCAAGCGCGTCGTTCAGCTCTGCCAGCTCGTGGAAGCGGCGACCGCGCTCTATCTCGGCGTCATCACCTATCTCGGCGCGGTCAGCGAGGTACAGATTTTCGTCGCGACCTTCGTGCTCGGCATTGCCGGCGCGTTCGAGAGCCCGACCACGGCGGCGCTCTTGCCGCTGATCGCGCCGCAGGGATCGCTGCAGCGCGCGACGGCCGTCGCGAGCGGTGCGGGACAGGTCGCGACCATCACGGGTCCGGCGCTCGGCGGCTTCGCCTATGCGATCGCGCCGCATCTTGCCTATGCCGTGATGCTGCTGTTCTGGATTTTTGGGATGATCCTGACCGGTTTCATCCGGCCGCGTCCGCAGGCGGTCGCCAAGGAGGGGACGAGCTCGGACAACATCTTTGCCGGCGTCCGCTTCATCCGCAGCAATCCGGCGATCCTCGGCACCATCTCGCTCGATCTGTTCGCGGTGCTGTTCGGCGGCGTCACGGCGCTATTGCCGATCTATGCCCGCGACATCCTCCAGACCGGTCCAATGGGGCTCGGCGTGTTGCGTGCGGCGCCGGCGGTCGGCGCGCTCTTGATGACGACGGTGTTGGCGCGTCACGCCATCACGCGGCATGTCGGCCTGCGCATGTTTCAGGCGGTGATCGTGTTCGGCATTGCCACAATCGTATTCGCGCTGTCGTCCTGGATGTGGCTGTCGGTGCTCTCGCTTGCCATTTTGGGCGCGGCCGACACGATCAGCGTCGTGATCCGCTTCTCGCTGGTGCAGCTTGCGACCCCCGACGAGATGCGCGGCCGGGTCGGGGCAGTCAACTTCCTCTTCATCAACGCCTCGAACCAGCTCGGCCAGTTCGAGAGCGGAGTGGCGGCCGCACTGCTCGGCGCGATGCCGGCCGCCGTGCTCGGCGGCGTCTGCACGATTGCGGTGGCGCTGCTCTGGATGAAGCTGTTTCCGAGCCTGCGGCAGGTGGAGAGCCTGGAGTAACGAGATCTTGTGTCCCGGGCGCAGCGCAGCGTGTGACGATGCGCTGCAGAACCGGGACCCATATTGGCCGTGCTGAGAGATGGGCCCCGGCTCAGCAGCGCGTCATTTCATGCCGCGCAGCGTCCGGGGCACGAGACCGGTTACCTGGATTGCTTCGCTGCGCTCGCAATGACGATTGTGGAGGCGGCGTGAGGGGTTACTTCGCCTCACCCCGCCTACCGGCAACAATCGATCCCCCCTTGACGCCTACTGTGCATGGGGTTGTTTTCGCGTTTTTTAGTTCAGCCCCGTCCGACGAAAGGCATCTTGCTGGCCATGACCGTCATGGTCAGCACGTTGGCATCGAGCGGCAGGCCGGCCATGTAGGCGACGGCATCGCCGACCGCCTTGGCGTCCATGCGCGGCTCGTGCTTCATCGTGCCATCGGGCTGCATCACGCCGGGACCGGCGACCATGCGGTCGGTCATCGGCGTTGCGGCGTTGCCGATGTCGACCTGGCCGACCGCGATGTCGTACATGCGCCCATCAAGGTTGGAGGCCTTGGTGAGGCCGGTGATGGCGTGCTTGGTCGAGGTGTAGGCGGCAGAGAACGGTCGCGGCGCATGCGCCGAGATCGAGCCGTTGTTGATGATGCGGCCGCCGCGCGGAGTCTGGTCCTTCATGATGCGGAAGGCGTGCTGGGTGCACAGGAACGGACCGGTGAGATTGGTGTTCACCACTGCCTGCCACTGCTCGAGGCCGAGATCCTCGAAATTCACCGGCGGCGCGCCCATGCCGGCATTGTTGAAGAGCACGTCCAGCCGGCCATAGGTCTCCTTCACCTTGGCAAACAGGGCGGCGATCGAGTCCGGTTTGGTCATGTCGGCGGTGACACACAGGCTCTTGCCGGCCGGGCCGAGCTTGGCGGTCTCCTCGAGCATGTCGGGCCGGCGCCCCACGAGCACCGCGGTGAAGCCGGTGTTCATCAGCGCCAGCGACGCCGCGCGCCCGACACCGGTGCCGGCGCCCGTCACCACTGCGATCTTTTTTGCTTCACTCATCGTTTCCTGCCTTTTCTCTCTTCAAGTTCATTTGGGCTTTCAGGTTTTGGGTTCTTTTTCGTTCTTGTAGGGTGGCCGCGGGATGTTCTGATGTGCCGCGCGCAACGCCGCCGACCAGCGCGAGCGCAAATCGTGGAAATAAGGCTCGCCCGCCTCGATGCGGTGGTTGAGGTCGGCATCGCAGGCGTCGCTGCGCACCACCAGCACATCGATCGGCAGGCCGACCCCGAGATTCGAGCGCATGGTCGAGTCCATCGAGATCAGGCCGGTCTTCAGCGCCTCGTACAGCTCGACGTCGTAATGCATGGCGCGGTCGAGCACCGGCTTGCCGTATTTGTGCTCGCCGATCTGCAAATACGGCGTGTCGGTGGTGCATTCGATGAAATTGCCCGCGGTGTAGACCATGAACAGGCGCATGCGCGCGCCCTTGATCTGGCCGCCGAACAGGAAGGAGACGTCGAAGGAGACATCCTCGGACTTCAGCGCCGGGCCTTCGGTCGCATGCACCGCGCGGATCGCCCGGCCGATGCGCTGGGCGGCCTGAAACATGGTCGGCGAGTTCATCAGCGTCTCGATGTCGCCGGTGGTCGGATCTTCGAGGCCCTCGGTCAGCGTGGAGAGCACGGACTGGCTGATGGCGAGATTGCCCGCGCTGGCAATGGCCATGATGCGGTCGCCGGGCTTGGAGAAGATGTGGAGCTTGCGGAAGGTCGAGACATTGTCGAGGCCGGCATTGGTGCGGGTGTCGGCGATCATCACCAGACCGTCCCGAACCAGGATTCCGCAACAATAGGTCATTTCCAATCCCCGAACGTTTGCGCGAGACTAGTAGCCAATTTCAGGGGCCGCTCCAACCCCAATTCCCGGGGAGGCCGTGTCATTCCGGGGCGCGACGAAGTCGCGAGCCCGGAATCTATCCATCCACTAACTCTGTGGCCCGATGGATTTCGGGCTCGCGCTGCCGCGCGCCCCGGAATGACGGCTAGCTCTGCCGCTGAGACTGCGATTGGCCACCTCAGTCAGGGCCATCGACGAGAAACGCCTCATCGACGGGGACGCCGAGCGCTGTGACCAGCCGGTTCGTCTGCGCGGCCATGCCGATGATGGCGAGCATTTCGCCATATTCGGCCTCGGTCATACCCTTGGCCCGTGCGTTGGCGGTGTGCGAATGGATGCAGTAGCTGCAGCCATGCGCCACCGAAACCGCGACATAGAGCATTTCCTTGGTCTTGGGATCGAGCGCCCCAGGCGCCATCACCTCCTTGACGCTCTCCCACGTCCGCCGCAGCGTCTTCGGATCATGCGCCACCGCGCGCCAGAAATTATTGACGAAATCCGACTGCCGCGTTCTGCGGATGTCGTCGAAAACGGCGCGCGCCTCGCTGGAAAGTTCATCGTCCGAAAGCAGCTTTACGGTTGCCATGGGGTACCTCGCGGGTCTGGTCTGACCCTGCGATTATAGCACGGCTCATGCGGTCGGCCGGCAGCGCCGTGTGGCGAGTACGGCTAGCTCTGCCGCTGTGATTGCGACTGCGATTGCCCGCCGCGGCCGGCCTGCTCGACCTTGACCGCGACCGACAGCGTCTCGGCGCCACCGCCGTAGCGCGTCCCGCGAACGGGTGCGGCGCCGAGATAGTCGAGCCCGATCGCGACACGGACATGGGCGTCCGTGGTGCAGATGCTGTTGGCGGGATCGAAACCGATCCAGCCGAGATCGGGGACGTAAGCCTCCGCCCAGGCGTGACCGGCGTCCTGATGCACCGTGCCATCGGAGCGCAAAAAGTGGCCGGAGACGAAGCGCGCCGGCACGCCGCCGCTGCGGGCGCAGGCGATGAAGATATGCGCGTAGTCCTGGCAGACGCCGCGCTTGAGCGTGAACGCGTCCGCGGCTGACGTGCCGCTGTTGGTCGGGTCCTCGTCGAAGGTCATGTGCTCGCTGATCTGCGTCATCAGCGTGTGCAGGAAGCCGAGCGTGTCGCTCTCGGCCTCGCTGCGCAACTGGCGCGCAACCGCTGCCATCGCTGGATTGACCTCGGTCAGTTCGGTCGTGCGCAGGAACATGCCGGCCGGAAAGCGCTCGTCGGCGCCGCGCAGCACGCCGCCGGTGTCGTGGGTCTCGATCAGGCCCTCGGCGGTGATCTTGATGTCGCCAACGGGCCCGCAGGACAGAACATGGGTGACGTTGCCGAAGGCGTCTTCATGGGTGTCGAGCTTGGTGTCGGTCGAAACATCGATCTGCCATTCCGCCACATATTGCCCGTCGTGGCTGCACGGCGTCATCCGCAGGATCTGGATCACGCTGGTGGCCTGCGGCTCGTAGCGATAGGTCGTGGTGTGCTGGATTCGCAGGCGCATGTTGGACCGTTGTTCTGGCGTCGTCATTTCGGGCTTGCCCTGCGGCGCGCCCTGAAATGACAGCAGTATCAGATCAAATACTGCTTCGTGATGATTTCGCCCAGCCTTGAATTGTCCGCGATGAATTCCTGAATGAATTCATGCACGCCATGCTGGAAGATGTCGTTCATATTGCTGTGTTCGAGCCGGTTGCGGATGCCGCGGGCGTGGCGCTGGGCAGGGCCCTGGCGGCCGTAGGCGACGCCGATCTGGTCGAGGTTGCGCACGAGATTGCCGTAGCAGCTCGCAAGCGAGCGCGGCAGCGTGTCGTTGAGGATCAGGAGGTCCGCGATCAGCCAGGGTTTCAGCGTCTCGCGATAGACCCAGTGATAGGCCGTCAGCGCCGAAACCGAACGCAGGATCGAGGTCCACTGATAGAAGTCGAGCGGGCCGCCGACGTGCTCCTCTTCGGGCAAGAGCACGTGATACTTCACGTCGAGAATGCGCGCGGTGTTGTCGGCGCGCTCGAGATGCACGCCCATCCGCGAGAACCAGTAGGCGTCGTTGCGCAGCATGGTCCGGTAGGCCGAGCCGTCGAAGCGCAGCGAGGTCTCCTGCACGAAGCGCAGGAATTTCGCGAGATCCTCGCGCGTCGAGGTGCCCTTGCTCCAGACCTCCTGCAATTCGATCCAGGCCGAGTTGATGGTGTCCCACATCTCGCTGGTGAGCGCGGTGCGTACCGAGCGGGAGTTCAGCCGCGCCGCCTCGATGCAGTTCCTGATCGAGGACGGATTGTTCGCCGAGAACGAGAGGTAGTCGACGACGTTGTGCTCGTTGGCTTCCTCATACTGCTGATAGAAGCTCGCGGCGACGCCGGCGGTCAAAAGCGCCGAGTCCCATTCATTGGTCTTGCCGATATAGGCGGCTGGAAGTGCTGTGACGCGTAGCGTCGCATCGATAGTGCGCGCGAGATATTCGGCCCGTTCGACGTAGCGGGCGAGCCAGTAGAGGTTTTCGGCGGTACGCGACAGCATCTCTCTACTCGTCCAAAATCCAGGTGTCTTTGGTACCGCCGCCCTGGCTCGAATTCACCACCAGGGAGCCTTCCTTCAGCGCAACACGTGTCAGGCCGCCCGGCACGATCGTCGTGCTCTTGCTGCCAGTGAGCACGAAGGGCCGCAGGTCGACGTGGCGCGGCGCGAGGCCGCTTGCGGTGCAGGTCGGACAGGTCGAGAGCGCCAGCGTCGGCTGCGCGATAAAGCCTTCCGGCTCGCGCTTCAGCTTCTCGCGGAAGGCCTCGATGGTCGCTTTCGTCGCAGCCGGTCCGATCAGCATGCCGTAGCCGCCGGAGCCGTGCACTTCCTTGACGACGAGCTCGCCGAGATTGTCGAGCACGTAAGCCAGATCCTTCGGCTCGCGGCAGCGCCAGGTCTGCACGTTCTTCAGGATCGGCTCCTCGCCGAGATAGAATTTTACGATATCCGGCATGTAGGAGTAGATCGCCTTGTCGTCGGCGATGCCGGTGCCGACCGCGTTGGCGAGCGTGATGTTGCCGGCCGCGTAGGCCGACATCAGTCCGGGTACGCCGAGCACGGAGTCGGGGCGGAAGGTGAGAGGGTCGATGAAATCGTCGTCGACGCGGCGATAGATCACGTCGACCCGTTTCACCCCCTCGGTCGTCCGCATGAACACTTCGTTGTTCTTGATGATGAGGTCACGCCCCTCGACGAGCTCGATGCCAAGCTTGTCGGCGAGGAAGGAGTGCTCGTAGTACGCGGAGTTGTAGACGCCGGGCGTGAGCAGGGCGACCGTCGGCTCGCCCGAAGCGCCTTGCGGCGCGACCGAGCGCAGGGCTGAGAGCAGTTCGTCCGGATAGCGCTCGACCGGCGCCACCCTGTGGCGGGCGAACAGATCCGGGAACAGCCGCATCATGATTTCGCGGTTTTCCAGCATGTAGGACACGCCCGACGGCGTGCGCGCATTGTCCTCCAGCACGATGAAGTCGTTGGCGTCGACCCGGACGATGTCGATGCCGGCGATGTGCACGTAGACGTCGTGCGGCACCTGCTGGCCGTTCATTTCGGGCCGGAAAACCGGGTTCTGGAAGATCAGATCGTCGGGCACGATCTCGGCGCGGAGGATGTCGCGGCCGTGATAGATGTCGCGCAGAAACATGTTGAGCGCGCGCACGCGCTGCTTCAGCCCCTTCTCCAGCAGCGCCCATTCCTGGCCCGACATGATCCGCGGGATTACGTCAAAGGGGATCAGGCGCTCTGTGGATTCGGAATCGCCATAGACAGCAAAGGTGATGCCGATTCGGCGGAACAGGAGCTCGGCTTCCTGGCGGCGATATTCAAGCGCCTCGGGAGGCGTCTCCTTGAGCCAGCGCGCCAGCTCCTGGTAGGCAGGGCGAAGGTCCCCGCCGGGAATGTTCATTTCGTCAAACGCGACTGCCATAGATCCCGACTTGTCTCCGTGGCCATGCGGCAAGAGTGCATGACTTTGCTAGGTGGTAGCAAGGGCCGGGCCAGCGCGATAAGCATGGACTTGCGATTTTTGCCGGGGATGGCCGGGGGCTTGCCTGAAAAAATGGCTGAGGACTGCTTATTTCGGCAGCAAAAGCGCGTGACTTCAACGCGTTACCCCGGCAAATTCGGCGCGACAGGTGAGGGACTTAAGTTATGAGCGAGATCGTCACGGCGGGCATTCTGGTCATCGGGGATGAAATCCTGTCGGGCCGGACCAAGGACAAGAATATTGGCTTCATCGCCGAATATCTGACCAATATCGGCATCGACCTCAAGGAAGTCCGGGTCGTCTCCGACGACGAGGCCGACATCATTGCCGCGCTGGATGCACTGCGGCATCGCTACACCTACGTCTTCACCACCGGCGGCATCGGGCCGACTCATGACGACATCACCGCCGACAGCGTCGCCAAGGCCTTTGGCGTCGACATCGACCACCACCCGGAGGTGGTCGCCCGCTTTCGCGAGCGCTGGAGCGAGCAGGACCTCAATGAGGCCCGCCTGCGCATGGCGCGCATCCCCGACGGGGCCGAGCTGATCCAGAGCGCCACCATCCTCGCCCCCGGCTTCAAGATCGGCAATGTCATCGTCATGGCCGGCGTGCCGTCGATCATGCAGGCGATGATGGATATCGTCTCGCCCAAGCTGAAATCCGGCGTCCGCATGCTGTCCGAATCAGTCCGCGCCAATGCGCGGGAAGGCGACATCGGCAGCCCGCTGCGGGCGATCGCCGCCGCCCACCCCGACACCATCATCGGCAGCTATCCCTTCATGGACGAGGATTCGAAGCCGAACACCAATCTGGTGGTGCGCTCGCGCGACGCGGACAAGCTTGCGGCGGCGATGGCAGCGGTGAAGGAAATGCTGGCGGGATTGAATATCAGCCGGTAGCAGGGAGCTGCCGGACGAAGATTTGGCAGGAGACGATGATGGCTGGTGAAGCACCGGAATTGAGCGCGCAGGAGCGCGCAGGCAAGGCCTTCCCGGTTTCTTGGGACCAGTTCCACCGGGATTGCCGGGCGCTGACCTGGCGGCTCAACGAGGTTGGCCCGTTCCACGCGGTGATCGCGATTACCCGCGGCGGCCTGGTGCCGGCCGCGATTGTGGCGCGCGAGCTCGGCGTGCGCGTGATCGATACGGTCTGTATCGCAAGCTACGATCACACCAAGCAGGGCGACCTGCAGGTTCTCAAGGGTATCTCGGATGCGGCGATGAAGCTCGGTGGCGGTACCGGCAAGGGGCTCTTGATCGTCGACGACCTCGTCGACACCGGCAAGACCGGCAAGCTGGTCCGCGAGATGCTGCCCGACGCGCATTTCGCCACCGTCTACGCCAAGCCGAAGGGACGCCCGCTGGTCGATACCTACATCACCGAGGTGTCGCAGGACACCTGGATCTTCTTTCCCTGGGACACCGCGCTGTCCTACCACCCGCCGCTCCGCGACGGCGCGGCGTGATTTTTTCTTACTTCGCCCCGCTCGCGGGGAGAGGTCGGCGCGAAGCGCCGGGTGAGGGGAGCTTCCGCGAGTCCGTCTCTCACCATATCTGTGGATGCAGCCCCTCACCCCAACCCTCTCCCCGTAAGAACGGGGAGAGGGAGAATAGCGGCGCCATGCCCCTGCAAAACCGCGTCACGCCGCTAGGCGACATCATCGCCACACCTCACCGGGGCCTCTTCACCGGCAATCGCGGTATCATCCACGATCCCGCAACCAAGACGCTGCTGAAGAAGCGCTGGTCTACGCCGGCCTGGCTCACCTGCACCTGCGAATTCCGCGGCCGGCGCCGCGAGGTGATGGCGCAGCGAAGCTGGACCGAGCTGTTCTTCCTCGACGAGGCCACTGCGCTCGCAGCCGGGCACCGTCCATGTTTCTATTGCCGCCGCGACGATGCCAATCGCTTCCGGGCCGCGTGGGAGAAGGGCAATCGCGTGCAGAACGTCCGCATGCACGACATCGACACGGTGCTGCACCACGAACGGCTCGATCATGGCAAGAAGCGGCTGCACGCGCTGCTGATGCCGCTCGAGCAGCTTCCCGACGCCGCGATGGTACAGCAGGGGGAGGAGAGTTTTCTGGTGACGCAGGGCAGGATGCTGCTGTGGTCGCCGGCGGGATATACCGCGGTCGAGCGTCACTCTGACGAAGCAACGCTGCTGACGCCGCCATCGACGCTACGCACACTGAACGCCGGATATCAGCCCGTGTTGCATCCAACTGCGCTATCCTAGCGCAGCGGCCGGCCCTGTTCGTCGACCGTCGTGCGCGCATCGCGCAGGGCCCATTCTCGAATGACCTGGCGGCAGCGGGTGAGTTCGGCCTCGCTCGCAGAGCCCGCATCCTTCGACGCGCGCTCGACCATGGCCTTGCAATTGAGAAGCACGGAGCGATCCTCCGCACGCCCAGGCGTGATCGCCGCAAGAGTCGCGACGACGAGTATCGGACGGATCACCGCCATCACCCCAGCTTCTCGCGTGCCAGCGCGGCACCGGCGCCGAGTGCCATCAGCTTGGCTTCGGCGACTTCCCGCCGCATCGGTGCCATGCCGCAATTGGTGGTGGCGATGATGTTGCTCTTGGGCACGAATTTCGACACCGCGTCGATGACCTTCACGACATCCTCCGCAGTCTCCACGGTGTCGCTGGCAACATCGATCACGCCGGCCTGCACAATCTTGTTCTTGAGCAGCGCCAGCAGATCGAGCGGCACCTTCGAATTGCGGCATTCGATCGCGACCTGCTGGATCGTGCTGGCGTCGATCGCCGGGAATATGTGCTCGTACTGACGCCACTGGCTGCCGAGCGTCTCTTTCCAGTCGGTGTTGGCCTTGATGCCGTAGCCGTAGCAGATGTGCACGGCAGTGGCGCAGGTCAGGCCCTGCGCGGCGCGCTCCAGCGCCTTGATGCCCCAGTCGTTGACCTCGTCCATGTAGACATTGAAGGCGGGCTCGTCGAACTGCACGAGATCGACGCCGTCGGCCTGCAACGCCTTGGCCTCCTCGTTCAGGAGATCGGCGAAGGCAAAGGCCATCTTGACGCGGTCGCCATAGTAGCGATCGGCAATGGTGTCGATGATCGTCATCGGGCCAGGCAGGGTGAACTTCAGCTTCTTCTTAGTGTGCGTGCGGGCGACGCGCGCCTCGTCGGCATGGACGCGCCCCTTGAGCTGGAGCGGCGCGACCACTTGCGGCACCATCGCCTTGTAGCGGTCTTTCCGGATTCCCATCTCGACCTTGTGGGCGAAATCGATGCCGTCGATCTTCTCGAGAAAACCGTGCACGAAATGCTGCCGCGCCTGTTCGCCCTCGGTGACGATGTCGATGCCGGCGTCCTCCTGGACCTTCACGGCAAGCATGGTCGCGTCGCGCTTGGCGCGGAGAAGCTCGTCGCCTTGCGACTTCCAGGGCGCCCAGAGCATGTTGGGCTCGGCGAGCCATTCCGGCTTCGGCAAGGAGCCGGCGATCGTGGTTGGAAACAGCATGGCGGCCCTCCCGGCGGGTTGTGTTGCGCCCCTTCCTGCCATGTCTTAACGTCGAGGTACAGAACAACAAAAGTCGCTCGATCGGGCGATTTCGGGCAGGAACAGAGATGATCGATCTCCATTATGCGCCGACGCCGAATGGCTGGAAAATCTCGATCATGCTGGAGGAACTGAGGCTTCCTTATAAAGTGATTCCGGTGAACATCCGCGCCGGCGAGCAATTTCGCCCTGAGTTTCTGGCGGTCTCCCCGAACAACCGGATCCCGGCGATTGTAGACCACGAGCCTGCTGATGGCGGCGAGCCGTTCTCGGTGTTCGAGACAGGTGCGATCCTGATCTATCTCGCGGAGAAGACCGGCCGCTTCCTGCCGGCGGATTTGCGTGGTCGCTCCACCACTATCCAATGGGTGATGTGGCAGATGGCGGGCTTGGGGCCGATGCTCGGCCAGCACGGTCATTTCGCGCTCTATGCGGCCGAGAAGATTCCCTACGCGATCACGCGCTATCGCGACGAGGCGGCGCGGCTCTACGGCGTGCTCGACCGCCAGTTGGCTAAGACCGGCGCCTATGTCGCCGGCGACTATTCCATCGCCGACATCGCCTGCTTCCCCTGGACCATGACCCACAAGGCGCAGGGTTTTACGTTGGACGACTATCCGAACGTGAAACGGTGGTACGCCGAGGTGCGCGCCCGGCCACAAGTGCAGGCAGGGCTCGCGATCGGCAAGTTCGTGAAAGAGCCGTTCGACGAGGAATCACGCAGGATCATGTTTGGGCAGCAAGCTAAGGAGCTGTTGGGAAAAAAATAGTGCCAGCTCCTCATGGTGAGGAGGCGCGTAGCGCCGTCTCGAACCATGACGGCCCGAGTGTCACCCGAGGCCATCCTTCGAGACGGCCGCTACGCGGCCTCCTCAGGATGAGGTCCAACAAATAAAAGGAAACGCTATGATCGATTTCTTCTTCGACTGTTCCAGCCCCTGGACTTATCTCGCCTTCCACAACATCCAGCCGCTGGCAAAAGAGCTCGGCGCTGAGATCGCCTGGCGGCCGATCCTGGTCGGCGGCATTTTCAACACGGTCAACCCGAGCGTCTACGCGCAGCGGGAGACGCCGGTGCCGCTCAAGGCGCGCTACATGAAGAAGGACCTCGCCGATTGGGCGCGCTCTGCTGGGCTTGCGATCAAGATGCCGCCGACGGTGTTTCCGGTGAACAGCGTCAAGGCGATGCGCGGCTGCATCTGGCTTGGTAATGACATGGTGCCGTTCGCCACCGCCGTGTTCGAGACCTATTGGAGCGGCGACAAGGATATCTCACAGGACGCGGTGCTGGCCGAGATCTGCAGGAAGGTCGGCATCGACGAGCAAAAGTTCCTTGCCGGCATTTCGGCGCAGGCCATCAAGGATCAGCTCAAGGCCAATACGGAAGAGGTTGTCGCGCGCGGCGGCTTTGGCTCGCCGACCATCTTCGTCGGCAAAACCGACATGTACTTTGGCAACGACCGCCTGCCGCTGATCCGCGAGGCGCTGTTGCGTCGCAAGGCGAGTGCGGCCTGATGGTGCGGGCTGTCGTCTGCCGCGCGCTCGGCGCGCCCGAGACGTTGCGGCTGGAGGAGTTTCCGTCGTGCCCCCTGAAGCCGGGCGAGGTGCGCGTCGCGATCCGCGCCGCCGGGCTGAATTTTCCGGACGTGCTGATGGCGGCCGGAGAGTATCAGCTCAAGCCGGAGCTGCCGTTCACACCCGGCATGGAGGCCGCCGGTGACGTGACGGAGGTGGGCGCAAAGGCGAGAGACGTTGCGGTCGGTGACAAGGTCATCGTGAAGATGCGCCACGGCGCATTCACGGATGAAGCCGTGGTGACGCCATCGCAGCTCACGCCGATGCCATCGAATTTTGACTACGCGGAAGCCGCGACCTATCTCGCCGGCCACGGCACCGCCTATCACGCGCTGATCGATCGCGGCAGGGTCGAGCCGGGCGAGATGCTCTTGGTGCACGGCGCTGGCGGCGGCGTGGGCCTTGCAGCCGTCGAGATCGGCAAGATGCTGGGCGCGACCGTGATCGCGACGGCCTCCAGCGACGAGAAGCTCGCGATTGCGAAATCGCGTGGCGCCGATCATCTCGTACGCTACGACCGCGAGCCGTTTCGCGATGCCGTCAAGCGCATCACCGATGGCCGCGGGGCGGATGTCGTGTTCGATCCCGTCGGCGGCGAGGTCTTTGAGAACTCGATGCGCTGTATCGCCTGGGGCGCGCGGCTGCTGGTGATCGGTTTTACGGGGGGCGTCGGCTCGGCGAAAACCAATCTGCTGCTGATCAAGGGCGCCAGCGTGCTCGGCGTCCGTGCCGGCGAAGCTGTGCGAAAGAATCCGGCGCTCGGCGAGGTGCGCCTGAAGGCGTTGCTCACATGGGCGGAGGAGGGCAAGCTGCGTCCCAACATCTCGCACCGCCTGCCGCTGGAAGATTACGCGAAGGCGATGCGGCTCCTAATCGATCGCAAGGCGATCGGGCGTGTGGCGCTGGTGATGGATTGACGGTGGGCAAAGGCGCTCTTGCGCCGTGCCCACCATCTATCGGCGATTGAAATCGAAGTGGTGGGCACGCTTCGCTTTGCCCACGATGCCTCACTTGTACTCCCGCTCCGTCCACCACGGGAAATAGTCCGGCATGTCGCTCGACACCTTGTTCTTGAACTGCGCCGGCCGTTTCTCCAGGAACGACACCACGCCTTCCTTGACGTCGTCCGAGCGGCCGCGGGCGTAGATGCCGCGGCTGTCGACCTTGTGGGCTTCCATCGGATCGTCGGCGCCCATCATGCGCCACATCATCTGGCGGATCAGCGCCACCGACACCGGTGCGGTCTTGGCGGCGAATTCCTTGGCGAGCGCGCGGGCAGTCGGCAGCAGATCGTCCGGCGGCACGACCTTGCTGACCAGACGTCCGGCGAGCGCCTCTTGCGCCGGGAAGACGCGGCCGGAATAGCACCATTCCAGCGCCTGCGAGATGCCGACGATGCGGGGCAGGAACCAGCTCGAGGCGGCTTCGGGCACGATGCCGCGCTGGGAGAACACGAAGCCGAAGCGCGCGGCATCGGAGGCAATGCGGATGTCCATCGCGAGCTGCATCGTGACGCCGATGCCGACGGCGGGTCCGTTCACCGCGGCGATGACAGGCTTCAGGCACTTGAAGATGCGCAGCGTCACCTGGCCGCCGCCGTCGCGGACCTGCGGATCGCTGTAATCGACCTTGCCGTCGGCGAAGCGCTTGACGGGGCCGCGTCGCGCGTCGCGGTCGAATGTGTCGGCACCCGAGGAGAGATCAGCGCCCGCGCAAAAACCGCGGCCGGCGCCGGTGACGATGATGGCGCGAACGTTGTCGTCCTTGTCGGCCGCATCGAACGCGTCGATCAGCTCCGCCTGCATCTTCGCGTTGAAGGCGTTGAGTTTGTCGGGCCGGTTCAGCGTGATTGTGAGGACCTGCTCGGCGATCTCGTATTTGATCGTCTCATACGCCATGGTGGTTTCCTTCCCTTTCTTGGTTCTTTACGCAGCCTGTCGTCATGCCCGGGCTTGTCCCGGGCATCCACGTACTTGCTTCAGCGCAAGCGTATAGACGTGGATGGCCGGGACAAGCCCGGCCATGACGGAGCGTGTAGACTATTTCGCCGGCGGCTTGGGCCACGGCCGCTGCGGGCCACGCAGGCTCTCAAAAGCCTTGGCCATGCTGAGCACGCCGATGTCGTCGAAGCGGCGGCCGACGATCTGCACGCCGATGGGAAATCCCTTGGCGTCGAAGCCGCCGTTGATGGAGACGGCCGGGTTCTCCGACATATTCCACGGCACGGTATAGGCGATGTGCTCGAACGGCTTCATCGGATCATTGGTCGGCGAGGCCCACTCCGCCGGATAGTTCACGTTCGGCGCGGTCGGCGAGATCACATAGTCGAGGTCGAAGAACAGCTTTGCTGCGGCCGCGCGGATCGCCATGGTCTGGTTGAAGCCACGGATCACGTCGACGCCGGAGAGTTTTGCACCGGACCCGCCCCATTTGAAGATGTAGGGCAGCACCTTTGCCTGTTCGGCCGGCGTCAGCTTCGACAAATCGTCCCACATCCGCGCGCGCCAGAAATTGTCGAGGCCGTCGAGCATCTCGCGCGTGAGGATGCCGTCGACTTCGGTGATCACCGCGCCGGCGGATTCGAACGCCTTCGCAGCTTTTACCGCGACCTCGCGGACCGGCTTCTCCAGCGGCTGGCCGACACCGGGATCGAGCATCAGGCCGATGCGCAATTTTCGCGGAGACTTCTCCAGCGTCTTCCAGTTGAGGGGCTCCGCGGGCAGGCTCATGCCGTCGCGCCGGTCGGGCTTAGCGATCACGCTCATCATCAGCGCGCAATCGTCGACCGTGCGGGTCATGGGGCCGGCGACGCGGCCGACATAGGCCGGATCGATCGGCACGCGGCCAAAGCTCGGCTTCAATCCGACGAGGCCGCACCAGCCCGCGGGCAGGCGCACCGAGCCGCCGATGTCAGTACCGAGATGCAAGGGACCATAGCCGGCCGCCGCAGCGGCGCCGGCACCCGCGCTGGAGCCGCCGGGATTCTTGGAGAGGTCCCAGGGATTGCGCGCGAGCGCATGGAAGCTGGAAAGTCCAGAGGACAGCATGCCGTAATCGGGCATGGTTGTCTTGGCGAAGATGATCGCGCCGGATTCGCGCAGCCGCGCGGCGGGCGGCGCGTCCTTCTCGGCCGGCACGAGCTTCACGCTCGCAGCTCCCAGCGGCACCGGCACGCCCTTGGTCGCGATGTTGTCCTTCACCGTCACCGGCACGCCGTCGAGCGCGCCGGACGGCTCACCCCCGCTCCAGCGCGCGGTCGAGGCCTTTGCGGCCTCGCGCGCGCTGTCGGGATCGAACGCATAGAGCGCCTTGAGATGCGGCTCCCACGCAGCGACGTGCTCGAGCACTTCCTCCAGCACCTCGCTCGGCGAGAACTGCTTGGCGCGATAGCCCGCGATCAGATCGACCGCGGTGAGATCGTGCAGCGAGGTGACCGCCTCTTCGACGCCCTTCTTATGCATGGGCGCCCACCGGCATGCGCGTCTCGATGATCCGGGCGAACATGCTGGCGCCGATTGGCAGGATCTTGTCGTCGAGCACATAGCCGGGATTGTGCACCGGCACCGAGCCCTCGTGCCCGACCCAGAAATAGGCGCCGGGAATGGTTTGCAGCATGTCGGCAAAGTCCTCGCTGCCCATCTTCGGCGTGGTGCGGGTGATCACCTTGGCGGGATCGACGATGGTGCGCGCGACGTCCTCGACCACCTTGGACTGCTCGACCTGGTTGATCAGCACGCCAAAGGTGTCGCGGATGTCAACGTCGATCTCGCACTGATACGCGGCGGCGATGCCGGCGCAGATCGTACGGATGCGTTCGCTGATCAGGGCGCGGACTTCATCCGAGAAGGTGCGGATGGTGCCGCAGAGATGGGCTTCGCCGGGAATGACGTTGTAGGCGGAGCCGGCATGGATCTGGGTGATGGACACCACGGCGGCCTGGAGCGGCTCGACGTTGCGGCTGACGATGGTCTGGATCGCCTGCGCCAGCGTGGTCGCGATGATCACCGCGTCCTTGGAGCGCTCGGGCATCGCGCCATGCGCGCCATAGCCGGTGATGCGGAGGTCGAAGAAGTCGGCGCCGGCCATCGCCGGGCCCGGCAGGATCGCGATCTCGCCGAGATTGAGGTCGGGCGCGTTGTGCAGGCCATAGAGCTCGTCGCAGGGGAACTTCTCGAACAGCCCGTCCTTGATCATCGCACGCGCGCCGCCGAGGCCTTCCTCGGCCGGCTGGAAGATCAGATGCACGGTGCCGTCAAAGTTTCTGGTCTCGGCGAGGTAGCGCGCAGTGCCGAGCAGCATGGTGGTGTGGCCGTCATGGCCGCAGCCATGGAAGCGGCCGGGAATGGTCGAACGCCATTTCAAATTGGTGTTCTCTTCCATCGGCAGCGCGTCCATGTCGGCGCGAAGCCCGATCCGCTTGCCGCTGCCGCCCTTGCCCTTGATGACACCGATCACGCCGGTGCCGCCGAGGCCGCGATGCACCTCGATGCCCCAGCCCTTCAGCTTGTCGGCGACGATGCCGGAGGTGCGCACTTCCTCGAAGCCGATCTCCGGATGGGCGTGGAGGTCGCGGCGAATGGCGGTGAGTTCGTCGGCATAGCCGTCGATGCGGTCAATGGTGGGCATGTGATCCTGTCCAGTTAGCGTGAGGGGGGAGTGAAAACGGGGCCGTTCGGCTTGATGCGGATGCCCGGCCGCAGGCGCGTCCAGGGCAGCGAAGCGGTATCGGCCGGCATCGCGCCGGGCGCGGCGCAGATCATCAGCTTCTCTGCAATCGGCTCGAAATCGGCACGGAAGTGCACCGAGCTCTTGTTGACCAGGATCTTCTGCGCGGTCGGCTCGATGCCGACATAGCGGTACATCGCCTGGTCGGCGAGCTGCGCCTTGTGCGAGGAGACGACGACGCGGACGTCGCCGATGCGAAGGCAAGCGGATGGGCCCATCTCCATCTCGCGGCCGCCGTAATAGGGACCGGGCGCGATGAAGCGGCCGTCGGAGAGCTTTTCGACCACGAAGGTCTCGCGATAGGGCTCGTCGCCGGGAATGCCGGATTTGCCGCCGAGCGAGAGCGTCACGGTGGCGCCGGCGCCGGCCGCGTGCGCGGCCTTGGCCGACTCCGGATCGTAGATCGCGCCGGTGGCGGCGCTGGCCCTGTTGCGCACCAGCGCGCGCAGCATGCCGGTGGTATCGGAATCGCCGCCGGCGCCGGGATTGTCCTGGGTATCGGCGATGATGATCGGCTTGCTCGCGCCCTTGGCAAGTTCCATGGCATGGCGCACGCCGGCGTCGGGCGACCAGATCTTGCCGTCGAAATCGTCCTCATGGCTTTCGATCAGTTTCACGATCGCATCCGCCGCGCGATCGGCATCTGCCTGCGTCGTGCCATAGGCGAACACGCTCGGCCCGCAATCGCGGAAATCGGCGGCGGGGAAGCCCGGGGCGAAGGACAGCGTCGGAACGGTGTCGTTTTCGAGCGCGGTGAGCTTTTCGTAGATGCCCTTGGTGGGCTGGTCGTTGGTGCACTGCCAACTGATCGGGATCAGGAACGGCAATTGCCGGAACACCTTTGCAAAGCGCTGCTTGGTCTTCAGGAGCAAAGCGAGGTGCTTTGCGGAGGCGCGGCCAGTCTCGGCCATGTCGACATGCGGATAGGTGCGGTAGGCGATCAGCGCGTCCGCATGTTCCATCATTTCGGGCGTGACGTTGGCGTGCAGGTCGAGGCTCGTGACCAGCGGAACATCCTTTCCGATGACGCGGCGCACGCGCGCCAGAATCTCGCCTTCGCCGTCGTCGAGATGTTCGGTCACCATCGCGCCGTGCAGGTCGAGATAGACGGCGTCGAGCGGGCCGGCGGCGGCGATGCCGTCGACCATCACCTTTACGATGCGCTCAAACGCGTCCTTGGTGACATGCGCCGACGGGCTCGCACCGCAGGCAATCGTCGGAATGAGTTCCCAGCCATTGGCCTCGGCGCTGTCGACGAAGCCGGCCAGCCCAACATTGATGCGCCGCATCACCTTCAGCACGTCAGCGCCTTGCGTCATCGCCGGCCAGCCGCCGCCATGTTGGAAGTCCGCAAACGTCGCCTTCGTTGGCGCGAAGGTGTTGGTCTCGTGCAGGAAGCCGCCGACGGCGATACGTGTCATCAATTCAGTCCGGTCGATCAAGAGTGCGCGACGTTAGCCTTGTGCTTGCGGCGAGAGCAAGCCGGGAAGCAATTCGAAAGCGCATGGGGTCAAGCTGTTTTGGGAATGCTGCGGATGCGGTGGGTGTCGTGAGTCACTCCGCCAACCACACTCTCGGTGTCGTCCCGGCGAAGGCCGGGACCCATAATCCCAGGGAGAAATTTGGCGAAGACTCGGAGTTTGGGATTTCCACCGCGCGCGATCGATAGATTCCGCGGTATGGGTCCCGGCCTTCGCCGGGACGACGTGTTGAGAGACCTTACGCGCTCGCCGCCACGCCCTCCGGCACCGGCCGGAAATTCGCAAAGTCCCAGCCGCGACCCGGTGCTGCCTCTAGCAACGCCCGGGTGTAGGCCTCCTTCGGATGCGTCAGCACTTCGGCAGCGGGGCCCTGTTCGACGACGCGGCCGTGCTGCATCACCACGACCTCGTCGCAGATTTGTGCCGCGACGCGCAGATCGTGGGTGATGAACAGGATGGCGATGCCGAGCCGCTTCTGGATCTCGTCGAGCAGTTCCAGCACCTGCGCCTGTACGGAGACGTCGAGCGCGGAGACCGCCTCATCTGCGACCAGCACGTCGGGATCGAGCGCGAGCGCACGCGCGATCGCGATGCGTTGGCGCTGGCCGCCGGAGAACTGGTGCGGATAGCGCGATACCGCATCGGCCGGCAGGCCGACGAGTTCAAGCAGCTCGCGGGCGCGCTTCATCGCATTGGCGTGCGACACGCCATAGTTGATCGGACCTTCCGCGATGCTCTCGCCGACAGTGACGCGCGGATTGAGCGAGCGGTAGGGATCCTGGAACACGATCTGGATCTTTTGCCGGTGCGGCTGGAGCAGCCTGCGCGAGATGTCGGAGATCTCGCGGCCGGCGAGGCGCACGCCGCCGGAGGTCGGATCGATCAGGCGGACGATGCAGCGCGCCACCGTCGATTTGCCCGAGCCGCTTTCGCCGACGATGCCGAGCGTGCGGCCCTTGCGCAGCGTGAGCGTCACTTTGTCGGCGGCGACGACCTCGCGGCCTTTGCCGAAGAAGGCGCGCTCCTTATAGACCTTGCTGAGGTCGTTGGCCTCCAGCACCACCGGTTCCTTGCTCTCCTCACGCGGCGCGCGCGGTACCAGGCTCGGCACCGCGGAAAGCAGGTTGCGGGTGTACTCCATCGTCGGATTGCGCAGGATGGAATCCAGCGTGCCGGTCTCGACGAGGCGGCCCTGCCGCATCACCGCGACACGGTCGGCGATCTCGGCCACTACGCCCATGTCGTGGGTGATGAACAGCACGGCGGTGCCGTGATCGCGCTGGAGGTCGCGGATCAGTGTCAGGATCTGCTTCTGCGTGGTGACGTCGAGTGCCGTGGTCGGCTCGTCAGCGATGAGAAGCTTCGGTTCGAGCACTAGCGCCATCGCGATCATGATGCGCTGGCGCTGGCCGCCGGAGAGGCGGTGCGGGTAGGAGGCGAAGATGCGCTCGACCTGGGGCAGGCGCACCTGCTCCATCATGTCGAGGATGCGCTTCTTCCGCGCCTTTGCGTCGAGATTGGTGTGGGCGCGCAGCACCTCGTCGATCTGGCGGCCGACCGGCACCACCGGATTGAGCGCGGTCATCGGCTCCTGGAAGATCATCGCCATCTGCGTCGCGCGTAGCTGCCGCAGGCGTCGGTCGGTGGCGGTGAGCAGCTCTTCGCCGACCAGCTTGATGCTGCCGCTGGTCGGAACCAGCGTGCCCTTCGGCAGCAGGCCCATCGTGGTGAGCGAGGTCACCGACTTGCCCGAGCCGCTTTCGCCGACAAGGCACAGCGTCTCGCCCTCATGGACCTGGATCGAGATGCCATCGATGATGTTCGCGCCCTTCGGCTTCTTGCCGATAGACACGACGAGGTTGTTGATGTCGAGGGCTGTGTTGGTCATGCAAGCTCTTTCGTCATTCCGGGGCGCGTGCAGCGCGAACTATGATGCGCAATTGCGCATCTGAGAATCCATCGGGCCGCAATACAAGCGGTGAAATGGATTCCGAGCTCGCGCCAAGAGGCGCGCCCCGGAATGACAGCGTTGCTTGTTTCACTTGCCCTCCCGCTGCTTCATGCGGGGATCGAGTGCGTCGCGGGCGGCGTCGCCGATCAAATTGATGCTGAGGATGGCGATCGAGAGCAAAAGCCCCGGCCAGAAGATCAGCGTCGGCTTGAGCTGAAAATACTGGCGGCCCTCGGCCATGATGTTGCCCCAGGTCGGCGTCTCCGGCGAGATGCCGGCGCCGAGGAAGGAAAGGATGGCCTCGGTGAGGATCGCAGACGCGCAGACATAGGTGCCCTGGACGATCAGCGGCGCAATCGTGTTCGGCATCAAATGCCGCCACATGATCTTCGGCAGGGATGAACCGACCGAGATCGCGGCCTCGACATAAGGTTCCTCGCGCGCCGATAGCACGACCGAGCGCACCAGGCGCGCCACGCGCGGGATCTCGGGGATCGTGATCGCAATCAGCACGGTCCAGATGCTGGCGCCGGACAGCGAGACTACGGCGATCGCGAGCAGGATGCTCGGCATCGCCATCAGGCCGTCCATGACGCGCATCAGGACGGAATCGATCAGCTTGAAGAAGCCGGAGACGAGGCCGATCACAAGGCCGATGACGATCGACAGGATCGCCGAGCCGATGCCGATCAGCAGCGAGACGCGGCCGCCATAGATGACGCGTGACAAGAGGTCCCGGCCATAGGCGTCGGTGCCGAGCAGGAACTGCGCCGAGGAGGGCTTCAGCCGCAGCGACGGCGCCAGCTGGATCGGGTCATGCGGCGCGATCAGCGGCGCGAGGATCGAGATCAGCACGATCAGTACGAGGCAGACCGTCGCCGTCGCGATGATCGGCGTCGAGGTGAGGAATCCGAAACGCGGCCGCAGCGGCGACGTGATCGGAATGGACGACTGGGGAAGGGTATCGACTGACATTTTTGTCCTTGTCGTTGCCTCAGTACCGGATCCGCGGATCGAGCAGGGTGTAGGCGACGTCGATGAGAAGATTGACGACGACGTAGATCAGCGACGTCAGCAGGATCATCGCCTGGATTACCGGATAATCGCGCGCCAGCACCGCGTCCACCGTGAGGCGGCCGATGCCGGGGATGTTGAACACGCTCTCGGTGACGACGACGCCCGAGATCAGCAGCGCAAAGCCGGTGCCGATCACGGTGATCACGGGCACGGCCGCGTTGCGCAGCGCATGCCGCATCATCACCGCGACCTCGTTGATGCCCTTTGCGCGTGCGGTGCGCACATAATCCTCGCCAAGCACGTCGAGCATTGCTGCGCGCGTCATGCGTGCGATCAGCGCGACGTAGATGAACGACAGCGCGCAGGTCGGCAGGATGATGCGCTCGAAGAACGGCCCGAAGCCCGTGCTGATGCTCTTGAAGCCCTGTACCGGCACCCAGCGCAGGTCGATTGCAAAGACCTCGATCAGGACATAGCCGATCACGAACACCGGCACCGAGAAGCCGAGCACGGAGAGCCCCATCACGAAGCGGTCGATCCAGGTGCCGTGCTTCCAGGCCGCGATCACGCCCAGGGGCACGGCGACGACGACGGCGAGGATGATGGTCGACAGCGCGATCGAGATCGACGGCTCGACGCGCTGGCCGATCATCTTCATCACCGGCAGGTTGGAGATGAGCGAGGTCCCGAGATCGCCGTGCAGCAACTTGCCTACCCAGGTGACGAACTGCACGATCAGGGGGTCGTTGAGGCCGAGCGAGGTGCGGATGCGCTCGAGCCGCTCCGGCGTCGCGTTGTCGCCGGCGAGAATCGCGGCGGGATCGCCCGGGGTGAGGCGGAGCAGCAGGAAGACGAACAGCGCCACCACCCCCATCACGGGCACCGCGGCCAGAACGCGGCGAATGAGATAACCTAGCATGCACCTATCTCCGGCTGCGGAACTTGTGGCGGCCTGAGGCGGCCGTGGAGTCTGTCGTGTCTATCATGCGTGCCTGTCATTCGGGCTGGAAAAGCCGGCAGGAGATGCCGCCTTTTCGGGGCAAATTGTGTGCCAAGGGCAGGGCGGTCGCAAGGGGCCGCCCCGCACTGGTATTCGACCACTCAAGATGCACGGCGCATCGCGCGCTCAACCACAAGTGAGGGGACGGTGGGTGGCGCATTGAGCCCGCGCCAGCCGTCGATGGTCCCGGCTATCATCTGCGCAGTTGCAGCCGACAGCGTCCAGCCGAGATGGCCATGGCCGGTGTTGAAGAACACGCCCGGCATCCGCCCTGCGCGTATCACGGGCATCATGTTCGGCATCATCGGGCGCAGTCCGGCCCACGGCACAACCCGCGAGGTTTCGACGGCGGGGAAGTTGCTGCGCACCCAGTCGACCAAGGGCTGAACGCGGTCGGCGCGGATGTCGCGATTGAAGTCGTTGAACTCGGCCGTTCCGGCGACGCGGAAGCGATCGGCGCCGAGCCGGCTGGTGACGATCTTGGCGGCCTCGTCGAGCAGGCTGACGGTCGGCGTCGCGTTACGGCTCTCGGCAGAGTCGAGCTGCACCGTGATCGAGTAGCCTTTCACCGGGTAGACGTTGACGCGCTCGTCGAGAAGGGCGGCGAAGTGGCGGCTGGCCACACCGGCGCAGACCACGACGCCGTCCGCCTTCAGCATTCCGCGCGTGGCCGCGTCGCTTGCGGCAAGATCGGCCCAGCCGATGACAAAGCCGCTGCCTGCGCGGGCGATCGAATCGATGTTGGCTTCGTGGATGAAAGTCGCCCCGCGCCGCTTGCAGGCGTCTGCCAGCCCGCGCGTGAACTTGTGGATATCGCCGGTCGCATCCGAAGGTGTGTAGAAGCCGCCGTAATACGCCTTGCGCAGCGTCGGCTCGATGCTGCGGATTTCCTCCGGCGTTACCGGGCGGCGATCGAGGCCGCCTTCCTGCAACAGCGCATTGACGCGAAGGCCGGATTCAAAACCCTTCTTGTCGTGATAGATGTGGAGGATGCCGCGGCGCTCGAGATCGAAGTCGATGCCTTCACGTTCGGCGATCGCGAACAGGTGCTTGCGGGCTTCGATTGCGAGCCGCGTGGTCTCGATGGTGTTGGTGCGGTAGTTGCCGATGTTGGCGACGAACTCGCTCATCCAGGAATATTTGTGCCAGTTCGGCCGCGGGTTCATCAGCAGCGGCGCATCGCGCCGGAACATCCAGCGTAGGCCTTTCAGGATCGTCGCAGTGCTATTCCACACCTCGGCATTGCTGGCAGAGAGCTGTCCGCCATTGGCGAAGGAGGTCTCCATCGCGGCGTAGCGGTGCTTGTCGAGCACCGTCACCTTGTAGCCGCGTTCGAGCAAGGCATAGGCGGTCGTTACGCCGGTGATGCCGGCGCCGATGATGACGATATGAGTCATGATGAGTTCGGGGCTCCCGTGAGTTAGAGTCGGCTAACCGCCGGCCATAAGGCCGTTGGCGGCGCCCCATCTGTCACGGTTACCTGAGAGCTTGATCCGGCGCGGGACCTTGCGAGGCGAACCTCATAAGACCTTTGCGGACTATCCCCTTCGGTGGACGTCACGACCACGCTGGCCGTGCCGTCTCTCTCCAGATCGTCCTGACGATACAGTCCTTTTGCCTGAGAGTTTCCGGGGCGGTTGCTCCGTCGGCGCCGCAACGAAAGCCGAAACCTTCGCTGCGATCTCTCCCGCATCGTCGCGTGGACCATCGAGCAGTACGATACGCCTCATTTTTGGACAAGGCTAAATTTCGACCGCCACTGCCAACGCATTGTGCAGTGCGAAGTTGGTTCAAATTATTCCAGCGTCGCAAGCAGTCCCGCCAGCAGGCGCCCGCGCTCGACCAGGCTGTCGACTTCGATGAACTCCTCCAGCGTGTGACCGTTGCCACCGCGCACGCCCAAACCGTCGAGCGTCGGGATGCCCATCGCGCCCGTAAAGTTGCCATCGGAGCCGCCGCCGGAGCTTGCATGCGGCAGCTCGGCGCCGAGCGACCTGGCGATGCCGTGCGCCTTCTCGTACAGCGCCATGGTGCCAGCATCCGGCTCCCACACGGGCCGCGTCACGCCGCGCGTGACCTTGAACGAGACGTCATTGGCTGTGCCCGACAGAGCCAGCATCCGCTCCACGCCGCGGTCGAGATCGGCTTGGCGCTTGGCCATGGAGAGCGCCTCGCCGGTAGCGGTCGTGGCGACGCAATTGACCCATTGGCCGCCATGCACGACGCCGACCGAGAAGGTGCAGTCGTCCGTGGTCATCGCGTCGATCGCGAGAATCTGCCGCGCCATCTCGCGGATCGCCGAGCGTCCCGCCGACAGGGTCGCGCCGGCGTGGCTCGGCCGGCCCGTCGCTTCGAGATTGAAACGGGCGATCGCGTAACGTCCGGTGGTAACGCCGTTGTCGGCGCGGCCGGGCTCCGGCACCAGGACGTATTTGTTGCGTGCAGCCTCGGCCTCGATGATGTCGCGCGTCGACGGCGTGCCGACTTCCTCGTCGGGCGTGAAGAGCACGGTGATCGGCAGCGGCGTGGTGAAGGAGGCACGCGCCAGTTGCCGGATCGCTTCCAGCGAGAGGTAGTTGCCGCCCTTCATGTCGTAGATGCCGGGGCCGTAGCATCTGCTGCCCTCGCGACGCCATTTCAGCTTCTCGATAGTACCGACCGGGTGGACGGTATCCATGTGCCCGGCGATCAGGATTCCCGGCTCGCCCTGCTTCGGATGCGGAAAGCGCGCCCGGATGACGCCGCCGAAGCCCTGTCGGCCGGCGATGCGCTCGATCGTCGCACCCATGATCGCCATCTCCCGCGCTGCGATATCGAGCATGCGGTTGACGGCGTTCGCGTCCCAGGTCGGGCTTTCGCATTCCACCCAGCTGCGCAGACCCTGGAGCATGGCCTCGGAATCGAAGGGGAGATTGGTTGGATTCATCGGGAGGTCTCTCAAGCTTTGAAAGATGGAACGCGCATTGCATCCGCGAGAGGCGGGATAGGCGGACAGCGTTGTAGAGCCAAACCGATCTTTGTGGAGCCCGTGCGCGCGCCGCCATGGGCTGCGCCGAAACCGGATTGACGCGCTCGGCACTGTCTGTAAGTCTCGAAAAGATAAAGGCATTGCATAAGGTTAGTTCGCCTAAAGAACGAACCGAATGCTCAACCAATAACCCGCCTTTGAACAGTTTCACGTCAGGAGAAACTTTTATGTTGAGCTTGATGCGCCGGGGGCGTCGCGCGTTCGCCTCCAAACTTGCGCTGTCGGTCGTCGCGCTTTCGACCGCGCTGGCCTCGCCGGTGCTTGCGGCCGGCAAGACCATCACCGCGGTGATGCATTCGGATCTGCGTATCATCGACCCGATCTTCACCACCGCCTACATCACGCGTGACCATGGCTACATGGTCTATGACACCCTCATCGCGACCGATTCGAACTTCAAGATCCAGCCGCAGATGGCGGACTGGAAGATCTCCGACGACAAGCTCACCTACACCTTCTCGCTGCGCGACGGCCTGAAATGGCATGACGGCGCGCCGGTGACGGCGGAGGACTGCGTTGCTTCCCTGAAGCGCTGGGCCGCCGTCGACGGCATGGGCCAGCAGATGATGCAGTTCACTGCGAGCATCGAGGCGACCGATCCCAAGACCATCACGCTGAAGCTGAAGGAGCCCTACGGCCTTGTGCTGGACTCAATTGGAAAACCCTCTTCGCGCGTGGCCTTCATGATGCCGAAGCGTCTGGCCGAAACGCCGCCGGACAAGCAGATCCCCGAGCAGATCGGCTCCGGTCCGTTCAAGTTCGTGCAGGGCGAATTCCAGCCCGGCGTGAAGGCGGTCTACGTCAAGAACACCGACTACGTGCCGCGCAAGGAACCGTCGAGCTGGACCGCCGGCGGCAAGGTGGTGAAGGTCGACCGCGTCGAGTGGATCACCATGCCGGACTCGCAGACCGCGGTGAACGCGCTGCAATCGGGCGACATTGACTTCATGGAAGTGCCGCCGTGGGACCTGCTGCCGGTGCTTGAAGGCAATTCCGACCTCAAGGTCGAGACGCTGAACAAGTTCGGCTATCAGACGCTCGGGCGCATGAACTTCCTCTATCCGCCCTTCGACAATCCGAAGATCCGTCGCGCGGCCCTGCTGGCGATGAACCAGAAGGACGTGCTCGACGCGCTCGTCGGCAATCCCAAATACTACAAGATCTGCGGTGCCTTCTTCGTCTGCGACACGCCATTCGCGACCGACGTCGGTTCCGAATCGCTGGTCAAGGGCAACGGCATGGCGGAAGCCAAGAAGCTGCTCGCCGAGTCCGGCTATGACGGCACGCCCGTCGTGGTCATGGTGCCCGGCGATGTCGTGACGCTGAAGGCGCAGCCGACGGTCGCGGTGCAGCTGCTCCGCGAAGCGGGCTTCAAGGTCGATGCGCAGGCGACCGACTGGCAGACGGTGGTGAGCCGTCGCGCCAGCCAGAAGCCCCCGAAGGAGGGCGGCTGGAACATGTTCTTCACCAACTGGGTCAGCGCCGACGTCTCCAACCCGATCTCAAACCTCTCGATCGGCGGCCAGGGCAAGAAGGGCGGTTGGTTCGGCTGGGCGGAAGACGCCAAGATCGAGAAGCTCAAGGATGACTTCGTCCGCGCGGCCTCGCTTGACGATCAGAAGAAGATCGCGACCGAGATCCAGAAGGAAGCTTATGACCAGGTGATCTACGTGCCGCTCGGCCAGTACCTGGCTCCGAGCGCGTGGCGGAAGTCGCTCACCGGCGTGCTCGACGGCCCGGCGACCCCGGTGTTCTGGAACATCGACAAGTCGGAGTAAGCGAAGGGCGCATCCCGCGCCTTTCGTCTCGACCATCGCGCGGCGCCGCGCTCATCGGCGGCGCCGCTCGCCAGGAGAACTTCATGTTCCAAATCATGCGCCGCGGACGCCGCGCGTTCGCCTCCAAGCTTGCGCTTTCGGTCGTGGCGCTTTCGGCACTGGCGTCGCCAGTTGTTGCCGCAGGTAAGACCATTACCGCCGTGATGCATTCGGATCTGCGCATCCTCGATCCGATCTTCACCAGCGCCTATATCTCGCGTGATCACGGCTACATGGTCTACGACACGCTCATCACGACGGATTCCAACTTCAAGATCCAGCCGCAGATGGCGGACTGGAAGATCTCCGATGACAAGCTGACCTACACCTTCACGCTGCGCGATGGTCTGAAGTGGCATGATGGTACGCCGGTCACCGCGGAAGATTGCGTTGCCTCCCTGAAGCGCTGGGCCGCTGTCGATGGCATGGGGCAGCAGATGATGCTGTTCACCGCGAGCATCGAGGCGACCGACACCAAGACCATCACGCTGAAGCTGAAGGAGCCGTACGCGCTCGTGCTGGAATCGATCGGCAAGCCGTCCTCGCGGGTCGCTTTCATGATGCCGAAGCGTCTCGCCGAGACGCCGCCGGACAAGCAGATTGCCGAGCAGATCGGCTCCGGCCCCTTCAAGTTCGTGCAGAGCGAATTCCAGCCGGGCGTGAAGTCGGTCTATGTCAAGAACACTGACTACGTGCCGCGCCAGGAGCCGGCGAGCTGGACCGCCGGCGGCAAGGTGGTGAAGGTCGATCGCGTCGAATGGATTACGATGCCGGACGCGCAGACGGCTTTGAACGCGCTTCAGTCGGGTGACATCGATTTCATGGAAAATCCTGCCATCGAAATGTTGCCCACCATTGAAGCCGACAAGGACCTCAAAGTCGAAATTCTGAACAAGTTCGGATTCCAGACGGGCGCACGGATGAACTTCCTCCATCCGCCATTTGATAATGTCAAGGTCCGCCGCGCAGCACTCCTGGCGATCAACCAGAAGGACGTGCTCGATGCGCTGATCGGCAATCCCAAATACTACAAGGCTTGCGCTGCGTTCTTCATCTGCGACACGCCGTTCGCGACAGACATTGGCGGTGAGACCCTCGCGAAGGGCGGCGACATTGCCGCGGCCAAGAAGGCGCTCGCCGAGTCCGGTTACGACGGGACACCCGTCGTGCTCATGGCGCCGGGCGACGTGCTGACGCTGAAGGCTCAACCGATCGTGGTGGCCCAGCAACTGCGCGAAGCCGGCTTCAAGGTCGACTTGCAGGCGACCGACTGGCAGACGGTGGTGAGCCGGCGCGCCAGCCAGAAGCCCCCGAAGGAGGGCGGCTGGAACATGTTCATCACAAACTGGGTCAGCGCCGACGTGGTCAATCCGATCTCCAACGTCGCTGTCGGCGGGCAGGGCAAGAAGGGCGGCTGGTTCGGCTGGGCGGAGGACGCCAAGGTCGAGCAACTCAAGGACGCCTTCGTTCGCGCGACCTCGGCGGAGGATCAAAAGAGGATCGCGATCGAGATCCAGAAGGAAGCCTATGACCAGGTGCTTTACGTCCCGCTGGGGCAATATCAGGGGCCGAGCGCGTGGCGGAAGTCGCTGTCCGGCGTGCTCGACGGCCCGGCGACCCCGGTGTTCTGGAACATCGACAAGTCGGAGTAAGCGAAGGGCGCGCCTGTCGCGCTTTGTCTCGATCATTACGCGGCGCCGCTGTCACCAGCGGCGCCGTCGTCTTTTGCTAGCCGCAAAGGCGTGGAGCTTTTAACCCTTCCAGTTTCCAATCATTGCTATTTATTTCCAATCTGAAATAGATGGTTCGTCTTCGGACGTTACTTACTTTCCCTCCCGTCGATTTGAATCACGTGCCAATCGATTTTGCATTCCAGGCGATGGCCGAACGGTCCGATCGCGCACCGGCGCAGTGGCGCCGGCCTCTGCTGCACTGGCTCGATGGCGTGGAGGCGGGCTGGGCCGTTCCGTTGCTCTTGGTCGGCTTCGTCGCGGTCTGGACGCTATATCTGGCCAACGCCTATGCCGGCGGCGGCCTGCACCCTGATACCCTCGAGGCCTGGACGCTGGGGCGGCATTTCGCCTGGGGCTATCACAAACATCCGCCGCTAATGGGCTGGGTGGCCGCGGTTTGGACCTCGGTCTTCCCGGTCAGCGACTGGTCGCTGCAATTGATGGCGATGGTCAACGCCGGGCTCGCATTGTTTTTTGTCGACCAGATCGCGCGGCAATTCGTGACCGGGCACAAGCGCATCCTGGTGCTGCTGCTTTTGATGCTGACGCCGGCCTATCAATTCCACGCCCAGCGCTTCAACGCCAACGCCGTGCTGCTCGCGACCTGGCCGCTTGCGACCTGGTGTTTCCTGCGCGCGTTCGGGACCCGCAGTGCGTTCTGGGCGGTTGCCGTCGGCTGCACGACGGCACTCGCAATGGTCGGGAAGTATTATTCGGTGTTCCTGGTCGCAAGCTTTGCATTTGCCGCGCTGGCTCATCCGGCGCGACGCGCCTATTTCACCTCCGCTTCGCCCTGGATCTCTGTCGTCACCGGGTTCGCGCTCCTGTCACCACACATCTACTGGCTCGCAACCACGGGTGCGTCGACCTTCACCTACGCGCTGACCCACGCCAACGGCAATGCCGTGAGTTCGCTTGGCGATGTGAGGAATTTTCTGCTCGGACTGGTGGCGGCCGTGAGCGTGTCCGCCGTCACCTGGATGTTTATCGCAGGCACACGGCTGAAGCAGTTTCCGGCCGACTTCGCCGCAATGAGCCCGGGCCTGCGACTTCTGTTCTATGTCGCGATCGGCACGATCTTGCTGCCGGTCCTGACGTCGCTGGCGATGGGCACGGATCTGCCCTCGCTGTGGGCGTTGCAGGGGCTGTTCCTGTTCGTCGTGCTCGTCGTCTGCGGCACCCGCTACCCGATCGAGCGCTTCTACACGGTCAATGCCACAGTGATTGCCGCGGGCGTCGCGCTCGCCGCCGTCCTGGTCGCCGCGCCGATCCACGCCGTCTACCGCAACATCCACGGTTATGAAGAGGGACGGAATTTCTACGCGCCGGCCGCGAATGAGCTCACGCGGCAATGGCGCGAATTGACCGGCGAGCCGCTCAGCGCCGTGAGCGGCGACGATTCGCTGGCGTTCGCCACGGCCTTCTACAGTCCGGATCACCCGTATTACGCGCGGCCCTTCGTCTATCAATACAAATGGGGGCTACCGCGCAAGACGACGCTCGATCGCGGCTGGGCTGCGCTCTGCTTCCGCGGCCAGGACGATTGTGGCCGATGGATGGAATGGGTGTCCGCGCGTGCCGGGAATTTTGTCAGGCGGGAATTCACCGTGCAGGCGTCGCTGTGGGGCAAGCCCGGGCTGACGCGGGAGGTGGTCGTGCTGATGGTGCCGCCACGCGCGGACAGCGGGGCAACGCCTGAAAGTGCTGCGGACGATTTCAGCGCCAGCAAGCGCAGTCCGGAATAGGGCGCGCCTCAGCAGTGGCTTTCGCGCAACCGTTCAAGTCCTTCGCTTGCGAAGGGCGGTGTCAAGACGGGTTGCTTTACGGCAGAGGCGGTACGCTGCGCCTCAGTCTGTTCCGACGCATGATCGGTTTCGTTGCGTTCCGGTTCCATTGAGGCGGCCTTTCGAATTGCTGCAGGACAACATCGAGAGACCCGCGTAGTTCCTCACACGATGGGGTGATGGTGCGGCTTGAACAGCCGTCCTTTCTCCACCACCAGCACGATCGCGAGCGCCGCGAGCGTCGACAAGAAGAAGCCGACCGAGAACGGCAGCAGCGTGCCATCAAAGCTCTGGCCGATGGCCGTGCCGACCGCGATGCCGATCAGCGTCGTGATCGAGCCGTAGAGCGAGGAGGCGGTGCCGGCGATGTGGCCCTGCGGCTCCATCGCGAGCGCGGTGAAGTTCGCGACCATCATGCCGAACGAGAACATCATCAGGGCCGACAGCGCCATGAACAAGGCAAGTGGCAGTATGCCGAGACTTTCCGTCAGCAGCATCACGCCTGCCACGGCGGTATAGAGCGTCAGTGCGCCGTGCGAGATCACGCGCATGCCGAGCGTTCCGACCAGCTTCGCGTTGAGGAAGCCGGCGATAGCGGTGCCGGCCGCGATCGCGGCGAAGGCGAGCGGGAAGTAGGGGCCGAGGTGATAGATGCCGGTGAAAACCTGCTGGGCCGAGAACACATAGGCGAACAGTGCGCCCATCACGCTGCCGGCGGCGATCGCGTAGCCGATGGTCTGGCGGTTGGTGACGGTCTGGCGGAAGGCCGAGAGCACGTCGGCAGGTGCAAGCGACCTGCGCTCCGTCTCAGGCAGCGTCTCCGGCAACCGCCAAACGCTCCATGCCAGCGCGAGCAGGCCGTAGAACATCAGCACGACGAAGATGCCGCGCCACTGCGTGACCAGCAGCACCGCCTGTCCGAACGAGGGCGCGATCACGGGCACGGCGATGAACACCATCATGGCGAGCGACATCACACTCGCCATCCGGCGGCCGACATAACAGTCGCGCACGATCGAAGTCGCGATCACGCGCGTCGCCGAAGTGCCTAGTCCCTGTAGCGCGCGCGCGAGCAGCAGGGTCTCGAACGAGGGCGCGGCAACCGCCAGCACGCTCGCCACCGCATAGACCGCCATGCCGCCGAGCAGCACCGGCCGTCGCCCGAACCGGTCGGACAAGGGGCCCATGACGAACTGGCCCGCACCGAAGCCGATCAGGAAGGTCGACAGCACGAGCTGGAGATGGTTGGCGACCGGAATGTTGAAGGCCGCCCCGATATTGGGCAGCGCCGGCAGCATCATGTCCATCGCGAGCGGATTCAGCGCCATGATGGACGCGATCACGATGACGAATTCGGGAAATCCCATCGGACGGTGTCCCGAGGACACCCAATCGTCGGCATTGACGTCGGACAAAAAGCTCACCCCTGATTTCGGAGGCTTTATCTATTGTCCATGCTGCGATGCACAACCCATGTTTTGGGATGGGTGGTAGGCGAGGTGGGACCGAACAAGACTTGGTGAGGGAGTCGCCGGAATCCCCTGATTGCGCAATTCAGATTCGAGCCAAGCTTCGAACGCTTCTCTTGTCGCATGATCGTCTCCTTGGGACGGGTTTCGCGCTGGGGATCGCGTCATTCGCGGCTGGAGCCGGCGCGGGTCATCATTGTTGGGCTTGGGTTCTCGTCGGGCATGATGGCCCGGGAGCGTCGAACGACGAGATTGTCCGCCGTCCGAGGCACGGGTTGGAAACCAGGGATTCACCATAAGATCGGGGACGGCACATCGGGGAGATGAATCCGCAACGCATCCTGTCCACTGTGGCCTGACTAGGCGCCAGGCGCCAAGGGAACTCAGAACAGACAGGGTATCAGAGGTGTCGGACGTCACCGGTACAGCAAGATGGTTGGGATCGGCCGACACGGCTGCGAGGCGGAACATTTGGCTTGCCTGCCTGTTCGCGCTGGTGACGCTTTTGGTGCTCGGCAATCTCGCCAACGACACCGCGATGGATGTGAACTATGGCTGGGATGTTCGCGTCAATTGCGCGGCCGTCGATGCGCATGCCGACGGGCTCGATCCCTACTTCGTCAAGAATCTGAAGGGCACCAAGCTCTCCTATCCCTATCTGCCGGCAACGCTGGATGTCTTCCGTCCTCTGTGCGCGGGCGGCTTTCTCGCCGGTCATCACAGAGGCGTCTTTGTCGTCCTCGCCGTGCTCTGCGGCCTGCTCTTGCCCGGTCTCGGCCGGGCGCGCAGCGTGCGTGACGTCGGGCTCGGAGTGCTCTGCTCGCTCGGCGCCTTCGTAGGCTTCGAATGGGTATTGGCCTCGGGCAATTTTGCGATCCTGGGCGGCTTCTTGACTGCCGCCGCACTTGCGCTTCTGCTTCGCCCCGCAAAGTCTGCGGCGCACGACGATCGAAATGACGTTCCTCGTGTCGCGGGGGCTGCATTGCTCGGTCTTGTCATGTCGTTCAAGCTGGTGTTCTGCCCGGTGCTGGCCGCGCTGTATTTCCTGCCGTTGCCGCGTCGGCGGAAACTCCTCCTGATCATGGTGGCGGGCTTCAGCTTCGTGCTTCCGATAGTGGTCTCGGTCGTCTTCTATCCACATCTGTTTTCAAGCTGGTTGCTCGCGATCACGGGAGGAATCCCCGATCAGCATTCGGTCCAGCTCGAGGAAGCCAATCCATCGCTGTTGCTGCTCGCGCAAAGTGTCGTGGACCGCATCGGTCTGGCCGACAGCAAGCCGATCGTGTTCGCCATCTATGCGTTGGCGGCGACCGCGCTGGTGCTCGCACCGCTCGGCTGGTCGATGCTGCGCGCGATCCGCAACGGTGAGGGATCGTTACTGAGGCGCCTCGACCGCTGGCTGATCGATCATCCGCAGGCAGCGATGCGCGTCACGGTGCTCGCGATGTACGGACTTTATCTCTGCTCGCCGCGCCTCAAGGAATATGCCTTTTTCGAACTGGCGGTCTACGCTGCCGTCCTCATCGTCGATCTTCCGGCCGCAGCTCTCGCAGCCGTGCTGACCATCGGCATTGCCATTCCAACGCTCGTCTCGATCACGGGGAATACGATCGAGGGTGGTTTTGCCCAGATCGCGGTCGCGCTCACCTGCTTCTGGATCATGCTGCTGGATTTCAGTGCAATGCTGGAACGCGCCGAGCCGCGAGGCCCGCATTCATGACAGGGCAAGTCGCAGCCTCATCGGCCAACGCGGGAGCAGGGCCTCGCCTGACCGGTGCGCCGGGGACGATCTGGATGACGCGCTTCATCTGGGCCGTAGCCATCCTGCTCGCCGTCGGCCTCGCGATCGATCTCGGCGGAAGCGATATCTTGGGCTGGGACGCGCGCGTGAATTGCGCGGCGGTCGATGCTCACATCGAGGGCCTCGATCCCTATTTCGTCCGGAACCTGAAGGGCACGAAGCTCTCCTATCCCTATCTGCCGATGACGCTGGACGCCTTCCGGCCGCTCTGCGCCGGCGGATTTCTCGTCGCACATTACCAGGGTATCTATCTCGTTCTTGCCGTGCTCTGCGCGCTTCTGCTGCCCGCCCCCGGCGCAGTTCGCCGGAGCCGGCGCGATATCGCGCTGAGGGTTGTTTTCGCCTTTGGCGGTTTCCTCGGCTTCGAATCGGTATTCGCTACCGGCAATTTCGCGATGCTGAGCGGCCTGCTGACGGTCGTCGCGCTGGCGCTGTTGCTGCGCCCGCTGTCATCCGACGGACGGGGCAACGCGAGCTTCCTGCCGCTCTTCGCCGGCGCAGCCGTGCTCGGCCTCGTCACCTCGTTCAAGCTGGTCTTCGTCCCAGTCCTGGCCGCGCTCTATTTCTTGCCACAGCCACGGACGCGCAAACTGGTCCTGATAGGGGCGGCGGCCGGTATGTTCTCGCTCCCGATTCTGATCTCGATAGTGTTCTACGCAGATCTATTTCAGAGCTGGCTGAGCGCGATCTCCGGCCAAATTCCCGGACAGCACGCGCCGGGCAACGAGGTCAATCCGTCGCTGCTGTTCATGTCGCTCATCCTTGCCAATCGCTTTGCACTCGCCGGCAGCAAGCCGGTCGTGGCCGCGATCTACGGCTTCGCCGCTATCGCACTTGTGCTCGCGCCGCTCGCCGTGTCCGTATGGCGCGCGATCAGCGCGCAGCGCTCGGCCGCGGTAGGCTCGCGCCTTGCGACACTCGACCGCTGGCTGATGGATCACCCCCGCGCGGCGATGCGCGTGACCGTGCTCGCGATGTATGCGTTCTATCTTTGCGCACCTCGGCTGAAAGAATATGCCTTCTTCGAACTGGCGCTCTACGTTGCTGTGCTCATCGTCGACCTTCCCGCCACAGCAGCGGCGGCGGTTCTGTCGGTGGCCATCGTTCTCCCGACCGCGGCGTCGATCTCCGGCAACGCCTTCTTGGGCGGCTTCGGCCCGCTCGCGACCGCCCTGGTCTGCTTCTGGATACTGCTCTCGCGCTTGCTCGCGCCGTCAGTTCTCGTGGTGCGGGCAGCCTAATCGACCGAGTACCTGCTCGCTTTTGAACATTGCACGCACATCTTGTAGGTTTCTGCTGCTGCGTCGCAACTTTGCCCCGCGGATGTTGCATCTAACGGTTGTTAGTTTCGGTTGATTGGACGAAACTGTTCGAAAGCGGACGCGGTCTGTTGCGGTTGCGCGGGACAGGCCCGGTTCCTTGTCCGTACCGGGAGCGATCATGCAGCGATCCAGGGCAGTCTTTGTCACGGCTATCATCTATGCCTTGATAGGCTTGGTCCTTGCGGGCGGTGGCATTTGGCTTGCCGCGTTGGGCGGTACGATCTTCTACATCATCCTCGGCGCCGGCATATTCGCCACGGGCGCATTGTTACTGGCGCAGCGCCGATCGGCGCTATGGCTGTTTGCAATCGTGCTGGTCGGCACGCTGGCGTGGGCCGTTTACGAAGTACAATTCGACTGGTGGCCGCTCGCGGCGCGTGGCGACATCGTGTTCCCGATGGCGCTTTGGCTGCTCACGCCGGTGATCGTCCGCGGGCTGGTGCAAAACGAGCCAGTATCCTACCGAAGCGCAACGGCGCCGCTCTGGGTTGGCATTGTGCTGGCCTCGGTCGTGCTCGTGATCGGGCTGTTCTCCAGCTATCACAACATCAACGGCACGATCGTCGAGTCCGGCTCTGCCGTGCAGCAAAGCGAAGCCGACCCGCAACCGGATAGCGATTGGCGCGCGTATGGACGCACCCAATTCGGACAACGCTATTCGCCGCTGAAGCAGATCACACCGGACAATGTTGGCAACCTCAAGGTCGCCTGGATCTTCCGCACCGGCGACATGCCGACACCAGAGGATTCCGGCGAGACCACTTTCGAGGTCACTCCGATCAAGGTGCGCGATGCGCTCTATCTCTGCTCACAGCACCAGATCCTGTTTGCGCTCGACGCCAAGACCGGCGCGGAGCGCTGGAGATACGATCCCAAGCTGACGTACAACAAGACGTTCCAGCACATGACCTGCCGCGGGGTCACCTACCACGAAACCGCGGCGGGCGCCGTCGACAGCAGCGGCAGTCCGGCACCGGCCGAATGCCCCCGGCGCATCTTCCTGCCTGTTAATGATGGGCGCATGATCGCGCTCGATGCCGACAGCGGCAAGCCCTGCGACAGTTTTGGCGATCACGGCTCCCTCGACCTGCAGCAAGGGATGGGGATCAAGACAGTGGGCTTCTTCGAGCCGACGTCACCGCCTGTTGTCAGTGACAAGATCCTGGTCGTCGCCGCAGCGGTGATCGACAATTACGCGGTCGAAGTGCCGTCGGGCGTCATCCGCGGCTTCGATGTCTACACCGGCAAGCTGGTCTGGGTCTGGGACTCCGGCGCGGCCGACGAGAACGAGATGCCGTCGCCGACGCGTCATTACGTCAACGGTTCGCCGAATTCATGGATCGCGGCAGCGTTCGATCCGAAATTGAACCTCGTCTACATCCCCACCGGCAATAACGGACCCGACATCTGGGGCGGCAACCGCAATGAGCTCGTCGAGCGCTATTCCAGCTCCATCGTTGCACTGGATATCAACACGGGCAGGCGCGCCTGGTCGTACCAGACCGTGCATCACGACCTCTGGGACATGGATGTTCCGTCGCAACCGAGCCTGATCGACGTGGCGACAGCCAAGGGCGTCGTTCCCGCGATAATCCAGCCGACCAAGGTGGGCAATTTGTTCGTGCTCGACCGCAGGAACGGCGAGCTCATCGTGCCGGCGCCGGAACGTCCGGTCCCGCAGGGCGCCGCGCCCGGCGACCGTACCGCGCCGACACAGCCGTTTTCCGAGCTGACATTCCGCCCGGAAGCCAAGCTGACCGGCGCGGACATGTGGGGCGGCACGATCTTCGATCAGCTGCTGTGCCGGATCATGTTCCATCGACTGCGTTACGAGGGGACGTTCACGCCGCCATCGTTGCAGGGCACGCTGGTCTTCCCGGGCAATCTCGGCATGTTCGAATGGGGCGGCATTGCGGTTGATCCGGTGAGACAGATCGCCATCGCCAACCCGATGGCGTTGCCGTTCGCGTCGCGGCTCATTCCACGCGGCCCGCTCAATCCTCCGGCGCCGACGGCCGAGAAGCCGGTCGGCAGCGAGGTGGGGACGCAGCCGATGTATGGCACGCCGTTCGGGGTGGATATCTGGAGCTTTCTCTCGCCGCTCTCCGTGCCGTGCTACCGGCCGCCATGGGGTTACATGGCCGCAGTCGATCTCAGGACCATGAAGATCGTCTGGCAGCATCCCAACGGCACCATCAGGGACACCACGCCGCTCCCTCTGCCTTTCAAGATGGGCGTTCCGATGCTGGGTGGGCCGATCACGACCGCCGGCGGGGTCGCATTCTACACCGGAACCTACGAGTACACGATCCGGGCTTACGACGTGCGCAACGGCAAGGTGGTCTGGGAAGATCGCCTGCCGGCCGGCGCCCAGTCGACGCCGATGAGCTACGAGGCCGACGGCAAGCAATATGTCGTCACCGCGGCCGGCGGCCACGGCTCGTTCGGCACCAAGCGCGGGGATTACGTCATCGCCTACACATTGAAGGATTGAACCCGGGAGCGTCGCCATGAGTGCATCAGCCGGTGATCGAGCGAAGTGCCCAACGACGCTCTACCTCTGGTTGGGTGTTGCAGCGATATCGGCCTGTCCGGGGGGCCATGCCGCCTATGCCGCCGACCTGAAGATTCCCATCGGTGCGACTAGCCCGGCGCCGGCCCCCGTGCCCTGGCTGCTCGGCGACTGGGACGGCGCGAGAACCCGGCTGTTGAATGCGGGCATCGATTTCCAGTTCGGATACACCAGCGAAATCGCCGGTAATGCAACGGGCGGTCAGCGGCGTCAGGTTGCCTACACCGATCAATGGACCTTTGGCACCACGTTCGATCTGACCAAGCTTGGCGTCGTACCCGGCGGCACGATCCAGGTGACATGGACGGATCGCAACGGCAGCAATCTAAGCGATGACGCGGGCCTCGGCACGCTGCAACAGGTGCAGGAGGTGTTCGGACGCGGCCAGACGCTACGGCTCACGCAATTCTGGTACGATCAGAAATTCGTCGACGGCCTGGTCGACTGGAAGATCGGGCGAATCACCTTCGGCGAGGATTTCGCATCGTTCGCGTGCGATTTCCAGAACCTGACCTTTTGCGGCGCGCAGCCCGGCAACCTCGTCGGCAACTACATCTACAATTGGCCAGTCAGCCAATGGGCAACCAGGCTGAAGTTCAACCTGCAGGGTTTCGGCTATTTCCAGTTCGGTGTGTTCGACGCCAATCCCAATTACCTGAAGGTGGCGCAATCGGCGCTTCCGGTGTTCTATTCGGGATCCACGGGCCTTCTCATCCCGGCAGAGCTCGGATGGCTGCCGAAGTTCGGCGAGCTGCAGGGCAGCTACAAGTTCGGCGGCTGGTACGACACTTCGACCGCCCCCGATGTGGTCACCGACATCAACGGCAATCCGGCGATCCTCAGCGGACAGCCGCTGCTGCAGAGCCGCGGGCGTTACGGCGCCTATGTGAGTTTCGTTCAGCAGGTGCTGCGTCCGTCGCAAACCAATTCCGCGGGCACACTGAGCCTCTTTCTCAACGCTACGGTGGCCGACCGGCGCACGTCGACCACCGATTATCAGGTCGCAGGCGGTCTGACCTATACCGGCCCATTCCGGTCACGGCCCGAGGACGATATCGGATTTGCGGTCGGCACCACCCACGTCAACAGCCGCGTCGCCTGGTCGGAAGAGTTGCAGAACCTGGCCGGCCTTGGTCCGGTGGCCGTGCAAGGCAACGAATACGTCCTGGAGTTTTACTACACCTATCGGCCGCTCGCCGGCCTCCAAGTGCGACCGAACATCCAGTACGTGATCGACCCAGGCGGCACGAGCACGAATTCAAACGCATTGGTGTTCGGGCTAAAGACGGTTGCGAATTTCTGACGTCGCATCGAGCGGAGCGCAGGATGTGCCGGGCGGAACGCAGGCAGAGTTCGCTTCTGCATCATGCTGTTGGCACAGTTCGCGCCGTCAGCTCTCGTGGTGCGGGCAGCCGGGGTCGAACCGGCACAGCGCTTGCGCACCGAGGGATTTTAAGTCCCTTGCGTCTACCAATTCCGCCATGCCCGCTTGATCCAACGAGATCAAATACTTAAGTCCTGTCCGGCCGTCTGGAATTGGCGCTTTGCAGGCCGGGCAGGCGGTTCTTCCTTAAGCGAGCCGGCCGCACAAGGCAAAGCCTCAATCCGGACATCTGGGCCTGCTTTAGGCATTCTCAATTCACGGGGACTATTCATCCGGCATGCCTGCTTCGCTTTCCCATCACCTGCGCCTGTGTTGCGCGGCTGCTGCGCTGCTCGCGGCCGGCTGCGCGCTGTCCGGTTGCGCCAGCATGAGCGAGACGGTCGCTCCGGCCTTTGCCGATCCCGCCAAATACGAATTGTATGACTGCAAGCAGCTCGAGGCCGAGCGCAAGGCACTGGCCGGCCGCACCGCGGACTTGCAGAAACTGATGGACAAGGCGGAGACCGGGACCGGCGGCGCGGTCGTGTCCGAACTCGCCTATCGCAATGACTACATCGCGGTACGCGGCTCGACGCAGCTCGCCGAGGACGCCTGGCGCCGCAACAAGTGCCGGGAAACGCCGCCTGATGCACCGCCACCGGCTTCTCCTCCGCAGCGGCCGATCATCAAGCCCGCCCCGAAATCCGGTAGCGCCGTTCGCTGAGTCGATTCGACTGCGTCCGCCGTCAGGGACGCCAGCCGTAGATCCAGTCCTGCCGGGCCAACATGCGTTCCGGTCCGAGTGCGCGGATCGCAAGATCGCGCGCGAGCGCGAGTGGCCCGCCGAGATGATAGATGCGGCCCTGCTGGCGGGCGGTCCGCTGCACCCGCCTGACACGGGCCTGACGCGCCCGGCCATATTGCTTGAGCGCCGTCGCGACGCCGGCTGCGCTCTCGGCGGCCTCAACGCTCAAATGCTGTGCGAGCACGGCGGCATCCTCGATCGCCATGCCGGCTCCTTGCGCCGCGAACGGCAGCATCGCATGCACGGCGTCGCCGAGCAGCGCGACCTGGCCTTTGCTCCACGGGCATCCCTCGGGCACGCCGAACAGCGCCCATTTGCGCCAGCTGTCGACGGTGGCGAGCATCAGCCGCGCCGGCGGCGGCCAGCGTGGCGCGGCGAAGGCGTCCATCACCTCGAAGGGATCGCCTGGCGTGCTCCAGCCTGGCCTGTTCCAGGTGCCCGGCAGCACCGCCACGACGTTGATCTGGCGCCCGCCGGCGATCGGATAGGCGACGAGATGGGCGTTTTGGCCCATCCAGAGTTGCACCCGCCGCGCGGTGTAGTCCTTCGGCAGTTGGGTGGCGTCGAGCGTGCCGCGCCAGGCGATCAGCCCGGAGAAACGCGGTTGCACCTCGGGGAACAGATGCTGGCGTACCGTCGACCAGATGCCGTCGGCGCCGATCAGTGCACTCGCCAGATCGCTACGGCGGATCGTGCCGCTGCGATGGACGATGGTCAGCCCCTTGGCGTGAGACGCGACATCTTCAAATGTCGCGCCGAGTTTCAGCTCGATATCGGGATGGTCCGAGACCGCGCCGGCGAGCGCGGATTGCAGGTCGGCGCGGTGCACCACCCAATAGGGGGCGCCGGCGCGGTCGGCGGCGGCTTCACCGAGCGGCATCCGCAGCAATTCGCCGCCGGCACGCGCGCTCATGATCGAGACCGCCTCCGGGACGACGGCGCGCAGCTTGAGTCGCTCCGTCAGGCCAAGCTCGACCAGCACGCGGCTGGCATTGGGGGAGAGTTGCAGGCCGGCGCCGACGTCCTCAAGCCGCTCGGCCTTTTCCAGCACGACAATGCGGAGACCGCGGGCGGCCAGCGCAAGCGCGGCCGTCAGTCCTCCGATTCCGGCACCGGCGATGACAATCGTTCGGGAGAGCGCCACCCCTGACCGATGGGACCGGTCAGGCCACCTTGTCCTTCAGGACGCATTCCGGCGGACGGGCTTCGCCCGCCTTCAGGTCGGCAGCGAAGCGGTACAGCGTCGAGCAGTAGGGGCAGATGATTTCGTTGTCGTTGCCGAGGTCGAGGAAGACGTGCGGATGGTCGAACGGAGGGTTGGCGCCGACGCACATGAACTCTTGCGAGCCGATCTCGATGACGGGAACACCGGCATCGTTGTGGAAGTGCGGGACGACATGATCGGACATCGTAACTCATCCTGGAGTGGCAATGGCGGCAGACACAATCAACAACTGACGCGGCATCTTTGAGGCGTCGCGGACCATACTGACGGGTGCAGATGATTGCTAGTCCAGCGGAACCGAAAGGTTCGCAATGCCCCATGCTCATTTGCTCATGCAAATTCGACACAATCTTGCGGCCTGAGAAAAGCCCTTCTTTCGTCGGGGACGTTGTGTCGCAATTTTGGCATACTATGTCTGTGCGCGCGCGCAATTGCGGCAAAAGACGAACCATCAGGAGCAAATGATCCTGCGAATGTCCAGGCTTTCAGCATGAAGTGGCTGCGAATCAGCACAGCGTTGACCGGGATCGCGGCATGCGGCGTTATGCTCGCGCAGGTAGTACCGCATGCCCGCGAGGCCGGCGCCATCTTTGCCGCCCAGGATGATCCGGCCGCGTTGTCCGAGCTGAAGCTCGACGCGGTTCTGCGGCAAAACGACCTTCTGGTTCAGGACAATATCGAGGCCGCGCTTGCGGCGGGCGACGCCGACCTCGCCGACAGTTTTGTTACGCTCGCGCGCGACCGCAACATCGCGCTTCCCGACGACGTCCTGAGCCGCGTCAGCGATGCGGTCAAGGAAGAGGGCTCCAGCTCGCATTTCGCAAAGCGCTTCGCCACCGGGCTCGTTACCGGCAGCGCCGACGATGTCGCGAGCCTGTCCGGCACGGTGGCGGGCGATCTCTTCGTGATCGGCGACATCAGGGACGTCGTGCGCGAGGGCAAGCATCTCGCCATGGGTGAAGACACCGACCGTCTGGTGCTGGGCCTTGCAACCGCGGGCCTTGCGGTGACCGCCGCGACCTATGTGTCGGTCGGCGGCGCGGCGCCGGTGCGCGCCGGGCTGACGCTGGTGAAGGATGCGCGGAAAGTCGGGCGGCTCGGCGAGGGACTCGCCGCATGGGCCGGCAGGTCCGCACGCGAAGTGGTCGACACGCCGATGCTCCAGAACGCGGTCGCCTCCGGCTCGGTGCTGCGCCCGGGCGAGACCGTGAGCGCGATCAAGGCCGCGTTCCGCGTCGAGAAGGCCGGGGCGCTGGTTCGGCTCGGCAAGGATGTCACGCGCGTTGCCGAGAAGACCGGCACGCGCGGCGCCATGGATACGCTGCGCATCGCCGAGGGCCCGAAGGACGTCGCGCGTGCGGCGCGGCTTGCGGAGGCGCAGGGCAGCAAGACCCGTGCGATCATGAAGCTTCTTGGCCGCGGCGCGCTGCTGCTCGTCGGCGGCGCGTTCGATCTCGCGCTCTGGCTGTTCAGCGCGGCGTTGACGCTGTTCGGCCTTCTGTCATCGATCAAGGCGACGACCGAGCGCCTCACGCAAGCCTGGTGCGATCGCAGGCGGGCGCGCAGGCTTCGCCGCGCGCAGATTGCCGCTGAGGCCGCTCTGGCAAGCGCGGCCCTCAAGGTTTAAGATCAGCCTTTCCCCTCAACACTGCGGAATATGTGATGCCGAGCTTTCACAACGGCGCCGTTGAAATTGCCTATCTCGACGAAGGCGAGGGCGATCCGATCATCCTGGTCCACGGCTTTGCCTCGAGCAAGAACGTGAACTGGGTCTATCCGACCTGGGTCTCGGAGCTGCGCAAGAACGGCCGCCGCGCGATCGCGCTGGACAACCGCGGCCATGGCGAAAGCGCGAAGCTCTACGAGCCTACGCAATATTCGATCCCGACCATGGCCGGCGACGTGCTCGCGCTGATGGACCATCTCGGCATTCCGCAGGCCGACATGATGGGCTATTCGATGGGCGGGCGGATGACCGCCTGGCTCGGCCTCAACGAGCCGCAGCGCCTGCGCTCGGCGATCCTCGGCGGCATCGGCATCGGCGGCCTGATCGAGGGCTCCGGGCCCGGCGAGAATGTGGCGAAGGCGCTGGAAGCGCCCTCGCTCGATGACGTCACCGATCCCGTGGGCCGCACGTTTCGCGCATTCGCTGATCAGACCCGCTCCGACCGCCGCGCGCTCGCCGCCTGCCTGCGCGGCACGCGCGACCTCATGAGGAAGGACGAGGCCGCGCGCATCGACGTGCCCGTGCTGATCGCGGTCGGCAGCACCGACGACGTTGCAGGTTCCGCCAGCGCGCTCGGCGCGATCATCCCCGGCTCGGAAGTGCTCGACATACCCAACCGCGATCACATGCGCGCGGTCGGCGACAAGGTCTACAAGACCGGCGTGCTGGATTTCCTGTCACGTCGCGGCTGAGATCTCGTCCGCGGGTGCGTCGTCACCGAACGCGCGCGCCAGCGCCATCAGCACCACGAAGGTTGCAACCCACACCATCCGCGCGCCATAGCGGTCGTGCGGGCCGGAGATGATTCCGCAGATGAAGGCGTTGCCGAGCAGGGCCAGCGTCACGGTTGCCGCCAGCAGCGTCAGATCGTCCAGCCGGCGCTTTGCCAGCGCATGCGCGAGCAGGCCGAGCAGCGCCAGCATCGAGGCGAGCGCAACGGGAACGTGCAGCCGGTTGACGTATTCGAAATCGAGTTCCCAGTGCTGCTGGCGTGCGGCGCGCATTGTCGCGACTTGCGAGGGGATGTAACGCTCGATGATGCCGTAGGTGTGTGGAATCCAGACAGTGGTGCCTTCGCCGGTCGCGACAAGAAGCAACTGCTGCCCCATCGCCCTCAAGGCCGCCTCGACCTGCAAGGCTGGATAGTCCGCGAGCGAATGCACGACGATGTAGCCCATCTCGTCGTTCATGCCCTCGAACCGGCCAAGCGTGTTGAACATGCTGTTGCCCCACAGGAAGTCGTCGGCGGTCGCAGGCAGTTCATTGCGATAGGGGCAGAGCTTGAAGCTCTCATGCGGGCAGCGGTCGTTGAGATAGCGTGCGACGATACCGTCCTGCATCATGCGGCCGAAGGCGACGCCGTAGCCGCCGGGTGTCCAGGCCCATTTACCGGACAGCGCATGGTTTGCCGATACCAGCATCAGGCCGCCCGCGACGATGGTGAGGCTCGCCTGCGTCAATCCGGCAAGTGGCAGACGGCGTCCCAGCAACGGCCGCATCATCCAGCCGACGGCGCAGAGCCCAAGCAGCACGCCGAGCGTGGCGCTGTGGGTCGCGGCGGCAAAGGCCGTGAAGACGAACAGCGAGGCTTTCTCGACCCCCGAGACCCGGTTGCCCGCGACGATCAGGAGAAACAGCGACAGCACCGACAATCCCGCAAAGATGTCGGTGAGCAGCATGCTGGCGAGCCAGGGCAGCGCTGTCGACAGGACCAGGAGCAGGCTGATCGCGACGAAGCGGAACGTCTGCATCAATCCGAGCACGCGCAAGGTGAGTTGCAACAGCCACAGCGTCGCCAGCGACTGAACGGCGAGGTTGATCCAGAACCCGGAGTTCTCGCCATAGTGCAGATAGAGGCCGAACACGGTGGAGCGGCTCGGCACGAGATAGCCTTCGTACCAGCGCGCCAGATAGCCGCCGGTATCCCATTGAAGCAGGGGGTAGCCGTTCCAGAACGCCGGCGCGATCATCAGGATGGGGAGGGTCACCGCGGCCAGCCGCAGCCAAAATGACCCCGCGGCGCGGGCGCGCAAAATATCGGTGGTGATGCTCAAATCGGCTCCGTCGTCCTTTGGACCATGCCCGCAATAACGGTTGAGACGAAATTCACCAATAGTTTGACGCTGCCCGGCTTGAATTTGGCAAAACTCTGACCACCTTGAGCCGACCTTGCCGGCTGGGGGCGTCAGAAGAAGCTATTGTGATTCAACGCGTTGGCGTGCTTTCGCGGGGCAAGGCACTGTTCACTCTCAGGCAAGCCCGCCAGGACTTTGTCGCCTAGACTGTGCTATAGAACCAACAAAACGAGCCAATTCGAAAGAGCAGATCCCATGGCAGTGCATCAGGTCAATCCGGGAGGAAAGCTCGCATCGCTCGATCCGATCTGGGACCGGATTCGGGGCGAAGCGGAGGACATCGTCCATCGCGAGCCGGAGCTTGCGACCTTCATCTATTCGACGGTGCTGCATCACAGCCGCCTGGAAGATTCGGTGATCCACCGGCTCGCCGACCGGCTCGATCATTCGGCGCTGTCGGGCGACCTGGTGCGGCAGACCTATGACGAGGCGCTGCGCGACGATCCCGATCTCGGCAACGCCTTCCGCGCCGATCTCGTCGCCGTCTACGACCGCGATCCCGCGACCTCTCGCTTCATCGATCCCCTGCTCTACTTCAAGGGCTTCCACGCGATCCAGACCCATCGCCTGGCGCACTGGCTCTTTCTGAAGGGCCGCAAGGATTTTGCGTATTATCTCCAGAGCTGCGCCTCGGCGGTGTTCCAGACCGACATCAATCCCAACGCGCGCATCGGCCGCGGCATCTTCCTCGACCACGCTACCGGCTTCGTCTGCGGTGAGACCGCGGTGATCGAGGACGACGTCTCGATCCTGCACGGCGTCACGCTCGGCGGCACCGGCAAGGAGAACGAGGACCGTCATCCAAAAATCCGCCACGGCGTCCTGATCGGTGCCGGTGCGAAGATCCTCGGCAACATCGAGATCGGCCATTGCGCGCGCATCGCTGCCGGCTCGGTCGTGGTGAAGCCCGTGCCGCACAATGTCACCGTCGCCGGCGTGCCCGCCAAGATCGTCGGCGAGGCCGGCTGCGCCGAGCCGTCGCGCACCATGGACCAGATGATCAACGCCATGGGAATTTGATACGGGTCTTTGACTTCGAAGAGGGCCGGGTTTTCCAGCCCTTTTCGTCCCCGAATTCTTTGGCAATTCGTGCTGGTGGTTCGTCGCGTCTCGGCCTAAAACCCCGCCAACCCAGATTTCGATTGGAGACTTGCCGTGGACGTCAAGGAAGTAAGGAAGCTCGACGCGTATCTGAAGCGCGTATTCGGCAATCCCAAGATCCGCGTCGTGCCGCGGCCGAAGAAGGATGATTCCGCCGAGGTCTATATCGGCGAGGAGTTCATCGGCGTGCTCTTCGTCGACGACGAGGACGATGATCGCTCGTTCCAGTTCCAGATGGCGATCCTCGAAGACGATCTCGTCGATCAGGAATAGTCGATCGTGTCACTTAATGGGGCCGCGCGGACGCGTGACCCCATTAATCTATCTCTTCGCAAGAATCCGCAGCCGCGCTGTGGCGTCCGCGACAATGATGCCCTCCGCATCGACGAGGTGGGCTTGCACGATCACGTCGCGCTCCGTTCGTTCGACGACTTGTGCCCGAGCCGTGATTGGCCCGATCGTTGCGGGCTTCAGGAAGCGCGTATCGAGGCTCTTGGTGACCACGGTCAGGTCAGGAGAGACTGCTGCCAGCGCGCAAATCTCGGTGGCGGAGTCTAGCATCGCCGCCAGGAATCCGCCCTGGATCGTCCCATGCCTGTTGGTGAACGAGGGCTGGCCTTGGAAGCGGATCAGGGCGTGCCCGCTCTCGTCGAAACCAAGCCATTCGCGTCCCAGCAGTTGGGCGCCCGGTGGCAGGTTTGTTGCCGCATCGCTCACGTCGATCACCGCGCTTGATGTATCGGTGACGAGCCTATCAGCCGGTCAATGTCGTGCAAGCGAGACGCGCGTCAGCTCCGCGGCCCGCGCAACTGCACCGTCAGCCTGTCCATCGCTTCCGCCACGTCACGCCATTGCAACAGCCAGCTCCGCGGAAAGCGGAAGGTGAGGTCGGCGCCGTCGACGCGGCGCTCGGACAGGCACATGCCCGGGGTGACCGCATCGCGTGTGCAGCGCGCGGTGAGCGTAGGGCTCGTTCCGGAATACAGATCCTCGTTGCCATAGGGCGTATCGACTCGGAACATCCGCATCGTCAGCCCGTCTTCCGGTATCACCGTGGCCTGGTCGAGATAACGGGGATAGATCGTGGCCGTTCGCTGCTCGGGCGAGAGCGCATCGTGATGCGCCGCGACCGACAGGAAGATGCGGTCGATCGGCTGCATCGCCGCGTCCACAGTGTCGGCGGTGACGTGCCTCGGCACGTCCGGCGGCTCCAGCGAGGGATAGAGGAAATCGACGTCGATGCGTTCCTGCGGTCCGGTGTGCCGCTGGATCTTCATCCGGACCGCTGATGTCGGCACGTTGAACAGCGTCCCGCCGACGCTCACGGGCAGCTTGTCCGGGGCGTTCGCGCCGCCGGTGCTCCAGGTCGGCCACAACAGACAGGCGACCAGCGCGATCGCGCTCGCCGCGAACACGCCGCCGAGCACGACCGGGATGAGATGCGCCCGGGTGCGCGTCCTGGGGGAGCGAGGGGTGGCTGCCGAAAACACCGTCATGACGTCGCGCGAGTGAACCAGAAGTCGGCCGGCGGCCGACGAATCAGCGGCGAATATGCCATGCGGCGGCGATTTCACGGAAGGTTCCTGGCTACCAGGAATGGGAGAGAGCTCTGCGCGGGCCGGGTGGCACCGTTAACCCTCGCTTAAGGATAATGTAGCGTTAACCGGCACTATTTGTCACAGGAAGGTACCGGCGTTGCGTATAGGCGGAGCCATTCCGATGACACCTGAAGCTCTCAATACCTTCTTCTCGATCTGCATCGGTTTCGCGCTCGCGGGTGCGCTCGTGAATGGATACCAGGCGGTGGCGGAGCGGCCCGCCGGCTTCGGTCTGTTGCAGGAGGGTGTGGCCCCGAAGACATTTGCGGCGGTGCCCTTCCTGGTGTTCGCCGCGCCCTTCATCATCATGCGCAACACGCTGCGCGGGATGCGGGTGGAGAGCCGCCGCTTCGAATTCGTGATGATGGCGACCGTCATCGCCGGCTTCTGGAGCATGATGAGCGGCACCTTCTTCCTGATGACGCTGCGCGCGGCCGGCGTTCTGGTCTGACACTCGCTGTCGCGGGCTGCCGGCAAGGCGGCCCTTTGCCTCTTCACCGCCGTTTCGCTATGCCAGGGTCCTAAGCGCGATGATCGCGCTTCAAATTTTGTTTGCGCATGATCTTTCCGGAAAACCGCGGCACACTTTGCGCTAACGCGGCCCTTCGGGTTCGGGTCATGCTTTGGCTGACAGGAGACCTCCATGGCGATCTACGAGCTCGACGGGCAAGCGCCCGATCTTCCCGCCGACGGCAACTATTTCATCGCGGAGACCGCAACCGTGATCGGCCGCGTGCGCCTGAAGCCGGGTGCCAGCGTCTGGTTCGGCGCGGTGCTGCGCGGCGACAATGAGTGGATCGAGATCGGCGAGGGCGCCAACGTGCAGGACGGCTCGACCTGCCATACCGATCTCGGCTTTCCCATGGTCATCGGAAAGAACTGCACCGTCGGCCACAACGTCATCCTGCACGGCTGCACCATCGAGGAGGGCGCGCTCGTCGGCATGGGCTCGATCGTGATGAACGGCGCGAAGATCGGCCGCAATAGCATCGTCGGCGCCGGCTCCGTCATCACCGAGGGCAAGGAATTTCCCGACCGCTCGCTGATCATCGGCTCGCCCGCGCGCGTGATCCGCACGCTCGACGACGGCCAGGTGCAGAAGACGGGGAGCGCGGCGAGATTCTATGTCGCCAATGGCCCGCGCTTCAAGAAAGGCCTGAAGCGGATCGGGTGAGATCAGCTTCCTTCGGTTTCGCGGGCTTCGATCGTGCTTGCGATTTTCGCGTGGCCGGCTGCCCACAGCGCATGCTCGTCGCTGCCGTTGAGGTACGGGTTGGCTTCGGCCGGGATGTTGTCGCGGGCGGCGCGCTCGCCCTCTGCAAAGGGATCGCGATCGTTCATCGTGATTTTGCCTTTCTGGTTCTGGGGCGCGCCGTTGCTTTGTTCGCCTCGCTGTCGAGACTTGCGCTCTTGCGCAAGGCGTCCCTGAGGTCGATGGGGATGCCGTGCTTCCTCAGGAGGTCGGCAAAGGCTTCATCCGCGAGTTCTTGAAACGTCGCCATCCTGTCGCGGCCCAGTTGCTTCAGCTTGTCGAACGTATCCTCGTCGAACGCGATCAGTTTGCGCATGATCGTGGCTGCCTCCCTATTTCAAGCTGATGTGAGGGGATTTGTTCCGGAACCGGCCCTTGGCGCCGCCGTTGAGCCACAAGGAGAATTTCCCATGCCCGGATCGCCCGCAACCATTTCGATCAAGACCTTGATCGTCATCTTCGGCCTCGCTGCAATGCCGGCCGTATCGTTCGCTCAAGGCACCGGCGGGGCCGCCGGATCGACCACTGGCGTTGCCAATTCCCCGGCGCCGCCGCCCGGCACCAACAGTCTGGGCACGGCGCAATCGTCCGGTGCAAATACGGCGCCCGGCGTCACCACCGGCACCGCCTCCGGTGCAAACCCAGATGCTGATGCCACCGTCAATGCCGAGAACAAATTGCTCGACAAGAGGATGAAGAGCATCTGCCGCGGCTGCTGACGCTCGCGCGGAAGTGAGCCAGCACGCCTGTCATGAATGCCTGAATGACATTACCTTGACCCTGCTTGGTGTGTGGAGCGTTTCCACGCGGAGGGTTGAGTGATGTTACGCAAGATGATGTTGGCCGCACTGGCCGTCGCGGTGGTCGGCCTGTCGGTGCCTCAGGCGGCACAGGCGCAAGGCGGTTTCGGCGGCGGAGGCCATTGGGGAGGTGGCGGCGGTTTCCATGGCGGAGGCTGGGGCCACGGCTGGCACGGCGGTGGCTTCTGGCCCGGTCTGGCCATCGGCGCCGGCATCGCGGGCGCCGGCTATTACGGCGGGTACTATGGTTACGGCTACCCGTCCTACGGTGACCCCTATTATTACGGCGCCGGCTATGGCGACGGCGGCTATGACGGACCGTGTTACCTCGTGCGGAAGCGCGTCATGACGCAATGGGGCTGGCAAATCCGCCGCGCCCAGGTCTGTGAGTAAGGGTTTGCGAGGTGCGTAGACGCCTGGCCGGCCACTAAAAAAAACAAGGCCGTTGACGCAGTATACCGTCAACGACCTTGCCAGCCCCGGATATTGAAATCGGCTCACGCCATCCGGTAGCCGCCATCATCGCGCGGAATCATACGGACAAATGTGATCCAGTTCACAAGCCGTGAAAATAATCGTCGGGCGTGTTCTCGCCCCGATCAACCCCGTGATCCGCCACGCTTTCTCGTGCTGGCATGATGACGCACCGGTTTCCTCCGGGTAACCGACGGTGAATCGGCCTCGGTGGCCCGGGCGCTGGCAAAGGATTGCCGCAACCCGTCGATGGACTCGTTCAGGTTGGCGACCTGCTCGGACAGGCGCTTGGTGTCGGCCTGCTGCGAAGCCAGCAGCCGCTTCATGGTCTGAAGCTGGTCCTGCACGACTTGGAGCTGGTCGATCGATTCCTGCTGGGTCGCCTCCAGCCCCTTGGTCTTTTCGACGAGTTGCTCGGAGGCCTGCGCCGTGCGGACCTGGAGTTGCCGCGAGGCGACCACCCGGTCGGTCTCCGGTGCGGCGCCGGTATAGGCGCGCCAGATCGCGATCGAGGTGACGCCGACGATCAGGAGCACAAGGGCCGCAGCGGTCAGCGCGATGGGCTGCGCGCCGAGACGGAGGAGGGGATTGGACGGTTTGTCCTCTGCGAGATCGATCATCGCTGACAAAACCCAAATTGAAACTTGGTGAGTGGCGAAGACCGGCAACCCAAGGGGCGGCCGGGGCGTCTCGAAAGTGTTACTGTTCAGCAACAAATGGGACAAAAAGGTGGCCGCACGTGGAAAAAGCGCAGTCAGCCCAATCCCAAAGGCGCCGGCGGCGTTCGGGATTGGCCAGGCCATAAAAATCCCGCCCACACCGACTTTGGCATGAGCGGGTATTTGGGTAGGATAGATCGTCCTGCGACGGCCCGGTTCGTCACGGACCCACTAAAGCGCGATGAGATCAGGATGAATCGTCACCGCGCTTTAGGTTATTGTTTGAGCATGACCTTTCCGGAAAACCGCTTCGCACTTTTCCGGAACATGCTCTAGGGACGAGCGGCCTTCATCGAAGGCTGGATCGTCATGCGGTAGGCGATGAACGCGCTGCCGTCGAAGGTTTCAACGACCTCGTCACAGGCCGGACAGCGATACTCTCCCCTGTTGGCCGGCGGTGTCGCCAGCTCCAGCCGCCGAAAGCCGGCCCCGCACGCCGAGCACGTGACATCGTTCTTTTTCATGGAAACCCCGTAAAAATACCGATCCGAATTCTTATCAACGCTTCGGGCGAAACTTGGGTCGCTCATGACAGAAAGATAAAATTTGATCAGGGCGCCGGATCGTCGCGGAGCTCATGGCTGAAACGGCGAGAATGGGCCGGAATAGGATTTTGATCGCGGTGCTGCGTAGGGCCCGAGCCGGGACGTCTTCAGCCCAAGCCGCACCAGCCCCTCGGCAAGCGTCACCGCCGCCGCGACGCCGTCGACCACGGGCAGGCCATGCTGGGCGGCGAGCTCGGTTGCAAGCTCGGCCATGCCGGCGCAGCCGAGCACGATGGCCTCGGCGCGGTCGTCGCGGATCGCGGCCGTGATCTCCGTGGAGATTTTTGCGAGCGCCTCGGCATTGCGCTCTTCCAGCGCGAGCACCGGGACCTCGGCGGCGCGGACGCGGGCGCAGCGCCCGGCGAGGCCGTATTTCCGCAAATTGTGCTCGATCGGCACGATGGAGACACCGAGCGTCGTCACCACGGCAAAGCGCGCCGCGATCAGGCTCGCCATGTGAAAGCCGGCTTCGCCGATGCCGATGACCGGCGCCTTTGCCGCCGCGCGCGCGGCATCAAGGCCGGTATCGTCGAAGCAGGCGATGATGTGGGCATCCGCGCCGTCGCGGTCGGCCTCGCGGATGCAGCCGAGCATGCCGGGGACGGCAAACGCCTCGTCGTAAAACCCCTCGATCGAGACCGGGCCCATTGTCGGCTGGCGCGCATCGATCACGGTGTCGGGCAGGGCGGTCGCGCGCGCGGCAGCGGCGATCTTCGCCGTCATCGACGCCGTGGTGTTGGGATTGACGACATGAAGTCGCATCAGATCAGACAAGCCCCTTGCCGGCGTCCGAGCCTTTGGCCGCCTGCCGCTTGTTCAGCATGTGAATGGTGCCGAGCGCAAGGGTGATCACCGCGAACGACACCGCCGAGATCACCGTGCCCAAAGCATAGATGTCCGGGTTCGTCACGGTGGTGGTGAGGCCCTGGAGATCGAGCGGCAATGTATTCACCGCCCCGATCGCCTGGCTGGAGCGCGCGAGCTCGTCCCAGGACAGCGTGAAGCCGAACAGTCCAATGCCAATCACGGAGGGTAGAATGATCGGCAGCACGACATGGCGGAAGGCCTGCCACGGCGTCGCACCGAGATCGCGCGCGGCTTCCTCAAGGCGCGGATCGAAGCGGTTGAAAATCGCAAACATGATGAGCAGGCCGAATGGGAGCGTCCAGGTCAGGTGTGCGCCAAGCCCCGAGGTCAGCAGGCCCATCGAAGTCTCGAAGTTCTCGTTCCAGTGTGACTTGATCAGGTCATCGATGATGCGGAATTCCAGCGAGATTCCGAGCGAGGTGATGATCGAGGGAACGATGAGACTCGCGATCGCCGAGTAGAACAAAATGCTTTGCGCTTTGAACTTCCGGCGGAAGGCCATGCCGGCGGCGACCGACAGCACGACGGTGACAACCATCACGATGATGCCAAGCAGCAGCGAGCGGCGGAAGGCCGCGCCGAGATCGACGATGCCGGTGCCCTGAAACAGCTTGGACAGCCAGTAGGTCGACACGCCATTCATTGGGAAGGTGAGGCCGCCCTGCGGTCCTTGGAACGACAGCACGTAGATCGCGATCATCGGACCATAGAGAAACAGCACATAGGCCGCGAAGAAGATCGCGAGCACGTAGAATGAGCGCGGGCGTCCCTCCGTCATCGCCTACAGCTCCTTCTTGATGTCGACGATGCGCGACATCATGGTGATGATCAGGAACGTAATGACGAGCAGGATCACGGCATTGGCCGCTGCCGCGGGGAACTGCAGCGCGTTCACCCGTGTCTCGATGATCTTGCCGGCAGAGGCGATCTGCTGGCCACCCATCACGCCGATGGTGATGAAGTCGCCCATCACGATGGTGATGACGAAGATCGAGCCGATCACGATGCCGGGCTTGGCAAGCGGAATGATGACGTTGACGAGCGTCTGGAAGCCGGTTGCGCCGGCGTCGTAGGCCGCCTCGATCAGCGACTTGTCGATGCGCACCATCGAATTGAAGATCGGCACCACCATGAAAAAGGTGAAGAGGTGGACCAGCGCCAGCACCACGGAAAATTCGGAGAACAGCAGCCATTCCAGCGGCTGGCTGATCAGCCCGCTCTTGACCAGGCCGGAGTTCACCAGGCCGTTGCGACCGAGCAGCGGGATCCAGGCGATCATGCGGATCACGTTGGAGGTCCAGAACGGGATCGTGCAGAGCAGCGACAGTCCCATCTGCCAGGTCTTGGACTTGACGTGGAAGGCGAGGAAGTAGGCGACCCAGAAGCCGATGAAAAGTGTGATCGCCCACACCATCACGCAGAGCTTCAACGTCTTCACATAGGTTCGCCCGATCGTGCAGAGATCAGGTAGCTGCGCGATGCAGCCTTCGAACGTGTCGGTGTAGCCGCGGCCCGAGAAGGCCGGCAGCAATTGATATTCGTTATAGTCCCAGAAGGAGACGATGACGACGAAGACCAGCGGGATCAGGAAGAAGGCGAGAAACACCAGCATCATCGGCCCGGCCTGGAGCCAGGAGATGAAGGACGCCGACAGGCGCGCCGCCGCCGGGCGACGCGCCGTCTCCGATCCCCGGACGAGGTCCGGGGATGCCTGTTGCAGGATGTCTTCCGACGTATCCATCACGCGGCGATGAACTCATTCCACTTGCGGACCATGTAGTCGTTCTCGTCCATCACGGCGTTCCAGCACGCGACGCCGCCCATGCGGTCCTCGTAGGAACCGCCGTCACGCACCGCGCCGGCCTTCTCGAGCAGCGAGCCGTCGGGCGCCTTGATGTCCTTTTCGGCCGGCTTGCCTTCCATCCAGTAGGCCCACTCGTAGGGCTCCATGTTGGCCTTCGCGGTCGAGAGCACGGCCGAGTAGTAGCCCTGGCGGTTGAGATAGGCGCCGGCATAGCCGGACAGGAACCAGTTGACGAACTCATACGCCCAGTCGAGCTTGGCGCCGGACACGCCCTTGGAGACGCAGAAGCCCGAGGCCCAGGAGCGGTAGCCTTCCTTCAGCGGCTGGAAGGTGCAGGCGATCCCCATCGAGCGCACCTTGGTCACCGCCGGCGACCACATCGACTGAATGACAGTTTCACCTGATGCCATCAGGTTGACGCTCTCATTAAAATCCTTCCAGAACGCGCGGAACTGGCCGGCCTTCTTGGCTTCGGTCATCACCTTCATGGTGAGATCGATCTCTTCCTTGGTCATGTTGCCCTTGTCGGCATATTTGTATTTGCCGGTGGCTTCCACGACCATCGCGGCGTCCATGATGCCGATCGAGGGGATGTTGAGGATCGAGGCCTTGCCTTTGAACTCGGGATTGAGCAGCTCCGACCAGGAACCGATCGGACGCTTGATCAGGTCGGGACGGATGCCGAGCGTGTCGGCGTTGTAGACGGTCGGGATCAGCGTGACGAACTCGGTGGCGGTTTTGGAGAAGGTCTTGGAGTCCTTGCCTTCGAGATAGAGCACCTTCCAGGGCGCAGTGCCCTGATTGCCGATCTTCTTGCCGCCGGGCGTCTCGCCCTTGGTGAAGACAGGCGTGATGTTGTCGAATTCCTTGATCTTCTTGGCGTCGAGGGCAAGGATATTGCCCGATGGCACCAGCTTCTTCAGCGAGAAATATTCGGTGTCCAGCACGTCGAAGGAGTTCGGCTGGGTCATCACGCGCTTGGTGACGTCGTCGGTGGTCGCGGTGATGTATTCGATCTTGATGCCGGTGTCCTTCAGGCACTGCTTCGAGATGTCGTCGCCCTCGTTCACGGCCGTGCCGAGATAACGCAGCACCTTGGGCTCGGCCGACATGACGTAGGGAAAGCCGGTGATGGCGCCGGAGCCGGCAGCAAGGCCCGCGAGACCCGCGGTGCTTTTCAATAGCGTCCGGCGGCTGACGCCGGTCTTCTTGGTCGTCTCGGTCATATCAATCACTCCTCTGTTGCGCATTGTCATGAACGTCGGGCGCTATTGCAGGCGCTGCGCCTTGGCGGGATCCCAGGTGGCCAGCACGCGATCGCCCGGACGGAACGGGTGGACGTCGAACGCGGCCTCGGGAAGGTGGGAGAACAGGGCGGTGCCGTCTTCGAGCGTGAGCGAGACGGCGACGTAGGAGCCCTGGTACTCGGTCTGGGTCAGCAGCGCTGGCGCGCCGACCACGCCGTCGGCGATCGGCACGATGCCGAGCTGATCGGCGCGGACGGCGATGAGTTTGCCGGCGTCGCTGAGGACGTTGTGGCCGCCGATGAAGCGGGCCACGAATTCGGTGCGGGGATGGTGGAAGATGTCGCGGGCCGAGCCCTGCTGCTCGATCTTGCCATGGTTCATCACCACGATGTGGTCGGCGAGCGCCATCGCCTCTTCCTGACCGTGGGTGACCTGGATGAAGCTGATGCCGAGCTCGCGTTGTAGCCGCTTCAGCTCGCCGCGCATCCTGACCCGCAGGAAAGGATCGAGCGCGGAGAGCGGCTCGTCGAGCAACAGTATCTGCGGCTCGGTGATCAGCGCACGGGCGAGCGCGACGCGCTGCTGCTGGCCGCCGGAGAGCTGCGCCGGCAGCCGCGCCGCATAGGGGGTCATCGCGACGAGCTCAAGCAATTCGCCGGCGCGCTTGTGCCGCGTCGCGCGGTCGACTCCGCGCATTTTCAGGGCAAATGCGACATTGTCGAGCACGGTCAGATGCGGAAACAGCGCGTAGGACTGGAACATCATCGCGGTGCCGCGCTTGGCGGGCTCGAGGTCGGTGACGTTCTGCGGGCCCAGGATGATGTCGCCCTCGCTGACCGCCTCGTGACCCGCGATCATGCGCAAGGTCGAGGTCTTGCCGCAGCCGGACGGGCCGAGCAGGCAGCAATAGGTGCCGGCCGGGATCTTCAGGTTGACGTTGTCGACCGCCAGCGTCGTGTCATAGCGCTTGGTGACGGCGACCAGTTCGAGAGCGGCGGGAGTGGCCATGGCGTGTCCGAAGGAGGGGCGGTGCTCCGCGTCTCTCCGCAAGGTCCGTGCCAATCGCCTCGCACGTGCCGAATTCCAAAACTGTGCAGCGGAGTCAGGTCGTTAGGTCGAATCCAGCGCAGCAACGTGGCTCGCCGCGTGGGCATCGGTCTGCACACAAAATGGGCGCAGATTGTATAAAGTTTCGCCTGTGATTGGATACAGCTCGTCGACTAACATTTGGGGCCGAACTTCGCCGCCCGAGCCCTCAAATCCATGGCCGCCAAAACCCGCCAAAAGTCCGATGCGCCAGACGCGAGCGATCGCGTCAGCCGGATCAGGGAAGGCGTGACCGCGGCGATCCTCGAGCATCGTCTGCTGCCGGGCACCAAGCTCGGCGAGGACGAGATCGGCGAGATCTATGGCGCGAGCCGCACGCTGGTTCGCACCGCGCTCCAGCAGCTCGCGTATGAGGGCATCGTCAACATCGAGAAGAACCGCGGTGCGTTCGTGGCGCGTCCCACGCCGGCGGACGCCCGCGAGGTGTTCGAGGCGCGCCGCCTGATCGAGCCCACCATTGTCGATCACGCTGTCGACGCGGTGTCGCCGGCCTGGATCAATCGCCTTCAACGGCATCTTGCCGAGGAGCGCGAGGCGGAGCTGCGTGGCGACGCGCGCGCCTCGGTTCGGCTCTCCGGCGAATTTCACCGTCTCGTCGCCGAGATGTCCGGCCACAGCATCTATCTCGGCTTCCTCAAGGAGCTGATCGCGCGGTCCTCGCTGATCATCCTGCTCTACCGCCGGCACGACACGCCCGCCTGCGGCACCGATCATCATGCCGAGATCGTCACCGCGATCCGCAAACGCGACAAGCAGGCTGCGCGCGCGCAGATGCTGTCGCATCTCCGCGAGATCGAGACCGAGCTGTTCCTGAAGGATCCTGCCGCCGACGAGCTGCGGCTCGCGGACGTGCTCGGCGTGTGAGCCGAACCGCGGCGGCCCGCTATGTCAGCGGAGGTCTCTCGTTCCGCCTGATGATCTTCAGCACAAGCAGGATCGCTCCAAGCGCAAGGAAGAGGACGCCGACGAAAGTCGTGCCGTAGTATTCGAATGTCATGCCGACCGCGGTCAGCATGCATCCGATGATGATTGCAAAGAGCCCGCCGAGCTTCTTGACCAGCAGGATGTGTCCGTCACTCGCCTGTGCCACCATGTTACGCCTCGTCACTTGATGTCGCGCCCGCGTTCGAACCCGGGTCTTGCCCAAGTCTCCTGTCGAGCAGGCCGCGCAGGATCGTACTCTCGGATGCATCAGTTGCAATCTGGCGTTGATCACGAGCTGGTTGTGATATCCGCATTTGATTTGAGTTCAATGCAAGTGAGACAGCCGCTCTGACTCTTTTATCGGCAAGTCGTTTCCATTTTTTCTGATGATGCGTCTCCCTTCAAGTCGTATGGCTGAATTGCATAATCGCCCTAGAGTTGAAATTGACTCCGGTCTGCCGTCGGCATCAAATTGCCCTGCTGCGTTGAGTTCTGGAACGGCGCCGACATTAGGCGAAGCCGTTCTGTGGAGTGGTGCGATGGCGTCGCGTTCGGTCGCCGAAGAGCGAGAGCCGGCTTACGTCTCGACCGGCCATTTGCCTGGCCCGGAGACAGTTCAGTCTCTGGTGAACGAGGCGCAGCGACGGTTTAAATCAAATCGTGACGGCGAGAATTCGCAGGTGTACCCGGCGCTTGCGAGAGTTCCCAGCGAGCTGTTCGGCGTCTGCGTCGTCGGCGTCAGCGGGCGCGTCTACGGCGCCGGAGACGTCGACTACGAATTCTCCATCATGAGCGTGTCAAAGCCGTTCCTGTTCGCGCTTGTCTGCGAGACCATCGGTCCTGAGGACGCACGAGCGAAGCTCGGTGCGAACGCGACCGGGCTTCCTTTCAACTCGCTCGCCGCGATCGAGCAGGGCGGCGGCCGCACCAATCCGATGGTCAATGCCGGCGCGATTGCGACCACCAGCCTCGCGCCGGGAGCCACGGCTGATGCGCGGTGGAAGTTCATTCATGACGGATTGTCGCGCTTCGCCGGCCGCGAACTGCCGCTCAACGAAGAGGTTTATGCGTCAGCGTCGCAGACCAATTTCCGCAATCGCAGCATCGCGCGGCTTTTGGAGAGCTATGACCGCGTCTATTGCGACGCGAAGGAAGCAACCGACCTATACACGCGGCAATGTTCGTTGAACGTGAGCGCCCGCGACCTTGCCGTGATGGGCGCGACGCTCGCCGATGGCGGCGTCAACCCGGTCACCAAGCAGCGCGTGGTCGACGCCTCGGTCTGCCATTACGCACTCGCCGTCATGATCACCGCCGGCCTCTATGAGACCTCCGGCGACTGGCTCTACGACATTGGCCTGCCTGGCAAGAGCGGGATCGGCGGCGGCATCGTCGCGGTGTCGCCCGGCAAGGGAGGCTTCGGCACCTTTGCGCCGCCGCTCGATGCCGCGGGCAACAGCGTGCGCGGACAGCTTGCCGCAGAATTCCTGTCGCAGCAGCTGGGAATGGATCTGTTCGTGTCGCAACCGGAACAATGAATGCGCAAAAAAGATCGGCGGCTCGCGGGCCTGACCGATCGCAACGCCGATCAAGCCGGAGGACGTCATGGCCACGCAGACAATCTCGATCGGTGGCATTCACCAGGAAGAACGCGTGTCATGGATTCCCATGATTTCGATCGCGCTCGGCCAGATGATTATGTCGTTCAACGTGGCCTCGCTTCCCGTCGCGATGGGCGGCATGGTCACGAGCTTCGGCGTGGCGCCGACCACGGTCGCGACGGGGATCGTGGCCTACTCCATGCTGGTCGCAGGCTTCGTGATGCTCGGTGCCAAGCTCGCTCAGCGTTTTGGCGCCTTGCAGGTGTTCCGCGGCGCGGTCGTGCTGTTCTTCGTTTCTCAGCTCATGATGACGTTCAGCCCGACGGCGACGGTCATGATCTCGGCGCAGGCGCTCTGTGGCGCGTCGGGTTCGGTGATCGTGCCCTCGCTCGTAGCCCTGATCGCCGAGAACTATGCGGGCCGCCAACAGGCAACCGCACTCGGCGCACTCGGCTCGGCACGTGCGGCTGCCGGCGTGCTCGCCTTCGTCATCGGCGGCGTGCTCGGCACCTATATCGGCTGGCGGCCGGCGTTCGGCATCCTGATTGCGGCCTCGGCCATCGTTTTCCTGATGAGCTTTCGCCTGAAGCCGGATCGCGGCCGTCCGGACGTGCAGATCGATCTCGTCGGGGTCGCGCTTGCCGCTAGCGCGATCATCCTCATCAGCTTCGGCTTCAACAATCTCAATGGCTGGGGCCTCGCGGTCGCGACCGCGAATGCGCCGTTCGATCTGCTCGGGTTGTCGCCCGCGCCAATCATGATCGTGCTCGGCATCGTCCTGGGCCAGGGATTTCTGCTCTGGACGCACCGGCGCCAGGCCGCGGGCAAGACGCCGCTCTTGGCGCTCGAAGTGATCGACTCGCCGGAGGAGCGCTGCGCGGTCTTTGCGCTGTTTGCGGTGGTGGCGCTGGAGGCCGCGCTGAATTTCACAGTGCCGCTCTACATCCAGATCGTGCAGGGACGTTCGCCGATCGCGACTGCGATTGCGATGATGCCGTTCAACCTCACGGTCTTCTTCTCGGCGATGCTGATCGTCAATTTCTATGAACGGCTGACGCCGCGCCAGATCGGCCGCTACGGCTTTGCGCTCTGTACCATCGCACTGGTCTGGCTCGCCTTCGTCGTGCGCAACGACTGGAGCGAGATTCCCGTGTTGTTCGGGCTCGTGCTGTTCGGCATCGGGCAGGGCTCGCTGGTGACGTTGCTGTTCAACGTCCTGGTGACGGCATCGCCGAAGGCGCTGGCCGGTGACGTCGGCTCCTTGCGCGGCACGACGCAAAACCTGGCCGCGGCGCTCGGGACGGCAGTCGCCGGGGCACTGCTGGTCGGCCTGCTCAGCACCATCGCGCTCGGCAAGATCACGGCGAGTCCAGTGCTGACACCGGAGCTTCAGGCCCAGGTCGATCTCGGCAACATCACCTTCGTCAGCAACGACCGCCTGCGCAGCGTGCTTGAAGGCACGAGCGGGACGCCGCAGCAGATTGCGGAAGCGGTGCGCGTGAATACCGAGGCACGGCTGCGCGCGTTGAAGATCGGACTTTTGATCATGGCTGGGCTCGCCCTGATTGCGATCATCCCGGCGGGACGGCTCCCGAACTATCTGCCGGGCGAGATTCCCAGCGGTGAGACGGCTGCAAAGACGTGAGCAAAGAAAACGGGCAGGGGATTTCTCGAAGGAGAACCCCATGAGCGAGATGGATCGCCGCAACGCGCTACGCACACTGGTTGGAGGCGTGATCCTCGCGAGCGCAGGCGTGAGCCTGTGGCCGGGCGACGCCGCGGCCTTGCCGGATGTGTCGCTGATCGACGCGCCCGCCCCGAACAGGCGTGAAGCCGCCGGTCCCACCTATGCGCAAGCTGCCCGCCCGTTGCCGGCTCCGGCCCATCGCCCACGGCCCCGGCCGCCGCTGCACCGGCGACGCCGGCGCTGGGTGTGCTGGTGGCATCGTGGCCGTCGCCATTGCGGCTGGCGTTGGCGTTAATCGAGGGAGGATGTCATGACGACTTACGATCGTAGCGCGCCGATGGGCGCTACTGGCCTGCCGCAACCGCCCCGCTGGGTCTGCGTCCTGTTGGGTCTCTTCATGGTGTTCACGGGACTCATGGTGCTGGGCGATGTTGCGTTCTTCACCGTGATCAGCGCACTGTTCATCGGCTGGATGGCGATCGCCACCGGTGCCTTCGAGATCTTCCACGCATTCTGGACCAAGGGCTGGGGCGGCTTCGTCTGGCAGGTGGTGCTTGGCATTCTCTACATTGCCTTCGGCATCGTCCTCGTCAGCCAGCCGTTGACCGGCGCGCTGCTGCTCACCTATGTTCTCGGCCTCGCGCTCCTGATCTCCGGTGTGGTGCGCATGCTGATCGGAATCGGCCACCGGGAGCAGGGCGGGTGGATCATGCTGGCGTCCGGCCTGTTCGGTGTGCTGGCAGGCCTCGTCATTCTCACGGGTTTTCCGATGACCGGGCTCTGGGTGTTGGGAATGCTGCTCGGCATCGATCTGTTGTCGCACGGCATCGGCTGGCTGACCTTTGCATGGCGGCCCGCCGCCGCAACCGCGTAGCGGCGCACCGGATCGGAGATTGAACATGTGGGGTCTGAGAAGACAGGCCGGCGTCGCCGTGTTGCTTGCAGCGATGCTGTGCAGCGTGTCGCCTGCGCCGGCCCAGCAGGGCTCTGCCGTCCTGTTTCGCAACGTCCGGATCTTCGACGGAAAGAACGGCACGCTCTCAGCCGCGTCCAATGTCCTCGTCGGGAATGGGAAGATCGAGAAGATCTCGACCGCCGATATCGCCGCCGCCGGCCAGGTGATCGACGGCGGCGGGCGTGTGCTGATGCCGGGGCTGATCGATGCGCATTGGCATGCGATGTTGGTGCGCCCGACGCCGATGGCCGTGCTCGCAGGCGATATCGGCTACAACAATCTGCTCGCCGCAAGTGAAGCGACGGCGACGCTGATGCGCGGTTTCACCACCGTGCGCGACATGGGCGGGCCGGTCTTCGGCCTCAAGCAGGCCATCGACGAGGATCTCGTCGCCGGTCCGCGCATCTATCCCTCCGGCGCCATGATCACCATCACCGGCGGTCACGGCGACTTCCGGCAGCTCTCCGATCTGCCGCGAACCATCGGCGGCATGCTCAGCCGCATGGAGCGGATCGGCGGCAGCATGGTCGCCGACAGTCCGGACGAGGTTCGCCTGCGCGCGCGAGAGCAGCTGATGCAGGGCGCCTCGCAGGTCAAGCTCACCGCGGGCGGCGGCGTCGCGTCGCCCTTCAGCCCGCTCGATGTCTCGACCTTCACCGAACCCGAGTTGCGCGCCGCCGTCGAAGCCGCCGACAATTGGGGGACCTACGTTGCCACGCACGCCTATACCCCGGTCGCGATCCAGCGATCGATCGCAGCCGGCGTGAGATGCATCGAGCATGGTCATCTCATGGACGAGGCGAGTGCGAAGCTGATCGCCGAGAAGGGGATTTGGCTCAGCACACAGCCATTCCTGGATATCTCCGGCGCCGCTGCGCTCGGACCCGCGGAGCAGGACAAGATGCGGCAGGTGGTCGCCGGCACCGACAGGGTCTATGCGCTCGCAAAGAAATACCACATCAAGACCGCGTTCGGGACCGATGTCCTGTTCTCGAAGGCGCTGGCGGACAAGCAGGGCTCAATGCTGGCTGCGTTGACGCGCTGGTACACGCCGGCCGAGGCGCTGGCCATGGCGACATCGACCAATGCGGAGTTGCTGAGCCTGTCGGGTCCGCGCAATCCCTATCCGGGCAAGCTCGGCGTGGTGGAGGAGGGCGCGCTCGCCGATCTCCTCTTGGTCGACGGCAATCCACTCGACAACATCGCCCTCGTCGAAGATCCCGCCAAGAATTTCGTGGTGATCATGAAGGGCGGCACGGTCTACAAGAACATCCTGCCGCGTTGACAGGGGCGGACCTCGATCAGGCCTTGTAAGTGTGCCTCACGCTCAGCGTTCCCCCAAAAAGTTGCGCCCAGCCATTGGGGGATGGCTGGGCGCGCGCGAACCGGTCTGGGACGGGGAGGGGTGGGGATGTGACCGGGTCGCGTAACTCGTCCTCTCGTAACTACTGATCTCTGGCGCTGGCGGTGGAGACCGCCGGCTTGGTATCGCCAAGCGAGACCCAGACGTTGGGATCGCTCTGCGACTGGCGCTTGACGAAGCGGTAGCCGGTCTCTGTCCAGGCGACGACGTTCTCGTTCTGATTGTCGAGAACGAACTCGCCCTTGTCGGTCTTTACCGTCAGCACCGCGTGTCCTTCGCCCTTCTTGTCGCGCACGACGGTGATGAGCAGGGCCTCGCGCGGCCATCCGGCATCGATCAGCATCTTGCGCTTCAACAGCACGTAGTCTTCACAGTCGCCGTAGCCATCCGTCGGCAGCGACCACTTCTCGATCGCGCCCCAGTGCTCCTGGTCGGTCAAAGGCTTCACGGTCTCGTTGACCCAGCGATTGACTTTGGTCAGGTCGCGCCACGCGGTCTGCGACATCACGATGTCGCGCGGCTGCGTCGGCCCGCTCTGGCACTGAGCGGCATTCTCTGCACAGAACTCGACCCAGCCGATCGGCGCACGCGTGGTGTCGCCGAGGCTCGCGTAGAGCAGACGGCTCTCACCGGCCTGCGCTGCCGCGCTGATCCCGAAGAGAATGGCGGCGATCGCCAGCCCCTTCCCCTGTCCCCTGAAGTCGAACATCGTGGCCCCCGTTTTTTGTTGGGACCACATTGCGCACCGAGCTTTTGAGTTGCCGCTAAGTCAGCCAAGTCAAGTCGAGACGAATACAAGTAAAACGAGCGGCGAATTCGATCTATACTTGAATATAATTCGAATAAAATTCGATATTACTGCAATTGATTCAAATTTTATGGATTAACGTGGAAACGCTGGCGGAACTGCTGTTTCGGCATGCGAAGAGGCCGGGCGTTAACCCGCGTGAGGCCGTCGCCACGCGCGAAAAAGGCGGCGTCCGCATCGTGGAGGCCGCCTTTCAGGTTGGAATAAAAGAGGTTTTAGCGCCGTCGCGCTTTACCGCGCGGTAACGCTCTCTTCGAGAGTCTCGATCGGCTGCGAGTGCAAGAACTCGAGCGCGAAGCCGTCTTCGAGGTTTCGGACCACGCGGCCCTGCACCCGGCCGAGCAAAATCGTCGATTTCAGTGGCGGGCGGTTTTCCGCGGCGATGGCCGCGCCGGACAACGAAAGGTCGATGATGCGGCAGGTCATCTTGGTGCCGTCCTCGAGCGTCAGCACCGCGATCGGGTTGCGCGGCACGATACGGTCGTGGCGGCGGTCCTCCGGCAAATTGAGGATGTCGCGGTTGGCGAGCCAGGTCAGCTGTGCCGCGAGCTTGTCGCGCTTGCGGGGCGTCGCCCCGACGGTCATGGCAAAGCCATTGTCGATGATGCGGGTGATCTTGCCCTCGACGCGGCCGATATGGTCGAGATAGGCGACCACGCGGTCGCCGACATTGCCGATGCCCGGCGCCAGCAGCGCGAGCCCGCCCGGCGACATGTTGATCACCTGGCAGGGGAATTCGCGGCGGTCCGGCAGCATGTAGCGGCCGAGCAGGTGGACTTTCACCCGCTGGAAACGCCGACGTTCCTCGGCGGCCGGAAGAAATTTTTTGTTCGCCAACGCCATTTTCACTACCCGACCCCCCGCCCGGGCGGAGTCCGAGACGACCCTAAGGTGCATAGGGTTAATGCTGCGTTATGATTTGGTGCGGCGATTACGGACAGACACAATACGCTCGAAAAGCCACATCAATGGCGGGCAGGCGAGGACCGTCAGTGCACCGAGGTCGAGCGCGATCGCGGCGCTTCCCGCCGATTTGGCGAGCCGCCCCGCCACCGCCGGTCCCAGCATCATTGCGGCATAGAAGAGAGTGTAGAACACGCCCATGCCGATCGCCCTTGTCTCCGGGGCGAGCACCCGGGCCGGCAAGCTCACGATCGGGCCGGCCGGATGGCCGCTGATCAGGCCGATCAGGACAATGATCGCGATCACCGCATCCGTCCGCGGCAGCCAGACCAGCAGCAGCGCAACCACGAGACATGCCGCGACCGCCAGCGTCAGCGGTCGACCGGTCCGGTCGGCGATGAAGCCGCCAGCCGGCACCGAGATCACCGACAGCCACAGCACGAGGCTGATCGCCGAGCCTGCCGCGGCAATGCTCCAGCCGCGTTCGGCCAGCAGCGTGGGGCCGAACGAGAAGATCATGGCGAAGCCGACATTAAAGAGGCCCCAGATCAGGCCGGCGACGATCACGGCCAGCAGCGCCAAGGGATCGAGCCGCGCCGAGGTGCCCGCTGTCGCGATTGTCGTTGGCGGAGGCTGATAGAACGCGACCAGCACGATCCCGGCCGCGGTCAGCGCGCCGACCGCCAGGAACACGGCTCCCGCGCCATGCGCGATACCGATGGCCGGCAGCACCAGCAGGGAGATCGCGACGCCGGCCGGCCAGGAATTGACGAAGATCGCCATGGCGGTCGCGATCTCCTTTCCGGCAAACCAGTCGGTGCCCATCTTGGTGAGCTGCACCGTCAGCAGCACGCCGCCGGCGCCGGAGGCGAGCCGGCCCGCCGCCATCTGCCAGCCCCAGACGTCGGTCGTGGCCATGACCAGGCTGCCGGCCGTCATCAGCAGCAGTGCCGCGATCGTCGTGGGCTTGTCGCCAAAGGTCCGGCCGATCGCGCCGCCCGGCAGCGCCAGCACCACGCCCGGCGTGAAATAGAGCCCGATCAGGACGCCGATATCGGCCAGCCCAACGCTGAACGTCTTCTCGAGAAGCGGCGCGACCGCCGCCACGCTCTGGAATTGGAATGCGATGGTGAGGCGCACAAAGAACAGGATCGCAAGAATGGCCCAGCGATTGCGCAACGCTTCATCTCCCCAGCCGCTGCGATGACCCTGCGGTGGAGCGATGCCGGTGTCAACGGGCAGCTGCGGGAGGCACTACGCCTTTCGCCGCGCGCTGATTGAGCAGAAGCAGCAACGCACCTGAAAGCCCGAGCGACCAGTGAATGCCGATCGCCGCGCCGGGTGTCACTATTGACACTCGCCGGCCGGCGCGCCACCTTTTTTCCGGGTAGATACGACCTGCCGCTTGCACCCTTTACGGGATGGTGAACGTATCGCACGCATAGTTTTGGCCCCTTTGCTAAACTGCGGGTCAGCAACGCAAGCACTGGCTTCCCGAATAGTTCAAGCAAAGGAATAAGCCATGCGCGACTTCCGCGATGCCAAAGGTATGGCGCACACGCTACGCGCCTCGCTTGCCTCCAAAGGTCTCAAGCTTTCGGTTGCCGAAAGCCTCGAACTGATCGCCGAGCTGTTTGGCTTGGCTGACTGGAATACGCTTGCTGCCACTATCCGGCGCGGACCGCCTGCGTCTGATACGGCCCGGACTCAGCTGCCGCGTGCGAGCATCAAGTGGCCTTCGGGATTTTCCCGCGAACTCGACCTGACTCTTAATAGAGCTATCACCTATGCCAAAGCGCGAAAGCACGAGTTCGCGACGCTGGAGCATCTCTTACTCGCGCTGCTGGATGATCCGGATGCATCGGAGATGATGAAAGCCAACAACGTTGATCTCGAAGCCCTGAGGCGAGCCACAGTCTCATATGTCGACGATAAACTGAGCACCTGGGTGATGGTCAGCGACGAGCGCGACACGACGCCGACGATTGCATTTCGGCGTGTGGTGCATCGTGCGACCGTGCGCAGCCTGAAACGCGAAACGAACGGTCTGGATGTGCTGGCGACCATGTTCGGTGAAAATGCAAGTCCTGCGGTTTGGCTCTTGAGTGAGCAGGGTATGATTGGCGAACGTCTTGAGGGCCCGTAGCCCGGATGGAGCGCAGCGAAATCCGGGAATGCTGGCCCCCGCATTCCGCTTCGCTCCATGCGGGCCACGAAGGTACGCGTTCGCGAAAGAGGCCATCACACGATTGTCGTCTCAAGAAAAGATCTGACCGCCGCCGCAAATTCATCCGGCCTGTCATATGGCAGCCCATGGCCGGCTTTCGGTATCAGCTCGTACCGCAGGCGTTGATTGAGCGTCTGTAGCTCCCGTGCCGTTTCGAGGGTCACAACGCCATTGTCCCCCACGACGAGAAGAGCCGGGACGGAAACCGAGCCGACCAAATCGCGAAAGTCAGGGTTAGGCGGCGTCAAAACTTCAAAGGCTTTGACCTGAGTCTGAAGTCTCGCATCGATGATGCGTTCGAGCAACTCGATGGACCGATGCGGGTGTCGGAGCCGTGCTTGAGCCAACACTTCAGTCTTGTCCAAGCTGAGAAGCCGGCGATGCTGCGCGACGACGTCGCTCTCATAAACCTCGCGCTGGCGCTCGGGGCTCAAGAAGGTCGGGTCGGCCAGGATGACGCCGCGAATAGCCGTGCCGACTTCACTTGCGACCACAGCCACAGTCATGCCTCCCATCGAGTGGCCGAGTAGGATCGGCGCGACAAGTCCGAGTGCTTCGATGAGGCCAATGACGTCGCTGGCAAGATCGCGGTACAGATAACCATGAAGCGGTGCGCTTGACGCCCCGTGGCCTCTGGCGTCCGGCATGATGACGTCGTAGCTGTCTTCGAGAGCGCGTGCCAATAGGGTCCAGCAAGCGCCGCTTCCGGTCAGTCCATGGAGTGCAATCAGCGGAGGCTTGCCGCCGCCCGTTCGCAGATAGTGGATATCGATGCCGTTTGCTTGGCAGACTCCACTGGTCCAGTTTGTCACGATATGTCGCCTTTGCTGCGAATGTCTTGATCCCACATCCAAGAACGGCAGCCTGTAGCCCGGATGGAGCGCAGCGCAATCCGGGACCGCCGGTCCGCATTCCGCGGTGCTCCATGCGGGCTACGAGACCACGGCTTGGCACGCCGGCGCATCTCACATACGCTTCGCTTAAGCCCGCATCAATCAATCACAACAAGCGCGCGCCGAGGCAACAACCATGGAATCCATCCGCGTCTGCACTCACGCAGGGCCGGGCTCAGAGCCCGTCATCCGCACCGTGCCGTGGCCGAAGGTCGGCCGGAAGGCCGCGCTGATCAAGATCGGCGCCTGCGGCGTCTGCGGCACCGATCTGCATATCCTCAAAGGACATTGGCCGAAGCCGCTGCCCTGGCCGTTCACGCTCGGCCACGAGCTCGGCGGCGTGATCGTCGAATGCGGCGACGAGTTCACCGAGGATTTCATGAGCAAGCCGCTGAAGGTCGGCTCCAAGGTGATGATCCCGCCGCTGATGCCGTGCGGCCGCTGCTACTACTGCATCCATTATCCGCAGACCGCCAACAAATGCCTGACGCCGGTCTATTACGGCCGCTACCTCGGCTTCGACAAGCCGCCTCATATGTGGGGCGGCTGGGCCGAATATGTCTATGTCGATCTCGACATGCTGCCGGGCACCAAGATCTACAAATTGCCGGACGACATGTCGCTGCGATTGGGCGCGTTGTCGGAGCCGTTGACCTCCTGCATCCGCGCCTTCAACCGCGCGAGCCGCGCCGGTGGTTTCAGCTGGGGCGACACCGTGGTGATCCAGGGCTCGGGCCCGATCGGCATTCTGGCGGTCGCCGCCGCGCAGGAAATGGGGGCAGGGCGCGTGATCTGCGTCGGCGCACCGGAAGAGCCGCGGCTCAAGCTCGCGCGCGAGTTTGGCGCGGAGGCGACGGTGAACATCGACGAGCTCAAATCGCCTGCGGCGCGTATCGCGCGCGTGCGCGAGATCGTAGGCCATTTCGGCGCCGATCTCGTGATGGATTGCTCGGGCCATCCGTCCGCGGGCCCCGAAGGCATCGAGATGCTGCGTGACGGCGGCACCTATGTCGAGATGGGCCAGTTCACTGATGCGGGCTCAATCGAGACCTCATGGCACCGCATCTGCACCAAGGACCTCAATGTGCTCGGCTCCTGGGGCTTTACCGCCAACGACCTGCCGCTCGGCGTCGACATGCTCTATCGGACGCGGGACAAATATCCGTGGCTGAAGATGCAGACGATCTATCCGTTCACGGAAGAGGGCGTCGCGCAGGCGGTCAAGGACGCGGTGGCGATGAAGACGGTTAAGTCAACGATCGTGCCGTGGCCGGAATTGGTGGAGTAAGACGGTTGAGTGAGACTTCGAACGAACAAGGTCCCAAAAGCAAGTCGCCTTTCCGCGTCATCGACTACATGCCCAAAAAGTTCCATCGAGAATCCGCGAACTATTCACGCTGAGGTGAAACTTAGGCCCTAGTTCCGGCTTTTAGTTCACGGGAGAGTTTACCGTGAAACGAATCCTGAAACCCGTCACTTACATCCTGGCCGCCATCTACTTCCTGGTGGATGCGGTCTTCATGGCCGTGGCGAGGCCAATATCGCGCTGGCTTGGGCGGCATCTCGAATTCAAGCGATTGCGGGCCTGGATCAGATCGCTACCGCCCTATCCCTCGCTTGCCTTGTTTTCCGTGCCCGTGATCATTCTGGAGCCGATCAAGCCCGTTGCAGCCTACCTCGCCGCTACGGGGCAGGTTCTGAGCGGGGCAGTGACTTTCATCGTCGCTGAGCTGCTCAAGCTCGTACTCGTCGAGCGCCTGTTTCATCTCACGCGTGACAAGCTGATGAGGATTCCGGCGTTCGCCTGCGTGTACGGGAAGTTCACAGAGGTGAGGGCATGGCTCCAAGCAACCGAAGCCTGGCGCACCGTCCGCGCCCTGAGGCACGCGGCGGGAGACTATGTTGCGCGGGCAAGAGCAAAGCTCGCCGGCGGCTTCAGCAGACTGGTGACCTCCAGGGATTAGACCAGGCGAGCTCCCCTCTATGCGAGCTTGCGCGCCGCGGCGGTTGCCTTGTCGCCCGTGTTCGGCGTGCCGGTCGGCTCGATCAGCAGGAGATGAACCTCCTCGCGTGCCACCGGGCGATGCTCGACACCTTTGGGCACGACGTAGAGTTCGCCCGGCCCGAGCGTCACGGTGCGATCCTGCAGTTCGATGTCCAGATTGCCTTTCAGGACGAGAAAGAAATCGTCGGTGTCGTCGTGCTTGTGCCAGGTGAACTCTCCCTTCACCTTCACCACCATCACGTCGCAATCGTTGAAGGTCGTGATCGTGCGCGGAGACCAGAGGTCCTGAAAGGTCGCGAGTTTGTCGGCAAGCGATATCCCGTCGGCCATGTTTCACCCATATCCCGCTCTCTGGCGATGCTCGATCTGGGATCGAATTGCGGATGCGACAAGACTTTTAGCCAGCCAATCGGGGCGATCTTGCCCGGCGACGCGGTCCTCCGACCCTGATTTGGCTTAAAATCTCGCTATATCCAGCAAAACGGCTCGAAAATGCTGGATGTAGTGGGTCGGGCAGGCCGATAAGCTTATTCTCCGCATCGCCAGAAGGCCATGCGTCATAAGCATGGTGATTTGCCCGCTCTTGGCGTAAAGAGCGTTCAAATCAAAATCACCATGCGTGCGGCCGAACCATTTGCCGCGCATGCAGCTTCAGGTCGCGCGGCTCACTGTTCCGCGCCTGGACCCAACCAAGGTTTTCCTTCTCGTGTCATTCCCGACCACAAGTCCGCCGCTCGCCCGTGCTTTGGCCGAGCGCAACTACGATTCACCGACCCCCGTTCAGCTCGCCGTTCTCGCCGACGAAGCCGTCGACCGCGACCTCCTGGTTTCGGCGCAGACCGGCTCGGGCAAGACGGTCGCTTACGGATTGGCCATCGCAAAGGATCTGCTGGGCGATGCCGAGCGGTTTGAGCGGGCGGCCGCACCGCTGGCCCTGATCGTTGCACCGACCCGCGAGCTCGCCTTGCAGGTCCATCGCGAACTCGCATGGCTTTATCAGCACGCGGAAGCGCGCGTCGTCTCCTGCGTCGGCGGCATGGATCCGCGTCGTGAGCAGCGCGAGCTTGCCGCGGGCGCCCACATTGTGGTCGGCACGCCCGGCCGGTTGTGCGATCATCTGCGGCGCGGCCGTCTCGACATCTCGGAATTGAAAGTTGTCGTCCTCGACGAGGCCGATGAAATGCTCAATCTCGGATTTCGCGAGGACATGGAGTTCATCCTCAAGACCACGCCGGAGACGCGCCGGACGCTCCTGTTCTCTGCGACGTTTCCGCGCGGCATCGTCGCGCTGGCCAAGCAGTATCAGCAGCAGGCGTTTCGGATCGAGGTCGCGGGCGACGAAGGCGGTCACGCCGATATCGAATATCGCGCCATCCGGGTCGCCCCCGGCGATGTCGAGCATGCGGTCGTCAACGTGTTGCGGTTCTTCGAGTCGCCGAGCGCGCTGGTGTTTTGCAACACGCGGGATGCCGTCAGGCATTTGCAGTCGGCCTTGCTGGAGCGCGGTTTCTCGGTGGTGGCGCTCTCCGGCGAACTGACCCAGAATGAACGCACCCAGGCGCTTCAGTCGTTGCGGGACGGACGCTCCCGCGTCTGCGTGGCGACCGACGTGGCGGCGCGCGGCATCGACCTGCCGAGCCTGGATCTCGTTATTCATGCGGACCTGCCCAATGACGCCGAAGTCATGCAGCATCGCTCGGGCCGCACCGGCCGTGCGGGCCGCAAGGGTGTCAGCGTCCTGCTGGTGCCGCCCGTACGACGGCGGCGTGCGGAGGTGCTGCTGAATCTGTCCGGCATCGACGCTGTCTGGGGAACGGCGCCTCAGGCGGATGACATCCGCAAGCTCGATCACGAGCGCATGCTGAAGGACGCGTTGTTCTCCGAGGAGACGACCGCCGACGATCTGGTTCTGGCGCGGGCATTGCTGGCGGAGCGGTCGGCCGAGGATATCGCCGCGGCCCTCGCGCGGCTTTATCGCGCGCGACTTCCGTCGCCCGAAGACATTCTCGATCCCGGCGAGGCGCGTGGCCGGCCGCGTGACGATCGCAGTCGTGAGGATCGGACGCCGCGCGGTGATGATCGCGCTGCTGGACCGCGGTCGAAACCCGGTAAATCCTCGCCGCGTCACGGCATGGCGGAGTCCAGCGTATGGTTCCGGGCCAACATCGGACGAAGAAAGAATGCGGAGGCGCGCTGGCTGTTGCCGATGATTTGCCGTCGTGGCGGCATTGACAAGGGCGACATCGGCGCCATCAAGATTATGGACACCACCACCGAGTTCGAGATTTCCGAGCGGGTGGCGGAATCCTTCGCCGCCAAGATCAAGCGTCCGGACAAGGAAGACAATATCCGCCTCGAGCCGATGGCGGATGCGCCGCAGGGGCAGGCGCCTTCGGAGAAGCGGTCGCACGCGCCCCGGCGCGAGGCCGGCGAGGCAGATCACGGTGCTCGTCGAAGCGATCCCTCGCATGCGGCAACAGGGCCGAAGCATCATGGCAAACCACACGGCGAAGGCGGCTCGAAATTCGGCGATGGGCCGGCTTTCGGAAAGAAAAAGAAACATGGCAACAAGCCCGGCCACGCCGGACAGTCGCAGGCCGTCACCCCCTGGCCCACAAAAGCCGCACCCGGGAAAAAGGCAAAGAAGAAGCATCGCGGCTGATTTGTCGGCGAAGGTCCAAGGGAAGCGGAAGTCGCCAGTCCTTCGACGGGGCTGATCGACACCGGTTCGAAGCTTCTGGCTTCACGCCCGCGTGAGCCGGACCGGCTTGGGAAGGTTGGTTATCTAACAGAGCGTTGCGGACCAGCGAGATCGCGCAGCATGTAGGTGGCGCTCTCGCCATAGGATGCGAGCGTTGCACGCAGCTCCGCATTCGCCGTCACGGCTCGGAAGCCGAAATGCTCCCACAGCGATCGCGTGGCGTAGACCGAGACCAGCGCAAGCGCCGCGATGCCTGACGATCGTGCCAGTCCTTCGATCGTTGCGACATAAGCGCGTGCTACGCCGCCGCCGCGAAAATCCGGCAGCACGGCGACGTCGTGCACATAGAGGCAGTCCGCATCATCAGGCAGCCCTTCCAGGAAGCCGTCGAGCGGCGGGATCTGGTACTGCATCCAGGGATGCGAGAGGCCGTAGCCGACGATCTCATTGTTTGCGGTGAGCACGAGGCAGCCATCCGGGCAGAGTCGCATCTTCTCCGCGAACACCTCGGGGCTTTCAGGCAGATCGGGATGAATCCGAGCCGCGATCGTGCCGATCGCCGGCAGGTCGGAGACGTGCGCGTGGCGCCAATGCGGCTTGCTCATGTCGATCTGCTGTTCCGTCTCATCGATCGCAGTTTATTCCGCCGCGTCGCCGCGCACAGCAAAAAATTCTTTGGCAATCTTCGAGGAATACGAAGCGCCGTGCGGCGTCCTACCCCATGCAAGCCAATTGCATGACAGGAGACACCACCATGACGACATCCCCGATCCGCCTCGCGCTCACGCTCGCCGCATCGCTCGCGATCATTCCCGCCGCATTCGCCGCACCGCCGACCAAGACCGGCAAGACCGACAAGGGCGCGGTGCTCACCGATGCGAAGGGCATGTCGCTCTACACCTTCGACAAGGATGCGGGCGGCAAGTCGGCCTGCAATGGACCGTGTGCGACAAACTGGCCGGTGCTCAAGGCCGAGGCCAGCGACGCCGGCGGCGACGGCTACACCATCATCGCGCGCGACGACGGTTCCAAGCAATGGGCCTACAAGGGCAAGCCGCTCTATACCTTCGCCAAGGACCAGAAGCCCGGCGACATCACCGGCGACGGCTTTCTGAACGGCGCCTGGCATCTGGCGATGCCGTGATGGATCGCGCCTCCGTCATTGCCTAGACGGCGAGCGCGGCCCGTGTAATCCGCCGTGCGAGGCTCGCTGAACGAGCGGAGCGCTGCGCGGGACAGGCGAAATCCGGCTGACTGCCTTGTATTCGATGGTTTCGTAGCCATTTCGAGCAGGCAGCAGCCGGAAAGGCGTTTCGAATGAAGTTCCGTGTCGGATTCGAAATGCTCTACGATTTCCCGCAGCCAACGCCGATGATCATGGTGCTGGGCACGCATTTCACGCGCGCCTCGGATATCATCGTGCCGGACTTCCTGACCGCCACGCCGGCGGTCGAGATCACACCCTATCGGGACGTATTCGGCAATTGGTGCAGCCGCATGGTCGCGCCGGCCGGTCGCATGCGCCTTGCCGCCGACGGCGTCGTTCGCGACAGCGGTCTGCCGGACCCGGTGTTTGCCTCGGCCGTCGAACACAGGATCGAAGCGCTGCCATCCGATACGCTGGTCTATCTGCTCGGCAGCCGCTACTGCGAGACCGACCGGCTTTCGGACATCGCCTGGAAGTTGTTCGAGAAGACGCCTTCGGGGTGGGCGCGGGTGCAGGCGATCTGCGATTTCGTCCACTGCCACATCGTCTTCGGCTACGAGCATGCGCGCGCCACCAAGACGGCGTGGGAGGCGTACCAGGAGGGCAAGGGCGTTTGCCGCGACTATGCGCATCTCGCCATTGCGTTCTGCCGCTGCATGAACATCCCCGCACGATATTGCACCGGGTATCTGAGTGACGTCGGCACGCCGCAGCCCTGGGCGGTGGGCGATTTTGCGGGCTGGTTCGAGGCCTTCATCGGCGGGCGCTGGCACACCTTTGATCCACGCAACAACGAGCCGCGGCAGGGCCGCATCCTGATCGCGCAGGGGCGCGACGCCTGCGACGTTCCGATCACCCAGACCTTTGGCCCGAACGAACTGGTCAGCTTCAGGGTCTGGACCGACGAGATCGCCTAATGGCCGATCATCCCCCGCTCAGCAGCGATGAACTCGACTCCTTGCGCAAGGTCGGCCAGGCCGACCGCCAAAGCGAGATCCCCCAATTGCACTGGGAGCGTCTCGTGCACCTGGGCTACGCGATCAGGCGGCTCGGCGAACTCGAGCTCACCGCCGCCGGTACGCGGCTGTTGGCTGGACAATAAAGGCGGCCCGCTGTTTCATCGAACGGCGAGCCTGGTTCACGCAGTCGGCGCCGGCACCAGTCCGTAGCGCAGCATCGTCTCTTTCATCTTGGCGGGATCGGGTGGCGCGCCGGACGACAGGAGCGCGGCCATCTCCGTGAAATATTGCGGTCCCAGCACCCCGGGGCTCAGGATGCACAGGCAGGTCGCTGGTCCCATCGAACGGTTGGTAAAGCCGTGCACGATGCCGCGCTTGATGAAGACGGATTCTCCGGGGCCAAGATCGCTCTGCTTGCCATCGATCGTCCAGTTTGAGACGCCGGACAGCCCGTAGATCGTTTCGTCCCAGCGGTCGTGATAGTGCGGGATCGGCATCCGCGCATTTGGCTGCAACGTCATTTCGAGGACGTCGACGCTGCCGCCGGTGTCATCCTTGCTGTGCAGGAAGCGGAGCTGAAGCGAGCCGAAATTGATAATGGCGGACATGGCTGTTTCGTCCCGGTGAGAGAGGCTGGATCCAGGCGGCACTCGCTCACATCGAATCGAGAGCTACCTCAAGCCCTCATACACCATCAGCCCGCGTGCGATCTGCAATTTGCGGATGGCGCGCGGCAGGAGCTTCTCCGGCTGGTGCAAATAGCGCCAGGAGGTGACGGTGAACGGGCCAAGCGCACCGCATTCGTCGTCGAACGGCGCCAGCACGCCGGTGACGCTGACCGGCGTGTGCGGGCGGGCGTTGAAGGGGAGCAGCAGCAGCTCGAGATGCGCCTTGCTGCCGTCCTCGCGCGTGGCGGTGACGCCGGCGATGGCACCGAGTGTCTCGTCGGCGACGACGGTCGTGATTTCCTCGATCTCGCGGCGGCTGGCTTCGGTGAACATCGCCGCAAAGCTCTGGTCCTTGAGGTCACACCCGGCAAGCGCGCAGACGCGGGTGCCGGCGACGCGGAACGGAAAGCCGAGCTTCGGTTCGCAGGACAGAACGAAGATGTCGCCAAGCAGCTCGCGAACGGCAGACGGATCGATATCGGCACGGTCCGGCGCCCGCGCAATGCCGCGCTTCTTGTCCCAATACGCGAAGAACGCTCGGCTCGACTTATGTTTCATGTCTGAACGCTTACCCCGGGGCGCAACCTCTCGGGACAAAGCTGTCCCGCTTCAGTGCACCCAAGATCCCTGTGTTGTTGTGCAGGAGGGGAATTGCAGCGTCCATGCCGCGGGCGCGTTTTCGCGGCCTGCGGCGGTGTCTTTGCGTCGTTAACGTTAAATTAACTATGCGCTTTGCGCTGCCCGCGGCACTGCTATGGTGATCGCGGTCGCAAGCCTCGCCGCTTTCATCCAGGTTCTCGGCGAGGCCTGTACACGGGCGTCAAACAGTTTGGTCACGGGCCGCGGGGAGGGGTGGGGATACTCCTTATTCCTTTCGGCACCGGAAGGCCGACACGGACAGGCAGGGCTTTCCCAGGGCCCTGCCTTTTCCTTTTGTGCACTTGCACAGGGTGGGTAAAGGCGACTATCTCCAAGGCCTGTCGTCAAGCCTGTTGCTCCGATCGCGCCTGAAAGCGAAGCTCTTGGATTCCCCGCCACAACCTCCGCCGGACGAACCGGCCGTCATCGAGATGGCTCCGCGCGAGCCGATCCTGACGCTGCCGCTGGCGCTGACGGCCTATATCGTCTTCCTGGCGCTGATCCATCTGCGGGTGTTGCTGCCGCCGGAACTGGAGGACTGGACCGTCGAGGTCTTCGGCTTCATCCCGAAGCGCTACGATTCCTCGCTGGTCAATTTGCAGTTCGCCGGCGGCGCCGGCGCCAAGGTCTGGACCTTCATCACCTATTCGCTGCTGCACGCCAATCTCACCCATCTCGCCTTCAACGTGCTGTGGCTGCTGCCGTTCGGCAGCGCGCTGGCGCGGCGCTTTGGCGCGGTGCGGTTCTTCATGTTCCTGGCGGTGACGGCAGCGGCCGGCGCGCTTGCCCACCTCGTCACCCATGAGCACGCGGTGGTGCCGATGATCGGCGCCTCGGCCTCGGTGTCGGGCGCCATGGCGGCGGCGATCCGCTTTGCTTTTGTGCGCGGCAGCTTTCTGTCGTTCAGCCGTTCGGATGCCGACACCGCCGCCAAGGTTCCCGCGCTGCCCTTGTTGCGGGCGCTACGCGACAGGCGGATCGTCGGCTTCCTCGCGGTGTGGTTCGCCCTCAACGTCATTTTCGGCGTTGGTGCGATCGGGGTCGACAGCGAAAGTGCGGGCGTGGCCTGGGAGGCGCATATCGGCGGCTTCTTCGCAGGGCTCTTGCTGTTCACGTTGTTCGATCCCGTACCGCGTGTGCGAAGCGATGCTGCGGATGCGTCATCACAGGACATTTCAAGCGGTATTTGAAGCGGCGCTTGCGGCGCGGGGCGATTTCATCCATCATCGTCGCGAAGAAGAAGAATAAGAATGTTCCGAAGCGACAAGCTGGTAGCAGCGATGCTTCGCAAAGCGCCTGAGCGTGAAACCGGCGCCGAAACTGTTAGTTGAAGACTCGCGAACAAGCCCGGACCGTGAAAAGCGGACGGGTCCGATTCTGGGAGGCGACAATGACGGTACGTTCCATTCTCAATACCAAGGGCCACCAGATCATGAGCGTCGAGCCCGACGCGAAGCTGGCGGCCGCAGTCAAGCTGCTCGGCGAGAAGAAGATCGGCGCGGTGCTGGTGATGAACCAGAACCGGCTCGAGGGTATCCTGTCGGAGCGCGACGTCGTGCGCGTGATCGGTGAGCGCGGCGCCGGCGCGCTGGAGGAGCCCGTCAGCCAAATCATGACCCGCAAGGTCGTGACCTGCAAGGAGACCGACACGGTCGCCGAGCTCATGGAGATGATGACCACCGGCAAGTTCCGCCATCTGCCGGTCACCGACAACGGCAAGGTGGTCGGCCTGATCTCGATCGGCGACATCGTCAAGCGCCGCGTCCAGGAATACGAGTCCGAGCAGGAAGCCCTGCGCGACTACATCAAGACGGCTTGAGCCGGTCTCACTCGCTTGCCTTCGGCGCGGTGCCTGCGGGCGCTGGCGCAAGCACTTCGATCGCTTCCTGGATCGAGTCCAGCGCGCGCTCGGCGGCGCGGGTGCCGTGCGCGATCAGATCCTCGCCGCGGTGGAAGTCGAACCAGCCGAAATGGCCGACCCGCGGCGAGATCAGGAGGTCCGGCGGATCGCCGGCCAGCCGCGCGCGGGTGATGCGGTCCTGCATGATGTTGAAGGCATCCACCATCACCGAGGAGATGCCGGGCCGTCCGGCGCTGCCGAAGAACTCGCGCTTCATGGTCTTCTCCGCCGAGAACAAGCGCGGAAAGCGCCGCTTGGCGGTCGTCTCTTCGGGCACGGCCGCGACCGGTGCGGGGGGCATCGCGCCGTGCGAATAGATTGTCGTGGAATGGGTGAAGATGTCGCTGGAAAGATTTGCGGCGATGACGATTTCGGCGCCGAGCGCGCGGGCGGCCGAGACCGGCACCGGATTCACCAGCGCGCCGTCGACCAGCCAGCGGTCGCCGATCAGCACGGGCGAGAAGATGCCGGGCAGCGCATAGGAGGCGCGCATCGCGTCGACCACGCGGCCGCGCGTCAGCCAGATCTCGTGGCCGGTGCGGACCTCGGTTGCCACCGTCGCGAACTTGATCGGCAGGTCCTCGATCAGGCTCTGGCCGATCGCCTCCTCGAGACGGGTTGCCAGTTTCTCGCCGCCGAGCAGACCGGAGCCGGTGAGGCGGATGTCGAGATAGCCGAGAATGTTGCGCATACCCTGCAGGCTGCGCCCCCACTCTTCGAGCGCATCGAGCTGGCCTGCCGCATAGGCGCCGCCGACCACGGCCCCGATCGAGGTGCCGACCACGACGTCGGGCACGATCCCGTTGGCAATCAGGGTTCTCAGGATTCCGATATGGGCAAAGCCGCGCGCCGCTCCGCCGCCGAGTGCAAGGCCGATAACCGGTCGGCGGACACTGCCGAGCCCGACCTTCTCGCCATTGGAGCCATTCACGCTCCGACCTCTCAACATATCCAGCACTGAAACACTCCTACCTCGGAGCCAGCCTCATCACCAGACTAGGCACCGCACGTCCGCTTCGCCAGAACGGGTGCGAAGCATGGTTTATACCGTTCGGGAAGCAGCGGGCGGGAGTGTGGCGAGGACCGGCTGGCGTGAAACTAATCACGCAGGCGTCATCCGGGTTCCATGGGGCCGTATTTCATGGGATTCCAGAGGCTTGAATTTGCCGCGTTTTCGGTGAAAAGCAGGAGGCATGACTCTCGGGGGTGACGGCATCATCGGATGGCGGCGCAGCGTATTGCTGCTGCCGGTAATTCTTGCTGCATGCCTCGTCCTCGGTCCGGGGGCCGCCCAGGCCCAGCTTTTCTCCGACCGCCCCCCTCCGGTGCCGCCGGCCTCGGTGCCTGACCCCGGCGGAGCCGTCAGCCTGGCGCCGCCGTCCGGACCGGGCGCAGCGCCCCCGAGCCTGCCGCCGACCCTGACCCAGCCGGCGTCGCCCACGATCCCGCCCGCACTCACGACCGTGCCGCCGGCTGCGCCGCTCAGCGCGGCCGCCCCCGGACAGGCCGTGCTGTCGCTGACCGCGAAATACGGCAAGGACACCCCTGCGATCACCAGCGGCCTGGTCTGGCGGGTGTTTGCCGATCGGCCCGACGAGAACGGCACCTTCAAGCTGATCCGCGAGGACCGCAACGCCACGCCCAACATCGTGCTGCCGCCCGGTAATTACGTCGTTCACGTCGCCTTCGGCCTCGTCAGCGCGGTGCGCACCGTCAGCCTGAAGGCCGAGACCGACCGCGAATCCTTCGTGCTGCCGGCCGGCGGCCTGCGCATCGAGGGCCGCGTCGGCACCAGCCGCATTCCGCAGAACCAGATTTCGTTTGCGATCTACAAGGGCAGCCAGTTCGAGTCCGGCGAGCGCGCCTCGCTGGTGCCGAGCGTCGCCGCCGGCGACGTCGTGCTGCTGCCGGAGGGCACCTACTACATCATCTCCAATTACGGCGACGCCAATTCGGTGGTGCGCTCGGACATCCGTGTCCAGGCCGGCAAGCTCACCGACGTCACCATCACCCACCGCGCTGCGGTCATCACCCTCAAGCTCGTCAGCGACAGGGGCGGCGAGGCGCTCGCCAACACCGCATGGTCGGTGCTGACGCCGGGCGGCGACGTCATCAAGGAATCGATCGGTGCCTTCCCGCGCGTCGTGCTCTCCGAGGGCGAATACCGCGCCATCGCCAAGAACGAGGGCAAGGTCTACGAGCGCGGCTTCAACGTCGTCAATGGTGTCGACGGCGAAGTCGAAGTCGTCGCGCGGTAGCGCCGCCTCTTTTGTCCCGGACGCGCTGCAGCGCCTTTGCGCTGCTGCGCAGAGCCGGGACCCATCTCTCGGATCGGTATGTGGCCCCCATGGGCCCCGGCTCTGCAGCGCACCGCTGAAGAAGCGCTGCGCTGCGTCCGGGGCGCGAGAGTCGCCCGCCCACGCGCCGCTCACTTCCGATACCTTAACGCCTCCACCAGCACCGCAAACGCCGGGGTCGGCTGTCGTCGGCTCGGATAATAGAGGTGATAGCCGGCAAACGGCGCGCACCAGTCGGCGAGCACGCGGACCAGCCGGCCGTCGGCGATCTCCCGCTTCACGAGATCTTCGGGGATGAAGGCAAGACCAAGACCGGCCAGAACGGCATTCATCCGCAACAGGCTGGTGTTGAGCACCAGTTGCCCGTCGACGCGCACCTTCACGGCGCGGCCGCGCTTCTCGAACTCCCAGGCATAGATCCCGCCATAGGTCGGCAGGCGGAGGTTGATGCAATTGTGCTCGGTGAGGTCCTGCGGCTGCCTCGGCTTCGGATGCGCGGCGAAATAAGCGGGCGCGCCGACCACGGCCATGCGCATCTCCGGCCCGATCCGCACCGCGATCATGTCCTTGTCGACCTGTTCGCCGAGACGGACGCCGGCGTCGTAGCGCTCTGCGACGATGTCGGTGAGGCCGTAGTCGACGACGAGTTCGACCTTGATGTCGGGATAGCGCGGCAACAGCTTTGCCAGCGTCGGCCACAGGATCGTCTGCGCCGAATGTTCGCCGGTCGTGATGCGGACGGTGCCGGCCGGCGTCTCGCGCAGAGCGGTCAGCGCCGACAGTTCCGCGCCGATCTCGTCGAAATGCGGCCCGACATTGCGGAGCAGCCGCTCGCCGGCCTCGGTCGGGGCCACGCTGCGGGTGGTGCGGGTGAGGAGCCGCAGGCCAAGCCGTTCCTCGAGCGCGCGCACGGTGTGGCTCAGCGCTGATTGCGACACGCCGAACTGGGCCGCGGCGCGGGTAAAACTGCGCTCGCGCGCGACGGCGAGGAAGGCGAGGAGGTCGTTGATGTTGGCGCGGGCCATTCATGAGTCCTGATCATCAGTACATGCCGATTTTATCACCTAATCGCGGGTCCGCGCGTGGCTTAAGTTCGCAGTCGAACATGATCTTCAAGGAGAGCTTTCGATGCAGACGCGCAAACTGGGCAAGAGTGGTCTCGAGGTCTCGGCCATCGGCCTCGGCTGCATGGGATTGAGCTATGGCTACGGCCCCGCGACCGAGACGTCGCAGGCGATCGCGCTGATCAGGACCGCCTTCGAGCGCGGCGTGACCTTCTTCGACAGCGCCGAAGCCTATGGCCCCTTCGTCAATGAGGAGCTCCTGGGTGAGGCGCTGGCGCCGTTCCGTGACAAGGTGGTGATCGCCACCAAGTTCGGCTTCAAGGGCGGCAAGGTCGAAGCCGGGCTCGACAGCACGCCCGCCAACGTCAAGGCGGTGGCGGATGCCGCGCTGAAGCGGCTGAAGACCGACCGCATCGATCTGTTCTACCAGCACCGCGTCGATCCGGCGGTGCCGATCGAAGACACGGCGGGCGCGGTGAAGGACTTGATCCGCGACGGCAAGGTCCTGCACTTCGGTCTGTCGGAGGCGGGCGCCTCGAGCATCCGCCGTGCTCATGCGGTGCAGCCCGTGACCGCGCTGCAAAGCGAATATTCGCTGTGGTGGCGCGAGCCGGAGCAGGAGATCCTGCCGACGCTCGAAGAGCTCGGCATCGGCTTCGTTCCCTTCAGCCCGCTCGGCAAGGGATTTCTGACTGGTGCGATCAGCGAGAGCACCACGTTCGACCAGAGTGATTTCCGGAACATCGTACCGCGCTTCTCATCGAGCGCACGAAAGGCCAATCAGACTCTGGTCGATCTGCTGGGCGAGATCGCCGCGGCGAAAAAGGTGACGCCGGCGCAGATCGCGCTGGCGTGGCTGCTCGCGCAAAAGCCGTGGATCGTGCCGATTCCCGGTACCACCAAGCTGCACCGCCTCGAGGAGAATCTCGCTGCGGCTGCGGTGACGCTGTCGGATGCCGATCTCGCGGCCATTGCAGAGGTGCTGGCCAAGGTCGCGGTGCAAGGCGACCGCTATCCTGCGCATCTCCAGGCGCGAGTCGGCCGCTAACATCTCGCGTAAACGCCCGGTGAGCGTTCGCTTACCGGGCGTTCTCGACGTGTGTTCTGATTTGAATACCACTGTCAGCGCTACCAAGCTGTGCCGCATGGGGCGTGAGTAACACCGGCCGCACCGGCTTATTCCGGGAGCGTCGCGACTTCGTCACAGCCGGTGCAAGATACGCATTTCCGATAATCAATTTTGTTTTTTTCAGTCTCGCTGCGTTATATGTCCAGCATCCGCCCAATGGGGGAGGCCGGAGCAGGTCTGTCAGCCTGTGAGACCGGCAAGGAGCAGGGGACCAAGCCCGTCGGCATGTTCGAAGTGATCCTCACCAGGCGTAAGCGCCTTGGCTGGCGCTGGCAGGTGTGCGACCAGTCCGGCAAGATATTTGCCGACGGGTTCGAGCGCACCCGGCCGGCCGCCAAATATCATGGCGAGCGCGCATTGTTCTTCCTGTTGTCGCAGGCCTATCTACGCAATCGCTCCGCGGCGTCGAGCGAGGATTAGCAACGCTTCCGTAGTTCCGTAGAAGCCCGGATGGAGCGCAGCGCAATCCTGGGCCTTCGTGCCAATCGCGAGAATCCCGGATTACGCTTCGCTCCATCCGGGCCACGAGTCCACAACTCCTTGCGTTGCCCGACGGGCAAAACACCCAAACTGCTGGTCAATCCGCATCGTCAAAAATATTCCACTTTACCGAAATTCGGAATTGCGTATATTTCGCCTCACTCCGGCCCAAGGAAGAGGGGCGTATCGCGATCGTCACGAACGCGGGCCGGGCGGCGGTGGACGTGGGTCACATCGGCGCGAAGGACTTCGCAGGGCAGGCGACTGTGAGCGGAGACCTCGCGCACACGACCGGTGCGGCTTGCGTGCGGCAAAATCGTGTGGTCCTGGCGCCCGGAGTCTGTGCGCCAAGTCTTGCGGTGATGTGGGTGGCCCAACCGGGCGCGCGCATCAGTGATCTGCAAGGCGACGGGGGCAATAGTGCATCGCTCCCCGGGGAGAGCGCGACATAAGCCGTTCCAACCATCCGCGCAGGGAAGGCCGGGATGTCTCCGGTTGCCCTGTTTCCCGCTGTGCATTGTAGCGCAATCTGCTTCTGGCATAGCGGTCCATGGGAGCCAGCCGGCTCCTGGCCTTCCCTGCGCCCTCTTTCATTTCGGAGGGTGAAGTGACGAAGCAAAGCTCGGGCGAAACATGCCGCGAGAGCGCGAAGGTGTGTCAATTGTTGAGCAAGGTCTCGTGCCCCGGACGCAGCGCAGCGCTACTTCAGCGGTGCGCTGCAGAGCCGGGGCCCATGCAACAGCGGATGTGCAGCTTCCTGGGTCCCGGCTCTGCGCAGCAACGTCAAGAGCGTTGCAGCGCGTCCGGGACAATTCTCGGCCAACAAAACCGTCATAGTCTCCAACACTCACTAACCAACACCTGACTTAAAACTGTCATAATCGCCGAATGGAACCCGCGGCCGCGCGCTTTTTACAAGCCATTAAGTGGGGTTGCATTGGATGCGGCGGGAAAGTGCGTTGGGGACTGCAATGAGTGCCGCGAAGAAGATGCCGGGAAAACCGGCTACCGAAATGTTCGACGACATCCCAGTGCTTCAGCGCAAATGGCGCGCCGCGTTGAAGCCGGGTGAACGGCTGCCGCGCTACGAGGACGTCATGCTCGGCAGCCTCGGGCGGCTCGCCGACCACATCGCGCTGCTCAAGGGCGAGGGCGCGCTCGAACTGTCGCGCAGCGGACGTTACGTGCAGAAATGGCTCGGCGAGGAGCGCTGGGACATTCCGGTCGCCGAGCTGTCGCCGGATTGCGCCACTGCGCTATCGGAAGCGGCGACGAGCGCACTCAAGAACGGACGGCCGCACCAGGCGAGCGCGCATTGCGTGCGCGACGGCATGGTCAGGACGTACGATCTGCTGGCGCTGCCGACCGCCTCACGCTGGGGCGCCACGCTGGTCGGCACCTATGTCAACGAGCGCGGCGCGCAATATAATCTTCTGGATGCGATCTTCTCCTCGACCGATGACGCGGTGGTCTCGCTGGCAACGCTGCGCGATGCCAGCGGCACGCCGTTCGATCTTCAGGTCGTGCACCACAACAAGAGCGCCGGGCTGTTGCTGGGTGCCGCGAGCGGAAGCTTGCTGTGGCGGCGGATCGGCGAAGGCAGCACGCTGCTGGCCTTACCCGACATCATGGCGTTTTTGCTGAAGGCTGTCTCCGGCGGCCGCGGCGAACAGCTCGAGATCGAGCACGATGGCCGGCACCTGCGGCTGAGCGCCACCGCTTTTGCCGACGTTGTCTCGCTCGCGATCTCGGACGTCACCGCCTTGAAGCGGCGCGACGCCTCGTTCCGTCTGCTGTTCGACAACAACCCGATGCCAATGTGGGTGTTCGACGCGGAGACCAAGGAGTTCCTCAGCGTCAACGACGCCGCGGTCCAGCATTACGGCTATAGCCGCGCCGCCTTCCTGCGCATGACCCTGCCGGAGATCTGGCCGCAGGACGAATGGGAGAGCCACGCCGAGGCGCTGGAGCGCATCGGTGACACCTATCATTCCTCGCGCAACTGGCGGCATCTGTGCGCCGACGGCAGCGAGATCGAGGTGCTCACCTTCGGCCGCCGCGTTGCCTTCGACGATCGCGACGGCTACCTGGTCGCGGTGGTCGATATCACCGAACGGCGCAAGGCCGAGGCGCGGATCGCCCACATGGCGCATCATGACGGGCTTACCGATCTGCCGAACCGCGAATATTTCCAGGAGCGATTGAAGCGGGCGCTCGACCAGGCCGGGGGAAAACGGGTCGGCGTGCTCTATATCGACCTCGACCTGTTCAAGAACATCAACGATTCCTTCGGGCATCCGGCGGGCGACCGCCTGCTCAAGGAAGTTGCCGAACGCCTGACCACCGCGGTCCGCGGCGCCAATCTCGCCGCACGTCTTGGTGGCGACGAGTTCGCCGTGATCCTTGCGGCGGATGTTTCGCCGAACGAGGCCAGCGCCTGTGCGACCCTGCTGATCGACATGCTGAAAGCGCCTTACGAACTCGATGGCCAGGAAATGGTGATCGGTGCCAGCATCGGCATCGCGCTGTCGCCGGGCGACGGCACGACGTCGGAAGAGTTGATGCGCAACGCCGACATGGCGCTGTACCGGGCGAAGTCCGACGGCGGCGGCGTGCACCATTTCTTCGAGCGCGAGATGGACCTCCAGGCGCAGAAGCGGCGCGACATGGAGCTCGATCTGCGCCGTGCGTTTGCCAATGGCGAGTTCGAGCTGCATTACCAGCCGCTGGTATCGATCGCGTCCGACCGCATCTCCGGCTTCGAGTCACTGTTGCGCTGGCATCACCCCGACAAGGGCATGATCTCGCCGGCGGAATTCATCCCGGTCGCCGAAGACATCGGCCTGATCTCCCAGCTCGGCGAGTGGGTGTTGCGCGAAGCCTGCGCCGAAGCGGTGAAATGGCCTGCCGACATCAAGGTCGCGGTGAATCTCTCGCCGGCGCAATTCCGCAGCCGCAACCTGGTTCAGGTCGTGATCTCGGCCCTGGCGCAATCCGGCCTGTCGCCGAAGCGGCTTGAGCTGGAGATCACCGAGTCGATCTTCCTGGCGGAGACCGACGCCAATCTCGCGACCCTGCATCAGTTGCGCGGGCTTGGTGTCGGCATCTCCATGGATGATTTCGGCACCGGCTATTCCAGCCTGAGCTATCTGCGCAGCTTCCCCTTCGACAAGATCAAGATCGACCGCTCCTTCGTCAAGGACCTCGCGGATCGGCCCGACTGCGTCGCGATCGTGCGGGCGATTTCGGGGCTCGGCCGCAGCCTCAACATCACCACGACCGCAGAGGGCGTCGAGACCGAGGACCAGCTCGACTGGTTACGCGCCGAAGGCTGCAACGAGGTTCAGGGCTTTCTGTTCAGCGCGGCACGGCCCGCCGCCGAGATCGCAAAACTGCTCGCCGATTTCGGCCAGCGCGCCTCACGGGCGGCGTAGGTCCGGCGGAAAGGTGTCGTAGACCAGTTCCTTGAAGGCAGGCGTGATACGGCCGCGCTCATTCTGGGTCTGCTGCATCAGGACGTAGACCATGTCGAGCCTGGGATCGACGCCGAAATAGGTGCCGCTGCCGGAGTCCCATTTCAGCTCGCCGATCGATCCCGGCGGCGGCGGTTTTGCGTTGCCGGGATCGGTGCGCACGGCAAGGCCGTAGCCGTAGCCGAAGCCGTCGCCCGGGAAATAGAAATAGTCGCGCGCGACACCAGAGCCCGGCCCGATCTGATCGGTCGTCATGTCCTTGAACGCGGCCGGACTGAGGTAGCGCTTGCCGTCGAATTCGCCACCGTTGAGGAGCATTTGCGAAAAGCGCTGATAGTCGGTGATGGTCGAGAGCAGGCCGCCGCCGCCGGATTGCCATTCCGGATGGGCGAGACGCTCGTGCTCGGCGTCGAGCAGGATCTGGTCGCTCGGCAGCGGCCGTGCCATCCGCTCGAGTTCATCGGATGTCGTCAGCACGAATTTGGTGTTGGTCATGCCGAGCGGATCGAAAACGCGCTGCTTCAGGGCGTCGTACAGCGTCTGTTTGGTGATGATCTCGATGACGCTGCCGAGCACGTCGGTGGAATGACCGTAGCGCCACAGCGTCCCCGGCTGGCGCGCCAGCGGCAGCTTCGCGACGCGCTCGGCGAATTCCCTGTTGTCGAACTGGCCCTCGAAGATATTGGCTGCCTTGTAGGCCAGCTCGACCCATTTGCCGCCGATATAGTCATAGCTGATGCCCGACGTGTGGCGCATCAGATCCCTGATGGTCACGGGATGGATCGGCGGCACCAGGTCGAGCGCCAGCGAACCGTCGGGTTTGGTGACCTCCAGTCCGACCTTCGTGCCGGCGAAAGATGGGATGTATTTCGACACGGGGTCGGCGAGCGCAAGCCTGCCCTCATCAATCAGCATCATCGCAGCCAGGCTGGTGATCGGCTTGGTCATGGAATGGATCGCGAAGACCGTGTCCGGCGTCATGGAGAGGCGGGTCCTGACGTCGCGCACGCCGAACATCTTGAAATAGATCGGCTTGCCGTGCTGCTGGATCAGGATCACGGCCCCTGGCAATCTGCCGGCCGTGACTTCGTTCTCGAAGAAGGCCGTGATGCGTTGCAGCTTGTCGGGCGCGGGGGCTGGAATGTCGGTGGCGCGGCCTCGCGCCACCGTGCCGGCCAACATCGCGGCCCCGACCAGAAATTCACGACGCTGCATCCGGGCTTCCTCCCTGGTGGGGAACAAAGCCGCAAGACGTTCGAGCCGTCAACAAGACTTCGATTAAAACCGCGTCACGATCTCGGACAGGACGGGACGGGGGCGATCCTCGCTCGGCCTGGTCGGCGTGCCAATGTGGACGAGGCCCGCGAGTTTTTCGTCCGGCTTGAGGCCAAGCCCGTCCAGCACGTCGCGATCGAAGGAGAACCAGCCGGTGAGCCAGCAGGCGCCGTAGCCAAGCGCGGTCGCAGCCGTGACGATGTTCATGACGCTGGCGCCCGCCGACAATTCCTGCTCCCACGCCGGCACCTTCGGATGCGGCCTGGTGAAGCTGACGATGCCGATCACCAGCGGCGCGTCGGTGAGCCGTTTCCGCTCGGTCTCGACATCTGCCGCCGGCGCGCCCGGATTCTTCCGCGCGAAGACCTTCGCGATCACCTCGCCGGCGCGCTGACGGGCGTCACCCTCGAAAATGATGAAGCGCCAGGGCGCCAGCTTGCCGTGATCGGGCACCCGCGCGCCGATGGTGAGAATGGTCTCGAGCTCGGCCGGCGAGGGGCCGGGGCCGGTCATCTCGCGCGGCTTGACCGAGCGGCGAGTCTTCAGGAGTTCGATGGCGTCGGGCACTGCATTTACCTCTTCGGCTGGTCGTCGGGCGTGCGGTCCTCACATAGGAATGCACGCCCGCAACCGAAAGCAAGTTTAGATCGATTTCAGGGATCAGGCCGTGTCGCGCATCCGCCGAACGTCCGGCGGGGTCGCCTCGTCGACCAGCGCGACGATCGCCTCGGCGGTCGGCATCACCTTCTGGCCGTCGCTGCCGAGACGGCGGACCGAGACCGAGTGCGTCTCGGCCTCTTTCTTGCCGACCACGAGCAGCGCCGGGATCTTGGCCAGCGAGTGCTCGCGGACCTTGTAGTTGATCTTTTCGTTGCGCAGGTCGATCTCGACCCGCAGGCCTGCACGCCGGGCCTGCTCGAGGACCTGCTTGGCGTATTCGTCGCCTTCCGAGGTGATGGTCGTAACCACCGCCTGCACCGGCGAGAGCCAGAGCGGGAAGTTGCCGGCATAGTGCTCGATCAGGATGCCGATGTAGCGTTCCATCGAGCCGCAGATCGCGCGGTGCACCATCACCGGCGGTTTCTTGCCGCCGTCATGGTCGATGTAGAACGCGCCGAACCGTTCCGGCAGGTTGAAGTCGACCTGCGTGGTGCCGCACTGCCAGTCGCGGCCGATGGCGTCGCGCAGCACATATTCGAATTTCGGTCCGTAGAAGGCACCTTCGCCCGGATTGATCTCGGTCTTGATGTGATTGTTCTGCGACTGGATCTCGCGCAGCACCGTCGCCATCACGCGCTCGGCGTGATCCCACATCGCGTCGGTGCCGACGCGCTTGTCGGGCCGGGTCGAGAGCTTGACAGTGAGGTCGCCGGTGAAGCCGAAGTCGGCGTAGGTCGACAGGATGAGATCGTTGATCTTCAGGCACTCTTCGGCGAGTTGATCCTCGGTGCAGAAGATGTGCGCGTCATCCTGAGTGAAGCCGCGCACGCGCATCAGGCCGTGCATTGCGCCGGACGGTTCGTAGCGATGCACCACGCCGAACTCGGCGAGCCGCAGCGGCAGGTCACGGTAGCTCTTCAGGCCATGCTTGAAGATCTGGACGTGGCCAGGACAGTTCATCGGCTTAAGCGCGAACCAGCGCTTGTCCTCGGCCTCGTCGCCGGCCGACTGCGCCGCGAACATGTTCTCGCGATACCAGCCCCAATGGCCGGAGGTCTCCCACAAGGACTTGTCGAGGATCTGCGGCGCGTTGACCTCGTTGTAGTCGCCGGTCAGGCGGCGGCGCATATAGGCGATGAGCTGCTGGAAGATGGTCCAGCCCTTGGGGTGCCAGAACACGACGCCCGGACCTTCCTCCTGGAAATGGAAGAGGTCGAGCTCGCGCCCGAGCTTGCGATGGTCGCGTTTCTCGGCCTCCTCGATCTGCTTGAGGTAAGCGTCGAGGTCCTCCTGCTTGGCAAACGCCGTGCCGTAGATGCGGGTCAGCATCGGGTTGTTGCTGTCGCCGCGCCAATAGGCGCCGGCCACCTTCATCAATTTGAAGGCGTTGCCGACCTTGCCGGTCGAGGTCATGTGCGGGCCGCGGCACAGATCGAACCAGTCGCCCTGGTAGTAGATCTTGATCGGCTCGTTGCCGGGAATGGCATCGACCAGCTCGACCTTGAACGCCTCGCCCTTGTCGCGGAACACCTGTTTGGTCTTTTCGCGATCCCAAACCTCTTTCGTGAAGGGTTTATCGCGCGCGATGAGCTCGCGCATCTTCTTCTCGATTGCGGCAAAATCTTCCGGGGTGAACGGCTCGTTGCGGAAGAAGTCGTAGTAGAAGCCGTTCTCGATGACGGGACCGATCGTGACCTGGGTGCCCGGCCACAGCGATTGGACGGCTTCCGCCAGCACGTGAGCGCAGTCGTGGCGGATCAGTTCGAGCGCGCGCGGGTCGTCGCGGTTGACGAGCTCGATCTTCGCGTCGGCTTCGATGGGATCGTTGAGGTCGGCCAGTTCGCCGTCGAGCGCCATCGCCACCGTGCGCTTGGCCAGCGACGGCGAGATGCCCTTGGCGATATCCATGCCGGTGGTGCTCTTGGCGTATTCGCGCCGGGCGCCGTCGGGGAAGGTGAGGGTGATCTTTTCCGGCGGGGTCACGGGCCTGAGATTGCTGAGGCTGTACTGGAAGCCGGATTCGGACTTGGGTTGTTCAGACTTGAGTTGGTCGGACTTGGGGTCCTTGGACTGGTCAGTCATGGCTTTTCTCCTGAGGCTCACTCCTGCGAACGAGCGCAGGTAAGCGGGAACGAGCGATATATCAGGCGATTCGGCCCGTGCAATCCGGCATTTCCAAGAAAATGGGCGCACAAAGCTGCCGCCGTGCACCAACTATTTCGCGGAAGCCCTTTAACTGGCCGCGGGTCTCTAACTGGCCGCGGGTCTCATTTACACGCACTTGCATGGAAAATTCCCGTGCCGGCCGTTTAAGGCCAACCGCCCTGATGCTTGGCAATATCGTCACCGGCCGCTCAGTGCTGGCGCCGCGCCGGCACCATCGCGAATTGCTGCACACGATCGGCTTCGTCGTCCTGGCGCTGATCCTGGTGGTCGTCAGCCGATCCCGGCCGGCTGCTGCCGCTCTGGCCTGATGCCAGCGATTTCCTGTGCGCAAGGCGCTTGGCAAACCGCGCGCGAGAGCGCTAGAAGGCGAGGCATGGGGACCAAGGAGAGTTGACTGAGATGAGGATGATTCTGGCGGTTGCCGCGGTGCTCTATTCAGCCTCCGCGTTTGCGCAAGCCGACAAGCCGCCGATGGTCGGGGACAAGCCGCTGGTGCAGGTCAAGCCCAAAGGGGGCACCAAAGAGGCCGCCGCCAAGCCGGCTGCCGCCGCGCCGAAGGGCAAGCCGCAGTCGATCGCAGCGCGGCTCCAGGCCTGCCTCGACACCGACGATGGCACCAAGGACCGTCTCAACTGCTACGATGCGGTGATCCCGCCGACGCCGAAGCCGAAGCCGGCGAAAGCCAAGGGCGTCGCCGATTGCCGCTTCTTCAAGGAAGAGGACGAGCGGCTGGCCTGCTTCAACGGCTTTGCCGAGAGCATCCCGAAGCTACCCAAGAACTGAGTATCAGGACTGAGCTGCAAGAGCCTGAAGGTTAGTCGCTGATCCGGCTCAGCACGGCTCTGAAGGCAACGCCTGGCACTTGCAGCGCGTTGCCTTCGAATTCCGCCATGTCGCCGTCTTCGCGGCCGCCGAGCGTCAGCGTGATCCGGTCGAGCCCGAACAGCGCCTTGAAGGACGGGTCGTCATTGTAGCGCTCGGTCGAGATCTTGACCTTGATGCCGTCGCCTTCGCCCGTGTAGGTGCCGATGAAGGTGAAGGCGGAATTGCCGCCGCGCATCTTGCCATCCGTCACATAGACGACGCCGCAGCCGGTGCCATGAACCGTGTGGAAGTCGACCTTGTACAGTCCCTGACGCACTGCTTGTCCCCGCAAAATTCCAACTGCAACTTGGCCGACAAATTATGATCGTGGCCAGCGGAAGCAATCCGGTGGCTCCCGGGGATGTCGACCATCAACATCACATTTTGATCAAAGCCTGAAAGAATTACAGGCAGCGCGGCCAAATCCCGGCTAGCGCTATATCCAGGCTATCGGCTGGATGCAGAGGAACTGGTCGCCGCGACGCGCGTCAGTGCCAGCGCCGGCGTCGCCGACATCTTCACCAGCACGTCCTTGAGCGGATATTGCGTCCACGCGCGATTCACGTAGTCGCGGTGGGTGATGCCGTCGCCGGTTTCGACGAACACCACGCTGCCGGGCCGTAAGGGCCTATCCATGTCTTCGGAGACGCCGATACCCTTCTGCCGCAGCATGCTCATCAGCTCGCGATCGCGACGCGCGGTGTAGTGGGTATAGGAGCTGACGAAGAAGCCGGAGCGATGGCTCTCGATCCAGGAGGCGAACTTGTCCATTTCGCCATAGACCGCGTCGAGCAGAACGACGCCGCGGACGCGGTCGCTGATGCCACCGACCTCGAGGCTCCAGGCAGTCGGCAGGAAGCCGCCGCTATAGCCGACGATCACGATCGGCATGTCGGCGAAGGCGCGCGCGCTGTTGGGATCGCCAGTGAGACGGGCCAGATGCTCGGCCGATTCCGCCATGAAGCGCTTGAGGCCGCCAGGCTGCCAGAACTTGCCGGCGCTGGAATCGGCCGCATCAACCGCCATCTGCGGCGCGAGGAGCACGGCGTTGGCGCCGGAATCGGTGATCTGCTGCGGCACCAGCTGCCGGTCGCGTACATCGCGTTCGAGCGTCGCGCCATTGCCGTGGAAGAACACCACGATCACGCCCGGCTTGCGCACGTCGAAATGCTCCGGCACGTGCATCAGCACGCGGCTGTCATTGTAGGTCTCGTCCTGCCAGAACACGCGCCCGGAATAGCTGCGGTGGCCGCGACGGTCGCCCTTGGAGATGTTGAGGAAGGGCGCGTCGGAGGCGGGGTTGTTGCCGAAATAGGGGAAGGCCGATGATTTCATGCTGACGAGCGTCGTCAGGTCTTCGCGCGCCGGACGCTGATAGGGGACCTGCGGCGCGAGCGAGGCGACCTTGTAGGGCGCCTGCTCCGGTTGCTGCTGCACGGCGCGCTTGGGCGAAAAGTCCGACATCTGCCGTTGCAGGAAACTCTCGCTTGCCGAGGGGAAGCGCTCCCCGAACTGCGGTGCAGGGAAGCGGTCCTCGAACGTGTCGCCGCTTGCCACTTGCGGATTGGTCTTGGCGACAACCTGGACATTGGCCTGCGAGTTCGCCGCAAGCGTTGCCGGATTGGGCGCTCCGCCGCATTGAACCAGCGTCAGCGACATCGGCACCAAGGCTGAGATCAGCACGATCCGGAGCGCACGACCGCGCCGACCGGACGCCTTGGTCCGGTCAGCACGAATCTCTGCTCTCAATTTCGGAACGGCCCCGACCATCCACCCATGACCCCGATCCAGCGGCAATATTTAGGCTAATTGAGCCGACTGGCGTTTAGGCGACGTTAAGTGTCCGGAGAAACTTCCCCACATCCGGAACGATCAAAAAAGACCACGCAATCGTGTCGCGATTGTGGGAGGGGAAGGTGGTTTTCGGCGACCAACTACGGGTTTATTGCCCAGAAGCGTGCATAGATGGTGGCTAATTACCTATTCAGCTCGCCTCATTTAACCCTTGTTAACCTTGCTTGAATTGACTGGACCAATCTGCACGATGCTTCCCACGAGGCGCGACGCCTGAGGTTAAGGACCCCGATGACGGCATCAGATGCGGGAACCGCGTCCTGGACGGGCCGGCTGACCGGGCGCGGGCCCGGGGTCTCCGTTCTCGTCGCAACCGCCATCGTCGTTGCCGACATGATCGGGGTTGGTGTCTTCACCAGCCTCGGTTTTCAGGTCAAGGATATCCCGTCCGGTTTCTCGATCCTCGCGCTGTGGACCATCGGCGGCATCGTCGCGCTGTGCGGGGTGTTCTCCTACAGCGAGTTGGGCGCGATGTTTCCGCGCTCGAGCGGCGAGTACAATTTTCTCGGCCGCGCCTATCATCCCGCCTTCGGCTTTCTCGCTGGCTGGGTCTCGGCGACGGTGGGTTTTGCCGCGCCAGTCGCGCTCGCCGCCATGGCGTTTGGTGAATACGCAAAATCGGTCGTGCCCAATCTGCCGCCGATTCCGCTCGCCATCGGCGTGGTGTGGCTGGTCTCGATCGTGCAACTGACCGGCGTCAGGCACTCCTCGACCTTTCAGTTGATCTCGACCATTCTGAAGGTCGTACTGATCGTGGCCTTCCTGGTTGCCGGCTTCGTCATCGGCACCAAGCAGCCGATCTCCTTTGCACCGCAGGCCGGCGATCTCGCCCATATCGTCAGCGCGCCTTTCGCAATCGGGCTCGTCTTCGTGATGTACTCATTCTCGGGGTGGAATGCCGCGACCTACATCATCGGCGAGATGAAGACGCCGCAGCAAAGCCTGCCGCGGGCGCTGCTTGCGGGCACGCTGATCGTGCTGGTGCTGTACGTCGCGCTGAATGCGGTGTTCTTGTACTCCACGCCGGTCAGTGCACTGGCCGGTCAGCTCGATGTCGCCAGCGTCGCCGGCAGCGCCATCTTCGGCGGCATCGGCGGCCGGATCGTCGCCGCGATGATCTGCGTGGGCCTGATCTCCTCGATCAGCGCAATGATGTGGATCGGCCCGCGCGTGATGATGACGATGGGGGAGGACATTCCGGCGCTTCGCGTGTTCTCGCGCAAGTCAACGAGCGGCGCGCCGGCCTATGCCATCCTGTTTCAGCTCGCGGTCTCGAACCTGCTGCTGTTTACGCGCAGCTTCGAGGCGGTGCTCGACTTCATCCAGTTTGCACTGCTGTTCTGCTCGTTCTTCACGGTCGCCGGCGTCATCAAGCTGCGCATCACTGACCCCGACCTGCCGCGCCCCTATCGCGCCTGGGGATACCCGTTCACACCGCTCGTTTTCCTGCTCGTGACCGCGTTCATGATGTATTACCTCTTGACCGAGCGGCTGGTGCAGTCGCTCGCGGGGATGCTCGTCATGCTCTCGGGCCTGTTGATTTATGTTGTTTTCCGCAGGCGGCCGGTCGCCGCTGCCACTTCATCACATCGCGAATAGACATGTTTCGACCCATGAGAATTGCGGCCGTCGCCGTTGCCCTGCTGGCTGCGGCCATCTCGTCCGCGCGTGCCGCCGACGTCACTTTCGACGACACCGCGCGCTTCCTCGCGGGCATGCAGCCTTCGGCGGACTCGCCGCTGGTGGCGCTCACGAAGGATCCGGGCTGGCAGCGCCACGCAAAATTCTTCGACGGCGCCTTCGCCCAGCTCGAGCAGCGGCAATTGTCGAAGATCAGGAGTTGGTCCGACGTCAATCTCGCCGCGCCCCGACCGACCATGTTCTACATGTTCAGCGGCCCGGATTTCCTCTACGCGAACGCCTTCTATTCCAAGGCCAGCACCTACGTGCTCGGCGCGCTGGAGCCGGTCGGTGCGGTGGCCGACCTGTCGAAGCTGCCGCGCGGATCGGTCGGCGCCGCGCTCTACAATGTCGAGCGCTCGCTCGGCTCGATCCTGAGCTTCTCCTTCTTCATCACCAAGAAGATGAAGGTCGACCTGCACGCCAACCAGGTCAACGGCACCTTGCCGATCCTCTATGTCTTCCTGGCGCGCTCCGGCAAGACCATCCGCAACGTCGAGATGATCGCGCTCGACGACAAGGGCGGGATGCATACGGGCAACGACAATCCGGGACCGAACGCCACGCGCGGCGTCCGCATCACCTTTGCCGGCAGCGATGGTGAGGCGCGCACACTGTATTATTTCTCGACCGATCTCTCCAATTCAGGCGCGCGGGCGGCGGGGTTCCTCAAATTCTGCGAGACGCTCGGGCCCGGCAATAGCCTGATCAAGAGTGCGTCCTATCTGCTGCATGCCGGCAACTTCACGGTCGTTCGCAACTGGCTGCTCGCCAACAGCTCGACCATCATCCAGGACGATTCCGGCATTCCGCTCGCCAACTACAATGCGCGGCAATGGCGCTTCTTCCCGTTCGGCCGCTATCTCGGACCGATCAGCGAATTCCCGGGCCGCTACCAGGAGCGCTACGCCGAATTGTTCACCCGGGCGCAGCCGATTGATTTCGGTGTCGGCTATCGCTGGCGGATGCACGAGTCGAACTTGCTGCTGTCGGTGAGGGTGCCGGGAAGCGAGACCGCGCCGGCGGCGGAGACCACCTCGTCCGCCGAGCCGCCGCCGAAATCACCGCGCCCGAAGCGGCCACGTCCACCCGAGCCGGTCCCGCCACCGCCCGGGCGCTTCTTCTGGTTCCGCTAGCCGATCTGCTGAAGTCCGGCCTCACGCCGCCGGACTCTGGGCGACGACGACCAGAACCTCCGCCTTCTGCCGGCCAAGGCTCCTGACCTCGTGCGGTGTCTCGCCCGAGAAATACAGGCAGTCGCCCTTGCCGAGGACGAGTTCTTCGCCGTCGAGCTTGATCGCGATCTTGCCGTTGATGACGAACAGCAGCTCCTCGCCCGCGTGCGAGGCGCGCGTCGCCGATTTGTGTGGCGGGCTCAGCAGGAATGGCTCCATCATCTTGCGCGTGCGGCCGGTCACGAGCGGGACGACGCCAAAGGTGTGCTGAAACAGCGGCACATTGCCGTCTTCGCGGCGGAACAGCGTGTAGCGCGGCGCCGGCTCGGCGTTCGGGTCGAAGAAGTTCGCGACATTGACCTCGAGCGCGGCGGCCATCCGCAGCAAGGCGGCCAGCGACGGGATCTTCAGGTTGCGCTCGACCAGCGAGATGTAGCCGCGGGTGAGATCACTCTGCCTGGCGAGTTGATCCAGCGTCAGGCCCTTGGCGATCCGTGCCTGACGGATGTTGGCCCCGACGGCTGTCGCCTTGCTGACGTCAAGCACGCATGTGTCTCCAGGTAACGACTGAACTGCTGCTGCATCTTTTGCAACAGATACGCCTCAACCGCCAGCCCGGTGCGGCTCGCGCGAGCCGCGCTCGCCTGTATCCCAATAGAAAACTTATGCGCGGAAATTTCAAGCAGGGCCGCGGATATTGTGGGCAGATATGTTGGTATCCCACGAAAAATAGCTGAAATGTAGAGCAAAAGAAGCGTTGTGCTGTTCCGCGCAGCAATTGCCGCGTTCCGCGTCGTTGATTTCCAACAGTAAACATGATCGATTTTTCACGTCGCGGCTGCCGATGGGCTCCACGATACCAACTGCTTTTCCCAGGCGCCGGTACTATTTGGAGAGATCGATGACCGTAGCAGACGACATAGCCATAAACGTAGCGCCGGACGAGGCGGCGAGCTTGCGACGGATCGTGTGGTCGAGCGTGATCGGCACCGCGGTCGAATGGTACGACTTCCTCATCTACGGCACGGCGACCGCGCTGGTGTTCAACAAGGTGTTCTTCGCCGCCGGCAACCCCACGCTCGCCACCATCGCAGCCTTCGGCACCTATGCGGTCGGATTTCTGGCGCGGCCGCTCGGCGCTGCGATCTTCGGCCACTACGGCGACCGGGTCGGCCGCAAGGCGATGCTCGCGATCACGATCATGGTGATGGGCATCGGCACTTTCCTGATCGGCCTGCTTCCGACCTACCAGCAGATCGGCATCGCCGCCCCGCTGCTGCTGATCGGCCTGCGCTTCCTCCAGGGCATCGGCCTCGGTGGCGAATGGGGCGGCGCCGTGCTGATGGTGGTCGAGAATTGCCCGACGCATCGCCGCGGCCTGCTCGGCAGCATGGTGCAGGTCGGCAATCCCATCGGCAATCTCGCCGCGATCGGCATGTTCGCGCTGGTGGCGAGCCTGCCCGAAAGCGACTTCATGTCCTACGGCTGGCGAATTCCCTTCCTGGTCTCGATCGTCCTGGTCGGCGTCGGCCTCTATATCCGCCTCAACATGGAAGAGACCGCAGCCTTCCGTCAGGTCCAGGCCAAGAAGGAGGTCGCAAGCCTGCCGCTGATCGAGATATTCACGCATCACCGCAGGCCGTTCTTCACCGCGGTCGGGCTGAAGATCTCGGAGATTGCTTATGCCAGCATTGGCGGCGTGTTCGTGATGTCCTACGCCACGGCCAATCTCGGACTGTCGCGCACGGTGGTCCTGAACGGCGCGTTCGCGGCATCGCTGGTCGCGCTGCTTGCCATTCCCTTGTTCGGCTGGCTGTCCGACATCGTCGGCCGCAAGGCGATGTTCTATGCGAGCTGCCTGTTCTCGGCGCTGTTTGCCTTCCCGCTGTTCTGGCTGCTGAACACCCGTGATCCCACCATCGTCATCTGCACCATCGTGGTCGCGATCACCTTCGGCCAGATGGTGATGTTCGGCATCGGCGCGCCCTGGTACTCCGAGCTGTTCTCAGCGCGGCTGCGTTACAGCGGCGCTTCGCTCGGGTTTCAGGTCGGCGCGGCAATCAGCGGCGGGTTGACGCCGTTGATTGCAGCCTCTCTGATGGCCTGGAGCGGCGGCGCCACTTGGCCGGTATCGCTGCTGCTGATCGCCTGCGCGGCCGTCACGGCGATTGCGACCACGTTCGCGCCGGAAATGGCAAACAAGGAACTGACCTGATCCCGCGGCGCGCCGCCCTTAGCGGCGCGCCATCGCTTCTCACAAGGATTTCGTCATGCTCAACACTATCAGCGCCGGTTCGGCGCAGAACACAGCGCGCCTTGGCTGGACCGGCGTGGTGCGCTTCCTTCATCTCACCCCGCGTGCCTTCCTGCCGATGCGCGCGATGGAATCGATCACCCTTATCGCCGGCAGGGGAATCGAAGGCGACCGCTACTTGATCGGCAACGAAGAGGGGTTTTACTCGCATAAGCCCGAAGAGGGCCGGCAGGTCACCCTGTTCGAGCTAGAGACGCTGATCGCGCTCAGGCGCGACGCCGGCATCGAACTTGGCCCGGAGCAGCACCGGCGCAACGTCACCGTCGAGGGCGTGCCGCTGAACCATCTGGTCGGTCGCCGCTTCTGGTTGGGGGAGACCTTGCTGGAGGCGACCCGCTTGTCGATACCATGCCGTCATATCGAGGAGATCACCGGCAAGGCGATTTTCGATCCCCTGATCAACCGCTCCGGGCTCAACTGCAAGATCCTGCAAGGCGGCATCGTCAGGGTCGGCGATAGCGTGCGGAACGCGGCATGAAGGCGCGTCCGATCACCACGATCAAGACGGTCGTGACCGGCGTCGAACAGGCCGGTGCGGGAATAAAATTGTTCACGCTGGCCGATCCCGATCAATGGGAGCTGCCGCCCTTCAAGCCCGGCGCGCATATCGATCTGCACCTGCCGAACGGGCTCGTCCGCACCTACTCGGTGTGCAACGAGCCCGCCGACAACACGCGCTATGTCATTGCGGTCAAGCGCGAAGCGGATGGGCGCGGGGGTTCGCGCGCACTTCACGATGAGGTCGGGATTGGCGATGTCATCGGCGTTTCGCTGCCGCGTGGCGGGCTCGCGCCCGGTGCGGACATTGCGCGCCATGTGTTCGTCGCAGGCGGCATCGGTGTGACGCCGTTCCTGTCGATGGTGCGTCACCTCGCGCGAACGGAAGCTGCCGACTTCACGCTGCATCTGATTGTGCGCCAGGAGATGCCGCTCGCCGCGGACCTCGCTCCGCTGATCGAAGCAGGCCGCGTCGTCGTGCACCGCACCTCGCGGGCCGGCCGACCGGATCTCGCGTTGCTGGTCGGGGAGCCTGTGCCGGAGACGCTTGTTGCCTGCTGCGGCCCGGAAAGCATGATTGACGATTTCGAACGGGTGACCGCTGCCTGGCCCGCGGCCAATGTTCACGTCGAGCGCTTCGTCGCACCGCCACCCGTCATCGATCCCGATGCAAAGCCGTTCACGCTGTCACTGGCGCGCTCGGGCACCCAAATCGAGGTTCGCGCCGGCCAGACCATGTTGGCTGCGTTGCAGGAAGGAGGCATCGACATATCGACGTCGTGCTGTGGCGGCATCTGCGGTGCCTGCAAGGTTGGATGGCTCGAGGGCAAGCCCGCGCACCGCGACCGCATCCTGTCGCCGTATGAACGCGAACGATATCTCATGGTCTGCGTGGCGGGATCAGACTCGGAGCGGCTCGTGCTGGACCTCTGAACTACCAGTGCACGCTCTGGCTCGGCACGATGAACGCCGTCGTGCTTGGCGGCGTGGCGATGCTTGTCGCCAGGTACCAGCCCGAGCCGAGGACCAGCGCGAGCAAGGCGACGATGGCGAGCATGTCGATGGTTCTGGGATCGTGATCCCCTGGACTAATCTTGAGATGCGGACCAAGCCTGAAGTGAAAATGAGGGCTGATTTTCCAGCGCATTGTTGTTTCCTCCCGGGGGAGCATCAAAACAACGCGAAATGGAACTTCCGGTTCCACTCAAGGCAGCGATGCGTAAAGCATCGCAGCACACTTACCTACGACGCGTTGACGCCGCGCCAGCGGCCGTAACGCCAAGGCAGATACCAGCGCGCACCCGGGGGGGCGGCGTGAGGCACATTGTCGATGCCCGACGTGCCGAAGGGGTTGCAGCGCAACAGGCGCGCCAGCGTCATCCAGCCGCCGGCCCAGAGCCCAAAGCGCTCGATTGCCTCGTCGCCATAGACGGAGCAGGTCGGCAGGTGCCGGCAATTGTAGCCGACCAGCGGCGACAGCGTGTGCCGATACAACCAGATCAGCGCGCGGCCGAATCTGCGCGGGAACCGGAGCGCGCCCCCGAGGGGATTGGAACAGTGCGCGCAGGCTGAATGCTTCATGTGCGCTTTGCTGCGATTGTGGGCGGGGTGTTGCGCGGTTCCGACGCAGGGAACACCAAGTCGTTGTTTGCGCGCCATATTTTGCATGCTTTTTGGGAGCAGTGCAGCAAGTATCTATGGACGATCTGTATTCCCCCGGATACCATTTTTATGACGTCCGTGTGAGACTCATCGGACGCCGAACGGGGCTTGCCTGAATCGCCTTGGGGGCTTGGGGAAGGGACCAGTTTGAAACTTCTGAAGTCGCTCAATCTTCGCGGCTGGTTGCTGGTGGGAAGCGCCGCTTGCGGGGTCGTGTTGGCAGGTGCCGTCGCAACCTTCGGGTCGTCTGCACGGGCCGGCGCCACGCTCGAAGAGCGCAAGCTGCCGATGAAGTTTGGCTGGGTCGCCTGCGAGCCGAACTGCCGCGGCTGGGTCAGTGCGGTCGGCATCATCACCGTTGATACGCCTAAGGATTTCGAGGAGTTCGCTCGCGGGCGCCAACTCGGCGGCGCCACCGTCGTGCTCGACTCCAGCGGCGGTTCCGTCAATGACGCGATCACGCTCGGGCGCCGTTTCCGCAATCTCGGCCTTTTGACCACCGTCGGCATCACGCAGCAGAACCCCAGCGGGCAGGGCGCCCGCCCGGCGGTCGCCTCGGAAGCCTATTGCGAATCCATGTGCGTGTTCCTGCTGCTGGCCGGCAAGAAGCGCTACGTGCCGGAAGCCGCCCACGTCCGCGTCCATCAGATCTGGATGGGCGACCGCGCCGACGATGCGAGGGCGGCAAGCTACAGCGCGCAGGACCTGATGATCGTGGAGCGCGACATCGGCCGGCTCGCCAAATACACATTCGATATGGGCGGCGCCGGCGATCTCCTGTCGCTCGCGCTCAACGTGCCGCCCTGGGAAGATTTGCACGAACTCGACGCCGCCGAGCTGAAGCTCACCAATCTGGTGACGACGGATCTCGTGGCCGACGTGCTCCCGCATGTGGACGTTGCGGCGCCGGCGATGGCCGAGCTGGCGCCGAAGACGCAGGCAAGGTTCGGCGAGGAACCGGAGCAGCAGCCGCAGCCCGCGAAATCGACCAAGACGGCGGAAGCCGTAGTGCCGACGGGGGGCGTGGTGGCGGCACCTGCTGCGGCGTCTCAGAAGTAAGAGCTTCAGCCCTGTGCCGAGGCTGGCTGCTTCGCCTTGGCCTCGATCTGGCCGATGGCATCGACCACGGCGTCGAAGGTCAGCAAGGTCGAGGCGTGGCGCGCCTTGTAGTCGCGCACCGGTTCGAGGAACTTGATCTCGTCCCATTTGCCGTCGGGCGGCGCGCCATTCTCCTTCAGCATCTTGCGAACGGTTTCGCGTAACTCACGGAGTTCGCTCGCAGTCGAGCCGACGACGTGACTTGCCATGATGGATGAAGAGGCTTGCCCCAGCGCGCAGGCCTTCACGTCGTGGGCGAAGTCGATGACCTTATCGCCCTCCATCTTGAGGTCGACCTTCACGGTCGAGCCGCACAATTTGGAGTGGGCGGTGGCACTCGCATCGGGGTCCGACAATCGCCCGAGGCGCGGAATATTCCCGGCCAGTTCGATGATCCGCTTGTTATAGATGTCGTTCAGCATGTGATGGAGTCCAACACTTCCGGGCCGGATCGGCCTTGGCGGGCGCCGTCCACGGTCCTATATAGGGTCGGAACAGGTGGAAAAACAGTCCAGCAGTCCGGTGGTCAGAGCTACACGACCGCCGCTGTGACTGAGGGCCTTTTTCGCCAAAATTGTTCTGTTCAGGCGTCCGGCGGCTTGCCGCCCCGTCTGCCGGTGACACTCCGGCCGCAAGGCCGTCGAACGGAGTCGATATGGACGCTGCAATCAAATCCATCCGCCCCAACAAGCCCTCCGACAGGCAGCCCGAGAGCCGCCCGGCCGAGCTCGATCCTTCCGAATTCCTCGCGGCCGCCGTCCGCGCCGACCAGCCGCGCCCGGCGCGCGCAGAGGCGGAAGCGGCGGTCAAGACGCTGCTCGCCTATATCGGCGAGAATACCGAGCGCGAGGGCTTGCTCGACACGCCGCGCCGCGTGGTCGAGGCCTTCGACGAGCTCTATCAGGGCTACCACCAGTGCCCGGCCGAGGTGCTCGACCGCACCTTTGGCGAGACAGCCGGTTACGACGACTTCGTGCTGGTCCGCGACATCGAGTTCACCTCGCAATGCGAGCACCACATGATGCCGTTCTACGGCAAGGCGCACATCGCCTATACGCCGGTCGAACGCGTCGTCGGCCTGTCGAAGCTCGCGCGCCTCACTGACATCTTTGCCCGCCGGCTCCAGACCCAGGAGCACATGACCGCGCAGATCGCGGCGGCGATCGACGAGATCCTCAAGCCGCGCGGCGTTGCCGTGCTGATCGAAGCCGAGCATACCTGCATGTCGGTGCGCGGTGTCGCCAAGCATGGCGCGTCCACGTTTACCAGCCGCTTTACCGGCATGTTCCGCGACAATCCGGCGGAGCAGGCCCGTTTCCTGTCCCTGGTGCGAGGCACGCAGCGCTGACCTCGCGAAGATCAATTGTTTGAGCATGATCTTTTCGGAAAACCGCTGCACATTTTTCCGGATCATGCTCTCGCGAGGTTTCTGTGTCCGCTCACTCCCATGAGATCGAGGAAGGTCTCTCCTTCCAGCCGCGCTTCGATGCGAGCGGCCTCGTGACCTGCGTGGCGACCGACGTCGCCACCGGCGATGTGCTGATGGTCGCCCACATGAATGACGAGGCGCTGCGCAAGACGATTGCGACCAGCGAAGCCTGGTACTTCAGCCGTTCCCGCAATGCCTTGTGGCGAAAAGGTGAGACTTCGGGTCAGACCCAGCGCGTGGTCGAAATTCGCACCGATTGCGACCAGGATGCGATCTGGCTTCGCGTCGAGCAGATCGGCGCGGCCTGCCACACCGGCCGCCGGTCCTGTTTCTATCGCAAGGTCGAGGCCGAGGGAGGTGGCGCGAAGCTCGTCCTCGTCGATGCCGAGCGGCTGTTCGATCCCAGCGCGGTTTACAAGAAATAGCCCGCTGTCATTCCGGGGCGCGCGACCTGTCCGCCGAAGCTCGAAGAGCGAAGGCGGAAGCGCGAGCCCGGGATCCATCGCAAGACATTACGCGCGGCTGAATGGATTCCGGGTTCGCACCTTCGGCGCGCCCCGGAATGACTCAGGGATAGGGCCGGACGCCGAATTAACCCCGCATTAACCATACCTGTCCCACGGTGAGACGACAGGGCGTCCGGATTGCCGGCGCCGCTCAACGCCGCGCGGGGCGGGCACTCCATCATGTCGGTCGACAATTCCAGTGCCACGCAGACGGCCGCGACCGACGCCTCGAAGCGCGTCGCTGGCGCAATCAAGCAGGCATCGAGCCAGACCGGCGTCAGCTTCGAATACATGCTGACCACCGCGAAGATGGAATCGGACTTTGATCCGGTCGCAGGTGCCACCACCTCGTCCGCCCATGGGCTCTACCAGTTCATCGATCAGACCTGGCTCGGCACGGTGAAGGAGGCTGGCACCCAGCTCGGCTATGGCAACTACTCCGACGCCATTTCCAAGACGTCGTCCGGCACCTACACCGTCGATGATCCCTTCATGAAGCGGTCGATCATGAAGCTGCGCGACGACCCGGAGGCCGCATCCAGCATGGCGGCGGCACTGACGCAGTCCAACAGTTTCAAGCTCACTGGCCTGCTCGGCCGCAGGCCGTCCGACAGCGAACTCTACATGGCGCATTTCATGGGCGTCGGCGGCGCGGCCAAGCTGATCGCCAACGCCGAGGACAATCCGCAAGCGGTCGGCGCGCGGTTGTTTCCCAACGCGGCATCCGCCAACCGCTCGATCTTCTACGCCAAGGATGGCCGCGCCCGCAGCGTGTCCGAGGTCTATTCGGTGCTGAACGCGCGCTACGCCGGCGCCGCGAATTCCAAATCGACACGCAGCGCGATGGCGATGTATGGCGACACGCCGTCGACCACCCAGGTCGCAAGCGCAAACGGCGTGCAGCCCACCGCGCCGATGATCAATGGCGCGGCCTATCTCCAGACCTTCCCGGACACGCGTTCGGTGACGCCGGTCAGTGCGACATCGTCGGCGACGGTCGCCGACAATACGCCGAGCGCGCCGGTGTTTCGCTCGATCTATCAGCCCGCCGACGCCACGCAGCCGGTCTCGACGACGGTGCAGAAATTGTGGGGCAACAGCGCCTCGCTTACGTCTGCCGCATCAGCAACGCCCGACGTGCGGCCGCCACAACCGCTCGATCTCTTCAGCGATCGCAGCGGTACGTTCTCAAGCTAACATCCGCTCCTCGCGTCCCGGACAAGGCGCATCGCGTGAGCGATGCGCCGCAGAGCCGGGACCCAGCTTGTGCATGAGAGTGGTGGGCCCCGGCTCTGCAGCGCATCGCCGAAGAGGCACTGCACTGCGTCCGGGGCACGCAGGCTGAGGCAGTCTTGTTCCCTTAACAAAACGTCAATAAAACCAGTCAGTTATGGTGAACGCTTTGTTAAGCGTCGTGGTTTATTTTGTGTTGCAGGTGACAAGCCGTCACCGCTTCGTCTTCGTTGCGTAAGCCGGAAGCAACATGATCGTTCGGCAGTTCATCAATTGGATCAGGACGGCGTCCGCCGGTGAGCGGGCCGAGGCGACGCGGGCGTTGGCCCGGGCCTGGCTGATCTCAGACCTTTCCCACGACGACCGCATCGCCGCCGAAGGCGCGCTGCTGATGCTGCTCGACGATCCGTCGCCGCTGGTGCGGCAGGCGATGGCCGAGGCCTTTGCACGCAGCACTGATGCGCCCGCGGCGATCGTGCGGGCGCTGTCGGTGGACCAGCCGTCCGTCGCACTCCCCGTGCTCGAACATTCGCCGCTCCTGATCGATGCCGATCTCGTCGATATCGTCGCAACCGGCAATGACGAGGTGCAGTGCGCGATCGCCCGCCGTGTCGCGCTGCCGACCTCCGTCTGTGCCGCCATCGCCGAAGTCGGCTGTGCTGCGGCAGCGCTCGAGCTGATCGAAAACTCCTATGCCGAGCTCGCGCCGTTCTCCTGGGACCGGATCGTCGAGCGTCACGGCCACCTCGCCGCGATCCGCGAGGCGATGCTTGTGCTGGAGGATCTGCCGGCCGCGACACGTGCCGCGCTGGTGGCAAAGCTCTCCGAGACGCTGGCGCAGTTCGTTGTGGCGCGGAACTGGCTGAGCGCCGACCGCGCCGACCGCATGACGCTAGAGGCGCGCGACCGCTCCACCATGAACATCGCGGCGCGTTCGCGCGGCGATGACATGCAGGGTTTGGTGCGGCATCTCCGCATCACGGGCCAGCTCACCGCGGGCTTGATCCTGCGCGCGCTGCTGTCAAGCAATCTCGAACTCTTCGACGCCGCGCTCGCTGAACTCTCCGACCTGCCGCCGGCGCGCGTCTCCGCGCTGCTGCACGATCGCGGCGGCAATAGCCTGCACGCGCTGCTTCGCCGCGCCGGGCTTCCCGAGACGACGTTTGCGGCATTCCAGGTCGCGCTCGATGCCTGCCACGAGCAGGGCTTTGTCGATACCGACGACAGCGCGGCGCGGCTGCGCCGGCGCATGGTCGAGCGCGTGCTCACCCATTGCGAGACCGATCGGGGTGCCACCGAGCCGCTGATGGTCCTGTTGCGCCGCTTCGCCACCGAATCCGCGCGCGAGGAGGCACGGCTGTTCTGCGACGAACTGGTCGCGGACGAGGCGATCGCGCCGGTCTATGATGATCTGATCGCGGCCTGAATTTTACCTTGCGTCGTCCCGGCGAAGGCCGGGGCCCATACCGCGAGGTCTCGCGAGTGAAGCGAGATGGCCGACGTTCTTCGAAACAATTTGCGCTGGTGGTTATGGGTTCCGGCCTTCGCCGGAACGACGTTCGGGCTACTCCGCCGGCACGATGCTCGGCGCGAGGATCACCTCGAGATGTTCGGGGCGATCGCGATTGACGTCGGCGAGATAGTCGTCGGCGACCTTGCGCAGGCGGCGGCTGAGCTCGGCGGAGACGCTGATGCTGTCGAGCTTGGTGTTCTCGTGCACGATGGCCAGGATGGCGTTGATGTGGTGCGTGAACAGCTCGGCCGGCACTTTCTCGAGATCCGGCGCGTGCTCGATAACGCGGCACAGGCTCTCGGCAACTCCCGCCGCGGCCGGAAAGCCGAACGTCGCGGCGTCGCCCTTGATGTCGTGCGCCGCGCGGAACAACTCGTCGCGCCTGTCCTTGGTGAAGCCGTCGTTGCGTATGGCGACGTAGGCGGCCGAGAGCCGGTTGACCTCGGTCGCCATCCAGTCCTTGAACTCACCGGAGAGGCCGGCGAGCGCCTGCTCGGCGCGGCCGACCGGGTCGTCCATGTCCTTTTCCTCGACCCGGCGCAGCACCTTGCGCAGCGGATTGGGCTGCGTGATCACATGATGCGTGGCGAAGGCCTTGACCTCGATGTCTCTTGCGCTGTTCTTCGCCATGATGCGTGCCTCGTCGTGTAAGACGTTGCGCTAGATGGAGGAGCGGGCCTTGTCGAGCAGCGAGGGCTGCTGGAGCACCTCGTGCTTTTCGCCGACACGGCGCTCGGGGCCCATATAGGCGGAGTTGGTGTTGCGGCGCCGGTCCGGGCCGAAATAGGTTTTGGTCTTGATGAAAGGCCGGGGACTGGCGACCACGTTGAGGATGCGCTGATAGAGGCCTTTGGCCGAGATTGGCTTGGCCAGGAATTCGGTGACGCCGGCATCGCGCGCCACCGTGACGCGGCGCTTCTCGGAATGCCCCGTCAGCATGATGATCGGCGCGTAAGGGTTGCCCTTGGATTCCGGCTGCCGGATCATCTGCGCGAGCTCAAGCCCGTCGAAGATCGGCATCGCCCAGTCGGTGATGACGATATCGGGTACGTAATGGCTGTACATTTCGAGCGCGGTCGCGCCGTCCTCGGCCTCGTAGACCTCGCGCGCGCCGAACGAATGCAGCAGCGTCCGCAGGATGCGGCGCATGTGCGGATTGTCGTCGCAGACGAGGAAGCGCAGCTTGTTGAAATCGATGCGGAACATGGCGCCCGGGCCGAAGCGGTCAACTTTCATTAACCATATCGTGCCGAGGGTTAACGAAGCGTTGCGATCGGGCGTCCGGCGGATTGCCGGGCACGCGTATCAGGAGCCGAACTGCTCGCGCAAAATGCGTTCTTCCAGACTGTGGCCAGGGTCGAACAGCATCCGCATGGAGATGGTCTTGTCGGTGAGCACTTCGACGCGGCGGACGTCGCGCACCTCGTCGTGGTCGGCGACCGCCGCCACGGGACGCTTGTCGCCCTCCAGCACCTCGATCACGACATAGGCCGTGTTGGGCAGGAGCGCGCCGCGCCAGCGGCGTGGACGGAAAGCGCTGATCGGCGTCAGCGCCAGCAGCGCGGCGTTGATCGGCAGGATGGGGCCCTGGGCGGACAGATTGTAGGCGGTCGAGCCTGCCGGCGTCGCCACCATGATGCCGTCGGCAATCAGCTCGGGCATGCGCTCGCGCTCATCGATCAGGATCCGCAGGCGCGCCGCCTGGTAGGTCTGCCGGAACAGGGCGACTTCGTTGATGGCGTGATGCAAATGGACCCGGTCGTTGACGTCGGTCGCGCGCATCAGGAGCGGGTTGATCTCGGATTCATGCGCCGCCTCGAGGCGGGCGCGCAGATCGACCGTCGAGTACTCGTTCATCAGGAAGCCGACCGTGCCGCGGTGCATGCCGTAGATCGGCTTTCCCGAGTGCATATGCTGGTGCAGCGTCTGGAGCATGAGCCCGTCGCCGCCGAGCGCCACCACGACGTTAGCCTCCTTCGGGTCGCAATTGCCGTAGCTTTGGGTGAGCTGCCTGAAGGCGGCCTGCGCTTCGCTGCTCGAGCTGGCGACGAAGGCGATCCGGTCGTATCGCGATGGATTGGTCATGGCTTCCGGGGCAGGGCCGCTGGCTCGAGTAAGTTCCGCCGAGGTCGTCTATACGACCTGGGCCGGCATTGTCGAGGATGACCGCCCGGCAAGGCAAACGGGACGGTCGAACAGGCGGCCGCCCGGCTCGATCAAGGGGCAAAACCGGGTCGATTTGGGTTGGAATGACATCAGGCCCGGGCGGATCGGTTGACGATCCCCCAAACCGTCGCAATTGGCGGCTAGAATTTTGGCCGTCGCTGGCCGGCGACCAACGAGGGCGAGCGCGGCCGGGCACGGAGAATACCATGGTCATGCGTTTGCCGATGCTGCGCCGCGTGGGGCTGGTGCTGGCGGTCTCTGCTTTCGCGCTCTCGGGTTTTGCGCGTGCGGACGATCCGCCGCAGCCGCGCAATGAGGCAACGGCGCCTGCGGGACAGAAAGGCGGGCGCGGCGGCAATGCGCAGAACGCGGCGCAGGCTTCGCCGTCGGCCGCCGAGCAGCATCGCCTCCCCTCGGATTCGACCACGAAGCAGACGATCGATCTGCCGGGCCGAACGCTCAATTTCGCCGCGACCGCCGGTTCGATCCGCGTGTTCGACGACAAGGGCGAGCCGCTGGCCGATATTGCCACCACGTCCTATGAGCTCGATGGCGGCGACCGCGCAACGCGTCCGGTCACCTTCCTGTTCAATGGTGGGCCCGGCGCCTCCTCGGCGTGGCTCCAGTTCGGCAATGCCGGGCCATGGCGGCTGCCGCTTGATGGCGAGGCGCTGACGCCGTCGGCCTCGCCCGAGGTGAAGCCGAACGCGGAGACCTGGCTCGACTTTACCGATCTCGTCTTCATCGATCCCGTCGGCACCGGCTACAGCCGCCTCATTGCGAGCGGTGAGGACGCGCGAAAGCGGTTCTATTCGGTCGATGGCGATGTCAATTCGATTGCGCTGGTGATCCGCCGCTGGCTCGAGAAGCACGACCGGCTGCTCTCGCCGAAATTCGTCGCGGGCGAGAGCTATGGCGGCATTCGCGGCCCGAAGGTCGTGCGTCAGTTGCAGCTCCAGCATGGTGTCGGCGTCAGGGGATTGATCCTGATATCGCCGCTGCTCGACTTCCGCGAATTCACAGGCACGAGCCTCCTGCAATATGTCGCAACGCTGCCGAGCTATGCGGCGGTGGCGCGTGAAGCCAAGGGACCGGTCAAGCGCGCCGATCTCGCCGACGTGGAGGGCTATGCGCGGGGCGAATTCTTGGCTGATCTCGTCAAGGGCGAGGCTGACAAGGAGGCGACCACTCGTCTTGCCGACAAGGTCGCCGAACTGACCGGCCTCGACCAGGCGGTGAGCCGCAGGCTCGCCGGCCGGTTCGACGTCGGTGAATTCCGCCGCGAATTCGACCGCAAGAACGGCAGGGTGACGGGACGCTACGATGCTTCCGTGCGCGGCTTCGATCCGTATCCGGATTCGGGCAGCTCACGCTTTGGCGATCCCTCGGGCGACCCGCTTCAGGCGCCGCTGACGAGTGCTGCGGTCGATGTCCTGACACGCAAGCTCAACTGGCGGCCGGATGGCTCCTATGAAGTCCTGAACGGTGCCGTCGAGCGCAACTGGGATTTCGGCAACGGCATCAACCCGCCGCAATCGTTGTCGGAGTTGCGGCAGATCCTCGCCACCGATGCGAAGCTGAACGTGCTGGTCGCGCACGGCTTGTTCGATCTCGCCACGCCCTATTTCGGATCGAAGCGGGCGATCGACCAGTTGCCGGCCTTCGCGACATCCAGGGTGAAGTTCGTGGTCTATCCCGGCGGCCACATGTTCTATTCGCGTGATGGCTCGCGACAGGCGTTCCGTAGCGAGGTCGAGGCGCTTATTCGGGAATAGGCCTGCGTTTCCGTGGCGGATATCGTCGCGCGATCTCGCGCGCGACGACGCTCTTAGGCTTGACGTTGGCGCCGGCGATCCAGATGTCGCTGATCCTCCCGCGCTTGTCGCGGATGCGGCGCACCGGCTCGCCATGGCTGGAATAGCCGGCGGCCCAGACGAGCTTGCCGGTATCGCGGCCGGTCACCTCGATCTCGGCGGCATCCATGAACGGATTGTTGAACTGCGGATTGGCGATCAGCACGCGGTTGCCCATCGGCACGAAGTCCGTCGCGCCCCAGATCGTCCACCAGCGGCCGGTCCAGTCGCGCACGCGCCTGCTAGCTGCGCCGCGGCTCTGGAAGACGCGCAGGATCTGCATCGCGCCATCCATCCAGAATGGTGCCGCGCCGTCGATCGAGTTGCTGAGGATACTGATCGCGAGTTCGCAGCCCGGAATGGAGCAGGTTCGGGAGATGTAGCCCTGGAAGCCGCCACCATGGCCGAACCAGTCCCAGCCGTCGGTCTTGCCGGCGTTGACTCCTAAGCCGTAATAGCCCTCAAAACTTTGCGGGACGCGCCAATGATGCCGCGTCATCTCGCGGCGACTCGCGACCGAGAGCACGCTCCTTTTTGCATTGGGCGCGAGCTGCGCGAAGAAGCGGGCCGTGTCGGCGGCGGTGGCGATGAAGCCCGCGGCGGATGCCATCGCGTGGGCAGGATTGTCGCCGGGGATCACGCATCGTTCGCCCAGCGGCAGCTTTCGCGTATGGCCGCGCGCAAATGGCGCGCCTTTCGGAAGCGGCACGTTCGGCTCGGTCTCGCGCAGGCCCGCCGGTTCGATGATCTCGCGCCTGATCCAGACGGAGTAGGGCTCCTTCGTCACCGCCTCGATGACGAGGCCGATCAGGCCAAAACCGTGATTGGAATATTTGAAACGGGTGCCGGGCTCGATCGCGGCGGGCAGCTTCAGCTCAGCGAGCAGCTCCTTCGCGTTGAGATAAGGACGACTGTCGATGAATTGGCCGGAATCGGCGCCGTCGCGCGTCAGCCCAGCGCTGTGCGAGAGCACCTGCGCAATCGTCGTCTCGGCGACGCGCGGATGCAGGCCGCTGACATGCTGGCCGATCGGATCATCGAGCCGGAGCTTGCGCTGCTCGCGCAGCTTCATGATGCCGGCCGAGGTAAAGCTCTTCGAGTGCGAGGCTATGCGGAAGCGGTGGCGCGGCGTGAGCTTTTCGCCGGTGTCGAGATTGGCAAGGCCGAACGCGTGCTCGGCGACGACTTCGCCGCGGTGGGCGAATGCGACGATGACACCCGGCTGTTGCGATGTCGTCAGTTGGAATTCGATCCAGGAGCCGATGTAGTCGATCGCAGATCGTAGCCACACGTCCATTGCGCACCAATTCCGAGGAGAGAATTACGGCGCCAAGGCTAGCCGAAAACGCAGAACCGGCACAACCCCAAGGGTTGCGCCGGTTCGTTGTCGTTCGAAGATGCGGTGTCTAGTAGACGAGCGTCGCGCCGGTCGGCATGTCGAGCGCTGCGGCAAGCGAGCGATACTCGGTGCTGTCGGTGCCGGCGAGCGAGGCGATCTTGTTCAGATGATACTGCGCCTGTTCGCGGTTGCCCTGCTCGAGCTGCCAGAGGCCGTAATACTGCCAGGTGCGGACGTGGTTCGGGTCGTCCTTCAACGCCAGCTCGTAGTAGACCTTCGACGACTGGTAGTCGCCGAGCTTGCGGTAGGAATAGCCGATCAAATTGGCGACGTCGGCGACGTCGTCACGCTTGAGCGACTTCAGCTGGTCGATCGCACTCGTGTAGTCGTGGTTGTCGTAGATCGTGGTGTAGGCGGTGCGATAGGCCGCGAGGAATTTTGGATCGCTGACGGAGGAACTCTTCTTCTTCGATTTCTTGGTCGAGGTGTCCGACTTCGGTGGTGATGAGGGCTCGTCGCCGCCCGCGGCATAGGCGCTGGTCAGCACCGGAGCGGCCGCCAGCGACATGGAGACAAGTCCCGGCACCAGAAGCATTGAGAGTTTGCGCATCTAAGTTCTCCCGTATGGAACGTGGCGATCCTACACGATTGCCCAGAGACCGGAACACCCGGCACACAAAAACATTCCCGGCAGCCCGGCTTATTCGCCCCTGCGCAGATGACAAACTTGTCATCGAGATGAACGGAAGCCTGCAACGGGCTTCAGACTGGGTTCAGTGCGTGCCCCCTAGGCTCCGACCTACGATCGAAGGGTAGGCGAGAGGACGCCGCCTCAAGATCCTTCCAAGAGGAGACCAACCATGTTGAAGACCATTTCCGCAGCCTTGCTCGCAGCTTCCGTGATCGCAGCCCCGGCCTTCGCCGCCGAGGCCGGCAAGACCACCACGACCGCGCCAGTGATCAAGGCGGAGCAGAGCCAGACCAAGGTGTCGACCACCGCGGCGAAACCCGACGCCGGCGTCAAGGCCGACGCGAAGACCGCCGCCGTCAAGGCGGATTCCAAGGCGAAGGCCATGAACGCCAATGCCGCGATCACGCCCGACGAGCACAAGACCGTGCGGACGCATCGCCATCACCACAAGCATCTGTCGGCCAGGAAGTCGCTGAAGGCGCAGCCGGACGTCACCAAGCCGGTGACGACCGAGAAGCGCAGCTAACGACTGGTCCCGCGAGGCGGCATCCCTGGCATTGCCCCGCCGCCTCGCGCGGAGTTCAGGCCCGGCCCGTTTCGTCATGCCTTGCGCGAGAGCGCGAGGTGGTGGCGGCGGGCCGGTGCGCCGTGTGACCGGTTGCGGAAGCGAATTCCCTTTGCGCAACCTTGGGGCTAGAACATCTCCTGGTCTGACTGGTCGGAGAATTTGATCCCTTGGGTCGATTGGCGAAACGTGCGGCGATCTTGATGCTGCCGCTGGCGCTCGCGGCATGTTTCGGCAGCGACGGCGACCGTGCGTCCCTGATGGAAGGGACCCAAGCCGGAGGTCCGCAGCCGTTTCCCGATAATTTCCGCAGCGACACGCTGGCCTTGATGCGCACCTATCTGAACAATCCGGTCGGCGTGCGCGAGGCCAGTATGGCCGTGCCGGTGCTACGCGAGGTCGGCGGCCGGCAGTTCTATGTCAGCTGCCTGCATTTCACGCCCCGCGAGACCGACGGCAGCTACAAGATGATGCGCGAGCGGGCGGTCGTCCACGTCAACGGCCGGGCGGACCGCGTGGTCGATCGCGCCAGCGAACTCTGCGCCGGAGCGGTTTACGCACCCTTTCCGGAACTGGAAAAGATGACGCGATAGCGCAAAGCCCGCCTTCATCGCGCGGCGGTAGGACAAGGGCCGCCGGAGCCGCTGGATCACATTTTGGCGAGCTTTGAACGGGTCGGGTTGCCTTGCGACAAATTGTTACGCCGGGACGTGACGGAACAAAATCGCGTTGTTGCCGCCCCGTCACAGTGACGAACAATCAACGTTCCGGCATCGCCGCGAAGCAACCTAATTCACGCCACGTTGTTTCCTGAGTGTCGATTTTGAAAGAACGGGGATGATCATGAAGACCATTTTGCTGGGTGCGGCAGCACTGCTTGCGCTGGTCGCGCCGGCCGCAGCAGCCGACATTCAGCCGCGCACCTACACCAAGGCTCCGGCCTATACGCCACCGCAGGTGATTTACAACTGGACCGGCTTCTACATCGGCGGCCATGTCGGAGGCGCCTTCGCCGGCGACAGCACTTTCCAGTCGAGCAATGCCCGCTTCATGGGCGGCGTGCAGGGCGGCTTCGACTACCAGTTCGCGCCCAATTGGGTGGTGGGTGTCGAGGCCCAATATTCCTGGCTGCCGACCAACAACAACGGTGTCACGTTCCCGCTAGGGACGCAGGTGACGTCCAACGCCGACCAGATCGGGTCGGTGACCGGCCGCATCGGCTACACTTGGGGCCCAACGCTGCTCTACGCCAAGGGCGGCTACGCCTGGCGCAACAACGGCCTCGGCGTCAACATCGCCGGCGTGCCGCAGACCTTCACCACCACGGGCAACAGCAAGGACGGCTACACCGTCGGTGCCGGCCTCGAATACATGTTCGCGCCGAACTGGTCGGCCAAGGCCGAATACCAGTACTATAATTTCGGCAGCACCACCTTCACGTCCGGCCCGGCCGATATCGCCGGCGTCCGCGGCCGGGATGACGAGCATACTGTCAAGGTCGGTGTGAACTACCGCTTCGGCTGGGGCGGTCCGGCAGCCTCGCGCTACTGACCTCGGCTAACGATCACGATCTGACAAAGGCCGGCTCCCACCGGCCTTTCGTTTGCCGGGCTCTTGTTTGCTTTGCGTGAACCATCTGGCGCGTCATTTGCAAGCAAACAGTCTGGCGCGCGCCTTCTCACGCGTGTCACGGGGCTCGGGTAAAGCAAAAATAATTTTTGCGACTTACGGAACTCGCGCTCCGGAACGCGTTATTATTAAATTGCCGGGCTGGTGGGACAACGAACATGCGTATCTTGGCGTCGGTGGTGGTCTCGTGCTTCGTCGCGCTGCCGTGTTGTGCACAGACAATCCTCAAATCCGAGCCTTTGATGCTGGCACCCTATGAGGTGGCCTTCGTAAAGGACGCCTCCTGTCCGTCCGGCAAGGTCCTGAAGGTCACCGGCGCGATCCGCGGCCTGCATCGCCGGAAGGCCTGCGTGGCGCTTGCCGGCGAGCAGGCCTCGCTGGCGACCGCGACGCCCTGAGGCGCTGCCGGCTTCCGGCCGGATCTTACGAACTCAGCTGAAGCTCCATCCGGGACTCCCGCTCGGCCTCCGCCTTGTTCTTGGCGGGATCCTCGCCTTGGGCGGCCCGGCAGGACTTGATTTCATAGTCGTTGTCGAGCACCCGGCGCGGCCCCGGCCGCTTTTCGTCGGCGCCGACGTCCACGACCAGGCCGCTCCGTTGCGCGAGTTTCCAGACGTCAGCCTCGCTCGGATAGGCCTTGCTGATCTGGGCGTCGTTGCAGAATAGCGCGTAGGGCATTCTTCCCGCTCCCCGAAATCGCGTTAACGACTTCATGGGGCGAAGGTTTCCGGTGCACGGGCGCGATCACGGGTCCGTGACCGGGAGGGCGGGCCGTGAGTCGTAAACGAGTCCTGAATCCAGGGAAAAAGAATCCCTGGGACTCCCTGGCCGGAATCAGCGGATGTTTCCGCACATGACGACCGACCTGAAAACCTCCTGCGGGCACATGCTTCTGCCCCTGACGCTGGCGCTCTTCGGCGCCTGCGCAGCCAATCTCTGGTTGGTGTGGTCCTGGCTGTGAGAGGCCAAGGTTGCCTCACTCGTCGTCCGCCTCACTCGTCCGCCGCTGGCGGGCGCGTCGAGGGGGCGCGAATGGCGGCCCGAAGTCGGGTCAGGGTCGTCGCGCAATATTCCTCACGCTCGCGCTCGAACCGCTCCTGATGCTTGCGGAAATTCGCGATGCGGGCCTGCATCTCGCTGCGGAAATCGCCGCTCGTCCGGGGCGGCGGGACAGGTAAGGCCTGAAGCCGGGGCTCCGGCAGCGGGGAGGCCGGTGGTGGCTCGGCTTCGTCGGCGATGGCCCGGACGGTGGCGATCTCCGTAGTCACTGCGAACGCAGCCGTGGGGGTCACCGGCGGATGGGGATCATCCTTCTTGCCGGTTACCGATTGGACGAAGGCCATTGTCTGCGCGATCAGCGCGTCGCGCTCCCTGATCCACTTCATGGGCCACCTTTGTTAGAGCTATTCCACCAAAGCTGGCGCGCCGAATCAAGGAGGCGGCCTGCAAGGGATTGCATATTTTTCCCGATCGCCCGACAGTGGGCGGATGGAATCCAGGGAAGACCAATCGGACGAAGCGCTGGGCTTGCGGCTCGTGCGCGCCTTTTTGGCACTACCGCGCGACAAGCGGGCAGAGGTGATCGCGTTCGTCGAAGACTTGGTGCGCGCCCATGCCCGGCCTGAGGAGGGCCAGGAGGCCTCGCCGACCTAAGCCCTATCGCTCGCCACCAGAAGCACGTTTCGATTTTCTTCCCTGATCCGCATGCGCGGCGACCTATCGCGGTAGCAGCAACGCAAGCGCGATTACGAACAGGACGGCCGTCATCACGACGGCCGTGACCGCTCCGGCGGCGATCCTGGCCTTGTCTCGGGTCGTGGTGGGAGGCATGCGGACTGCATGCTACCTCATGTTGAACTCTGATCCAATCCGTGGTCAGTAGCCGTCCCCGAGCAGCGCGCGGCGAACATCCATTTCCCAAGGCGGAGCCATGAGCGAGGACGTCAGCGACGGCTGGAGCGCTTCCGCGTCGGCCTGGATCGCCGAGCAGGGTGACGATGGCGACTACGGCCGTCGCTTCGTGCTGGATGCGCCGATGCGGTCGCGCGTCGAAGGGCGCGGCTTCCGCCGTGCGCTGGATGTTGGCTGCGGGGAAGGGCGGTTCTGCCGCATCATGCAGCGCGCCGGCATCCGGACCACCGGCATCGATCCCACCGAGGCGCTGCTCGCACGCGCGAAGCAAATGGACCCGGACGGCGACTATCGGCTCGGCCGCGCCGAGACCATGGATGTCGATGTCGATGCGCATTTCGACCTGGTCGTCAGCTATCTCAGCCTGATCGACATGCCCGATCTCGGCGCGGCGATTGCGAAGATGGTGGCGGCGCTGCGGCCGGGCGGCACACTGCTGATCGCCAATCTGACGAGCTTCAACACCGCCGGCCAGCCCGACGGCTGGACGCGCGACAGTGAGGGGGCCTTGCGCTTCTCGATTGATCATTACATGGACGAGCGGCCGATCTGGCTGAGCTGGCGCGGCATTCGGATCCAGAACTGGCACCGCCCCTTGAGCACCTACATGACGCTGTTGCTCGATCACGGACTCCAGTTGCGCCTGTTCGTCGAGCCCGAGCCCGTCGACGGAGACCCCGAGAAGATCGCCAGTCATCGCCGCGTGCCGTACTTCCACATCATGGAGTGGCAGAAGCCGGTGTGAGGGAAGAGGCGGCGATTTCGGACGCGACGCTGCGCCTGTATGGTGAGCTTGCGACGGAATCCTGATGTGAGTCTCGCCCGATGACGGCCAATCGTCCACCCGTGCTTGCCCATGAACGGTTCGCCGCCGATCGCGAGAACTTTGCGGACCTCGATCTCGCCGCGCGGTTCGAGCGGATCGAGCGGACCAACCTTTGGGGTGCCGCGAGTTCGGTCTCCGGCCTCGGCTCGGAGAACCCAGCCACAGCCGCGATCCGGGAGGAGCTTCCTCCCCTGTTGCAACGGCTCGGCGCGCGCTCGCTGCTCGATGCGCCCTGTGGTGATGCCGGCTGGATCGGCCGCATCAAGCTCGACCTCGACTACACCGGCATCGACATCGTGTCGTCGCTGATCGAAGCCAATCGCCGGCGTGTGGCGGTCGGCGAATTGTCCGGCCGGTTTCTCATGGCCGATATCACGCGCGATGCGCTGCCGCGCGCGGACGTCATTCTCTGCCGGGACTGCCTGGTTCATTTGAGCTTCGACAATATCGCCCGCGCAATTGCCCGCTTTGGCGACAGCGGCGCGCACTTCCTGCTGGTCACGACATTTCCCGAATGGGATGCAAACCGGGATTGCGAGGATGGCGACTGGCGCGCGCTGAACATGGAGAGGGCGCCATTCAACTGGCCCGCCCCGCGCGCGCTGATCAACGAGCGTTGCGATGAGGGCGACGGTGGCTGGCGCGACAAGAGCCTCGGGCTGTGGCGACGGGATGAATTGCCCGGTCGCATTGCAGCGCCGGTGTGACAGGCGACGGCAGGACGCCCGTTGCCTCGGCGGTTGCCCTCGCGATAGACTTTGGGTTGTGTGAAGCGATCTCGCGTCGCGGTTACAATGCCGGAGCACGCCATGAGACTGTACATCATCGCGGCCGCCATGTTGATCTGGTGCTGTTCTCCGGCGATCGCGCTGCAGGACGGCGCGTCGCTCTACGCAGCACATTGCGCCCAATGTCACGATGCCGGTGATGCGCAGAGCCGCGTCCCGGGCCGCAGCGCCATGCAGGCGATGTCGTTCGATCATGTGCTGGGAACCTTGACCTCCGGTAGCATGGCGGCGATGGCGAAGGAGCGCAGCGATGACGAGCGCCGCGCGATTGCTTCCTTCGTCACCGGCAAGGCCGCGACTGGTGGCGTCGCGGCCGACGCCGAAGGACGCTGCACGCAGCAGGCTGGCGGCTTTCCGCAACCGCTCGACGGCCCGCGCTGGAATGGGTGGGGCGTCGACGTCAACAACAGCCGATTCCAGCCGGCCGACATGGCGGGGTTGACTGCGCAGCAGGTGTCGCGGCTGCGGCTGAAATGGGCTTATGCCTTTCCCGGCGCCTCGGTGTCCTTTGCTCCGCCGACGATCGTGGGCGGCCTGCTGTTCATCGGCGGCACCGACCGCAAGGTGCGCGCGCTCGATGCGCGCAGCGGCTGCACGCTGTGGACGTTCGCGACCGATGCCGCGGTGCGCGCCGCGATCAGCTTTGCGCCGCTTGCCGGCACGGATCAGTTCGCGATCTTCTTCGGCGATTTGCGCGCCAATGCCTATGCCGTGAACGCGCGGACCGGCACGCTGATCTGGAAAACCAAGGTCGAGGAACATCCGGCCGCGCGCATCACCGGCGCGCCGACGCTGCATGCCGGCGTTCTCTACGTGCCGGTGTCCTCGCTCGAGGAGGCCGCAGGCTCGCAACCCTCTTACGAATGCTGCACCTTCCGCGGCAGCGTGGTGGCGTTGGAGGCCGCGACCGGCAAGCCGGTCTGGCAGGCCTACACGATTCCGGAAGTGCCGCAGCCGACCGGCAAGAATGCCAGGGGCACACAATTGTTCGGCCCGTCCGGCGCCGCCGTCTGGTCGGCGCCGACGATCGACGCGAAGCGCGGCGCGATCTATGTCGCGACCAGCAATTCCTATTCGAATCCGCCGTCGACAATGAGTGATGCGATCCTCGCCTTCGATCTTGCGACGGGAAAGCCGCTCTGGAAGCAGCAAGCGACGCCGAAGGATGCTTATGTCGTCGCCTGCTACAGCGCGGACAAGACCAATTGTCCCGAGGATCACGGGCCCGATCACGATTTCGGCCAGTCGCCGATCCTCGTGACGTTGCGCGACGGCAGGCGCGTTGTTGCCATCGCGCAGAAATCCGGCGTCGTGCACGCACTCGATCCCGACGACGGCGGCAAGATCCTGTGGCAGACCAGAATCGGGAAGGGCGGTGCGCTCGGCGGCAGCGAATGGGGTTCGGCGGCCGATCAGGATCGCATCTACGTCGCGAATTCTGACGTGCGCTTCCTGCGCGACGGCACCAGGCGTCTCGATTCCACGCAAGGCGGCGGCTTGTTCGGCCTCGACCTCGCCAGCGGAAAAATCGCGATGGAAGTGCCGCCGGTACCTTGCGGCGATCGCCCGCAATGCAGTCCCGCGCTCTCGGCCGCAGTCAGCGTGATCCCCGGAGTCGTGTTCTCCGGAGCCGTGGGCGGCTTCCTGCGCGCCTATGCCACCGGCGACGGCAAGCTGTTGTGGGAGTTCGATACCGCGCAAGACTACGCCGCCGTGAACGGCGTTCCCGCCCATGGTGGCGCGATCGACGGTCCAGGGCCAGTCATCGCCGACGGCATGCTCTACACCAATTCCGGCTACGGCCAGTGGGGCGGCGTCGCCGGCAACGTGCTGCTCGCGTTCGAGGTGGGGAAGGAGTGAGGGGGATCCGCTCACTCCTGTGTCCCGGACGCGCTGCAGCGCGAAGCGGTGCGGCGCCGAGCCGGGACCCAGATGTTGACGCGGGAGATTGCTGATTGATGAGCTCCGGCTCTGCAGCGCATCGCTGAAGGAGCGCTGCGCTGCGTCCGGGGCACGAGGGACTGCGATCAAAGGTCCGCCATTCCGATTCGATTTCAAACAGTGGATACACCTTCGCCTTCTCGCGGCGCATTCCGCCCGAGTTTTGCGCTTCGCTTCACGCCCTCTTCGAAAAGAGGGCGCAGGGAAGGCCGGGTGCCGGCTGGCACCCGCAAAACTCCCGTGCGAAAACATTGCACACGCAATGCACAGGAGAGACACAGGGCAGCCGGGACATCCGGCCTTCCCCGCGCAGTGGTTTGACGGCTTATGCGCGCTCTCCCCGGAGACGAGTTCCTTCTTGCCTCCGTCGCCTCGCGAATTGACGATGCAGTTCGCCCGGTCGGGCTCCCCACACCTCCGCAAAGCTTGACCGTAGCGACGACGGTCAGGACCACACGGTTTTGCCGTACGCAAGCACATCCTGCTTCGCCCAAGGGCTTCGCAGGATTTGAAGCGCCGTTCGTACAACGCGGCTTGCGAGGTGCTCACGGGGTTCGGCTCAATCCACTGCCCCGCCCTGCGACCTCGCATCCGCGACGGCGCCGCTCAGCGTCCACCGCAGCCCGATCCGCGGTTCGTGACGACGTACGACCGCCCCTTTCGCCGGATCAGGATGGGCGACACATACGATAAATCCGAATTTCGGTAAAGTGGAATATTTTCCTCGCAAGGGATTGACTGGGACGCGAAACAGATGCGCGGTCGGTGCCCTATTCGGTGTCATTCCGGGGCGCGCCACTTGGCGCGAGATCTGAAATGGCTATCTTTTTGCGTCCGTGCTTCTTCTGATTTTGCGGCGGCAGCGCCCTTCAAGGGGCCTGGATAGGAATTTTCCCGATGATCGATGCCAGATGCAGTTGCGGCGCCATCGCGCTTTCGTTGCCGGGGCCAACCAACCGGGTCGCGGCCTGTCATTGCATCGACTGCCAGCGGCGGACCCGCGCGCCGTTCGGCGTCGCTGCCTTCTACCCCGTTGAGGCCGTCACGATCTCTGGGACACCGAAGGAGTACGTTCGTGCCGCCGAGAGCGGGGGCAAGGTCCGCTTTCATTTTTGTCCGGACTGCGGCTCAACGGTCTATTGGAAGGCCGACAATCTGCCCGCGATGATCGGCGTTGCTGTCGGGGCAATATCAGACCCGAATTTCCCGGCGCCGATCAAGTCGGTTTTCGAGCAGTCGAAACATCTGTGGGTCGAGATCAACGGCGCTGGCGTCGAGCATCTTCAGCAGGGCAGCGCGCGGAAGAATTCGGGCTGAGGGGTCGCGCGTCAAGCGCTGGTGCCGGCTGAGGGGATTGAACCCCCGACCTTCGGTTTACAAAACCGCTGCTCTACCGCTGAGCTAAGCCGGCGCCGCTGGAAGTCAGGGCAGGGCCGGCATGCGCCGAGGCTGCCCGCCCGCGCGTCGCAATACCAGACTTGGTTGGAAAGTGCCAGAACTTGGCAGTGGCGTTTGCCGGCATGAAACAGGCGGCCCATTGGGCCGCCTGAACCAGTTCGCCTGACAGCGAGCCTACTGGCAGAGGTGCTGCCGGCCGTCTTCGCCCTTGTACAAGCTGCCGGGCCTGCACACGATGCCGTTGCGGGCGGCGTAAGTATCCCAATTGCCGTACCAACCCATTTCGCCGCGGTCGTAGCTGCCGTTGTAGCCATTGGAATTGTCGTAGGCGTACGAATTGTTCCAGCTGCGGAACGGCGCTGAAGCAACGGCTGCAGCGGTGCCGATGGCGGCGCCTGCAACCGCGCCCGCAGTATCCACCGGCCCGAAGCCGTTATTCGCTCTGTTCACGTTATTGTAGCGGTTCGGGTCGCGATAGGCCGTTCGCCGATATTGTCGCTGTTGACGGCTGGTCGCGTAGGGGCTGCCGGCACCCGTGTTCTGGCAATTGGCGCCTGGGAACATGGATTCGCAGGCGGCAGGATTGGAGAAGGACGCTTGACCCAATGCGGGGCTTGCCAGTGCAGACGCAGCGATCGCAACCGCGCCGATCAGCTTCAGGCTCGTCATGGCATATCTCCATGTGGTTAGGATCACTGCCAAGCACAACGGCGCGCGGTCGTTCCGCAGTACCGTGCGAGCGGGGGTCACTTTGCCGTGAGCCCGCAGAGGCTGTGCATTTTGTGCCACGCAACCTCGCGCGGCTGGACATTCTCGTCCGACCGCGAGCCGGTTGCGTCTCGTTAACGCTTCGCTAGTGCGCTTTGCAGCATTTGAGCGGCGCGCGATCCTTACGCGTTAGGCTTACCGGAAATTGCTCAATCGGCCTTAACCCTCGCTGCCTCGCAATCGGGTAGGTTGTGGGCTGGATAAACCCGGGCTTCCCTTCATGCGCGCTTTGGCGCTTGCAGCCTTTCTGATCGGACTGCCCGCGACGGCCTTCGCCGGCGGCGGTTTCGATATCGTCGTTCCCGGTCGTCCCGGCGTCCCCATCATCATCAACGGCATCGACGCATCCTACACCGTCGTCGAAGGCGTCTGGGGTCTGGGCAAGAACGTCCAGGTGCAGCCCACGATCTATGGCGGGCGCTATGTTGCGGAGCGGCAGCCCGCCGATGTCGGCCATTATTATCCAAGCATGGGCTTGCAGCCCGGCTATGGCCGGCTCGAGGTCGAGCCGCCCGCGAACCGCAAATTGCCGCAGCCGGCCGAGAGCTATCACCAGAGCTGGGGCGCGTCTTCCGCGCCGCTGCCGCCGCAGATGGACGTTCCCCTCAATCCGCCGCCGGTGATCCTTGCACCCGAGATCAATGCCGGTCCGCAGCACCGCCGGCGGCGACCACGTGCCGAGGGGCTCGCCAAGCCACCCGGTTAAGAAACGTCAAATCCAACGAAACGGAAATCAACAGGAGAGAGTAATGCGTCAGATGATTTCAGGACTGGTCGCGGCGGCTGCCGTGATGATTGCGGGGAGTGCGCCGGCCATGGCGTGCGGCTTCAACCCGTGCCAGCCGATTGCGCCGGTTTATTCCGGCTGTAACACCGGCTGCGGCGGTTACGGTTATGGTTATGGTGCTGGCTATGAGCGCCTCGCCGAGCCGGCCACGCAGTATTACTACGTCAACCAGGGCCCGACCTACACCGGCCCGGGCGCGTTCGCGCCGTATCCGACTTATCGTGAGGACGCGGTCGTTGCGCCCGCCAATTACGGCTACGGCCATGGCTACGGAAATGGCTACGGTTATGGTGCCGCCGCGGTCGCAGCGCCAGGCGCCTATCCCTATCATCGGCCGTATTATCGCCCGTATCGCTACGGCTACGGCCCGCGTTACGGCTACCTGCCGCGCCCGCACTACGGCTACGGTCCGCGCTATGGCTACGCTCCTCGCTACGCGCCGTACTATGGCGGCCATCGCGTGCTGCGCCGCTATTACTGATCGCCTGATCAGTTGAGTCAAAGAAGCGCCCGTCCGCGTGATGCGGACGGGCGTTTTGCGCGCCAGAGCGCGGCGCAGTCTACCGCTTCATCAGCCCAAGCCTGCTCGCGCCGACATAGAGCGAGAGCACGGCGGCATTCGACACGTTGAGGCTCTTGATCTCGCCGGGCATGTCGAGCCGGGCCACGACGCTACAGGTCTCCCGCGTCAATTGCCGCAGGCCCTTGCCTTCGGCGCCGAGCACCAGCGCAAGCGGCTCGCGCAGCGTGATGTCGCTGAGGTCTTCGCTGCCCTGGCTGTCGAGGCCGACGGTCTGGAAGCCGAGGTCGTTCAGCTCCGTCAGCGCGCGGGCGAGGTTTTGCACAGTGATCATTGGCACGAGCTCGAGCGCGCCGGAGGCGGCCTTGGCCAGCACGCCGGTCGCTTCCGGGCTGTGGCGCGCGGTGGTGACGATCGCCTTCACAGCAAACGCCGCGGCGGAGCGCAGGATGGCGCCGACATTGTGCGGATCGGTGATCTGGTCGAGCACCAGCACGATGCCTTCCTGCGCCAACGTCTCGATGTCAGGGGAGGGCAGGGGATCGGCCTCCGCCAGCAGGCCCTGATGCACGGCGTCGGGCGACAGCAGCCGGTCGATCTCCTGGGGCCGGACGATCTCGGGCGTGATACGGGTTTCGATGTTTTCGTCCGCCAGGCGCCGGGCGGCGTTCTCGGTCAGCGTCAGCTTGCGGATCTGCCGCTGGGGATTGGCGAGCGCCATGGTGACGGTGTGCCAGCCATAGAGGATGACAGGCCCGTCGGATGCCGAATCACGGTCGCGCCAGGCCGGCCGGCCGGCCGATTTTCCCGGCCTGTTGAAGGGCTTAGCCCCGCCGCGGGGGCCCCTCGGGGTGAATTTTCGATCCTTCATGGGCTCGCTTGTGTCACGGGTCCCGGAATATGGCAATTTGGGTGCGACCAGCGGCGATTTTAGCTGTTCGCCTCGGTTGACTTTACCCCACCGCTTCGCCGATAACCGCGCCCGGTCGCGCCCCCATCCGGGCTGTCGCGGCCTTCACGTTCCATGGCCGTCTTCGGTCCGCCGGCAGGGTCCGGCCCGATTGTGCTGCCGTCGAGCGGGGGAGTGTCCCGAGTGGCAAAGGGAGCTGACTGTAAATCAGCCGCCTTATGGCTTCGCAGGTTCGAGTCCTGCCTCCCCCACCAGCCTTCGCTCGCTTCGCGAGCTACGGCTCGGCAAGCCAGCATAGATAGTCGTGGCGCGAAGCGAGCGAAGGCTGTCGCGCCGTAGCCCGCAGGGCGTAGGCGGACTGTCGAAGTAATAGGGATGCCGCTATCATTCTCCTGGGAGCTTCGGGCTGTGGGGGATGCTTGCATGTTCTATGTGTACATTCTCAGGAGCAAAAGCGATCCTGATCGCTACTATGTTGGCTTGACGTCCGATCTTCGCACCCGATTGAAGAAGCACAATGCCGGTGAGGTCCGTCACACATCAAAGTTCATGCCGTGGGAGCTCAAGACCTATGTTGCTTTCTCGAATGAGCAGCAAGCAGTTGCCTTTGAGAAGTACTTGAAGTCAGCTTCCGGCCGCGCATTCGCAAAGAAGCGGCTGTGAAAGAGCCGCTTCGGTCCGATACTCGCCGGCGAAAGCTCACCCCATCATCTCCTGCACCATCGGCACCACTTTCCGTCCATAAAGCTCGATGCTCCGCATCAGCTTCTCATGCGGCAGCGGTCCTGCCGAATACTTCAACTGAAACCGCGAAATACGAAGCGCCTTCGCCGTCGCTGCGATCTTGCGCGCGACGGTTTCGGGCGAGCCGACATAGAGCGAGCCGTGCTCGGCCTCGCTGACGAACTCGTCGCGGCCCATCGGCGGCCAACCGCGCTCCTTGCCAATGCGGTCGCGCATGGCCTTGTAGTCGGGCCACAGTTCTTCGCGCGCCTGTTCGTCGGTCTCGGCAACATAGCCCGGCGAGTGCACGCCGATCGGCTTTGCCGGGCGGCCGAACTCCTTGAAGGCGCGATGATAGAGATCGACGTAAGGCGCAAAGCGCGCGGGATCGCCGCCGATGATGGCGAGCATCAAAGGCAGGTCGTAATGCGCCGCGCGCACCACCGATTGCGGGCTGCCGCCGACGCCGATCCAGGTCTTCAGCGTGCCGTTCTCGACCGGCGGATACACGAGCTGGTCCTTCAACGGCGGACGCAGCTTGCCCTCCCACGTCACCGGCTTTTGCGACAGGAGTGCTGCGAACAGATCGAGCTTCTCCTCGAACAGCGCCTCGTAAGCCCGTAGATCGAAGCCGAACAGCGGAAAGGATTCGGTGAAGGAGCCGCGACCGAGGATCACCTCGGCGCGCCCGTTCGAGAGCGCATCGAGCGTCGCAAAGCGCTGGAACACGCGGATCGGATCGTCCGAGCTCAACACCGTCACGGCCGAGCCGAGATGGATGCGCTTGGTGCGCGCCGCGATCGCGGCCAGCACGGTCTCGGGCGAGGAGATCGCAAAATCGGCGCGGTGATGTTCGCCGAGGCCAATGAAATCGAGGCCAAGCTCGTCGGCCAGCATCGCCTCGTCGACGACGTTGCGGATCACCTGCGCATGCGCAAGCATGGCGCCGGAGGCGTCCCTGGTGACGTCGCCAAAGGTATCCAGTCCGAATTCGAGCGGTGCGGTCATCGATCAGGTCTCTGTGGGATGATCGCTGACACTTAATGGATGACCGCCGTGCGACAAGGGCACGCCCGGAAATGCTCGGTTTCCGTTTGTTGGTCCTCGGCGGCTATCTGCGCGACCATCCGGCCGAGCGCGGCACGCGTCTACGTCGCCCTGGCTCAGAGCGGGTCGCGAACAAGGGGTGAGGTCGAGCAATGGATGCCGCCGCCGCCGAGCGCGACTTTGTCGTAGGGCACAACGCGCGTGGTGATCCCGGCCTTGCCGAATTTCTCCATGGTCCGCGGCGAAATGCCCTCGGGCACGATGACATGGCCCGGGCGCACGGCGAGACAATTGATCACCCAGTTCTGGTCGTCAGGACAGACCTCGATCTGGCGGATCTTGAGCTCCTTCAGTTTTTCAAGGAACGAGAACGGCAGCAGCGTCGGATTCACAAAGGCAGTGTCGCGATCGATCATCACGAACATGCCGTCCATATGCAGCCGGTAGCCAGTGAGATGGACGCGCAGCAGTTCCACGCCTTGCGTGCGCAGCACCTCTTCGAGTTGGCGCGCACCCTCTTCGTCGACGCGGCTCGACAGGCCCACCACCGCCACCTTGGGCGTGATGAAGGCAAAGCTGCCACCCTCCAGAAGCCCGGTGCCCGATATCGTCCTGAGGATCGGCATCCCAAGCTTGGCCAGGGTCCGGCTGACCGGTTGTTCTTCGCCGCGCCGGATGGGCGGACCGAGGCGGGTGACGATCGCACCGCCGTCGACCGCAATGACGCTATCCCGCGTGTAGACGGTCTTCATCTTGCCCGGTGCGCATTGGTCGACATAAACGACTTCCGCTCCTTCCTCGCGCAAGGCTCGCGCGAGCGCATCGTGCTGACTCTGCTGCGCGGCCAAATCGGGGATCACGTCGCCACGCCAGTACCAGCCCTGTTCCGGGTCGCCGAAGGCGCCGATATCGGGCAGTCGCTTGTTCGCTTCGACGATGTTCAACTCGGCCCCGGGGCGATGCATGAGCACCATCCGGATTTGGCCGACGTCATTGTTGCAGCCCCAGCGGCGTCCCCAAACCCCGACCTGTTCCGATTCCGTCTCGAAGGCCGGCTCTGCCCGCGACGGAAAGGCCTTGATCAACATGTTGTAGCGATATTCTGGCTCGGAAATGATCGACATGAGTGTCTCCTGCAGGTCGTGATGAGTGTGGCACGTGCGTCTGCACGCGTTGCCGGGGCTTAGCGGGCGCGGTACGCCCGGATGACGATATCGATGAAGAGAAGGCAGACCGTGATCAGGATAAGCACGGCGGCGACCGCGGCCATGGTCGGGTCGAGTTGCTCGTTGATGCCGTCCCACATCCGGCGCGGAAGAGTGAAGACGCCGCGGCCGGCGATGAACAGGACGATCACCAATTCATCCCAGCTGTGGATGAAGGCGAAGATCACACCGGAGATGATGCCCGGCAGGATGTTGGGAATGATGACCAGTCGCAGCGTCTGGCCGATGCTGGCACCGAGGTTGAGGGCGGCCTGCTCGAGCTTGAGGTCGAAGCCGGCGAGCGCTGTCGACACGGTGATGATCACATAGGGCATGCCGGTCACCGCATGGGCGATGATCACGCCGGTGTAGGTGTCGATGAGCCTGAGATCCACCCAGACCTGATAGATGCCGAGTGCGTAGACGATGGTCGGCACCATGATCGGCATCAGCATGACCAGGCGGACGATATTGCTGGCGCGGTTGCTGAGGCGCCAGCAGCCCACGGCGCAGAGCGTGCCGGCCACGGTCGCGATGACGGTCGAAGCGAACGCGATGATCAGGCTGTGCAGAATACTGGTCAACCAGGCCTGGCTGGTCAGCAGGTTGCGATAGTATTGCAGCGAAGCGCCGTCGTGGGGCAGCGACAGATAGGGTCGATCGGTCACTGATACCGCGAATACGATGGTGATGGGCAAGACGAGAAAGCAAATGATCGCCCATGCGATCGAGCGAGTCATGGGCGAGGAGCCGCCGAAAGTAGCGGTGGTGGTGTTCATATTGCCCCGAACAGCTTGCGCAAATCGACGACGCGGGCGAGCAGCGCAAGTAGGGCGCCGATGATGACCAGCAGGGTGGCGGCCAGCATGCTGCCGACGCCCCAGCGGACGATTTCCAGAATCTGCACCTTGATGTATTCGGCAACCATCAAGGTCTTGCCGCCGCCGAGTATGGCCGGCGTCACGAAGAATCCGAGCGAAAAGATGAAGACGAGGATGCCGGCGCCGACGACGCCGGGCATCGACAACGGCAGGAACACCGTGCGGAAAGCGACGCCGCGACTGGCGCCGAGCCCTCGGGCTGCGGCAATGCATCGCTGATCGATGTCGCGCATATTGGCGTAAATCGGAAGGATACCGAACGGCAACATGTAGTGGACCATGCCGATCAGCACGCCGGTCTCGTTCCAGATCAGGCTGAGGGGCGCCTCAATGAGCCCAGATGACATCAGTATGTTGTTGACCAGCCCTTCACGCCTGAGCAGCACAAACCAGGCGAAGGCGCGCACCAGGACCGAAATCCATAGCGGGACGAGAACGCCGAGGAACATCCAGCGCTGCACCCGTTCGCTGGCATGAACCAGCGCATAGGCGACGACGTAAGCGAGCACGAGGGTGATCAGCGTGCTGATGACGCTGATGCGCGCTGTTGTGACAAGCATCCGCTGGATCGAAGCGCTGGTCGCGAGCAGGGCGTAGTTGTCGAGGCCCGGTTGCGGCTCGGTGACGCTCATCCAGAGCACCTTCGAGATCGGATAAAGATAGAAAACAACCATGAGTGCCAGCGCCGGCAAGATCAGTAGCCAGTAGCGTGCGGTCACGCCGAGACGCGGGCGCACCGGCGAAAGCGTCGGTCTATCTGCAGGATCGGTCATCGGTATCGAACCCAGCATTCGGGCCTTGATGAGGTCTTGGCAGTGGGACTTTGTATGAAGACTTGCCATGGCGGCTTGGCGGCGTGGCTGCTGAAGGGCGCCACGCCGCCGGCAACACACCTCAAGAGGAGATGAAATCCAGGTAGGCCTGGAAGGTCTTCGAATGGTTTTCGATGTACCAGGCCGCATTGATTTTGGCCTGGACCGCTGCATTTGCGGGATCTGCGGGGTTCGTCGCTCGTAGCGCTTCCGGCACCATCGACTGCGCCGCCGGATTGGAGGGGCCATTGCCCATCGCGGCAAGCAGTTTGACCTGGCCTTCCGGCTGTTGCATCGAGGCGATTGCGCGAAAGGCCTCGGCGCCGGCTGGGTTGTTCTTCGGCACGACCCACAGGCCGGGCTGCAGCAGGCCGTCCTTGAAGGTGTAGGCGATGCGGTTGTTGGTCTCGGCCTTGAGCACGTTGGCGCGGGTGTGCCACAGCAGGCCCATGGCGCACTCGCCGTCCCGCATCAGGCTTTGGCTTTCGGCGCCGCTGTTCCAGTAAAGCACCTCCTTTTTGATGGTCGCGAGCTTGGCGAAGGCGCGTTTGACGTCGAGCGGATAGAGTTGCTCGATCGGAACGCCGTCCGCGATCAGACACAACTCGAGCATGGCCTGGGAATCCTTGCGGACCATGCGCCGGCCCGGATATTTCTTCAGATCGAAGAAGTCGGCGAGTGTCGGCGTCTCCTTGATCTTGGCCGTGTCCCAGGCGAGCACGGACGAGAACATATAGTTCACCACGCCGTTTTCATACGCGAACTCCGTCGCCACCTTGCTCTTGTCGACGATGCTGTAATCGATCTTCTCGAGCGCGTTGCGCGGCCCAAGCTCGGCCAACGTCGTGACGCCGCAATCGCAAATGTCCCAGGTGACGTTGCGCGACTGCACCATCGTCAGGATCTTGCCGTTGAGTGGACCGCTGCCGTCCAGCACCAGGCGGCCGCCCTGGGCGGCGAAGGGCTGTACGAAGGCCTCGTCGAAGGCCTTCATGGCGGCTCCGCCGTAATTGACCAGCACGACTTCCTTGCGCGCCTGGGCGAGTGCACCACCGGCGGTGAGCACCGCAGGTGCGGCGAGCAGGCCGGCACCTGCCTTGAGGATGGCGCGGCGAGAGGGAGTGAGAGATGAATTGCGGCTGTTCATGACGAGAGTCCCATCCGTTCGTTTCGACTGTTGCGGTGCTGAAGGTCTAGGCGTCTGCGACCAGGGTGCCGGCACTACGTTCCCAGCCGATCGTTGCGACGTTTCTGGCAATGGGCGGCTCGCCGTGTCCCCAGGTCGGCATCATCACGACGACGTCGCCGAATTCCGGCGTGTCGACGACAAGCCGGAATTGCGAACCCAGATAACTCCACTCGGAGATGACGCCTGTAAGCTTGTTGTCGATTTGACCGTCGTTGCCGGCGAGGTTGATCTTTTCCGGTCTGAGCGCGATCACGACATGCTGGCCAATCGCCGGGCGATTCCTGTTTTCGCTCGCCTGAATGATCCGGACGCCTTGATGGGTCAGCACGAAGCCGCCGGTCACATGGCTTTCAACCTTGCCCCGAAGGAAATTGCTCTTGCCGAGGAAGTTGGCGACGAAACTTGTCGCCGGCCGTTCGTACAACTCGCTTGGTGTACCCTTCTGGACAACCTTGCCGTCGCGCATCACGACGATCCGGTCCGACATGGACAGGGCTTCGTCCTGGTCATGGGTGACATAGATGAAGGTCAATCCGACCCGCTTGTGCAGGCGTTTCAGCTCGTCCTGCAGCTCTGCCCGCAACTTCTTGTCGAGCGCGCTCAAGGGTTCGTCGAGCAAGAGCAGATGCGGGGTGAACACCATGGCGCGAGCAAGTGCGACACGTTGTTGCTGACCGCCGGACAATTGGCGGGGATAACGGCTGGCTTGCGCGCCCAGTTGCACCAGATCGAGGGCCGCATCGACTTTCTTCTTGATTTCAGCAAACGGCCTTTTGCGCACCTTCAGCGGGAACGCAACGTTGTCGTAGACGGTCATGTGCGGGAAGAGGGCATAGCCTTGGAACACCATGCCGAAATTACGTTGTTCAGGCGGCAAATGCCTGATGCTCTGTCTGCCGAGGAGGATGTCGCCGCGATCAGGCTGAACGAAGCCGGCGATGGACATCAGCAACGTGGTCTTGCCGGAGCCGGATGGCCCAAGCAGTGTCAAAAATTCTCCGCGTTTAACGGCTAGCGATACGTCGTCCAGTGCCGCGAAATCTCCGTAGAACTTGCTCAAGCTTTCGATACTCAGATCGTGATCAACTTGAACGGCGGTTGGCACGCTTGCAAAACCCTCGGTGGTCATTCTTGTCTTCTGACGACGACGAACATGATCAGGCAGTCCTGGAGCAACGTCCGGAGATCCTGCCTGCCCGGATAGATTGGCCGAGGGACAAAATCGCAACAATCATCTAATTTGCATCTGTATGGTGTGTTTTTTGAACGATTGGCTGCCACCCGCCAACAGCTGTCGTGGGGGCCCGATGGACACGGCCTACGTTCGGTATATCGCGCCGCTGATGTCGCGAGACAATCGGCCTATTCGGAGCGCGTGGTCGCGTCCGCTGCACGGTTCGCGATGCTGCCTTGGAGCGCTTCCTTCAACCAGCGGCGCAGCACCACCAATTCCGGGTCACCCCAGCGCCTCGCAACCGCGACGAAGTAGTAGCCGCCGAGGCTAACGGGCTGAGGGCTTAGATCGACCAGTCGGCCGGCAGCGAGATCTTCCTCGACCAGCAGGGTGTTGGCGAGCGCTACGCCCTGTCCCTGCCGCGCCGCCTCGATCGTCAAATGAGCATGCCAGAGACATGGCCCTCGCAACATTGGCAAGTCCGTCACCCCTGCATTTTCGAACCATTGCTCCCAATAAAGCGTGGAGGCTTCGTGGATCAGCGGCAATCGCAAGAAATCGGAAGGTTGAGTTACGACTGGATGGCACGACCGGAATGCCGGGCTTGCCACCGCATGAATCTTGGGAGCCGAGATCAACTCGGTCCTTACTTTAGGGCGGCTGATCAGCATGTTCATGTGAACTATTTCAGCGTCGGCTTCGCCGCGTGTGAAGTCCGCACGCGACAGCGTCGGATACAGGGCGATGTCGTGGTTCGGCAGGAGATTCATGAGCGACGGCAAGCGGCCAAGCAGGCGCTGATTGGCTATGCCTGGCATGCACCAGATCGTCAGGCTTCGTCGGCTTACCGGACGAACATCCTCATTGGCCTGACGGAGGATATCGAAGGCGCGGCTCACTCGGGCATGGAAAGCTTCTCCTGCCGCCGTCAATAGCAGGCCCCGGCCGTGCGCGGCAACCAGCGCCACGTTGAGATCAAGCTGAAGCTTGCGGATATGTCGAGAGACCACTGTCGGACTGACCGACAATTCGTCGCTTGCCGCCTTGATGCTGCCGGTGCGACCGACAGCCTCGAAAGCTCTCAAGGCATTAAGCGACGGAAGCCGCATCGACAAGCGATCCTCTGCCAAAAGCCACCTCCTTCCGCATGATCTAGCTTACCAAACCAGACGACGAAAGCAGGATCTGCGCCAAGGCGGGAAGGACGCCGCGAAGCCTACCGCCACATCCCGCGCATCCGCGCGCCGATGTCGACCTTCGGACCTTGTGCCCCCGTGCGTGCCGCGCCGGCGGCGGCCTTCGGCCAGGCGGTGCGTTCGAACAGATAGACCAGCTGTTCCGGGATGAAGCGGGTGCGCGAGGCGTAGACGTGGCGGTCGCCTTTGGCGGCCTGACCGTGGGTGAAGAAACGCTGCGGGACGACGAGATGCAGATCGTCCTTGGCGCGGGTCATCGCGACATAGAGCAGGCGGCGCTCTTCCTCGAGTTCGGCGCTGGTGCCGGCGCCGAGATCCGACGGCATGCAGCCGTCGACGACGTTGAGCACGAACACCGACTTCCACTCCTGGCCTTTTGCGGAGTGGATGGTCGATAGGATCAGATAATCCTCGTCGCGCAAGGGCGGCCCGGATTTGTCGCTGGTCGCATCCGGCGGATCGAGCGTGAGCTCGGTCAGGAATTTCTCGCGCGAGGCATAGCCGCTCGCGATCTGCTCGAGTTGCATGAGATCGGCGCGGCGGGTCTCGGAATCCTCGTGGATGCGATCGAGATGCGGTGCGTACCAGAGCCGCACGCGTTCGAGATCGGCCGGCCATTCCGAATAGCGCAGGTTCTCGACCGTGCGGACGAAGTCGGTCCAGTCGGCGCCGGTACGCGCCGGTACCGGGAGCTGGCCAAGCGCGTGCAGCGGGTCGGTACTGTCCGCCATCTGGTCGAGCACGCGCTGCGCGGTTGCGGGGCCGATGCCCGGCAAGAGATGCAGGATGCGAAACCCTGCGACGCGGTCGCGCGGATTCTCGGCAAAGCGCAGCAGCGCCAGCACGTCCTTGACGTGCGCCGCGTCGAGAAATTTCAGCCCGCCGAATTTCACGAAGGGAATGTTGCGGCGGGTTAGCTCGATCTCCAGCGGACCCGAGTGCGAGGACGTCCGGAACAGCACCGCCTGGTGCTTCAACAGCGCGCCTTGCTCGCGGTTGGCCAGCACCTCCTCGACGATGTAGCGGGCCTGGTCGGCCTCGTCGTGGACGGTCACGAGCTGCGGCTTTTGCGATGAGGGCCGGTCGGTCCAGAGGTTCTTGGTGAAGCGCTCGCGCGCAAGGCCAATGACGCCGTTCGCCGCCGCCAGCACAGCTTGCGTCGAGCGGTAGTTGCGGTCGAGCGTGATCATGTCCGCGCGCGGCGAGAAGCTTTGCGGAAAGTCGAGGATGTTGCGCACGGTGGCGGCGCGGAACGAATAGATTGACTGCGCGTCGTCGCCGACGACGGTGAGCCCGCGTCCGTCCGGCTTGAGCGCCAAGAGGATCGAGGATTGCAGGCGGTTGGTGTCCTGGTATTCGTCGACCAGCACGTGATCGAAGCGGCCGCCGATCTCGTCGGCGATCAGCGCGTCGCTCATCATCTGCGACCAGTAGAGCAGGAGGTCGTCGTAATCGAGCACGTGCTGGGCCTGCTTGGCCTCGACATAGGCCGCGAACAGGCCCTTCAGCTCGGCCGCCCAGCCCGCGCACCAGGGATAGTGCTGTCCCAGCACCTTTTCGATCTCCATCTCGGCATTGACGCAGCGCGAGTAGATCGACAGGCACGTGCCCTTGGCGGGAAAGCGGCTCTCGGTCTTCGACAGGCCGCGCTCGTGCCGGACCAGATTCATCAGGTCGGCGGAATCCTCGCGGTCATGAATGGTGAAGGCGGGATCGACGCCGATCCGCTCCGCATATTCACGCAGCAGCCGCGCGCCGATGCCGTGAAAGGTGCCGGCCCAGCTCAGGGCATCGCGCATGATCGCCGCGTTGTTCTCGCCGAGCACTTTCCGGGCGATGCGCTCCACACGGCCGGCCATCTCGGCCGCCGCGCGGCGCGAGAATGTCATCAAGAGGATGCGGCGCGGATCGCTGCCCGCGACGATCAGATGCGCGACGCGATGGGCGAGCGTGTTGGTTTTGCCGGAGCCGGCGCCCGCAATGACGAGCAGGGGCGCGCCCACGATCGACCCGTCGGCCACGCCATGCTCGACGGCGCGGCGCTGCTCCGCATTGAGCGTGTCCAGATATGTCGCCACGAATCGCCCCAGTGAAAGGGCGAGAGTCGGCGATCCCGCGGCGAATCGCAATGCGGCTGGACGGAACCGGATTTAACACCTAGGGAAAACGGCGGCCCAAGTTCCAGCCCGAAAAGCGCACCCGGCATGACCGAGTCCAAGCCCGACCAGTTCGAGATGCGGCGGCTGGAATCGCTCAGCAACACCATTTTTGGCGTCGCCATGACGCTGTTGGCCTATGATCTGCCCAAGGCGGCTGTCTTCAGCAGCGCGCCGGGCTGGAGCGACCTTGCCCAGGTCTATTCCGGCAAGCTCGCCGGCTTTGCGCTCAGCTTCATCATCGCCGGCGTGTTCTGGATCAGCCATCACAGGCGGCTTGCGCGCCAGCCGGTGGGCAGCCGCGGCGCGGTGATGCTCAATTTGTTCTTCCTGCTGTCGATCGTGCTGCTGCCGGTGACCAACGGCCTCTACACCAACTACGCCATGAGCAGCGCGGTGGCCGTGCTCTACGGCCTGCACCTGACCGCGATCGCCGGCCTCAATGCCTGGCTGTGGTGGACGATCCTGGGCAGCTGGCGCCACGAGATCATGGCCTCGCTGTTTCCGCTGCTGGTGTTCATCCCGGGCACGATCGTTGCGGCATTCGCGCCGCACATCGCTCCCTTCATGTGGTTCATCGCCTTCGGCGGGCTCCTGATCCAGCGCTTCTATGCCGCACCGAACCCGTCGGCCGGCACGTAAAGCTTGACTGGGCGGATTTCGTAGACCGCAGTCGGATTGACCTGACGCAGCTTCCGCGCCGCCGCGATCGCCTCCTCATCCGTGTCGTATTCGACAAGGTGAAAGCCCAGAAGCTGCTCCTTCGTCTCGGCAAACGGGCCGTCCAGCACCACGCCCGCGCCGGGGCCACGCAAGGTGCGGGCCGTTCGGGTCTCATCCAGACGGGCGGCCGGCCCAAAATGTCCGCTTGCTCTCAAGGGCGCCTGAACCTCGATGACTTTGGCCACGACCGCGGCGTCCTCCTCCGGCGTCAAGGACAAGATCTCGTCTTCCACATGGTAAGCCAGGATGGCGTAAAGCATCGTCACCTCGTTTGTTTTGAAGCTCGCGGTCCGAAGGACGTATCACCGCCGCCGATACCGACAAGCCCGGAGACCACAATATTGCGCCGCGGCGTGCGCGACGAAACCGTCCCGAAACCCGATTGCCGCCTCGCGCGGATCGCGCCCTGCCTGCTCGCGAGCAATCTTCACCGTCCTCCTCGGCGGCGAGCCTCATCGGGCGGCCATGGCCATAGATCCCCAAAAGAAAAGGCGCGGCGGGAGGCCCCGTCGCGCCGGATTTCTTGCTCGCTGGTCCAGGGCTGAGAGCGCCCCGATGCCAAGCTCTATTCAAAGCTTAGCGGGCGATCCCAGCGAGGTGACAGCGCTTGGTAAAAGACACTGGATCACCTCCTTTCGTTGGTTTCGGGAGACTTTAATATAGGCCGCAAAGCCGACCCTGTTAAGGGGAGGCGGGCCGGCCGGAACCGGGCCTGTTCGCGAGGCCGTTAAGCCGCCCAAAAAGCCGCCTGCTGGGCAGTTGAGACCGCCGCCCGGCCGTGTTAGGGAGCCGGGAACGCGGGTGTAGCTCAATGGTAGAGCAGCAGCCTTCCAAGCTGAATACGAGGGTTCGATTCCCTTCACCCGCTCCAGATTTTTCAATGGCTTGGCTCGTCAAGAACTTTTCATTCTGACAAACTGGAGCGTCTCTCGACGATCTCGCCCCGGTAGAACGCTGCAACTCGTTCCGCTGTTGCCTGCCAAAGTGCTTGCAGCGCTTGCGGGTCGTCGCCCGGCGTCACAGGGGTGAGCCGTCGCGCGTCGCTGACGGAAAAGTAGCCGCCCGTCACACCGGCGAAGGCGGGATCGCTGGCGAGGCTGACGATGATTCCCGCGCCGCGTTCGGGATTGCCGACCTTTAGCCAAGTCAATAAACGCTCGAGTGGTGCTGCGAACCAAAGTTCGCGCCCGAGACCCGTCACGTTGAATCCGGGACAGAGGCAGTTTACCGCTACTCCGGTCCCCGTCAGCCTGTGCGCCAGTTCCATCGAGAACATGATATTCAACAACTTGGTCTGACCGTAGATCACCGAGGAGCCTCGAGTGGAGAACTGGCGTTTGTCGACGAGGGCGGCGAGTGGGTCAAAGCCGGCGCCTTGCCGGGAGGCTTGCGATGCGACTGTCACGATGCGTGAGGGCGCTGACCTGACAACTGTCTCAAGCAGGATATTCGTGAAAAGCCAGGGCGCTAGATAATTGACTGCGACCATCTCCGGATAGCCGTCCTTAGTGACGCGGGGTTTGAACGCATGAATCCCGGCATTGTTGATCAGCACATCGATCCGGCTGTGGCGTGAGGCGATCTCGCGTCCGAGCGCGGCCACGGAGGCTAGATCGCCGAAATCACCGTGGTGTATATCGACCTTTGTTCCGGGGGCGGCGCGTTCGGTGATCTCTATTGTGGAGTCGGCCCTGGCTTTGCTGCGGGCAGTGAGAACCAGATCTGCGCCTTTCTGCGCAAGCGCAACCGCGGTGCATTGGCCGATGCCGCTGGTTCCGCCGGTTAGCACGACAGTGGGACGAGGCGGCGACATGGCGTTCCTGTTTAATGGATATATATCCACTATGTAATGATAGTGGCTATTTGTCAACTAATCTGGCAATGGTTACGCAACTTATAGGCAGGCGTGGAATCATGATTTTGCGTTCGAGCAAAGCTCCGCGGGATGGCGGCAGGCGAGAAGACCGCATTCGGGGGCTGGGTGCCGTATTGAACGCGCTGGTAAGCCAGTCCCGGGCTCTGACGGCGCAGGCGTCGGAAACATTTTCCGCCGGGCTGCAGCCGGCCGCGTTCCATATCGCGCTCTGGCTCAAGGCGTACGGCCCGGCCAAGCCGAGTGCGGTAGCGGAGGCAGTGGGCATGGACCGCAGCGCGGCAAGCCGCCTTACTCGCGAGTTGGTGCGCTTGGGGTTGGTTGCGACGTCGACCGATCCCTCCGATCGCCGAAGCATTGTCCTGTCGTTGACCGCCGATGGCCGTCGGCGAATGGAACTCGCGACGCAGGCCAAGGGCGCTGCGTTCCGGACGAGGGTCGCATCCTGGAGCGAGGAAGACTTGCTGCTGTGTACTGATCTCCTGCGAAGGTTGCTCGACGTGCCAGCAAACGCCGGTGGTGAGTCGAGATGAGGTTCAACGGTCGGCGACGAAGGAGGCCGCCAAAATGGACGACACGACACTGAGCGCCTACAATCGGGATGCCAAGGCTTTCGCGGACGATTGGGCCGCCCAACCGGCACCGATCGATTTGCACAACGTGGTGGATCGGTTTTTCATCCCCGGTCCCACTGCGGATGTCGGTTGCGGCAGCGGTCGTGACGCCGCCTGGCTCGTCGCTCGAGGCTATCCGACCGTGGGCTTCGATGCGTCTGAAGGACTTCTGGCCGAAGCGCGAAGCCGCCATCCGGAGATCGAGTTCAAACGGGCGGTCCTTCCAGCTCTCGATGGGATTCCGGAGGCAAGCTTCACCAACGTGCTGTGCGAGACCGTCATCATGCATCTCGAGCCTGAAGCCATTACGCCAGCGGTCGAGAGACTTCTGGCCATCCTTGTCCCAGGTGGTGTGCTCTATCTGAGCTGGCGCGTGACCGAGGGGGCCGACAGGCGGGACGAGCACGGGCGCCTTTACGCTGCTTTTGATCCGGAGCGGGTGCTTCGTGCGTTGGAGACGACGCGGATATTGCTGGACGAACAAGTGGGCAGCGTCTCGTCGGGGAAGTTGATTAGGCGCATCGTGGCAGCAAAGAGCAGCGTGCATTCTTGAGCGGATTCAAGGGGTCGAGATCCGATCCCCCCTCATTTCGGACCGGTTGCCGTCAAGGACCGGCCGGAGATCGCCACGAACCGCCGGCAAATGGCTTGACGAGCAAGGGCTGGCAACCGCCATTCTGACAAAGAGAAATTCCGTAGCAATCTCAACTGCCCAGAACACTGAAAAATGTCAGAATGGCCCTTGAAAACGCTACAATATTTCGATGACTTCCAAGCTGAATACGAGGGTTCGATTCCCTTCACCCGCTCCAATGTTTTCAGTCACTTCCTACTTCTCCTTGCGTCCGTTCGGACAAGAATGCTGTTGCTCATTCGGACAAAAGTCCGCCTTTCGTTCGCACAGCGCGACGTTTCTTCGTGCCAGTGGCGATCTGTTTCGTCGTGCGCTTCAGGTACTTCGGAAGCACCTTAACCGTCGTGTGTCGGCTCTGCGCCAGGATCTCGCGGTCGGTCAATTCGGCGTCGCCGGTCTCGGACTCTTCATTGCGTGGTTGATCGTCGTGCGGCGTTCTCGCTCCACAACGTGGCCCTTGGCGTCAGTGGTTTTAAGGACCAGCAGCCGCTCAGCAAGCCCCAGCGCCTTCAGAGAGCTTCTGCAGCCCAAGGGCTGACCATCCGTTTTCCGCTGAAACAATTCGGGCAGCCCGTGAAACCATTTCGTCCGTCGGCGAAGCCGGCCTGGAACGGAGTCGGGCTTAGGATTGCGCCACGACCAAAACAATGGGGTTCGGTCATGTCGGCGCTCATCAACATTCTTTATCGCGAGTTTTGTCTGATCCGCATTGAGGAGATGCGCAAGGTTTAGCTTCACTGCGAGGTGCTGTCATGAGGGCCGAGCGGGACGATCTTCGTTTCGAAGAGTTAGCCGAAACTTTGCGGTCTGCCGAACGAAGACGTGCGGCCGACTTGACGCAATGGCTGCGACAGAGCTTGCAGCGGTTGCGGGTAGTGCGGCACAGACTTATAGTCACCGGATCGAATTGGGTGGCGTTTCGGTCAGCCCGTATTTCCTGATTGTCGTGAAGCAATGCGAAGCAGTACTAGGGTTTGCTTGGCTACCGCCGGTAAGCAGGTCCCTTCGGGCCCCGATTGGATCCATGAAGTGAAGCACGACGACTACCGGATGCTCGTCATTCGGGACGACAGGCATGTGCGCCTGCTGTCACGCAACGGCCTGGATTGGACCAAGCGCTATCCGTCGATCGCAGGGGCCGCGCTGAAAACCGTGAAAAACACTTTGTTCTTCGTGCATGGAAGCAAGGGACAGGAACGCAAGCTCCAATTCTCGCCGCCCAGCCAACTTGACGGGATATCGCGGCTGATGGCGCGTTCAATAAAACGACAAACTCGCCTGCGTGGCACTATGGCCGTGCAAACGGCTCTCGCTCCAAGTGCTGCGGTCTGCGTTGTCTCGATCGTCCTCCTGTCGGTCGCACCACCGACATTCGCGCAGGATGCGGCGCTTCCTCAGATCGGCGTAGCCCGGCCAAGCGCCGACAAGCCGGCGATCCCAAAGGATGAAAACGAGGCCAGCACGCAAAGGCTTACAAAAAGCCTGGGGGATAGTGATGCCCGCGAGGCGCTGTGCCTGATGGTCGAAGCGGCGGCGAAGGCAAATGATCTCCCGCTTGCTTTTTTTGCGCGTGTGATCTGGCAGGAAAGCCGCTTTCAATCTGATGCCATCGGACCGGTGACGCGCAACGGCCAGCGTGCGCAAGGCATTGCGCAATTCATGCCCGGAACAGCAAGCGAGCGAAGGCTGCTTGATCCGTTCGATCCAGTGCAGGCGCTGCCGAAATCCGCTGAGTTCCTCGGCGAACTGCGCAATCAGTTCGGCAATCTCGGGCTTGCCGCGGCAGCTTACAACGCCGGACCGAAGCGGGTTCGGGACTGGCTTGCGGACTCTGGCTACATGCCGCAGGAGACGCGGAACTACGTCTCCGCGATCACGGGCGTAAGCGTCGATGATTGGGCCAAAGCGGGCCGCAACGGTGCAATGCCAGAGCCTGCGCAGACTTCGAACTGCCGGAAATTGATTGCATTACTAGAAAGGTCGCCCAATGTTTTTGTCGTTCAGCTTGAACACCGCGTGACGCTCGCCGCCGCCAAGCGATGGGGCGTCCAGGTAGCCGCCGGCTTCAATAGGGATAACGCACTAGCGATGTATGCGCGCGCAATGAAGGGCTTGAATGCCCCAATCAGTGATCAGAGTGATCCCTTGTTGTTCCGCAGCCGCGGCACCAGTTCGTTCTATCAAGTTCGGATCGGCAGCGACACGCGACGAGAGGCCGACAATCTTTGCAGCCGCATTCGCCGCTCCGGCGGCTCCTGTCTTGTAAAGCGAAACGTGGGTGCTGCGTCTGCGACAGTCCCGGCTGGCAAGACAGCCGGTTAGCAGGAACTACTGCCGCGCCCCTTGCGAAATCCGCAGGGTTAGGGGCTCGGACATTCGCACGCGATCGGGCGCGGATTGATGCAGCTTGACGAACGCTTGGCCTGGTCCTCGGTCTATTCGGTGCATGGATGACGTGGGGTGCGTGGAGCACGCTGATTGTCGTCGGAGGGGGTTTGTTTGCCTTCAGCTTGGCCTCGATCGAAACTGCACATGAAAACCCGCCAGCCACGACAAGGCCCTCGTCCCCTACGTTTTGTTCACGGCCGTTTGGGCCATTTCATTGCGATTTCGTTGCGGCGTTCTCTTTCTAACCATAAACTGCTGGCAGTCACTAGGCCATTCGTCACGAAGGCGATTAGATCCGGATTACCCGAACAATCTCGTCCGTATGGTTGCGCGAACTTTCGGAACCATAGAAATCAATGAGGCTCTGCCGGCCCCTGCTCGGCGCTTCAATGGCGTTAGGAGTTTGGAATGGATGTTCGAAATCCAATTGCTGCGATAGCAGCGGCTCTCATCAGTGTCTCAACTTTCGCGCAGACACAGCCGACGCGACCGTCCGCTTACCCAACCGCGCCAAGCATGCCCTCTGCATTGGCAACTGGATCTCTAAACCCGTGCGGCCCATCATCCGGCTTCAATCCCAACAGTCCCTGCTACTCGGGCACGAGCTTTCCAACCTATTCTGCGCAGCAGCCATTCGAGTTTCCGAAGAACCCAACTCTGAGGCCTGACCTAGGCGCGAACAACCTCGACGAAGCAGATGCGAAGCAGCGAATTGAGGCGGAAGGGTATTCGCAGCTTTCAGGACTGCAAAAGGATGCCCGGGGAATCTGGCGAGGTGATGCGACTTTGAAGGATGGCAGGCGCGTCCAGGTCGTCCTCGATCTGCAGGGTAATATTTATTCCGAACTAGCCCCGTCCGTCAGAGTTTGGATCCGTAGCCCTGGCAACTGAACGCCCCGCGCGCCACTTCCACGACGCGCAGTAGCTCGCGCGCGTTCCGAGGCCCAAGGGATTGATAATTTGACTCTCTGCGTGGTGCGCCATTCTTGGCGGGATGCCTCGCTCGATCCGACGACACACACCTGCCCGTGCCGACGGCCGGCCAATGAAGATCACCTTCGGCGAGATACGCGAAATGGGTGTCCGCGGCGTGTTGGTCTATTGCCACTGTGACAAGGTGCGGTTGTCCGATATCGAGCCGTGCTTCGTTTGTCGGGGCTGCGGTGGTCGCGGCGCCGATGTTCGGCCTGACTTCGAGCGGGGCAACCCGCGGCTCGCAATCATGGGATGCCGAAACACGAGATGACCAAGCGCTGGGGGCGGCCTTTCGACGAGCCGATCGAGGTGGACGGCCGCAAGCTGGTGTCGCCGCGCTGCCGAAGAGGGAGCACGCCGCGCCAGAGTGGCAAGCCACGATGGAAGCCCTGATCCTGGTGGCAGAGGGAGGCGGCCCGACGCTGTTCGCCCGGATGGCAATCACGCGGGCATTGAACCGACACTACGTTCCCGAGTTCAACCCGAAGGGCAAAGAGCCACACTGGGGCCGGCGCAAGCTGAAGAGGGATAAATGACCAAGGCCGCCAACTGAGGCGGCATCACCACCCTATCGCATGCTGCACATTACGAAGCACAGCTACGGTGCTTCGTGTGTAGCGGCCATCGTTCCAGCGGTCATCCACTGCATATGCCGCAAAGGCAGCGAGGATGATAGCAAATCCGATCTTGCCCATACTCGCCTCGCGACTTAGTCCTGCTCCTCGGGAAGAACCATGTTCAGGTAGAGGACAACTCCCGCCCAGATCATTGCAGTCGCAACAGGGGCACAAAACGCGCATGCCACGAGATGAGACATCGCCGCTCCAAAAATGAATTTCGGGCAAACTGCTGCGCGAAAATGTCGTCCGACGAAAAGCGTCGACGCTCGCGGAAGTTGGTCGCTTAGGGAAAAGCCGCAGCGCGGTTCCAGCCCCACTGCGGCATTCCCGGGCAAACTAGAAGTTGGTACTTAAATCTCGCCGGTGTTCACACAGTAGAACACCCCGTTCCGAAAATGGACTCCGGACAACTACCGTTCGCGGATTGTAATTTAAGGGCGAGCGTGGGACGGCTTGGTTTCCCAGCCCCCAATGCTCCCGGCTGCCGATCCAATTGCGGATCAGAGCGCCGGGAGCGCTGGAACCGATCCCAAAAGAAACCCGCCGACCTTGCGAGCCTGCGGGAGTTGCAAGAAAAGCTTTTGGCAATCGGCGGGCACCGATCGCAGGAATCGCTTTCAGCATGGCCGGCCCGCCAGCGTGAACCGGCGCATCCGGGCTGGCGGGGACTGGGTTCAGAAAACTCGGCATAGGTGCAGCGCCCGGACCAGTATGTGCGACGTTCTGACATTGAACCTCGCCTAGTCCATCCAGACTAATCAAATACCGGGGTTTTGCATTATCCCCCCGGGGCTGGAAAGCCGCCGCCCGCGATAGATTTAAGCGGGCGGCGGCTTTGCATCCAAACGGAAGACCCCAATCCCGGGGCTGGCGGGGACGGGGCCCTCAGGCAGCCGTTTGTTGTCTGCAACACACGACCACCCGCGTACTATATCGGGCGGACGAACCCTTTCTCAATCGCACGGTAAATAAGTATCGGGATTTTGCCGCCGCCTTCTCATTCCGCGCACGGAAGTGCCGTCTAGAGCAACATTTCCCCTAGCTATTAAGGCAAACATCGATTTCGGTTTGCTCGACGAGCGGTGTGTCTATAGGCCTACACGCACCGGGGCTGGCAGCATAGTTCACTTAGAAATTTTTACCCGGATGGCCGCAAGACGTCATTGTCTTGCGGCCTATTTTTACCGTTCGAGTTCGTCACGCCCCCACGTCGGGCCCTTGGCGACTTCGCCGTAAACTGGCACGCCTGAGGCGTCAGAGCCTAGTATTCGGCAGCGCCGACCCCCGAGGACCGCCTAGTAACAAACGAATTTCCCCGAATGAGGCATTTTCGACCCTCCGTAACGAGCGTTCCAACGGCGTTGGAAGGAATGCAACAAATACAGCCGCCTATTTCTGTAGATGTTGCGCGGGCAGACTCCGGCTTGATTGAACGAGCGCTATGCTTTCGCGCTCATGCCATCGTTAGGACACAGCGAGAAAGCGAAGGATACTCAAGAGGGGTCTTTGAGGCCAAATGTCCGAACGGCCCTTGGCATTGCTGAGGTGCCGAAACCCTTTCAGGCCGGCGAATTTTGCGGCGTCCCTTCCGGAACGATGGTGCGAACGATATTTTGATCAAGCGCTTCGTAGTCAACATAGCCGATCGTGCGGTAAAGCTCGGCGCGGGTCTGCATCAAATCAAGGACTCCGTGAGTGCTGTGGTCGCGCTTCAGAGCAGCGTAAAGGGTCTCCTGCGCGCGTGCGGCAACCCGCAGGGACGACACCGGCCAGATCACCATCTTGTAGCCCATCGCTTCGAACTCGGGCGCCGTAAAGAACGGAGTTCGACCAAACTCCGTCATATTGGCCAGCAAGGGGACGCCGGGCATCCGGCGCGAGAATTCGCGGAACATCTCGGAGTTGGTCAGAGCCTCAGGAAAAATGGCGTCCGCTCCTGCCTCGATATAGAGCTTCGCGCGCGCAACGGCTCCTTCGATCCCTTCCTCCGCCGCGGCGTCCGTGCGCGCCACGATATAGAGATGGTGTCGAGCTTTTGCGGCCGCAGCAATCTTCGTGGCAAAATCGCGTGGGTCCGCGAGCTTCTTGTCGTTCAGGTGACCGCACTTTTTTGGCAGCAGCTGATCTTCCAGCTGTACCGCAGCCGCGCCCGCGTCTTCAAAAACGCGCACCATGTGCATGACGTTGAGCGCTTCGCCATAGCCGGTATCTCCATCCACCAGGATAGGGAGATCGGCTGCGCGCTTGAGTTGACGTATAAAGAACGACACTTCATCCACGGTGATGATGCCAAGATCCGGAATGCCCATAGATGCAGTCATCGCTGCGCCCGACAAATACAGAGCGGTGAAACCGGCCTGCTTGGCCTGGAGTGCCGCCATTCCATTGTGAGCGCCGGGCATCTCCAGAATGCCGGGACGCGCAAGCAGATCGCGAAACCGGAGGCCCGAAGCCTTGGGATTGGTGTCGGTTGCGGTCAGATAAGTCATCGTCCATCGCTCCGGTATCGTTACGCGCTGCGCCGTGCTTGCGCAGTAGCTTGGGCAGTTCGATAAAAAACGTTCCCCTCAAACAGTCGTCGTGTGGTGCGATAGACGGCGCCATGAAGCGCCCGCGTCTTCGCAGGGTCATCGGCGTGTTCTACGGCTGCATCGACCACGGTCGTCCCTGAAGGGTGGGCGATGGTGATCGGGCCTTCGCCAGCGCGCGCCATCCGGTTCGGGAGGGAGCCTGCGATGCGTACAGCGATTGCGAGGCAGGTGGCGCCGGTGATCGGTACTGCCCGGTGCGGCTGACCAATCGAAATCATCCGAATGCCCAGGGACATATCAGAAGGCCCGAGCCGTTGGCCCGACAAGGTTGTCATCTCGCGCGGCGACACAATCATTGCCACCTTGGGCACACTGGGGATATTCGCCGCCTCCGCAGCGTTCGGTGCAAGACCCATCGCCACGGAGGCCGCGCAACGAATCGCCTCCATCCGATCGAGAAACACTGGATCGTTCTCGAGTGCTTCGGGCATCTCGCTGCCGTCTTTGCCCATGGACATGGCTGCAACGAAGACGCAAGGATTGGCCGCATCCACAAGAGATGCCTCAACGGAACCAAGGCCGGGAATGTCGAGGTGATCGCAAGGGCGTCCGGTCGGTAGCAGGCGCCCGGTTCTGGTGCCGCCTGGATAGAGGAATTCAAGCCGAACCGGCGCTCCCTGTCCGCCGACGCCATCGATCGTCATTTCACCGTCGGTCTCCACTTCTCCATCATTCATGGGGAAGCGTGCGACGATGATTTTGCCAGTGTTGGTGTTGTGGATGCGCACAACGGCCTCGCCATCTGCGGGCGCCTTCACCAACCCTTCGCTGACCGCGAACGGTCCCATCGCCGAGGACATGTTGCCGCAATTTGCACTGTAGTCGACTACAGCACTCTTCACCGAGATCTGAGCGAATGTGTAGTCGATGTCGGCGTCCGGACGCGTCGGCAAGCCGACGACGCATACTTTTGAAAGAGACGACAGCCCACCACCCATTCCGTCCAGTTGGCGGCCATTGGGATCAGGCGAGCCCATCACGGACAAGAAGATCGGATCCCATTGTGCGGGATCCTCCGGCAGATCCTGCCTGTTGAACACGACGGCTTTCGAAGTGCCGCCGCGCATGAAAGTAGCTTTGAGCTTGTTCTGTGGCATAGCGCGCCGCCTCGTTCTGCATACTGATGTATCCATTGGATACCACTGTATACATTCACGTGCGAGGCTGCTACTCTTATTCTGCTTGTTGGATGTTTGTTACCCCGCTTCAGACTGACGGTGACGGCAAAAGGTCGTGCGCCGATCGCGTTGCCTGATGTGGTCAAAGGATCAGACGCAGCTTGGTGATGGACGGTTTGGCGCGTCGTTCTTGGCGAAGTTGCTCCTGCCGAAAGAGATTGGGATGACTTTATGAACGACGAGATGGTGTTGCCGGACCGCACGAAGTTCGCATCCGCTGCCGACTATGCCTATGCGGCGCTGCGGCGTGAGATCATAGAAGGGCGCTTCGCCCCGGGGCGGCGCATGCGCGAGATCGAATTGGCGGAGCATCTTGGCATCAGCCGAACTCCAACCCGTCAGGCGCTCACGAGACTCGAGCTTGAGGGCTTGCTGAATCTTCGCCCGAGAACCGGGCTGGTCGTTTCCGTGCTCGACATGGATGCAGTCGAGGAGCTCTACGAGATGCGCGCGGCGCTTGAAGGCACCGCGGCGGCGATGGCCGCAAAGCACGCAAGCCCCAAGGATCTTGCCGTACTTGCCAGGCTTGTGGCCGAAGGTGAAAAGCTCAATCGCGAGCCGTTCAACCTCTACCGGCACAACAGGGAATTCCATGACGCGATTCAAGTAGCGTCTCACAATCGCTATCTCGAAAAGAGCTTGTCGGCCCTGCAAGATGCGATCGCTCTTCTGGGCCCAACAACATTGTCAGAGAAGGGCCGCTTCGCTGTCGCCCAGGCGGAGCATGCCGCAATCGTGCAGGCTATTTCGCAAAGAAAAGGGGAAAAGGCCGAGCGTCTGGCACGGGCGCATGTCCTGAGCGCGCTCGAGACCCGTCGGTCGATCCTGGCGAAAGAGCGTGAGCTGGAGATGCGCCGCGAACAAGACGGCGCCTGAACCAACGTGTGAGCCGCCGTCTTTACTTTGTCGCTCACGGGCTGTCTCCGACCTTCAGATCAGCCGCAATCTTCCCGTAACATGCTGTTCCAACGTTAGTTTTCGTCATATCTGCGATTGCACTAACTCGTCTTGCATTCCAATGTATACACTGGTATCCGTAAGAATACATAAGCGAAAAAGTGAAGGCTCGGCGGGAAGGAACGGAAATGCACGAAGAGTTCGATGTGATCGTCGTTGGCGCGGGAAACGCTGCTTTGGCCGCGGCAGTCTCCGCGAAAGAAAACGGCGCAGATCGTGTCGTCGTTCTTGAGAAGGCTCCCCGCGAAATGCGAGGCGGAAACACGCACTGGAGCGGCGGTGTGCTGCGCTTCGCCTATGACGAGCCGCGCGACATCGGGGCGCTTCTGCCGGGCGTCGAAAACGAATTCGAGAACTTCTACGACGGCATTTCGCCTTACACGCAGGAAGACTTTCACGGCGACCTCATGCGCGTTACCAGCGGGCGCACGGATCCAGTCCTGTCTCATCTTCTCGTGTCGAGCTCGCAGGCGACCGTTCGCTGGATGAAGGACACCGGCGGCATCAAGATGGAGCCGGCGATCAGTCTTTCTGCCGTCAAGAAAGACAACGTCATGGTCTGGGCGCGTGGGCTAGTTGTGCGCGCAGCGCACGAAGGCGTTGGTTTATCGCGGAGCTGGTTCGCGACGTGCGAACGGATGGGAATCGAGGTGCGATACGGCAACGCCGTCTCGGAGCTGCTCCTGGACGACCAGGGTCGCGTCGTCGGCGTCAAGACCAAGGATGACGAAGGCGTTAAATCGCTCGGAGCGAAAGCCGTCGTGCTCGGCTGCGGCGGCTTTGAAGCAAACGTGCAGATGCGCACGCAACACATCGGTCCGTTGGTCGGCGCAGCGAAGGTCCGCGGGACACCGCACAACCAGGGTGATGGCCTGCGGATGGCTCTGGCCATCGGAGCCATGCCGTGGGGGCAGTGGAGCGGCTGCCACGCAACGCCGATCAGCGCGGATTGGGGCGACTTCGCGCCTCGCGAAATGACCGACCGAAGCAATCGTCTGTCCTACGTTTATTCGGTGATGATCAATCGCAAGGGCAAGCGCTTCGTCGATGAAGGCGAAGACGGCGCCCTCTTTACGTATGCCAAATTCGGTCGCGCCATTCTCGCCGAGCCCGGCGCCAAGGCCTACCAGCTGTTCGACAGCAAGGTGATCCACCTGCTCGAGCCGCGCTATTCGACAAGCGATCCAATCAAGGCCAACTCCCTTGAAGATCTGATTGCGCAATTGGATATCGACGACAAGGACCAGGCGCTCAAGACCGTCCAGCGCTACAACGATCACGCGCGTTCAGCGGAAGAGGGCTTCGATCCCACGAAAAAGGATGGCCTTTCGACCAAAGGGCTCGACCTTGAAAAGACCAATTGGGCGCTCCGGCTCGACAAGCCTCCCTACTATGCCTACAGCGCGACCGGCGGGATCACCTTCACGTTCGGTGGCCTGAAGATCAACGAGGACGCCGAGGTGATCGGTACGGACTGGCGTCCGATCAAGGGACTCTATTGCTGCGGCGAACTCGTCGGCGGTCTGTTCTATGACAATTATCCCGCGGGCACCGGCCTCGTCTCTGGCGCAACATTCGGTAGAATTGCAGGCCGAAACGCTGCTGGCCAGCAGAACGTCGCACAAGCGCGCGCCGTGGCATCGCGATGAGTGTTGGCGCGACGAAGCCGAGATCTGATTTCTCCGCCGAAGGCCTGGCCGAGCAGATCAGCGCCCACAATGCGCAGCATTGGGACGCAAGGGCGGTGGGCCGAACCAAGGCCGCAGTCATTCATGCGTTTGGTCAGGCGCTGTCTGGCGCGTCGACAGCCGTGCCGAAGGCTTTGCTAACTACGCATGGCGTCGCGATGGCCGGCGGCCCGTCGCTCATCTTCGGGACCCAACGGCGCACGAGCGCAGTCGATGCTGCGTTGATCAATGCCACGGCGGCAGCGGCCGGATCCGGAGTGTCTTCGGACGCTGGAAGCGCTGCCTATATTGTTTCGCTGTTTGGGCTTTGCGAGGAGCGCCGGAAGACAGGGCAGGAGTTTCTCGACGCGCTGATGTTTGGCGCAGGGTTGTCTCTGGCCGTTGCGTCGACAGTCCCAGCTTCCGCTCCGGTAGCCATGACCGGTCAGCTCACATCCGCCTTGTTCGGCGCCGTCGTAGCGGCAACCCGCGTGATCAAATTGAGCCGTCCGAAGATTTCGTCCGCGTTGCTGATAGCAGGCGTGACAAATCCTGGCGGTCCTCCCGCCAGCCAGGTCGGGCCCTCGTCGTTCATGGTTGGTCTAAGCATGAGAAACGGATTGTTGGCGGCGCTGCTTGCGGAAGCGATGGACGAGACATTTTGTATCGAGTTGGCCAAAAGCGAGGAGGGCGCGAGTTCATCTCGCACAGCTTCGTCCTCGACTCTGGCGCCAATGGAAGGGGCTAACGACCTTCTTGCAATTCAATCGCCGCCCGGAACTGATCTTTGGGATCAATTTGAGCAGCAAGCCAGTGCCGTTCTGCCTCGCGATCATATCGCTCCGCTATTCGAGCGACTCGAGACAATCGACAAGGTGACGGACCTCGCGATGGTCTCGCGCTTGTTGCAGGGACGGAGCGCTCAGGCCGCGCCAAAAAAAATTGTCTTCGCATCTCGGGGAACGCATGAGCCGGAGGAGACGAACTGGGTCCCTTGACCCGCGAACGAGCCCGACGTGCTTCGAAAGTCGCCGTCGCAACGATAAGCCTTACCTGCAAAAAAAGAGCAAGGCCGACAAGAGTAACACCCTAGGGAGTGATTGAAATGAATCGTTTTAAGTTGATTGTTGTACTGGCCGCGTCGGTCGCGTGTTCTGCCGCAGCCCGGGCCGAAGACAGCGTTACGATCGGTGTGCACGCTAGTTTTTCTGGCGCGGGCGCGGCGTTTGCCGAAGGTATGCTCGCCGCTACCAACTTTGCTGCGGAAGATGTCAATAAAGACGGCGGCCTCGAGGTTGCCGGTAAACGCTACAAGGTGCTGATCAAGCAATACGACGACCGCTATCGCGCCCAGGATGCGGTCACGTCCATGGATCGCTTGATGATCCAGGACGGAATTCACTTCGTGGTCGGTCCGATGGGATCGGCAGCGGCGGTGGCGACAAAGGATCAGACCACGTCCGGAAAGGTCATCACCATGACGCTGGCCTTCACGCCGCGGGCGCTTGGGGCCGATGCGCCGTTTGCGTATCGTCCAGTGATCACGACCGGCGAATTCTCTGATCCGCAGGTGGCGTGGCTCATGAAGAACACGTCAGCCAAGCAGGTCGTGTCGCTGCTTCCCAACGATGAAACCGGGCAGCAGATCGGTGTGGCGAACTTCAACTCATACGCCAAGGCCGGAGCAAAGCTGCAGGTCGAGTATTTTGAACGTGAGCGCGTCGACTTTGTCCCCATCCTTACGCGCATTCTGATGAAGGCCGATGGTCTCGAGCTTGGCGGCAACTCTCCGACCACCGCCGGTCTCATTCTGAAGCAGGCACGCGAGCTGGGTTACCGCGGTCCGGTGTTTGTCACCGGCGGCGATGTCGCTGCCGAAATGCTCAAGGTCGCGGGCAAGGATGCGGCTGAGGGTACCTACGTCCATCTCCCCATCGATACGAGCTTGCCGGATACGGCGGCCTACGTTGCTCGCTTCAAGGCCAAGTATGGGCCGAACATGAACGGGTTCAGCCCGTTCTTCTATGCCGGCTTGCAGATGTTGTTTACAGCCATGACGAAAGCCGGGACCGTGGACGACACGACGAAGATTGCGACGACGCTTGATGGATTGTCCGATGTTCCCACTGCGATGGGCAAAGCGGGCTGGACCGGCGAGCAGAAGTACGGAATCAAGCACCAGATCGATCTTCCGTTCTACGTAGGGCAGATCAAGGACGGCGTTGTCGCGAAAGTGGCGACTTGCGACGTCAACGCGTGCCGATAAGCGACCGTTGGAACAGGCGAGGCGCTCCGCGCCTCGCTGATGCGATTGGAGTCGTCGTCCCGTGAGCATGAATGTCATTTTAGTCCAGACGGTCGTGAACGGCCTCATGGTGGGCATGATCTATGTGCTGATGGCCATCGGCTTCACCATGGTGTTCGGCATCATGCGCATCGTGAATTTCGCGCATGGCGAGTTTTACATGGTCGGCGCGTTTCTGTTCGCTATCCTCTACGGCAGCAACGAGTTGCCGTTCGTCATCAGCGTTGCGCTTGCCGTTGGCGCCACAGCTTTGCTGGGATTGCTGATGGAGCGGATCGTCTTCCGCCGGTTTCGCGGCAACGAGCTGAACGGTATGATCGCCTCGGTCGGCGTCGCTCTGATCATTCAGAATAGCGCGCTTCTGATATGGGGATCATCGTCACGCACCGTGCCGCCGGTCGTCTCCGGCGTGCTGTCCGTCGGCGGCGTCGTCTTCCCCTGGTCGCGGCTGGTGGTTATCATCGGCGCGATCGTCGCCGTCGTATCGCTCAATGTGTTGATCGCCCATACCCGCATTGGTCGCGCCATGCGCGCCGTGGCCCAGGACGCCGAGATTGCGCAGGTACAAGGCATTCGCGTCGACGTCATATTTCCCAGCGCGTTCGTGTTGGGCGTAAGCCTCGCGGCATTTGCCGGGGTTCTCATGGCCCCGGTTCTGTCGGTCTCACCGTTCATCGGCCTGGCGCCGACGCTGAAAGCCTTCGTGATCGTCGTCATTGGAGGGCTCGGTAGCGTTCCCGGCGCCGTCGCAGGCGGATTGCTCATTGGCTTGATCGAGAGCTTCGCCGGCACGTTTGTGAGTGCCTCGCTCGCCGAGATTCTCCAATTCCTGGTCGTGATCGCCGTCGTGCTGCTACGCCCGCAAGGCCTGTTGGGTCGAAAGGAGCGCGAGGCATGACTCCCCACACAACCGAATTCAAGCCGATGCGCTATCTCGGCGTCGCAGCGGCGGTTGTCCTTGCTGCGCTGCTGCCCTGGTTCGCGCCGAACCAGTTCTATATCCACCTGGCGACGATCGGTTGCATGAATCTCATGCTCGTGCTGGGTCTCGCCATCATTGCCAGGGCCGGACAGCTATCCATGGGCCATGGCGGTTTTGCGCTGATCGGCGGGTATGTCTCGGCGCTGTTGTCGATGAAGGGGTTGTCGCCTCTGCTGAGCCTGTTCATCGCAGGGCTGGTCGCCGCCGCTATCGCTGCCGCCCTTGGCTGGATCATCCTGCGTTTGCGCGGCGTGTATTTCGTGCTGGTGGCTTTTGCCTTCAGTCAGATTGCGGTGTTGCTGGCGCTCGACATGAGCTCCGTCACAGGTGGGGCAAATGGACTTGTCGGCGTGCCCCCGATTTCGATTTTCGGGCACGTCCTTCTCACCAAACCGCAATTCTATCCCCTTGCGCTCGTCTGTGCGTTGGCGACGCTGCTCTTGACCTGGCTGCTCTACCGTTCGCCGTTAGGTACGATGATGGCAGCCACGGCCGAGAATCAGCGTCTCACCGAATCGAGCGGCGTGGATACCCATCGGGTCCAGGTCATTGCCTTTACGATCGGATCGGGCATCGCCGGCTTCGCAGGTGCGTTGTCGACACACTATCTGCGTTTCATTTCGCCGGATTCATATACGTTCTGGGAGTCCGTCTCTTACCTGACCATGCTCGTGGTCGGCGGACGGGACGGCGTGCTGGGACCGGTGGTTGGTGTCCTTGTCCTGACACCTTTGCCGGAGCTGCTGCGCGCCACTGAGGGACTACAGCATATCATCTACGGCGCCATGCTCGTGCTCTGCCTGATGTTCGTCCCCAATGGCCTGGCGAGCCTTGTCTTGAGTTGGCGCTCGCGCCAACGAAGTGCAAAAGCCGGCGCAGCGGTCGTGGCCAAGGAAGTGCCATGAGCATGCTTGAAGTCGATAGCTTGAAGCGGTCTTTCGGCGGGCTTGTGGCCGTTCGAAACGTATCTTTCCACGTCAACGAGGGTGACTTTCTCGGCCTCATCGGCCCGAACGGCGCCGGCAAGACCACGTTGTTCAATGTGATCTCTGGCGTGCTGAAACCATCTGCAGGGCGCGTTCGGTTCCTGAGCCGGGATATATCGGGGCAGCCAGCCAATCAGACGGTTCGCCAGGGGCTCTCACGGACCTTCCAGGCCGCGACGGTCTATCCGGAGGCGACGGTCATTGAAAACGCCATTCGTGGCACTTTCGCTTCAAGTGCGGTCGGCTTGTGGCGAGGGTTTTTCTCGAACGAATGGCGCGCAGCGGCCGAGCAGAAAGCGTTCGAAGTCCTCGACCTGTTTGGATTGACACGCCGTGTGGGCCTGAAAGCACGCGAGCTCTCTTACGGCGAGCAGCGTCGCTTGGGCATTGCGATAGCGCTCGCCAGTAATCCGAAGCTCTTGATGCTGGATGAGCCGGTTGCCGGCCTCAATCCCGAGGAAGCGGCCGAGCTCGCGTCGGTCCTGCGCCGGCTGAAGTCGGAACGCGGTGTGACCATGGTCATGGTGGAGCATCACATGCGCACCATCATGGGCCTTTGCAATCGTGTCGTGGTGCTGGATCATGGAACACTGATCGCGGAAGGTGCTCCCGCCGAAATCGTGTCAAACCCGCTCGTGATCGAGGCCTATCTCGGCAAGGAGGCAGTCCATGCTTGAGGTTCGCGGCATCAACGTTGCCTATGGTGATGTCACAGCTGTCCGCAATTTGAGCCTTTCCGTTGCGAAGGGCGCTATTGTCTCGTTGATCGGTTCAAACGGTGCGGGCAAGACGACAACGATGAAGGCCATCATCGGCCTCAAACCCGTCAGCCGCGGAGAGATCTACTTTGACGGCCACCGCATTGATGGAGTTTCCGCTCCTCAGCGAGTCGGGCGCGGTATCGCGCTTTCGCCCGAAGGACGTCGCGTTTTCCCACAGATGAGTGTGCTCGATAACCTCCTGGTCGGCGGTTATTCGCAGCGTGACAAGGCTCACCAGAAGAAGACGCTGGACCAGATCTACGGATATTTTCCCCGCCTGGTTGAGCGCAGAAGCCAAATGGCCGGCTCCTTGTCGGGCGGTGAGCAGCAGATGGTCGCCATCGGCCGTGCTCTCATGGCCAGGCCGCGCCTGTTGCTCCTGGACGAACCTTCGCTTGGTCTTGCCCCGATCGTGGTTGAAGAGATCGCGCGCATTATCGTCGACATCAACCGGGATATCGGAATGTCGATCATCCTGGTCGAGCAGAATGCTAAGCTCGCCCTCAATCTATGCAACGAGGCCCTTGTGCTGGAAACCGGCGCGGTCGCGCTGAGCGGGAAAGGCAAGGACCTGCTGGCCAGTGACTACGTACGGCAAGCCTATCTCGGCCTCTGACCTTTTTGTCTGTCAGGAAATCCCGGAGTTATAACCATGACTGGCTCTACCACCTTCGGCTTCATCGGTTTAGGCGTCATGGGCGAGCCCATGTGCCGGCACCTTGTGCAAAAGATGAAGGGGAAGGTTCTGGTTCACGACATCAATGCCGAACCCGTGGCACGATTGGTCCAGCTCGGCGCCGTTGATGCTGGCTCTATTGCCGGCTTGGCGAAGGCGGACGTTATCTTCATTTCGATGCCCAGCGGCGAGCATCTCAAGAAGATATGCGAGATGCCCGGAGGGCTCGTTGAACTCGCACGCTCCGGTCAGACCATCGTCGACCTCTCCACGAGCCCGCTGAAACTGACACGCGAGCTGGCCGGCACCTTCGCCGCAAAGGGAGCCGACTATGCCGATGCGCCTGTCGCTCGGACGCGTGCGGCGGCCGAGGCGGGTACGCTTGCAATTTCGGTGGGCGCAACATCGGAAGTGTTTGCCCGCATCGAGCCGCTGTTGCGCTGCTTTGCTTCCGAAGTGACCCACTGCGGTGATGTCGGATCCGGCCAGGTCGTGAAGATCCTCAACAACATGGTTGTGGTGGGGACTGTGACTGCACTGTGCGAAGCCGCCGCGATTGCGGAATCGGCGGGCGTATCGACCAGGACCCTGTTCGACGCATTCTCGAAGGGCTCCGCGGACAGCTTTGCGCTGCGCAATCACGGGTACAAGGCGGTTGCCGCGCGAGAATTTCCTGAGCGGGTGTTTTCGACCGATTACATGCACAAGGACGTTTCCTACGCGCTCGACATGGCAAAGGACGCCGGGATCGAGGCGAGGGAAGCCGCCCTTGGCGCCAGTCTTCTGACTGAAGCGTCTCAGAACGGATTTGGGGCGAACTACTGGCCGGTCATCGTGAAGATCATCGAGCGCTCGTCCAAGAAATCATGATCAACAGGTGAGGGCGGCTGAGCTCCACTTTCGGGTTCAACCAATAGCAACAATAATCAATGGGAGGGTTTTGTGCGGGTGTTGTTGTTGACGATCGCGCTGCTTCTGTCGCACTTGAATCAAGCAGCGGCGGAAAACTATCCTTCACAACGCATTACCGTCATCGCCCCGTTTGCCCCTGGCAGCGGGACCGATGGAGTCGCGCGTATCGTGTTTCAACGGCTGTCCGAGTTGTTGAAAATCACGATTGTTATCGATAATCGCGTCGGCGCGAACGGGGCGTTGGGGGCGACCGCCGCTGCTCGTTCAGCGCCGGACGGATACACTTTGCTGGTTGGCGGAACGTCCACCCACGCGGCCAACCCCAGCCTGCTGAAATCGATACAATACGATCCCATAGCTGACTTCGTTCCCATTTCGCAGCTCGGCCTGTTTCCCTACTATCTGATTGTCGACCCCGGGCTACCTGTCAAAAACGTGGCCGATCTGGTGGCGCTCGCGAAGAGCAAGCCAGGTTCGTTGACGTTCGGTTACGCCAACGCGCTCGGTCAACTGTCCGGCGAGGCGTTCAAACGCAGGGCCGGCATTGATATTGCTGCCGTGCCCTATCGAAATAGCCCGCAGGTGGTGACCGACATCATCGCGCAACGCGTCTCCATGACGTTCATGGACATGGCGCCGGCAGTCTCCCAGGTGGAGGCGGGTCAGGCACGTGCGCTCGCAACCACCAACCCGGACCGCAGTTCGCGTTTCCCTGAGATCCCGACCATGAAGGAGGGAGGTCTCGCGTTCATCACTATTTCCGCGTGGACGGGGCTTTTCGCTCCCAAGGATACGCCACCCGAGATCGTGGCAAAGCTCTCCGAGGGGGTCCGCGAGGTGTTGGGTGAGGCCGAGATACGTAGCCGTCTCGCCGATATCGGCTTCGAGGCTCAATGGATCGGCCCTGTGGACTTCGCCAAACATGTCAAGGACGACATGGAATTGTGGGCCGCTACAACGAGGGAAGCTGGCATCGAACGCCAGTGAACGACGAAATGTCCGAGTATGAAATCTATGCGATCCGATACGCCAGGAAGGATGACCGGCGCTCGTCAGTAAACTTCATCGAGAACGATACGCCGGACACCGACATGCCGATGGACTTCTTCGTCTGGGCGTTGGTTGGCCGGGACCGTACGGTGATCGTCGATACCGGCTTCGACGAGAAGGCCGGAAAGGCTCGCGGCTATGCCGTGACGCGACCAGTCGCCGATGGCCTGAAGCAGATCGATGTCAACCCCGATAACGTCAAGGATGTCATCCTGACCCACATGCACTGGGACCATGCCGGTAATCACGACCTGTTTCCCCGGGCGCGGTATCACGTGCAAGAGCGCGAAATGCATTTCTGCACCGGCCGGTGCATGTGCGATGCCGAGCAGAAGAAGGCATATAACGCGGAGGACGTCAGCCACATCATCAGGCGGAATTTCGAAGGGAGTGTGACACTTCACGATCCAAATTCCGATTTCGCTGACGGAATATCCTTGCACTGGCTGGGCGGCCACACCGCGGGACTTCAGATCGTGAGGGTCAAGACGAGACGAGGTCACGTGGTGCTCGCCTCGGACGCCTCGCACTATTACGCCAACATTCTGCGGCGTCGGCCATTTCCAGTGTTGTTCGACATGAACCAGATGCTGAATGGCTTCGCGGTGATTCAGAAATTGGCCGATAGCCCGTCCCACATCATTCCAGGTCACGATCGGCAGGTGTTGTCGCTGTTTCCTGCTGCGCGGGAAGGGCTCGATGGCATCGCGCGACTGGACGCCGATCCCTGCGGAAGCCCTGCCTAATCATCGACCGAAGCCGGAGGTGAAGGTCGACGCAGGACACGCTGTCCGGATCAAAAGCGCAACGGTTCACCAATTGCGGAGATAACGGATCACGCCGAAGAAGTACGGAATTGCCATCGCGAACGAAACGGTGAGCGCGCCGAACCAGGAATGGTTTGCCGCGATAAACCCCTATAGCCGCGAGGAATGGGCGTTGGTCCCGCAGGCAACTCCGGGGCAAGTCGCCGATGCGATTGCTGCCGCCAGGCGAGCTTACGAATCGGTTTGGAGCAAAACATCCGGGCTCGCTCGCGCGACGTTGCTCAACAAGCTGGCCGACTTGCTTGATGCGCAGGCAGAGCGCATCGCCATCATGGAGAGCACCGACAACGGAAAGATTATCCGGGAGACGCACGGCCAGATGCATTTTGCGGCTCGCGCCTATCGGTTTTTCGCGGGCTGCGCCGACAAGATCTTCGGCGATACGATTCCTCTGGACCAGCGTGACGTGTTCGACTTCACGCGTCGGGAGCCGATCGGCGTTGCGATCCTCATTACTGCTTGGAATTCTCCCATGGGCCTGCTTGCCAATAAGCTTGCACCCGTACTTGCCGCTGGCAATTGCGTCGTCATCAAGCCTTCCGAGCACGCATCCGTGACGACGCTGGAATTCGCCGAACTTGTCCGTGAGGCAGGGTTTCCGGCAGGTGTCATCAACGTCGTGACCGGCGACTACAGGACGGGGCAGGCTCTGCTCTCGAGTGGACGAATTGATCGTGTCAGTTTCACAGGCAGCCCGAATGTCGGCCGTCAAATCGCAGCGGAGGCAGGCCGCTTGCTCGTCCCAGTCACTCTGGAACTGGGGGGAAAGTCTCCCAACGTGATATTCGACGATGCGGATCTTGATAAGGTCACGGTTGGCGCTCTTGCCGGCATCTTCGGCGCGACCGGTCAAACCTGCATCGCCGGTTCACGCCTCCTCGTCCAGCGTTCCGTTCACGATGAGATCGTGAAGCGGCTCGTCGCCCGCGCTGGGAAGATAAGACTTGGCAATCCGCTGGAGAAGACGACGGATATGGGGACCGTGGCGAATGAGCCGCAATTCGATCGTATCCTCAAATGCATCGGCGATGCCCAAAAGGAGGGGGCGGTTCTGGCTTGCAGCGGAAAACATGCGACAGGCCATGGTCTGGGAAAGGGCCTCTTCATTGAGCCGACCATCTTTACCGGCGTGGAGAACAAGATGGCCATCGCACAGGAGGAGGTGTTCGGACCTGTGCTGTCAATCATTCCCTTCGATACCGAGGATCAAGCAATCCACATCGCCAACGATACGAAGTATGGACTGGCTTCCGGAGTCTGGACGACGAATTTATCGCGCGCACTGCGTGTTTCGCGGGCGGTTCACGCAGGAACGGTTTGGGTGAACACATACCGCGCTTCCAGCGCGATGGCTCCATTCGGCGGGTTCAAGGAGTCCGGATTTGGCAAGGAGCGCGGCGTAGCGGCCTTGGATGAATTTCTGCAAACTAAGAACGTAATGATCGATTTCTCAAACGAAGAGCGTGATCCCTTTGCACTTAAGATGTGAAATGAGCCGCGCAAAGTAGCTGCTCTCACGTCGTGCACAGATTGAGCGGTGTGGATCTGCCGCTCCTAACGATCTCCAGGGACGCAATTGGTTCTGCTGGAGAATAGCGGCGGTCAATACGATCGCCGTCGCCCCAGAGGCGTTTCCTCCCTGGACTTGAGCTCCGCAGCCAACTCGACCGCGGAACTCCTTTTCGCGACAAGATCGTGCGGCGCAGGCGGATTGCCCAGGGCAGCGAGGCTCACTTTCCTGGTTGAGAGCCGGGGGATACATCTGCCCAGTGCCAAATACCAGCCGTTACCAGAAAAATGCATTATCCGTGGAGTAGGCCAGGGCTCCGTCAGGAGCCCAGGTCAAATCTCTCACCCTTTCAGAGGATTTATCTCCGTCGGAAGCCGAAAATCTCGCAAATGAGCCGTTGACCGCCGCTAAATAGAATGCATTATGCATTCTATGTTGCTGACCGAAGCCCATGGCAAGGCGCTGCTGCGCGCTGCTGCCGTCATCACACCCTCAAGCCACGAGTTGCGATCGTTGGACGACGTCCGCGGTTGCCGCGCCGACTTCCCGGTTGCGGTCAAGGCACAAGTCGCCGCCGGGGGGCGAGGCAAAGCCGGGGGCATTCGGAAGGCGAATTCGCCATCCGAGCTGGAGAGCGCATTCGGCGCGATCATGGGCATGCGGTTCGCCGGCGAGGCGCCGTCGTCGGTGCTGGTGGAAAGCTGGCTCGATATCGAGCGCGAGCTCTATCTCGCTGTGGCGATCGACAGCCGTGTCGGGGGCTTCAACGTGCTCTATTCGCCGCGCGGTGGGATCAACATCGAGGACGGACCGCCGCCGCTGAGCTATCCGGTCGGGCTCGCCCGCAATTTCCGCGCTCACGAATTCCGCGCGCTTCTCGAACCGGTCGAAAGCGACGCCAAGGTGCGCGAACGCGTGATCTCCACTGCGCGGCGCCTGCTCGAGATCGCGCAGACGAATGAATGCACGACGGTGGAGATCAATCCGCTGGTCGTTGCCAGGAGCGGTTCGTTGATCGCGGCGGACGCGAAGATCGTTCTCGACGAGGCCGCGGCATTTCGCAAGGCGGCCACGGCGTCGGCCATTGCGGCGTCCCGTGAAAAGGCTGAGCGTGACATCAGGCTGTGCGAAGAGGCCAATCTGATGCTGGTCTGGCTCGACGGCGAGATCGGCCTGATCTCGGGCGGCGCCGGCATGACGATGGCGGCGATGGATGCGATCGACGGCGCCGGCGCGCAGCCGGCGTGCTTCCTCGACGTGAGCGGCAATCCGACGCCTGCGGGTTTCGGGCTTGCTTTCGACCTTCTGGATCGCGCGCCGAACGTGAAGGGCATTCTGGTCAGCATGTTCGGCGGTGGGCTGCACACCGATCGCGTCGCCAAGACCCTCGTCGAGCTTCTCGCGAAGCGGGCAGCGGCGAAACCGGTGACGCTGCGGCTGAACGGCACGCGCAGCGATCTCGCGACGACCATCCTGCGCGACGCCGGCCATCGGAACCATGCGACGTTGGAAGTGGCCGTGACCGACATCGTCAAGCAAGTTGCGGAGGCGCGGTCATGAGCATCCTTCTCGATGCGGATGCACGCGTGCTGATTGTCGGCATCACCGGCAAGTTCGGGACGTTTTCAGTCAAGGATCTCGCGCAGAGTCACACCAGGGTCGTGGCCGGCGTGGCGCCGGGGCGCGGCGGTCAGACGATCGAGGGCGTTCCGGTCTTTTCCAGCGTTGCAGCTGCAATGAAGGAAACCCAAGCCAATGCGGCACTGGTCTACGTGCCGGCCGTGGTTGCGCTCGATGCGGTGCTCGAGACCATCGAGGCGGGCTGTCCGCTGATCGCCTATCCCGGCGACGGCCTGCCGGTGCTGGACGCGATGGAAATGCGTGCGGCCGCATTGGAACATAGCGCGCATCTGGTCGGTCCAAACTCGCCCGGCCTGATCTCTCCCGGCAAGGCCAAGCTCGGCTTCATGCCCTCCTTCTGCTACGCGCCGGGACCGATCGGCGTCATCTCGCGCAGCGGCTCGCTCTCCTATGAAGCCTGCTTCCGGCTGTCGTCGGCCGGTCTCGGCCAGACCAGCGTGATCGGCATCGGCGGCGATCCCGTGCGCGGCGTCAATGCCGCGGAAGCGATCGCGCTGTTTCACCGCGACCCGGACACGCGTGCCATCATCTATCTCGGCGAGATCGGCGGCTCCGAGGAATATGCGCTTGCCGAATACGCCGGGCGTCCGGATGCCAAGCCATCGACGGCCCTGCTCGTCGGCCGCACCGCGCCCGCCGGCAAGAAGATGGGGCACGCCGCCGCGATGATCGGCTCCTACGCCGAGAGTTGGGCCGCCAAGGTCGAGGCGCTGAATCGTGCCGGCGTCGTGATCGCGCGAGATCTCGACGGTCTCGCGGCAGCCGCCGCGGCGGCACTGGCCCGCGTCATGAAACCCGCAGCCTAGCAAACGTCAACTCATACAGGGATTGGAGACGAGAATGTCAGATGTGATGGAAAAAGAGGTCGGTCACGCACCGGCGGAAGGAAAGATCACCGACGAGGCGATCGCGCAGGCACGCAGCATGATCGGCCTCCAGCTTCGCCCGGAGGGACCGTATCTCCAGGACGCCACCGAGGACACGATCCGCAATTTTTGCAACGGCATCGGCGATCTCAATCCATTGTACCGCGACGCCGAGCATGGACGCCAGAGCCGCTACGGATCGAACGTCGCGCATCCGATGTTTCCGATGGCGTTCGGCTGGATCGGCCGCACCCGTTGGGGCCTTCCGGGCGTGCACGGCTTCTATGCCGGCAACGACTGGGAGCTGTTCCGCCACATCCGGCCCGGCGACCGCATCACCGCGATCGAACGCGTGGTCGGCATCGAGGAGAAGGAGAGCAAGTTCTCCGGCCGCCTCGTCCTGCAATATGTCGAAGCCACCTATTCCAATCAGCGCGGCGAGATCGTCGCCCGCGCGCTCGGGACCTGCACGCGCCACGAGCGCAAGGCCGCGCGCGATGCCGGCAAGTACAAGGACGTCAAGCCATACGAATACACGGCCGATGAATTCGCCGCGCTCGACGAAGCCATCCTGAAGGAGGATGAGCGGATGCGCGGTACCGCGGTGCGCTATTTCGAGGACGTCAATGAGGGTGACGAGCTGCCGCCGATCGTGCGCGGGCCGCTCTCGCTGATGGACACGATGGGCTTCCTGGTCGGCTGCGGTCGCGGCCACACCCATGGCATCGTGCTGAAATCGGCGGTCAAGCATCCCGGCCATTTCTTCCGCAATCCGGAAGCGGGCGGCGGTATCGAATATACCGGCATCGGACATCATCGCGAGTCCGTCGCGAAGGAAGTCGGCGTCCCCGGGACCTACGACTACGGTCCGCAGCGCTCCTCCTGGCTCGCGAGCCTCGTCACCAACTGGATGGGAGATGCGGCCTTCCTCAAGCGCGTGCGGACCGAGATGCGGCGCTTCAACACCATGGGCGATTCCACATGGTGCAGGGGCAAGGTCGGCAGGAAATACGTCAAGGACGGCTTTGCGCTGGTCGATCTCGAAATCCATGGCGAGAACCAGCGCGGTGAATTGACCACGCCCGGCCTTGCTACCGTGATGTTGCCGTCGCGCAACGTGAAGAACCGCGTGTTCTTCGACGGCGGAGAGCTCAATCTGGAACTGCCGACGATCCGCTAGCGCGGACCCGAACTAAAAACCGGGAGCATGATGCGCGTCGCCGCGTCATGCTCCGGAGACGCCGACAAGAACAACAAGGGGAAGCGTTGCCATGACGGAAGGGGCCGTCGCGCCGCTGTTGGCGGGAGTGATCGTCGTCGAAATCTCGCGAGGGGTCGCGGCGAGCCATGCCGGCCGCCTCCTGTCCACGCTCGGTGCCGAGACGGTTCTCGTCGAACCGCCGGACGGCAACCCCCTTCGTCGTGAGCCGCCGACGCTTCCTCCGGCCAACGAGGCAAGCGCGCTGTTCGCGTTCCTGGCGGCTGGAAAGCAAAGTGTCACCTGCGATCTCGCGACACCGGCCGGGCGGGCAGGGCTGTCCGCGCTGCTGGCCGCGGCCGACGTCTTCATCCATGATCTCCGTCCCGGCGAACGCATCGCGCTGGAGCTCGATGAAGCGAGCCTCGGGAGCTGCTACCCAAAATTGATCGACGTCTCGGTGCTGCCGTTCGGCGCCTTCGGACCGAAGGCCGATTGGCACGCCGAGGAGATCAATCTGATCCACGCATCGGGCGAAGGCTTCCTGCTGCCCAATGGTCTCGCGGCAGAGCTGTTTCCCGATCGTCCGCCGCTGAAAGTCTACGGACACTTCGCCGAATATCAGGGCGGCGTGGTTGCGGCGCTCGGAGCACTGTCCGCATTGATCGGTCGCGAGCACGGCGGTGCCGAAAGCGTCGATGTCTCGGTACAGGATGCGGCGCTTGCCGTAGGCGCATTCGCGCTCCAGCGTCTTGGCGACGGTTCGCTGGAACACCGCCAGACGCGCTCCTTCAAATATGGTGGCGTGCTCGCATGCGCCGACGGCTATGTCGAGCTGTTGACGCTCGAGGACCGGCAATGGCGCGGCCTCGTCGAGCTGATGGGGCGCCCTGACTGGATGCTCGATCCTGCACTGTCGGACGCGCTGGAGCGCAGCCGGCGCGGCGCAGAGATCAACCGCGCCATTCGCGCCTGGGCGCTCGAGCAGCGGACCGCCGATGTCGTCGCGCGGGCGCAGGCGCTCGGCGTTCCCATGGCAAAATACGGCAGTCCCGCCGAAGTACTGTCTGGCGCGCATGAGCGCGCGCGGAACCTGTTTCAACCGGTCGAGATTCCCGGCGCGGGTCGTCTGCCGATCCTGGCCGCACCGCTCCACGTCGATGGCGCGGCACCGGGTTTGAGGGCAGGGCCGCCGCGGCTCGGCGAGCATCAGCATCTGCTGGCGGTCAAGCGCCGCCGCGACCAGCCGGCGATTGCCGCGGAGGCCTCATGAAGCCGCTTGCCGGAGTCCGTATCGCTGATTTCACGCTGCATGCCGCGGGTCCTTTCTGCACGCACATCCTGTCGCAGCTGGGTGCCGAGTGCATCAAGATCGAGAGCGCGTCACGTCCGGACATCTTCCGCAAGCCGCATCCGGTCTATGGCCGGATGGGACCTGCGAGCTTCGACCAGGTCGCTGCGAACAAACTGTCGGTGCGCATCAATCTGAAGGATGCCAAAGGTGTCGCCTTGGCAAAGAAGCTGGTCGGTGTGAGCGATCTGGTTTGTGAAAGCTTTCGACCCGGCGTGATGGAAAGGTTGGGTCTCGGTTACGCGGCGCTCGCGGCGCTGAAACCCTCCGTCGTGATGGTGTCCGTGTCATCGTCGGGGCAGAGCGGGCCGGATTCGCATTTTGCCGGCTATGCGCCGCTGTTCGGCGCCTGGGGCGCGCTCGGCTATCTCACGGGTTATGAAGACGGACCGCCGGTGGAGATGCGGCATGTGATGGACCACAGCGTCGGCATGAACGCGGCGATGGCGGCTGTGGCTGCGGTGTATCGCCTTCGCCACAGCGGACGCGGCGGCCATGTCGACGTGAGCGCGCGGGAAGTGGCCTGCTCGCTGGTCGGCGAGGCGCTGCTGTTCGCCGCCGCAGGAGGTAAACCGACGCGGATCGGCAATGATCATCTGCGCCTGGCGCCGCATGGTGTGTTCCGGACCCGCGACGAGGATCGCTGGTTGACCATCGCGGTCGGCTCCGATGCCGAATGGCGGGCCCTTGTCAGGCTGATCGATGCGCCGCACCTGCTCACCGATCCGCGGTTTCAGGCCGCTTCGAGCCGACACGCACACCGGCGGGTGCTCCATGACGAGATCGAGCATTGGACGGTGACGTGCGAGGCCGGCGAAGCCGAGCGGATGCTACAGGCGGCCGGAATTGCGGCGCATGTGTCTTGCAACATGGAGGACATCGCGCACGACCGGCATCTGCGTGAGCGTGGCACCGTCGTCGATGTCCAGGACACGACAGGCCACCAGCGCGCCGCGATCAAGGTCCCGATCCGCTTCTCGAAGTCCGACGCCGGCATGACGCGCGGCACGCCGCGGCTCGGCGAGGACGAGGACTACGTGTTCGGTGAACTGCTCGGCTTAAGCAGCGAGGAGCGCCGGAGCCTGATCGACCAGCGGGTGATTTACTGACCGATTGAAGTGGAGTTGCCGTCATGAGCGAGAGCGTAGAATTGGCCGGGCAGGACTGGCAGGCCTGGGTAGGCCGCAAGGAGACCATCCACGGGCGCCTCGCGTCCGACCGCGTTGCCGCACTCGGCGCGGCACTTGGCCTTGAAGGAAACTACGCCGCGGGCGCGCCTTTGCCGCCCGGATGGCACTGGATCTTCTTCAACCGCTTCGTGCCGCGCGAGGGGCTTGGAACTGACGGACATCCCAAGCGGGGCGGCTTCCTGCCGCCGGTGTCGCTGCCACGCCGCATGTGGGCCGGCGGGCGGCTCACCTACCACGAGCCATTGATCGTCGGCGGCGAAGCTGTTCGCGAAAGTACCATCGTGAAGGTCGAGGCCAAATCCGGACGCGCCGGAAAGCTGGTATTCGTCACCGTCAATCACAGCATTGCCTGTGATGGCGTCGCCTGCATCACCGAGGAGCAGGACATCGTCTATCGCGAGGCGGCCGCGCCGGGGACACCGGCGCCCGCGGGCGTGCCGGCTCCGCAGGACGCGACGTGGTCGGAGGCGTTTTGTCCCGACACGGTGCTGCTGTTTCGCTATTCGTCGCTGACATCGAACGGGCATCGCATCCACTATGATCAGGCTTACGCGCGGGCGGAGGAGAACTATCCCGATCTCGTCGTGCATGGGCCTCTGACGGCGACCTTGCTGCAAGGCTTTGCGCAGAGGAACACGGGCAAGCCGCTCAGATCGTTCGAGTTCAGGGGCGTCGCTCCGTTGTTCGTGAGCTCGCCGTTCCAGCTGCAAGGGAAGGGCGATGGGGCCGCGCTCGACCTGTGGGCCAGCGGTCCCAACAATGCGCTCGCGATGCACGCATCGGCGCAGGTCTGAGGACGTGAGACCGGGGCGGGACCAGACATACGTGAGGTCCAGGCGATGAGATCCGTACATTTGTCTGTGGTCTCCGAGCAGAGTTCTGAGGCGCAGAGCACACCCGCGGTCGAGCTGCGCGGGGTCGGCAAGACCTTCACCGCGCGCAACAGCCGGGTCGAAGTGCTGAGCGGCCTGAACTTCTCGCTTCAGAGCGGCGAGTTTCTCGCTATCGTCGGGCCGAGCGGCTCGGGCAAATCGACAGTCCTCAACCTGCTCGCCGGCCTTGATCGGCCGACCGCGGGCGCGGTCCTGTGCCAGGGCGAGCCGGTTGCTGCGATCAACACCGGGATCGGCTATCTCACCCAGCATGACAGCCTGCTGCCGTGGCGAACGGTGGAGCAGAATATCGCCGTTCCCCTGGAAATCCGTCATGTCGACCGCGGCGAGATCGCTGCGCGCGTTCACGACCTGATCGCGCAGGTCGGACTGGAGGGCTTTGAACGCCACTATCCGAACCAGCTCTCCGGCGGCATGCGCAAGCGTGCGATGCTGGCGCGCACGCTAATCTATGATCCGACGGTTCTCCTGATGGACGAGCCGTTCGGTCCGCTCGACGCCCAGCTCAAGCTGGCACTCCAGGGCGAACTTCTGAAGCTGTGGTCGGCACGGCGCAAGACGGTGGTGTTCGTGACCCACGATATCGTCGAAGCGATCACGCTTGCCGATCGCGTCTTGGTCTTCTCTGCGCGCCCCTGTCAGATCAGGCTCGATGAGCCGATCGCCATTCCGCGGCCGCGCGAGGTGCACGAGGTGCGCTTCCATCCCGCATTTGAAGAGCACTATCGGCGGCTGTGGGCGGCGCTCGAACCTCCGGCGAGGCGACCATCATGAGCACGCAGGCATTGTCCGAGACGCGGGCCGAACCGACGCTTGGCCCGTCCAGCCGCGTATGGCTCTACCGCACGGTCTTCGTCGTCGCGATGCTGACCGCCTGGCAAGCCGCATCGGGACCGCTGCTGGATCCGTTCTGGGTGAGCAGTCCGAGTGCTGTGTGCGAGACGCTGGTGGCGTGGACTGCGAGCGGCCAGCTCGAATATCACCTGCTCATCACGTTCAAGGAGACCTTCGCCGGCTTCGTACTGGGGGCGACGGCCGGTGTCCTGTTTGCGCTGCTGGTCGGTGCGAGCGATACCTTGCATCGCACCGTCGATCCCTTCGTCACGGCGGTCTATGGCGTGCCCAAGGTCGCGCTCGCGCCGCTCTTCATCATGTGGTTCGGCATCGGGCTCGCGCCGAAGATCGTGCTCGCCGCGATCAGCGTCTTCTTCCTGGTGTTCTTCTCGACATTGCGTGGCGTGCGCGAGGTCGACCTGAAAATGGTCGACGCGCTCCGGACCATGGGCGCGGGCAAATTCGCGGTCCAGCGTATGGTGATATTCCCGGCCGCGCTGCCGTGGCTGTTCACGGGACTGAAGCTCGGCCTGCCATACGGCTTTGTCGGCGCGGTCGCGGCCGAGATGATGGCCTCCAATGCCGGCATCGGCTACCTCACGCAGAACTCGGCGGGCCAGCTCGATACCGCCGGCGTGTTCGCCGCGCTGTTCGCGCTGATGGTCGTCACCACCCTTCTGAACGAAGCGCTCGGGCGATTGGAGAGCTGGATCTTTCGCTGGCGCTGAAGGAGACGTCGTCACAACAAAGAAAAAAGGAGGACACCATGATCACGCGTCGAACGATGCTGGGCGGTATCGCTGCAGGAGCGCTGGCCGGCTCGGCCACGCGCGGGCTGTCGCAAGGTGCAGGCGGCAAGCCGATCACGATCGCGATCGGCGGCTACACATTCGCCTATCTGCCGCTGCTGGTGGCGACGGCAGCGGGGTTCATGAAAGATGCAGGCCTCGACGTTTCCCTGATCGACACCGGGAGCGGCACCAACAGCATGGCGGCCATCCTCGGCGGCAGCGTCGACGTCGCGGGTCTGGTGATGAGCGATGTGATCCTTGCTGTCGCCAAAGGACAGAAGATCAACGCCTTCGCCCCATTGATGTCGCAATATGCGAGCGACGCCGTGATCGGCACGAAGACCGCCGCGAGGATCGGTCTTGCGGCGGACATGCCGCTCAAGGAGCGCATGGCCCGCATGAAGGGCCTGACGCTTGCGATCTCCGGCCGTGGCAGCGGCACGGACAAGATCTGGCGCTACCTGCTGTCGCTGGGCGGGCTCGATCCCGAGAAGGATGTCAGCCTCACTGTGGTCAAGCTCGACAAGATGTATCTGGCGCTGCGATCGGGCCAGATCGACGGCTTCAACACGACGGCGCCCGCGAACAACCAGGCGGTGGAGGACGGCCTTGCCGTCTGGGCCGCGCGCCCCTCCCATGGCGAGGTCCCAGGCATCGAGAATTTCCTCTACACCGTGCTGTGTGGAAGGCCGGATTTCCTCGACAAGAATCCTGACACGGTTGCCGCGCTGGTCCGCGGCATGACCAGGGGATCGGAGTTGATCCGCAACGATCCCGATGCGGCCGGACAGGTTTTGCGCGAGAACTACTTCCAGCAGACCAATCTCGAGCTGATCAGGCACACGGTGTCGGATCAGCGTATGACCGTAGCGGTGCCGCCGACCCTGTCGGAGCAGCAGTTTTCGCACAATATCGAGTTCGAGCTGAAGTTCAGCGATGCCGTGCGCGGCGTGACCTACCAGCAGGCGATCAATCCGCGTTGGCTGGGTGCGTAAGAGGGAGAAGGGGAAAAAGCGTCAGCCGAAGCTCACATCGGCGCTGTTCTTGATCGCGGCGAAGCGGCCGAGGCAGCGCAGGGCGCTGTCGTGCTCGTCGGTCGTGCCGCCGGCGCAGCAATCCTCGAGCACTGTGCAGGCGTAGTCGCGGTCGTGCGCCTCCCGCGCGCCGGTGTGGACCACGCCGTTGGTGGAGACGCCGGACAGGAACAGATCCGTGACGCCATGGGCGCGCAGGATCGGCTCCAGCGACGTGCCGTAGAACGGGCTCACGCGGTGCTTGACGATGTCGAAATCGCCTGCCTCGGGCTTGAGGTCGGGGTGAACTTCCGTGCCCCAGGTGCCGAGCTTGAACATGCCGGCGCTGCGGGCACGGGAGAAGATCGGCGAGTTGGGCGGGCATTCCCGGTAGTCCGGCGAAAATCCGACCCGGACATAGCCGATCAGCGCGCCGGCCGCGCGCGCCTTCGCAATCACCGCCTTGGTGCGGCCGAGCACGTCGCGCTCCTTCATCAGGGGGACGTAGGTCTTTGCCCCTCCGCCATTCTCGTGGACGAGGTCGTTGAGCATGTCCATGACGAGCAGCATCGGCTTCATAGCGTCTCCTTTTCAGAGCTCTTCGATTTGACGGAAGTTTCGGACCGGGCTGGCAGGCTGTTGCGCAGCTCGTTCCAGCCGGTCTCGATGTGCTGCCGCATCGTCAGCATCGCGCCTGCGGCGTCGCTTTCGATCACGTTCTTGAGGAGCTCGTTGTGCTCCTTGGCAGCGCGTACCGCGCGGCCGCCGATGCGGTTGATGACGTCGAACGGATACTGCGCCCACAGCACCTGGACGAAATGCAGCGTCTTCGGCAGCCGCGCAAAATCATACATGCGCCGATGGAAGCGGTAGTTGATGCCGCGTGCCGCCCTACTGTCGTCGGCGAGCGCGGCGGCCTCGAACTGCCGGGCCAGCTCGCGCAGTTCGGCGATCTCCTCGGCGGTGATGTTGCGCACAGCGCTTTCAACCAGCTGGGTCTCGAGCGTGATCCTCAGCCTCAGAATTTCGGTGGACGCCTCGACGTCGAATGGCGCCACCGTCGCGCCGCGATAAGAGTCGCTCGAGAGATAGCCTTCGGCCTCGAGCAACTTCAGCGCCTCGCGAACCGGGGTGATGCTAATCTTGAGCTCTTGCGCGATCTCGGTCTGCTTCAGCCGGGCGCCTCGGGGCAGTCTCCCGGAGATGATGCCCTCGCGGAGATAGTCAGCGACCTGCTCCTCTTTCGTCCGATATTCCATTGAGTGCCGCCGCCCCTGACCGATTTGCCCGCGACTACCATAGACGCGCCCCATGGAGGAGGGTAGAAGTACAAACGATAATGCATGATGCATAATCGAGGTCGATCCCGGATGTCCAGCTTTTTGTCTCGCTCCTTCCTGTTTGTCCCGGCCAATCGTTCCGGGCGGTTCGACAAAAGCTGTCGCGTCGGATGCCCATCAGGTTGAAGGCGGAGACGGAGGCGGCGCGACCGTGGTGCTCGATGGCACAATCATCGACGCACCCGTCATCCGCCGCGCAGTTTGGGAGTTGTCGGGCGACATAATGCATAATGCATTTTTTCTTGACCACGCCGGCTCCTCCCATTAAAGCTCGTCGGACAAAAAACAGATCGGGGAGGGCGGTTATGAGACGGCGAGATTTTCTAAGACTCTCGGGTGCGGCCGCGTTGGCATCAGCCTATCCCGGCAGCTCACTCCTTGCGGACGAGATCGGCGTCGATGCCGCCGCCAAGACCATCACCATCGGCGGCTTCACCCCGGTCACGGGCCCCGTTCCGTTCTACGCGATCCTGACACACGCGGCTGACGCCTATTTCAAGAGCGTGAACGAGGCCGGCGGCATCAAGGGCTGGAAGATCAACTATGTGACCCTCGATGATGGTTACGATCCCGCCCGCAGCGTTGCGGCGGTCCGGCGCCTGGTCGAGGACAACCACATCTTCGGGCTTGTCGCCGCGGTCGGCACAGCGACCAACGTCGCGGTCATTCCCTTTGCCAAGGAGAGCGGCCTTGCGATGATCGGGCCGATCGGCGGGGCCAGCGCGTTCTTCGCCGAGCCGAACATCTTTCCGTTGCTGCCCGACTACGGCTGGTCGGCGGCGTCGAACGCCGAGTTCGCCATCAACGACCTCAAGCTGAAGAAGATCGCGCTGCTTTGGGAGAACGACGAACTCGGCCGTTCGGCGAAGCGCGGCTTCGATCTCTTCATGGAGGCGAACAAGATCGCGCCGGCGGAGTCGGTTCCGTTCGAGGTGAAGACCACCGACTTCACACCGCATATTCGCCGTGTCGCCAATTCCGAGGCACAGGCGGCGATCCTGTTCGGCTCCAATGCCAATCTCGCGGCCGCGCTGAAGGCGGCCGACCGCCAGGGCGTCAAGCTCACCTGGTTTGCGCCTTTCTTCACCGCCGATCCCGCGACCTACAAGTTGACCGGCGATCTCCTGAACGGCGTCTACTTTTCGTCGTGGCTGCTTCCAGTCGACAGCACCGAGCCCGAGATCAAGGCTTATCGTGAAGCTGTGGCAAAGTACTATCCGAACGACCCGGTCGGTGTGTTCGGCCTGAACGGCTGGAGCAATGCCGCACTGTTCGGCAGCATTTTCGGCGCGCTGATCGACAGCGGCAAGCCGATCACGCGGGCCAACCTGGTCGAGGCGGGCAACACGTTGAGCAATGCCTCGGTCGGCGGCGCGCGCAAGGTAACCTTCACCGCGTCAGACCACCGCGGTACGCGCCAGGAGGCGATCCTGCAAGCGCAGGGCTCCTTCGTCATGGTGCGCGACTTCAAGCCCTATCCGGCAGTGGCCTTCGACGCCAAGCCGGCCTGAGCCGATCCTTTCAGCGGGTGGCCGCAAGACGCGCCCGCCCGCCGTCCTCCTCTTAACTGCCAACAAGAACGAGCAAGAAAAGCAAGGAAATCTCGACATGACTGGATCGCCCTTGAGCGGGCCCTCGCGTCTCGACGGACAGACTGCCCTCATCACTGGAGCCGCCGGCGGCATTGGCCGGGCCGTGGTTGCGGCCTTTTGCGAAGCCGGTGCCGACGTCATCGCCACCGATATCGTCGCCGATGGCGGCAAGTTTCCCGCAAGGGCGAGCTACCGCCGCTGCGACGTGACGGATCGTGGGGCCATCGAGGGCCTGATCGATGACGAGCTGAAGATTCGCGGCAAGATCGACATTCTCGTGCTCTGCGCCGGCACGATCGCCAATACGCCGTTGCCGCAATCGACCGATGACGAATGGGAGAAGATCCTCGCCGTCAACCTGATGGGAACCGTCAATCCGGTCCGCAAGCTCTACCCGGTCATGGTCGAGCGCGGTTTCGGCAAGATCGTGGCGCTCGGATCGATCGCCGCCAAGATCGGCGGCGTCGCTTCGGGTCCGGCCTATGTCGCGGCAAAATCCGCCGTGCATGGCCTGATGAAATGGGTCGCCAAGAACGGCGCAGGCAAGGGCGTCTATGCCAATGTCATCGCGCCCGGTCCGGTCGAAACCCCGATGTGGGCGACCGTTACCGATCGCGCAGCACCGTCCGCGAACGGCAACGTGCCGCTGGGACGCTTCGGCCAGCCCGAGGACATCGCACAGAGCATTCTCTTCCTCTGCTCGCCGGCGTCGAACTGGATCACCGGAACGGTGCTCGACGTCAATGGCGGCATGTTGATGGATTGACGCCATGAGCGCAGCACAAACCCTCGGCTTCATCGGGCTCGGCGTCATGGGCGGTCCGATGTGCCGGAACATGGCAAGGAAGCACGCAGGCCGCGTGCTGATGCTCGACCGCGAGCCGGCCGCGATCGCGGCGCTGGCCGACACCAAGGCGGAAGCGGCGACTTCACTCGAGGCGCTCGCGGCCGCGGCCGACGTGGTCTTCCTGTCGCTGCCCGGCGGACCGCAGGTCGAAGCGGTCGCTGGCGCGATCGCGCTGGTGGCACGGCCGGGGACGACGGTCGTCGATCTCAGCACCACGCCCGTCGCGCTGGCGCGCAGCGTGGCGGATCGGTTGAAGGCCAAGGGCTTCGACTTTGCGGATGCGCCGGTGGCGCGCACGCGAGAGGCGGCCCAGCGCGGTGAGCTCAGCATCATGGTCGGTGCCGAGGCGGGCGCGTTTGCGCGGATCAAGCCGCTGCTCGACTACATCGGCTCCGACGTCACCCATTGCGGCGAGGTCGGCTGCGGCCAGGTCGTCAAGCTGGTCAACAACGCGCTGGTGTTCGAGCACACGCTGGCGCTCGCCGAGATGATGGTGGTCGGCGAGCGTGCGGGCGTCAAACCGGAAACGCTGCTGAGCGCGGTGTCGAAGGGGTCGGGCGACAGCTTCGTACTCCGCAATCACGGCACCAAGGCGATGCTGCCGCGCAATTTCCCGGAAAAGGCGTTCCCTCCGGAATATGTGCTCAAGGACCTCGACTATCTGCTCCAGCTCGCCTCCGACACCGGCGTCCGTCCCGGCGTCGCCGAGCTCGCGCGCCGCTATTACGACGCAGCGTGCCGGCAAGGTCTGTCCGGGCGCTACTTTCCCGGCGTGATCGAGTTCATCGAGAGGGGCGGGACGCCCGGTGAAGGGCAGGCGTGAGCGTGGCGGGATTCATCAGGGACATCCTGCCGCTGTTGTGGTCCGGCCTCATCTCCGGCTGCCTCTACGGCGTCGGGGCCCTTGGCCTCGTCATGGTGTTCAAGAGCTCACGCGTCGTGAATTTTTCGCACGGTAATCTCGCCTGCCTCGGCGCCTTCGTGGTCTACGGCTTTTCCAGCGGCAGCCTGCTGAGCCTGTCCTGGGGCAGCGCGGTTGCGTTGGCGCTCGGCATCGCGGCCGCGATTGCGGCCATGAGCTATGCCCTGATCGCGCCGATCGTCTTCAAGTCCGATCTCGCCTCTACCATCGCAACGCTCGGCATCGGGCTGATCCTGCAAGGCGCCGTGCAGCTCGTGTTCGGCGCCGACATCGTCAATCTCGACCTGCCGATGCCGCGCTTCAACTTCAGTCTCGGCGCAATCCGCATTTCCTCCTATGACCTCACGGTCCTCGTCGTCACGCTCGCGATCGTCGGTGGCCTGTTCGTGATCATCGAGCGAACGAAGCTGGGGGTCGCGTTCCGCGCGGTGTCAACCAATCCCTTCGCCTGCGAGGTCTGCGGATTGAACCTGCGCTCGGTCCATCTGTTCTCCTGGCTCGCCGGCGCCGTCCTCGGTCTCGTTGCGGCATTGCTGATCGTGCCGACGACGTTCCTGAGCTCTACGACGGTGCCGTCCTTCATGTTGCAGGCGTTTACCGCCGCTGTGGTCGGCGGCTTCTCCAGCCTGCCGGGCGCCGCCGTCGGCGGCATCCTGGTCGGGGTCGCCATGAACCTGTTCTCGTTCTACGTCTCGCCGGAGTTCATGAACACCTTCCTGCTCGGCGTGATCCTGCTGACGCTGAACTTCTTCCCAAACGGACTTTTGGAGCGGACGATCGGTGGCCGTGTCTGACCTCGCGCATGTGTCCAAGGCCGGATTGTCCGCCCGTCGCGGTCACGTCGACGTTGCGCGTCTGGCCATGCTTGCTCTGGTCGTGGTCCTGGCGCTGCTGCCGCTGCTTGCCGGCGGCTTCCTGCTCTACAGCCTGTCGCTGTGCTTTGCCAACGCGCTTGCCGTTCTCTCCGTCAGCATGCTGGTGCGTTACGGCGGCGAAGTGTCGATCGGACATAGTTTCTTCGTGGCGCTCGGGGCTTATGCGGTCGCGATCGTCGAGCACCGGCTGGGCCTGTCGGTTGCCGTGAGCCTTCCGCTGGCAACATTGCTCGGCGCCGGCGCCGGCTTCGTCTTTGCATTTCCGTCGCGGCGGCTGTCCGGAATCTATCTGGCGGTGGCGACCATGGCGCTGGCGCTGGCGCTGCCGGAGATCCTGATCGGCTTCGAGAAATTCACCGGCGGCTTTGAAGGCCTCTATATCGCGCAAGACCTGATCCCCGGCGTCTCGAAGGCGTTGCAGCGCTATTATGTCGCTCTCGTCGTGCTGGTGATCATCTGCCTCGCGCTGGCGCATTTTCGCAAATCCGCCCAGGGCCTGGCGTTGTTGATGGCGCAGGCGCAGCCGCGCGCCGCCGAAGCCATAGGCATCACGCGCAGTTGGGCGCGCATCTCGATCTTCACGCTGAGCGCGGCGCTGGCGGCCATGGCCGGCGCGCTGACGGGCTTTGCGTCTTCGACCGTCTCGCCGAACAGCTTCACCTTCTTCAGCGGCGTCTTCCTGCTCGTCGGCTCGGTCGTCAGCCTCAACGGGCTGTCCTTGCCGGCGGCACTCGCCGGCGGCGCCTTCATCACCCTGGTGCCGACCTATCTCGCCCAGGCCGGCGATTGGGTTCCGATCCTTTACGGGGTCGCGCTCGTCGCCGTGACGCTGGCCGCCAATGCCGGCGATCTCCGCCGCTTCCTGCCGCGTGGGAGAGCGCGATGACAGAGGTTGCCGGCAGCGACGGGCTGATCGCGGAAGGCATCTCGCTTGCCTTCGGCGGGCTTCAGGTGCTCAGCGACGTCTCAATGACGCTGCATCCGGGCGTGATCACCGGGCTGATCGGGCCGAACGGCGCGGGCAAGACCAGCCTGTTCAATTGCCTCACCGGGCTTTACCACGGCCAGCGTGGCCGCAGCAGCTTTGCGGGCGCGACGCTGAACGGGCTCGGTCCTGCCCAGCGCGCGGCGTGCGGCATCACCCGGAGTTTCCAGAATCTGGCGATGTGTCCGGATCTGTCGTTGCTGGAAAACGTCCTCGTCGGCCTCACCCTGAAGCGGCGTTCGGGCTGGTTCAGCGCATTCGTGCCGACGCCGACGCAGCGGGCCGAGCAGCAGGACGTCGAGCGCCGCGCCATGGCGGCGCTGACCGAGCTCGGCATCGCGTCTGCCGCCCATGACAAGCCGTCTGATCTGCCGCCGGGGACGTTGCGCCTGGCCGAGATCGCGCGGGCCATCGCCAGCGAGCCTCGCGCGATCCTGCTCGACGAGCCGGCGGCGGGCCTCAATGCGGTCGAGACACGCGATCTGATGCGCGCCCTGAAGCGTTTGATGCGCCCCGACCTCGTGCTCCTCGTTGTCGAGCACGACATGGACCTGATCATGGAACTCTGCCAGCAGATCTATGTGCTGAACTTCGGTAAGATGATCGCAAGCGGAACGCCGGCCGAAATTCGCGCGCATCCGGACGTCATCCGGGTCTATCTCGGAGACGAGTCCGATGACTGAGCTGTTCTCGGCGCGTAACCTTTGCGTCAGCTACGGCGCGGCGCGGGTCGTCGAGAATGTCGATCTCTCCGTGCCTGAGAAGGGTGTGGTGGCGCTGCTTGGCGCCAACGGCGCCGGCAAATCGTCGGTCCTCAAGGCCATCGCAGGGCTGGTCCCGGCCGCGGGCGAGATGCGCTTCGCCGGCGAGGATATCGCCGCGCTGCCGGCGCGGCATCGCGTCCGGCGCGGCATCGTTTACGTCCCCGAAGGCCGCCAGATCGTCGGCTCGGTTACGGTTGCCGAAAACCTCCTGCTCGGCGGCTTCTTCCTCGACGCGCGCATGCAGCGGCAACGGCGCGATCTCATGCTGGAGCTGTTTCCCGAGATCGCGAACCGCCTGAAGTCGCCGGCCTGGATGCTGAGCGGCGGCGAGCAGCAGATGCTCGCGATCGGGCGCGGCCTGATGAGCGCGCCGCGGCTGCTTCTGCTCGACGAGCCTTCGCTGGGACTGGCGCCGCTTCTGATCCGCCGCGTGTTCGAGCGTCTGGTGACGATCAAGCAGGAGACCGGGCTCGCCATCATGCTGGTCGAGCAGAATTTCCGCATGACGATGAAAGTAGCCGACGCGCTCTATTTCGTCCGCAACGGCGCGATCGTGGGCCATCGCAGCGCGGCGGATCTTGCGACCGCGGCAAGCCGTGCCGAGGTGGTGGAAGCCTATCTTGGCGCGGGCCAGTCCGCGCCGGCATGATGGAGTGACAGATGCGCCTCGAGGGCAGAGAGATTGCGACCGGACTGGCCTTTCCCGAGGGACCGATAGCTCTGGCGGATGGCAGCGTCATCGTTGTCGAGATCGAGGGCGGTCGGCTCACGCGCGTTCTCCCCTCCGGCCGGAAAGAGGTGATCGCAAATCTCGGCGGCGGTCCGAACGGCGCCGCCATCGGTCCGGACGGCAAATGCTACGTCTGCAACAATGGCGGCTTCTCCTGGCACAAGGACAGAAGCAACTTTGTCCGTCCGACCGGCTGCGCTGAGGATTACACCACGGGCCGCATCGAGCAGGTCGACCTCAACACCGGCGCCGTCAAGACCCTCTACGACGGTTGCGGTGGCGTCCACCTCAAGGGGCCGAACGACATCGTCTTCGACACCAAAGGCGGATTCTGGTTCACCGATCTCGGCAAGACCTATGGCCGGCTGATGGACCGCGGCGCAGTCTACTACGCTCGTGCCGATGGCTCCATGATCCGGGAGGCGATCTTTCCGATCATGACGCCGAATGGCATCGGGCTGTCGCCGGACGGGCGCACGCTCTACGTCTCGGAGACCGAGACCAGCCGGATCTGGAGCTATCCAATCACGGGCGAGGGCGAGGTCGCGAAGGAGCCCTGGCCGTCGCCCAATGGCGGCAGGCTGCTCCACGGCCTGCCGGGCTACCAGCGCTTCGATTCGCTCGCGGTCGAGGAGGGCGGCAATATCTGTGTCGCGACGCTGGTGCGCGGCGGGATCAGCGTGTTCTCGCCGGGCGGTGACCTCCTGGAATTCCGCGAGGCCGATGAGGTCTACTGCACCAACATTTGCTTCGGTGGCGCCGACATGCGCACCGCCTTCATCACACTCTCCGGCACCGGCCGCTTGATTGCGGTCGACTGGCCGCGGCCGGGGCTTGCGCTCAACGACTCCCGCACCGCGCGCAGATAGCTGGATCGGCCCCACTGACAAACCTCCCACCCGCGTGTACCGTGACGGCGGACGCACCGGGCAGGGCGTCCGGGCCACTGAATCATGAGTTCGTTTTCCGGCAAAGGACGAGCGGCACCGCGACGGCGAAGAGCGCAACCCCGACGATCCACACGAGCCCGGTCCAGTCCGGCCGCGACAGGGCGTAGATCCCACCAAAGACAAGCGGGCCGAAGATCGCCGCCAGGCTGACGAAGCTGGAGACGACGCCCTGCAATTGGCCCTGGCGGGTACGATCGACGGCTTTCGACTGAAGCGATCGTAGCGCGGGTGCGCTGATTCCGCCGAACGCGATCAGTGGGATCAGCGCGAAAGCGATCCAGCCCGCTTGCGCGAAGGCGAGAACGAGGAGGGCGATCGCCTCGCAGGCGATGCCGAGGATAAGCGTGCCGCGTTCGCCAAGCCATCGTGTGAGCGGAGCAATGGCGAAAGCCTGCGCCAAGGCCACCAATGCGCCGAAGATGCCCAAGGAAAGACCGATATCCGTTGCGGTCCAGTGGAAGCGATCGGTGACGAACAGCACCCAGATCGTGCTGTAAGTCTGGCCGACCAGACTGACGAGCAGGAATACGATCAGCAGCGGGATCAGTGTGCGAAAATTGAGCGCCCAGCGTAGCGGCGCGAACGGGTTCAGCGTCCGCCATTCGAACGGCTCGCGCGCGGCGAGATGCGACTCAGGCAGAACCAACAGCGCAATCAGGAGATTCACGCCACTCAACGCGGCGGCCGCAAGGAAAGGGGCGCGTAGCGAAATGTCGCCGAGCATGCCGCCGATGACCGGACCGATGACGAAGCCGGCACCGAAGCAGGCATGGAACAAGCCGAAGCGGCGCGCGCGCTTCGCCTCCGGCGAGATGTCCGCGATGGTGGCGGTGATCATCGCCACGTTCGCGGCCGTCAGCCCGGCAATCGTGCGGCTGGCGAACAACAGCCACAGATACGGGGTGAATGCCATGACGAGATAGTCGATGGTCGAGCCGGCGAGGGCGAGAAGCAGCACCGGCCGGCGGCCAAAACGATCCGACAGGACGCCGAGCACCGGCGTGACGACGAATTGCGTGAGCGCGTGCAGCGCCAGCATCGCCCCGTAGAGCACGGACAAATTGTCCGTGCCGGCCATGGCGTGCAGCAGATTTGGCAGGATCGGAAAGATCAGCGCGATGCCTGCCGCCTCGAGCGCGGCGCAGGCGAGGATCGCGACAAGCGGTCGGCTCATGGGCTTTGGTCGGTCAAGGTTTTTGCGGCCTGTCGAGGGGCACGGGCATGCTGCACGCGAAAGCGTCCGCGTGTCAGACGATGCTTTCCGCAAGCGCGGGCGATGAATGGGACGGAGCATCCCGCCGGCGAAGGTGATCAACGGTGCCGGTCCAGTTCGAGCGCAGCTCGTCCACGGCCAGAGCCGCGGCTTCATCGTCCCCGGGCATTGCGAGCGCCGAAGTCAGGAGGTCCGGGCGCCGACGTTGTGCGATCGCAAGGTAGGGATCATTGGGGATCGGGTGCCAGAGCCAGTAGGCCGCGGGCTGTTCTGCCGCGAACCCGTCGACACGGGCGGCGATCTTCTGGGTGAAGTCGGAAGCCGCGTTCCGAACAGGCATCCATGGCCGGTAATCGATGGGGTCAAGGATGTTCATTGAGAAGCCCGCTGCGTCACGGCGAGATGCAAAACCGGGAAGGACCAGTGTTCCCGACCGCGCATATCGCGCTGGCCCCGGCGGATAGCGGAAATCGGCGTCATGGGTCTTGATGGTGATCCCGGCGTATTTGGCGCTGGGATAGACATCCACGACCATGAAGACGACGCCGTTGTTCTGAAGGACCCTCGATATCTCGGCGCCAGTGTTCCGTCGTGCGAAGGCGATCGGCGTGGCCGCGGTCGCACGACGGCCGGCATAAATCCATCGTTCGGTCGGTGTTGGCTGTTTGCCGATCGAATACACGAAGCCGACATTGAGCCCGCGATCCCTGAGATGCGCCGCGAACAGTTCGAGGCTTCCGATATGAGGCACCGCAAGGATGCAGCCGTTGCGCGACTTTGAAAGAGCCCGGGCGAGACGATCGAGAGCCTGGTCCGGGATCCTGGCTTCGAGGCCCATGGCCCTGTCGCGATCCTGCTGCAAGTTGGCAAGGTCGAACAGGACGGTGACCCAGGCTGCCAAACCGTCGATCACATGATCATGGGTCGCGGTGCCGCGGCGAATGATGCTCTGGCGCAGGAACATGTTGTTGCCCATCGAGCTGGGCAGGCTCGCGATCACACTTGCGATCTCTCGCGCAACATCCGGCTGACGTGCGACCGGGACGACAGGCGCCAGGCAGTCGACGAGGGTCACGACAGCAGTCTGGATGTCTCCGTGCTCACGGGGAAGGGGCCGCGCGTTCGCCTCGCGCGGTTCGATGTCTGCTGTTGCTTCCCGGAACGTCACTTGACCCCAAACCCGCTGGATTTTGCGGGAAAATCTCACCACACAAGTATTACCAGCTTCTATAGGTTTCCCTTAAACAGCCGGTCCTCGCGGCAGGATGCTTCGGAAAAAGCGCGCCGTATCGCCATATTGGGTTGACCCCAGGGGGCGATATGTCAGAGAAGGGCGGGGTTTCGGCCGGAGCTGGAAGCCGGCGCACCGTCGGGGCACTGTTGGGAGCAAGCGCGGATATGGTTGAGCGGATCGCTCTCATCACCGGCGTGACCGGCCAGGACGGCGCCTATCTCGCCGAACATCTGCTGTCGCTCGGTTATGTCGTGCACGGCGTCAAGCGGCGTTCGTCCTCGTTCAACACCGCGCGTGTCGACCATCTCTATCAGGATCCGCATGTCGGCAACGTGCCGTTCCAGATGCACTACGGCGACATGACGGATTCGACCAATCTGATCCGCCTGGTGCAGCAGATCCGGCCGACCGAGATCTACAATCTGGCAGCCCAGAGCCACGTCGCGGTCAGCTTCGAGAGCCCGGAATACACCGCCAATGCCGACGCGATCGGCGTGCTGCGCCTGCTCGAGGCGATCCGCATCCTCGGCATGGAGAAAGAGACGCGGTTCTACCAGGCCTCCACCTCCGAGCTCTATGGTCTCGTGCAGGAGATCCCGCAGAGGGAGACCACGCCGTTCTATCCGCGCTCGCCCTACGGCGTCGCAAAACTCTACGGCTACTGGATCACGGTGAACTACCGCGAAGCCTACGGCATGTTCGCGAGTAACGGCATCCTGTTCAACCATGAGAGCCCGATCCGCGGCGAGACCTTCGTGACCCGCAAGATCACCCGCAGCGTCGCCCGCATCGAGGTGGGGCTCGAGCAGACACTCTATCTCGGCAATCTCTCGGCCAAGCGCGACTGGGGCCATGCCAAGGACTATGTCGAAGGCATGCATATGATCCTGCAGGCCGACAAGCCGGA
>NZ_JBEPRN010000006.1:0-282485 GCF_040548375.1 Bradyrhizobium sp. F1.4.3
CGCCGCTTGACGCCGTGCACGACATAACCGAGCGACAGCAGATGTTCGGCGAGATAGGCGCCGTCCTGGCCGGTCACGCCGGTGATGAGAGCGATGCGTTTGGTCATGGTCTAAGCTCGCTTCCACCTAACGGGTCGGGACCCGCATCGCTCGCCAAGGCTAAGTCGGCTCTGCAGGCAAGTCAGGGCAGCCGGCCTCTTGAAACATTGTTGCGCCATGCCCTCCGACTTCTGTAGAAGCATATAGTGGACGTGATCGCAACTCCGGTAGCCCGGCCGTATTCGGGGCGCCTAGGGATTTCATTATAATGCAGTTCCATTTTCGCCCGCGTCGGCTCCAATCAATCGTTCTGGCGACCCTGTTCTTCGCGCTTCCGCCCACCTTGGCCTTCGTCTTCCCCATCTCATTTTGGGCAGGAAATGACAATGAGCCACTCGGCCTGGCGAACGCCTTCAATTTCGCCTTTCGTCTGGCCGACCACGTCATGTATCCCGCGGACGGGATGACGAATCATCCGGGCCTGCCCTTCTATTTTTTGAACTGGTCGGCCCTCGCACTCGCCGGATTTCCGATCGCCTCGAGTCCATTGGATTTCTTCCGCGCCGTCACTGACCACATTCGTACTTATCAACTGTTTGCAATCACCTTATCGGCTTTGGTCGGCGCAGCCAGTGTCTACCTATTTGCCCGCGCCACATCTCCCTTCGCACCAGGACCAGTCATTCTTGTGAGCCTTCTGCTCTGGTTGCTGTCGACCCCGGCATCGCTGACGACATTTCTATCACCAAGCGACGAATCATTTGCGCTGGCGGTCAATGCGATCTTTTTGTGTAGCCTGCTCAGGATCGCACATGACGACAGGGGCACGATTGGGACATTCGCTTTCGCCGCCGCAGTCAGTGCGTTTGCCTACCTCAACAAACTTCCCTTTATGTACGTAGCGGTCGCACTCGGGGCCGCGATGATCGTGCAATATGTCTTTACGACGGGCGTAGTTCGCCTCTCTGCCGGTTTTGCCGTGTTCGGCCTGACCACCATTGCGTTGGTTGTTGCAGCCGGAAAATTCCTTATTGGCTGGCCGGCCTTCAGAGGTTTGCTGTATTTTCATCGCAGTGTTGCTCTTGGATCGGGCCTGTACGGAGAGGGCGACGGGGCTGTCATCAGTACCAGCGCTGTCCTCAACGCGGTTCAATCGATTCCTTCGGACCGTACATTTTCCCTCCCGCTGGCGATGGTGGGTGGAATGGGGCTATTGCTGATCGCGACCTACTCATTGTTGAGAACCCGCGAGCCGCGCCCTGAACTGACCGTGGCCATCGGATGCGGCGTTGCAAGCCTTCTGTCCGCCGTTGTCGTCCTCAAGCACTATGCGCCCCACTATTCCGCCGGTGTTTCGGCGACCCTTCCCGGCTGCGTGTTCGCCTATCATCTCCTCTTGAAGAAGCGATTCCCGAGAAGCACTCCCGTAGCTGCAGCCATCATCACTCTTCTCGTGTCCTATCCCGTCGTTGCACAGTTGCAATCCTATATTCGCGACCGCACCGAATTCACTCGGGCAGCAGCGCTCGACCGGAGCGAGTTGGGGACGGTGCTCGCATCGCAAAAAAAGGTCGTTGATTACGTCTACAGGGTCCCCTTTCGCGAGTACGGTGAGGGCCTTGTCATTACCTACGCCGGGGTCAAGCCGCTGACCGATGCTTATACAAGGGACCGGCGAGGCACGACCAACAGCCTTGCCGAGGCCCTCGTCAGCGAGGACGTAGGGGCATATGTCATCGACAAGAACTATTTTCGGACTGAAGACGCGGTCAAAACGGCCTCCAATATCGACCTGCTCGGACCGAAGCCGGTTCGGTATCAAGATGGCGATACGCTGATCGAGCTTCGCACTGTCTTTGTCCTCCTGCGCCGAGCCGCGCAATAAGCAGCCGATTGACGATCACCGCCCACTAGGAAAGCGCCACGATCATGTCCACACACAACGCCGCCGACTGGAAGCAGACGCCCAGCGCTCGCAAGCTCAACTTTCTGCGGCACACCGAGGAGACGATCGGCGAACAGGTTCATTGGCGCACGCTCAATTCCGCCTATTACAACGAGGATCGCGCGTTCATGCGGTTCGTGGTCCCTCGCCAGAAGCGTGTATTGGAACTTGGCTGCGGCCGCGGCGACTTGCTGGCATCGATCGAACCGAGCCATGGCGTCGGCGTCGATTTCAGCGCCAGCGCGATTGATCGCGCGAAATCCCAGTATCCCAATCTGAACTTCATCCTCGGCGACGTCGAGGACGCGGACACGCTGAGCGCAATCGAAGGCCCTTTCGACTACATCGTGATATCCGACACCATCGGGATGTTCGAGAAGATCGACGAGACCCTGCGAACCGTGCACCGGTTGTGCTCGCCCGAGACGCGCCTCGTCATTGCCTACTATTCGCACCTCTGGGAGCCCGCCCTCAAGATCGGCGAGGTGCTGAAGCTGAAGAGCAAGCAACCGCCGATCAACTACTTCGCAACCGCCGACTTCCTGAACCTGATGGACCTCGCTGACTTCGAGGTCATTCGGCACGAGCAGCGCCAGCTGCTGCCCCGCAAGCTCCTGGGTCTCGGCACATTCGTCAATCGCTTCATCGCGCCGCTCCCCGGAATCAGGCGGCTTTGCCTGCGCACCTATCTCGTCGGGCGACCGATCCGGCCTTTCCCGGATCGTAAATTGTCGGCCAGCATCGTCATCCCCTGCCGCAACGAGCGAGGCAATATCGAGAGCGCGATCACGCGAATGCCCCGGTTCGGATCGCAGCAGGAGATCATCTTCGTCGAAGGCAATTCCGTGGACGGCACCTTCGAGGAGTGCGAGCGCATTCGCGACAAGTACAGGGAGGAATGGCAGATCAAGGTGATGAAGCAGGAGGGCAAGGGCAAGGGCGATGCCGTCCGCAAGGGCTTTGCCAATGCCACCGGCGACGTACTGATGATCCTCGATGCCGACCTCACCATGCCGCCCGAGGAACTGCCGAGGTATCACGCGATCATCGAAACGGGAAAAGCCGATTTCGTCAATGGAACGCGCCTGGTCTACCCGATGGAAGACGAGGCCATGCGCCCGTTGAATTTTCTCGCGAACCGGACGTTCGCCTACATCTTCAGCTATCTCGTGAACACACGCCTGACCGACACGCTTTGCGGCACCAAAGTGCTGCGCCGCGACGATTACGAGGCCTTGATCCGGGAGCGATCCTATTTCGGCAACTTCGATCCCTTCGGCGACTTCGATCTGATCTTCGGTGCGGCGAAGCAGAATCTGAAGATGATCGAGACCCCGGTCCACTACAAGGCGCGCACATTCGGCGAGACGCAGATATCGCGATTTCGCGACGGCTGGCTGTTGCTGAAGATGGTGTTGTTTGCCTATCGCAAACTGAAGGCCATCTGATGACCAATGCCGCCGCGCCGGATGCCCATCTCAACGAACGTCAGACACTGCATCGCAGCGTGTGGCAGCGGAAGGAAACGCTGCGGCTGCTCTATCACGACTATCACCAGCGCCTGATGGCCGCCTGTCCGGACGGGCGGCTTCTCGACATCGGCGGCGGAACCGCGCATCTGAAGGAGTCCCGCAACGACGTCATATCGATCGACGTCCTGCGCTTTCCGGGAATCGACGTGGTCGCGGATGCGCATCGCCTGCCGTTCCGGGACGGGATCTTTGCCGGCGCCGTGATGCTCGACGTCCTGCATCATCTCGAGCGCCCGCTCGAGTTCCTGCAGGAAGCATCGCGCGTTCTGCAACCGGGGGGGCGGCTTGCGATGATCGAGCCCGCCATGACGCCCCTGGCCCGCCACTTCTATACCCACTTTCACGAAGAGCCGGTCGAGATGGACGTCGATCCGTTCCAACCCGTTGCAATCAATCCGGACCGGGACCCTTTCGATTCCAACCAGGCCATTCCGACGCTTCTGTTCGCGCGGCAGGCGGCGTGGGCACGCGTCGAGCAAGCCGTGCCCAGTCTGCGCGTGAGGAGCGTCGACTGGCTCAGCCTGTTTGCATATCCGCTGAGCGGTGGATTTCAGCCCTGGACGCTGATGCCCGCAAAACTTACGCGGCCTGTCGTCGCCCTCGAGGACAGCTTGCCGGGTATCATTCGCCGGCAAATCGCGTTTCGCATGATGATCGTGATGGAGCGCGTTCAGCCTTGAGGATATCGCCATTGATCATGCCACTCCTCGTGCGCGACAGGTAGCGCCGTGGGCGGATCGTTACAGCCCGCGGTTTTCTTCGATCGCGACGGTGTTCTGAACGTCGACAGCGAATATCTGTTCGAGATCGACAAATTCCTCTGGATCTACGGTGCGATCGAGGCGGTGAAGGCGGTCAATGATGCTGGCTATCTCGCCTTCGTGATCACCAACCAGTCGGGGGTGGCCCGGGGCCTCTATGAAGAAGCCGACATACATCGTCTGCACGATTGGATGGCGAGCCAGCTGGCGGCCCGTGGCGCGCGGATCGATGCTTTCGAATATTGCCCGTTTCATCCGGACGGGCTGGTCGATCGCTACCGGCGCGTCAGCGATCGGCGCAAGCCGCAACCCGGCATGATCATGGACCTTCTGAAGACATTCCCCGTCGATGTGAGCAGGAGCTTCGTGGTTGGTGACAGGCCCTCCGACATCGAAGCGGCGCGCGCAGCCGGACTAACGGGCCATGTTTTTGTGGACGGAAATCTTCGGGATTTCATCCTGCCACTCTTGGCGAACGGCTAGCGTCGTGGAGAAAGCTCCCAGCTTCATCCTCGCGACGGAGTTCTATCCGCCGGATTCGAGCACCACTGCGACCTATCTCGGTGCAATCGCGAATGCGATCGCCCTGGACGTGAAGACGATCATCCTGTCGGGAACGCCGGGCTCCTCCATGCTGTCAGCGACCGGCAAAGGCACGCCCGAGGTCATCGAGATCGCGAACTGGAGGCCGCCGAAGCACGCGCTCGCAAGACGCCTCGTCGCAAACACGATGCTGGCAATCCGGTTGTCCTGGGCCGTCTACAGGCGTGCGCGGCCGGGCGACGTCGTCATGTCGGTCACGAGTCCTTTCACCCTGCCCTACGCGATCACGTTTGCCGCAAGGCTGCGGGGCGCCAGGACGGCGCTCCTGATCTACGATCTCTATCCGGAGGCGCTGGTCGCTGCCGGCGTCACCCGGCAGACGTCCCTCGTCGCGCGCGCCCTGCGCCTGGCCAATGGCTGGCTATTCAGATCCCTGAACGCGATCTTCGTCATCGGCCGTGACGTGCCTCCGCTGCTGCTGCGCTACCCGCGCGTGCGCGCAGACAACATCCATTTCGTGCCGAACTGGACGCTGCTCCCCATTGGCTTCCGCGCGCCCGATGCCGAAAATCGCCTCAGGCAAGACCATCCATCGCGGTTCCTGGCCGGGCTCTGCGGCAATCTCGGCTTCACCCACGCGCCCCGCACCGTGTTCGAAGCCGCACGGCTGTTGCGGCATGAGAAGAACATCCATTTCATTCTGTCTGGCTGGGGCGTCGGTTGGGCCGAGTTGAAGACCCTGCAAGCCTCGGAGAATCTCGAGAACGTCACCCTGCTCGATCCCGTTCCCGCCGAGCAGCTCGCGGAATTCCTCGCAGCAGCCGATGCGTGGATCATCCCCTACCGGCGCAACGTCGCCGGTGTATCGATTCCCAGCCGCCTCTACAATTTTCTCGCCGTCGGACGGGCCGTCATCGTCGGCACGGAGGCGAATTCCGAGGCCGGACTTGCGGTCGCGGAGGAAGACATTGGCTGGGTCGTGCCTCCGGAGGATCCCGCCAAGCTGGCGCAGGCCGTACGCGAGGCCGCGGCCGATCGCAGGGCAACGCTCGAACGGGGCCGTCTGGCCGCGGTCGCCGCACTGAAATACAGCGAACAAGCCTCGACGCTTCGTTACCGGGAAATTGTCCGACGCCTGCGTGAGGACGGTGGCGCGAACTAGAAGTTCTTGATCAGCCGAATAACCTCATCCTGCTGCTCGCGCGTGATCTCCGCGAACATCGGGAGGGACAGGATCTTGTTCTGATCGTCGGACGCCCTCGGAAATTGTTCGGGACGATGTGCAAGTCGCGCATAGGCAGGCAGCAGCGGCAGAGCTGTTGGGTAATTTATCGCCGTCTGTACTCCATTCGCGCTCAGATACGCCGCGAGCGCATCGCGCTTCTTATGCTTGATCGTGTAGAGATGGTAGACGTGGGTGCGATCGGGCGCGACGTACGGCACCTCCACGCCATCGATTTGATTGAGGCCGGCATCATAGATCGCCGCAGCATCCTGGCGCGCCTTGGTCCAGGCCTCAAGATGCTTCAGCTTCGCCGACAGGATCGCCGCCTGCATCCCGTCCAGCCGGCTGTTGATGCCCTCGATCAGGTGGTTGTGCTTCACCAGCCCGCCGTGACGGGCGAGCATGGTCATGTGCTCGGCGAGCGCCGCGTCCCCGGTCACGACCGCGCCGGCATCGCCGAATGCTCCCAGATTCTTGCCCGGATAGAACGAATAGGTCGCTGCCGTCCCGAAGGTTCCGACCGGCTGATCCTTGTACCGTGCCAGGTGCGCCTGGGCGCAGTCTTCGATGACCCAGAGGCCGTGCTTGCGCGCGATCGCCATGATCGCGTCCATATCCGCTGGCTGACCGTAGAGATGCACCGGGATGATCCCGACGGTCCGCGGCGTGATCGCCGCTTCGATCGCCGCCGGGTCGATCGTGAAGGTCTCACCGTCGGTGTCGCAGAACACGACCTGCGCGCCCGCATGGGTGATCATCGCGGACGTCGATATCCAGGAATGTGCGGTCGTGATGACCTCGTCACCCGGCTTGACCTTGAGCGCCGCCATCGCGAGGTAGAGCGCATCCGTGCCGTTCGCACAGGACACGCAGTGCTTGACGCTGGATGCAGCCGCGAACTCCCGCTCGAAGGCATCGACATACGGCCCGCGGATGAACGCGCTGTCGCGAATGACTGCAGCGATCGCACCATCGATCTCATCCTTGATCGACTGATACTGGAGCCCGAGGTCCGCATAAGGTACCGGCATGAATGCTATTCCCTAGGTCTTGCCCTTGAGGCGGCGGGCGGGATTTCCGGCGTAGCTGCCGGGCTCGGTGATGTCCTTCGTGACCACCGAGCCGGCTCCGATCACGACGTCATCGGCGATCGTGACCGGCATGATGGTGGCATTCGAACCGATCGAAACCCGATTGCCGATCTTTGTCGCGCGCCACAATTCCCGGCGCCCGCGTGCTGGCCCGCCGGTCGAGAACGTATCGTTGATGAACATCACGCCGTGCCCGACAAAGCAATCCTCGCCGATCGACACCAATTCGCAGATGAAGGCATGCGACTGCACGCGGGTCCGCGCGCCAACGACAGCGCCTGTCTGTATCTCGGTGAAGGGGCCGACGAAGCAGTCGTCAGCGATCTCGCAGCCGTAGAGATTGCAGGGCTCGACCAATTTGACGCGCTGACCGAATTTGACGTCGCGAACTCCGACCTGGTGCACTTGCGGCTTGCCGCTCACGAGATCACACCGAGCCGGCTCCGCCGGGGCTCGAAGCGAAGCGCAACTTCCTGCCCTGTCTCGATCGACTCGTAGAGGGCGGAGATCAGCTCGAGGCTCTTACGGCCTTGCAGGCCGTCGACCAGTGCCGCGCTCTGATGCAACAGGCAGTCGACGACGTGCTGATAATAGGCCTGATGGCCGAAGCCGTAGACGTTGGGCGGATTGACCGAGAATTTCTCGACGACGACCTTGTCGCTCGGCAACTCGTCGACGAAATTCCAGTGCCTGATCTGGTTGACAGCGAAGCCCGCGATCTCAACCGTGCCCTTCTCGCCGAGGATCGAAAGCGAGCCTTCGAGATCCTTTGGCCGAACCGCCGTGGTCGCTTCGATGATACCGAGCGCCCCGTTGCGGAATTTCAGAGTCGCGACCGCGGTGTCTTCGGTCTCGACCTTCACCAGGGCGGTCGTTGCACGGGCATGCACGCTCACCACATCCCCGAAGAACCACTCCAGCATGTCGATGTGATGGCTGGCCTGATTCGTGAGCACGCCGCCGTCATAGGCCCAGGTGCCGCGCCAGGCGTCCTGATCGTAGTAGGCCTGGTCCCGGCACCAGCGGACCCGCACGGTGCCGAGGATGAGCCGGCCAAACCTGCCGGCGTCCAGCGCCTCACGCGCCTTGACGACCGGGACGTTGAAGCGATTCTGCTTGACCACAAATAGCTTCACGCCGGCTTCGTCACAGGCGCGGATCATGTCGTCGGCGTCCTGTAACCGAAGCGCCATCGGCTTCTCGACGACGACGTGCTTTCCCGCGCGTGCGCACGTGATGGCGTGCTGCGGATGCATGCCGCTCGGCGTCAGAACGGCAACGGCGTCGATGTCCTTGCGCACGAGCATTTCGTCGAGGTTATCGTAGGCGGGAACCCCGAACTTCGCCGCCAGCGCGTCGGCGCGGGGTTTAACGTTGTCACAAACGGCGACGAGGCTCGCTCTCTCGATGTGATTGCCACCTAGGAGTTCCGCATGGCGTTTCGCGATGCGCCCGCAGCCCAACAAGCCGAATCTGATCATCCGCCCTTCCTCTCGGCAGTCCCCTGCCGGATCGGTTGATTGCGCTTTCCAAGACGCTGACTCCAAAGCGTATATTCGAGAAATTCGTTGTCGATCAAGACAATATTGCCCGCGCGGCGCCCATGGCCCCCCGGTGACTGGCCAAGTTTTTGGTCCCCCATCCGTTTTTCATGATATTAGGGACAGAACGCAACCTGCCCACTCTCGCCTATCAATGAATTCCGTTCCAGACGTCGCCGCCGTCAAATTGCCGGCGTGCGATCAATTTAGATTGGGTCTCGCAATCTTCTGTCACATCGTGACGTGCTGCGTCTCCCTGATCTTGGTGATCGAGTACTATCGCCCCTTGCTGCCCCTGGCGCCGAACAGCCTCGATCTCGTCATAACCGCCGCCATAGGCGTGATTCCCTTTGCGCTGTGCTCGATCGTCTTCACGATGAGACGCTTCAGCTTCGGGCATGCCCTCGGCTTTTATTTCTACACGCTCATTCTCGGCTATCTCTGGCTCGTCGAATTCTCGACCTTTCCCTACCACCATCGCACTGCAGCGATTTCCGCATTCGCGTCGGCAATCGCCTTCCTCGTTCCGGCACTGTTCGTCGGCTCCCCCATTCCTCAGCGTCTTGCTTTGACCGCAAGGCAGCTTGACGTCATTCTGGCCGCCATTGTCGCACTCTCCGTCATCGTCCTGACGATCGGTGTGCAGTTCCAGTTTCAACTGGCCCGGCCTGGAGATATGTACAAGTTCCGCAACGAGATCGATCTGCCCAGATGGCTTCAATACGCAATCGGCATCGTCTCAGGCGCTCTGCTGCCTTTCGCCTATGCCTGCTTCGTCCAATTCAGGCGTTATCTGCTTGCGGCGCTCTGTCTGGTGCTGCTCGTCCTGTTTTATCCGGTGACCTTGACGAAGGTCTCTCTTCTGGCTCCGGGCTGGCTGCTGTTCCTCACACTTTTGTCCATCTATTTCGAATCCCGGATGGCGGTCATCCTCTCCCTCCTGCTGCCGATTCTGTCGGGCGTGCTGGTCGCCGTGCTTTATCGATACGGCCTGGTCCCGGATACGGTCTTCGTCTATTTTGGAACCGTCAATTTTCGGATGATCGCGATGCCCTCGAGCGCGCTGGATTTCTACAATGACTTCTTCTCGACCCATCAATTGACCCATTTCTGCCAGATAACGCCGCTCAAGCTGGTGATGTCCTGCCCGTACAAGGACCAGCTCTCGGTCTTCATGGCCGACAGCTATCACCTGGGCTATTTCAACGCTTCGCTCTTTGCCACCGAAGGCATTGCGTCGGTTGGAATGGCATTCGCTCCAGTCTCGGCCTTCGTCTGCGGCCTGATCATTGCCTTCGGCAATTGCACCTCGGCCGGCCTTCCTGCGCGCTTCATCCTCTTGTCAGGCGGACTGCTCCTTCAGATATTCATGAACGTGCCGCTCACGGTTGCGCTCGTGACCCATGGAGCCCTCGTCCTCTTCCTGCTCTGGTACATTGCGCCGCGCGAGCTGCTAGGCGGCTCAAAGCCGTGACTGTCCGGGGAAGCTATGGGTGCTGAGACGTTCCGCTTCCGTCGCCGACGTCACTACCACACGTTACGAACATGGATCGGGGCGCGATATACCAGAGCACGATCAGGAGCGAGGCGCCGTGGGTCGCGAGAGCGACCGACAGCGGGACGTTCAATAGAAGGTTGAGTAGAAGCCCCCCCGACAGGAGGATGAAGTTGGCGGGCAACTCCTGGGACAATCGGTTGACCAAGCCAACCAGAAGCCCACAGCAGAGAGCCGAAAGCGGCGCGAATTTCATGCCAACGGACGCAATCCCCTCGGTCGCAAACAGGGACGCGTTGAAAAAGCCCATTTTGTAGGTGTTTTGCATCAGGACCGGCAGCGACTCCTGAAGGGGACAAGCCATGAGGCGCTTGATGATTCCGATTTGACAGAAATGCGTCAGGTCGTGAGTGGAAAAGTAATCGTTGTAATAATCCAGCGCGATCGACGGCAACGTGAACATTCGAAAATTCACTGATCCGAAATAGGCAACGAACATCGGATGCGGCAGCAGCTGGAGCGCATCGAGCGTGGCCAGTACAACGCCTGCCGACAGAGGCAGAAGAAGAGAAAATATGACGGCCGCTCTCGGTTCGAAAAAGCGAATCAGCGCAGTCAGGAACAGCAGCCAGATCGGGGCGAACAGCGATACCTTGCTCAATGTGATCGGCCAAAAGAGAGCAAGCAGGAACAGGCACGACGCCGCGCGCAAGTACATCCTGAGCCAGATGAAGCAGGCAAATGCAAAGGGAAGCAGCGCAGTCGAGATTATTCCTATCGCATATTCAAGGGGAACGGGGAATTCGAGTTCATTTCGAAAACGGTAGATGTCCTGGAGTTGGACAAATCGGAAATTGTAAAGCGATCCAACCGCGACAACGGCAGCGGCTGCGACCAGTATAGTTGACAACAGTCTCCGGAATGAGCGCGGCGTCAGCACGAAGTGCTGCTTGATTGGTGAGGTGATCAGAAGCGCCGGGGCCAGAAATGCAACCCCGGACAGGAACGCCGAGATCGACGCCGCGCCGTGATCATACGGAAACGCCGAAAAACTCACGAGCCACAGATAGCCAAGGATCAGTGTGTACATGTACACGCCTGCCGCATAGCCGAAACTGAATCGACTGAAGGCAAAAGCGAGGAAAACGAGGGCAAAGGGAAGCACTGTCGCCGTCGCAGCCAGAAGACGACCGGCGTCTGCTTCGGTCGTCCGCAGGTAGTGGTTGTAGTTATGGATTACCAAACCCAGCGAGATGCAGCAGGCGGCGACTTGGAAAAGGCCATAGACGGCCAACCTGCGCCAGCCGGCGGGAGAGGGATGGGTCGTGTCGCGGTCAGCCTCCAAAATGGCTCGCACTCCGGGTGAGCAGATCCATTGTCAGAAAGCTACGCACAGCGTGTCCTATCACGATCCGCCGCAGTTGCAGGAGCATTCTTCGCGCTCAGCTCGACAGGATAGCAGCTTCGGAGATCATCGGCTTCGCTATCGCAGAACCAGCTATTTGGTGGCGAGCAAGGCGATGGCGCTTCCCATCTTGCGAGCGAAAGGTATGCAGTCGCATATTGCGTCATCGATGCGCGTAACCCACTCCGCCTTGGGCACGGACAACATAAGTCCGGCTTTTTGCGCAACGATGGATGGGTATCGGGTGAACGAACCGTGATGGATGCAGTCGGCGCTCTTGAAAGAGGCAAAGAATGGCTTCACACGCTGCTCCGTAATCGGGCTGCAAAAGGGATTTGCCTCTCTCTTGCCGAAGATTGCCGTGCCGATGGTATATCCTGGGGCCTTCCAGGGCTCGATCGCAGCAAACTTCCCACCGGGCTTCAGGATGCGCGCTATCTCGGGCATCGCAATATCGGTCCTCATGTGATGCACACAGCCACCGACGAAGCAGACGTCGGCGTACTGATCGGCCAATGGCAGTTCTTCGCCGATTCCAATGATGCAACGCAGTGAAACGTTGAGGAGCCTGGCAATCTCCGAGGCGACCAGCGCTTCGCCGATCATCGGCGTGATGAGCATTGCCTCGGCCGCACCCGCGAGCAAGAGAAGCAACGCCACGGTTCCACTGCCTCCGACCTGGACAACGCGCTTTCCGAGCACGGAACCGATATGGCGATAGCAGTCGATTTCGCTCGCCGCGTCGATGTTGTCGCAAGCCCAAAGGATCGCAGGCTCCGGAAATTTGTGGCGCTGCTCCGCATCGAGGCCGGCGATCTTGAAAAGATGCTTCATGCTGATGGAGTCGACAGCTTTTGCAGAACCGTCAGCGCGTATCTGTTCGGCCCGTTTGCGCCCAACAGAATTGTAGAACTCCATCTCGGCGTACGCTTCCGCGTACTGCGGCGCTTTGATATCCCGAACCCACGGACGATTCGTGTCGGCTTCCGGTCCGAGAAGAACGGGCAGACCAATCCGCAACGGATACGCTACACTCTTGTCCGACGTGCAGACAGCTTCATCACTAACTACGGTTATGGGTTGCTTGGTAACCGGACAAACCAGCCCCTGAATATTGATGTCAGCCACGCCCGCCTCCACAAAAGAGAACTCTTCGTAACACTCATACGTAATATACGCACGGGAGATCAACCATTTCGAACAGCGCACTCTGCGGTTGTTCCCGATCCCCGCAATGTAAGCCCGTCTTTCGGGCCGAGCAGGGGCTCGCGGAGCGGCCGGCACGAAGAATCTCAATTTGCCGTCCGCAAAGGCAGTTGCCGGGATATGCCAATCTAAGTATTGGAAGCGTGGGTTCTTACCGGTGGCGAATGGCGCGGCGGTGACATCCCACCGGCAGAACGCCCGCATCGCGGTTCTCGCGCACCACGACGAAACTTGATTGGCGAGGACCAGGCTTCATGCGCGTGCTCATCCTGAACGGAGACTATCCTCGCTTTCTGAAATGGCTCTATGCCGGCGACGCCAATCTGGCCACGGCCTCCTACGCGGACCAGATGGCGGCGCGAAACGCGAGCCTGTTTGGCGTGGCCAATTTCTATTCCAGCAACTTCAGGGCACAGGGACACGAAGCCGCGGAGATTCACGTCAACAATGTATGGCTTCAATCGGCCTGGGCCCGCGAACATGGCATGGCTTTCGACATGTCGCTGGAAATCGCGGGCGGCAGGAAGGACAGCTTGCCGGGATGGCTGCAACGCGCCGTCGCGCCTCTCAAACCGATGCTCAGGCCGCTTGCAAGAGCCGTCGGACTCAGCCCGCGTCTCAGCGAACAGCTCCAACACGTTCTCGTCGCACAGATCGAGGAATTCAAGCCGGATTTCATCCTCAATCAGGACGTATTTTATGTCACGACCAGACTGATCGAGCGTATCAGCGGAATGGGCGTCTCGACGATCGTCGGCCAGGTCGGCATCGAGCCGTCTCGCGGAGAGAACTGGCGTGTGTACGACCTCATGCTATCCCAATTGCCGCGGGTCGTTCGGGCCTTCCGCGCCGCGGGCGTGGCGGCGGAAGTCAGTCACCTCGCGTTCGAGCCGGTCATTCTTGACAGGCTGCCCCCCGGAGCGGTGCAGGACGTCGACGTCTCCTTCGTCGGCTCGGTATCCGAGGATCATCGCGAGCGCATTGCGCTGCTGGAGTTCGTCGCCGACCGCTTCGACCTGAAGCTCTGGGGAAACATCCCGAATTCCCTTCCCACATCGTCGCCGCTGTGGCGCTGCTTCCAGGGCGAGGTCTGGGGCACCGAGATGTATCAGGTGCTGAGACGGTCCCGCATTACGCTGAACTCGCACATCGACATTGCTGGCGAAGAGGCGGGCAATATGCGCCTCTTCGAGGCGACGGGCGTCGGGACCTTCCTGCTTACGGACTACAAGAGAAATCTGGATACCCTTTTCGAGGCGCCCCGGGACGTCGCCGTATGGCGAACGCCCGAGGACTGTGCCGCATCGATCGAGCGGTACCTGGGCGACGACGGCGCGCGGCTAGCAATCGCAGCAACGGGGCAGCAGACGACACTTTCGCGACACAACTTCAACCTGCGTGTCCGGGAGATCCTCGACTTCATCGAGCGCATCAAACGATAGCTTTTGCAGTTCGCCAGCGGTCTTGACGACACCGCCGAAAATGGCCAAAGTCATGCCGGACTGCGGCTAACATGCTGCAATTTCTCACATTTTAGGATAAACTCGGGTGGACAGCATCGAACACTGCCGATTCGATGGTCAGTTGTACGCGATCATCGTGCGGGCTTCCTTCCGCCAGCCTGGCATCACGTTCTTTTCGCCGCCAGAGCTGTCGCAGCAGCTCGCCTTCATGAGCCATCCCCAGGGCAAGAGCATCGCGCCGCATCGCCACAACAAGGTGACGCGCGAGGTGCACTACACGCAGGAAGTTCTCTTCATCCAGAAGGGGAAACTTCAGGTCGACTTTTACACGGTGGGCGAAGAATACCTCGAGAGCCGCGTGCTCTGCCCCGGCGACGTCATCCTGCTGTGCAGCGGCGCGCACGGCTTTCGTGTGCTCGAGCCGATCGAAATGCTCGAGATCAAGCAAGGCCCCTACTCCGGGGAAAACGACAAGACGAGGTTTGACGAAGCAGCAGCTTCGGAAATACGGATCAAGGGTCCTGGCCTGTGACCTCATTCATTCCCGTCAACACGCCCCTGCTGGATGGAAACGAGGCTGAATATCTCGCCGAGTGTGTCCGCACCGGCTGGATCTCCTCCGAGGGCCCGTTCATCAAGCGCTTCGAACAGGAGATGGCGCAGGTCGCAGGACGGCGCCATGGCGTCGCCGTGACCAACGGTTCCGTCGCGCTCGACATTGCCGTCCACGCTCTCGGGCTCAAGCCGGGTGATGAAGTCATCATCCCGACTTTCACGATCATCAGTTGCGCCGCAGCGGTCGTCCGAGCCGGCCTCGTCCCGGTGGGGGTGGATTGCGATCCTGCCACATGGAACATGACTGTCGAGGGCGTGGAAGCCGCGATCACGCCGCGCACGCGCGCGATCATGCTGGTTCACATCTACGGACTGCCCGTCGATCTCGATCCGATCCTGACGCTCGCCCGCAAGCACGATCTGAAGATCGTCGAGGACGCTGCCGAGATGCACGGCCAGACCTACCGCGGCATGCCCTGCGGCAGCTTCGGCGATGTCTCGACCTTCAGCTTCTATCCCAACAAGCACGTCACGACCGGCGAAGGAGGAATGATCCTCACCGACGACAACGCGCTGTCTGATCGCCTGCAAAGCCTGAGGAATCTGTGCTTCCAGCCGCAACAGCGCTTCGTTCATGAAGAGCTGGGATGGAACGCGCGCATGACCAATTTGCAAGCTGCACTCGGGGTCGCACAGATCGAACAGCTGCCGCGCACGATCGAACTCAAGCGCAAGCTGGGCCGGCTGTACGACGAGCACCTCGAGGGTGTGGCCGGCATCCGCCGTCCTGTCGTCCGCACCAACTATGCGGACAACATCTACTGGGTCTACGCAATCGTCCTCGACGACGACGTTCCGTTCGACGCCAAGGAGGCGATGCGACGCCTGGCCGAGAAGGGCATCGGCACGCGGCCGTTCTTCTGGTGTATGCACGAGCAGCCGGTGCTGCGCCGGATGGGCTACATGCTGGACGAGTCCCACCCGCACGCCGAGCGCATCGCCCGCCGCGGCTTCTATCTGCCGAGCGGCCTTGCATTGACCGAGGCGGAGATCGCCCGCTCGGCGCAGGCCCTCAAGGAGATTCTGGCGTGACGGTGTTCGCGGAATACGCGCCCTGGTACGACCTGCTGTACGAAGACAAGAGCTACGCTTCGGAGGTGGATTTCGTGGAGACGCGCCTGCGCAACCACGGCGTCGCATCGGGCAAGGTGCTCGACCTCGGCTGCGGTACCGGGCTGCACGCCATCGAATTCGCCCGGCGCGGCTGGAGCGTTGCCGGCATCGATCTCAGTCACGAAATGATCGCACGGGCAAAGTCCAGGGCCGAGCAGGCAGGGCTTGGCATTCCCTTCCGCCAGGGCGACGCCTGCGACGCCGGACCGGAGCATGGCTTCGACGCCGTGGTGTCGCTGTTCCATGTGGCGAGCTACCAGAATGACCGCGAAAGGCTCGAGCAATTGTTCAGGACCGCTCACGCGGCACTCAAGCCGGGCGGCATATTCTTCTTCGACTATTGGTACGGCGGAGCCGTGCTCGCGCAGGGCGTCGAGACGCGCGTCAAGGAAATCCAGCGCAATCCGCTGCGGTTGACCCGGATCGCGCAATCGGAGCACGACGAGGCCACCGCGACGGTCTTCGTGAACTACACCCTCTTCTGCGAGGACATCGATCGCTCCACGATCCGGCGCGTCGACGAAACACACCGCATGCGCTACTGGTTTCCGTTCGAGATCGAGACCTCCCTCGAGGCCAGCGGGTTTCAGCCGGATGGCAGCTACGCCTGGCTCTCGGAAGCCGCACCGAACTCGAAGACCTGGGCTGCCTATTCGATCGCCAGAAAGAGACGCTCGCCGTGAGACCGTTGCGACTGGCCGTGATGCTGGAGCAAGCCCTCGAAGTCGGCGGGGGATTTCAGCAGCCACTGAACGACGTGCTCTGGCTTCGCGACTGGGCGGCGAAGTCTGGCAACGAAATCGTGGTCTACTCGCCTTATCCGCAGACCCAGCGCATCCTGAAGGAGTTCGGTATCGAGGCACGGCTGCTGAAGTTCAGCGTCCTCGATCATGCCTTCCTCTTTCTCAAATATTGCGGCCCGTTCGATCTCGTGCAGATCGGGCTGAAATTGAAGTCCCTGTTCGAACGCGCCCTGGTCCGAGACGGGATCGACGTCGTGCACTTCACATCGACGTCGAAGCGCCACCTCTTGCTCTATCAGCTTCCCTTTGTCATCACGATCTTCGACGGCTGTCATCGCGATGCGCCGGAATTTCCGGAAGTACGTGCTTTCGGCGAGTTCGAGCGGCGCGAGATCCTGTTCGGACTCGGAAGCATGAAGGCGGTTCTGGTGGTGGTCAATGCGCCAGAGCTGGTCGAGGATCTGTCCCGGCGCTATGCCGTGGAGCGATCGCGCATGGTGCAGATCCCGTTCTCGCCTTCGATCTATGTCGCCTCATCCGGCGACGGCGCGGCTGGCCGCGACGAAGCCGTCCTGAAGAAATACCGCCTGGAACCGAACTACCTGTTCTATCCGGCGCAGTTCTGGCTCCACAAGAACCACATCACGCTATTGGCGGCGCTTGCCAGGCTCCGTGACCAGGGCCGCATCGAGCGGCTGGTGCTTTGCGGATCGGACCGCGGCGGACGCGACAAGATCGAAGCCGCAATTGCGGCCTATGGCCTTGCAGATCAGGTCTCGATCCTCGGCTTCGTGGAATCCTCCGAACTCGGCGCCCTCTATCGCAGCGCCGCCGCGCTGGTCATGCCCAGCTACTTCGGCCCAACCAACCTGCCACCGCTGGAAGCCTGGGCAGTCGGAACGCCCGTCATCTATCCCGAAGCGTTCAAGGCGCAAGCAGGCGATGCCGCCATCCTGTTTGACTATGATGATCCGGATTCGCTGGCCAACGCGATCATCAGCTTGCGGGCCGCCGGGACTTCCCAGCGGCTGCGCGAAGCTGGTGAACGGCGGCTGCAGCAGCTCGCCAGCGAAACCGAGCTCGGACGACAGCACTTCGCACAGCAGATGGACCGGCTGAAGCATCGCCTTGCGCTGATGCCACGCTGACGTGCTTCAATGTGGAATGCTCCGGATAAGCTTGTTCCGTAAACCAGTTCTCGCCAACGGGGAGCTGATCAGCGCCATGCCGGCGAGCCACACACTGCATTGCAAGACCAGGTCGACGAATCCGGTTCCCGGCATCGCATAGCGCGCTACCATCCCCATCGCCAGTCCGGCCGCTACGACGGCCAGCATCATCCCGAACAGAAGCACCGCGTGCCGAAACGGATGCTGCAGCGTCTGGATCAGCAGGAACGAGAACAGGACGCCGAGCTGAGCCAGGATATCTCCAGAGGTGAGGCTGATAGCCGCCCCCAGTGGACCAAGAGCCGGAATCAGGAACACCGCCAGGCCGAAGAAGATCGCAATCTGCAGCGACTTGGTCCACAGCAGAAGTCTGCCCCTGTCGCTGTAGCTTGCATAACTCATTGCGAACGTTGCCGGCGTGACGAGGCAGGTGCCGCCGATCAGCATCACGGCAAGCGTCGCGTCGTATGGAATTGCTCCCGCAGTCCAAAGCTCGAAGAACTCACGCCAGAACGACAACAGGCCGCCCGTGATCAGGCTGACCGTAAAGGTCACGATGAATAGCCCTTTCGCATACAGGGCCCGCAGGCTGTCGCGCGCCCCCACAGCGTGGTCGTGGCCGAGCTCCGCCGCGATCGGCAGAGAGAATTGATAACAAAGGGCACGCAGGAAATTCGCAACGGTCCTGGTCAGCACCCACTGGGCGATCGCAGCCCGATCGGAGACGAGGGCTCCGATGAGAAGGACCGAAAGATACGACATTCCGACTTCTGCGAAGTTCATGACACCGAACGGAAATGCGCCGGTGAATTGAGCCCTCGCCCACCTCCAGGAGACACGCCGCGGCAGACCGCCGAGAAACGGAAAGTGCCGTTTCAGATCCGAAAAGAGGATGAATGCGGAGACACCGACCTGCCCGGCAACGAACGCCAATGCCACCATCAGCAGGTTACCTGTCAGGAATACCGCAATCACCTGCGCGACTTGGCCAAGCCCTGTCCCCCACGCCTGCACGGCGGCGACGCGGCCGTACAAACCGCGGGCGCGGAAGAGAGAACTCGCGAGGTTCGCTGGCAGCGTAGTGGCAAGGCCAAGCATCACGATTGCGAGCGCCATATCGAAGCCAGGTTCGCTGCGGAACCCGAGGACACTCGCAGGATTCGCCAGCATCAGCAGGATGCCGATGACAGAGACCAGGCCCCCGACAACGCCGATGAAAAGCAGGAGCACGCCGGCGAAGTAGCGGCGCGTACGACGATCCGCGTCATCTCGCGACTTGAACGAAAGAAAGCGATTCAGGCTCCACACATGGAGGCCGGGATCGGCAGCCTGCACCAGGCTCCCGGCGGCGAAGATCGTGAGCCACGCCGAGAGCGTTTCATGCCCCAAATATCTCAGAAAGAACGGAATGAGAACAATCTGCTGCGTGAGCGCGAGCAGAACGAGCATCGAATTCGCCGACCATCCTCCCAGGATGCGGCGAGCACGGTTTGAGCCGGATTTCGTCAAGTTGCGCCCGAGCGAAGCGATTCGATCCGATGGAAACGGCCCATCTGGCCAATCACCGTCCGAATCCGGATATGCCGCTGTTCCATCGCTGATTAAGCCTTAGTATTCCACTCGTCCACACACAAGCGACGAGATGCCTGTTCCGGCTTGGACGCCAGTCCGGAATTGGCTAGTGACGTCCGTTCCATCCGGACGACAGAGGGCTGAACTTTGTCGAAAATCGTAGTGCCAGCAGGCCATCGGGATAACGCCGCGCGACCGCCCAGTTCCGCTAGTGGGTTATCCATCCAGTACCCCACCTGTGCCGACATTCTCGCCCCCATCGAAGTCGGCGCGATGCTGTTCGAGGGCCTTGGCCGCCGGATCCTTCTTCCCCCTTCGACGTGCGGCAAGTCGGCTCGGCGCTTCAGGACGTCTTCGTCAGCAAGCTCGAGAAGCGGTGCTCCACGTGACGAGATCGTCCTGCAGGCCTCCGATACGCACTTGGTCTCGATATAGTGGTTACGGGACAAAAACATCGGCGCCGCCCAGCCAGCCTGTTCGTTCGCCAGCCGAAGAGGCACAATTGCCATATGGCAGCGGACCTCATGAGCCGCGCATCAGCAGCCAAAAGCATCGATTACTTTCGCATCTGTTCGTTAAGACCTACAAGGCACTCTTGCGCTCGGTGCAAAGAGCTCAAAGACATCGCCCTGCGGCGTCGTCATTGTCTCCCCTACCTTACGATAGCGACCTTCTAGCTCGGCAAGTCCAAGGCGATTCACGGTCTCGGGGAATGCCGGCTTACCGACGGGGACGACGAGCCAAGAGCGGTCGATCACCTCGCGAGCCACTGAACCAAGTACGAAGCTCGCAAAATTGTCACTGAACCGGTAGCCGGCCGGCAGCCACGCGAAGCCCGGGGGAAGCGCGCCCATCACGTAAGCAATGCCGGGAGACAATCCCGACAAATCAATCATCGGCTCGCCTTCGCAAAAGCCTTCATTTCGAGCAATACTTCGGAGCTTATGCACGAACAGGGCCGCCGCGGGGTCAAGGCGAAGCCGGGCCCCTGCGGAATTGATCGGAACGAGCTGGGTTTGCTCCGCGACCGGCGCGAAAACGCGATAGGGATTGTTGATCGCATACTGAATTGCAAACACCGGGTAACACAGCACGATCAGGAATCCGGCTGCGCGAAGCAGCGGCGCCTTTGGCGTGGCGAAATAGATTGCAATGGCCGCGACGATTGCAAACTGCCCGCCGTGAAAGGTCGCGACGCTCGCGGGCAGGTAGACACCCGTTCCAATTCCGGCCGCCCACGGAAAAAGAAGCATGAGAAAAAAGCTGATGCCGAGCCGAAAATCCCGACAGACCAGGATCGCCATCATGGCTGCGGTTGACGCCAGATTCGCGACGTCCAGCCCAAAGAACTCGACGTTTCTGTGGCGCACAACCAGGACGATTGAAGCGACCGCGTAAAGTGCGACACAACTCCTCAAGGTTCTGTCTGTTCGAGCAGAGATTGGCCTGAGAGAAAGCACCGAAAGAGCGAGGATACCGATCCACCCCAAAACGAGGTGGCCCCCTCTCAGCGAGAACAGGAATCCCGCCAGATCCTCAAACAGGCCCCGCCCCAACGGGGAGGTCGGTCCAAAGAAAGTCATGTAGGCGGTCAACTGCTCAATGATACGCGAGACGGGCAACAAGGTCGCGGCGACGCCGATGATTGCAAGCGTAATTGCGCCAATCGCCAGAAGCGCGCGCCCGATAGTGCGAGAGAGGAGAACGATCGCAACCCCGACAATGACGGCAAACAAGGCGGCCGACGGGATTTTCGCCAACGCCGAAACCACCGCGGCGACACTAACAATGACGCCCGTTAGCGGCAGCGCGCGTGACGTGTACAGCGCGCCGATCGCTCCGATCAACAGAAGCCCGCTTATAAATATCAGAAGATTATAGGAGGGCGTGAATACCCAGTAGAAGTAGTAGGCAAGCCCCGACGCTCCAGCTATCGCGATCAACGGTATTCGGCTCTCGAGTGGAGCATTCCGGCTCCATATCCAACCGACCAGGATTCCTGCTCCAGCGGTCAGCAGGATGAAGATGCGCCGAACCGCGGCGACATCTCCTCCAGTCAGGGTGTAGAAGGGCTGCAGCAGATACCCGAACTGGGTTTGCACCAGATTGTACGAAGCCGGCGCCTTCGCGTTGAGCAAGTAAAATGACTCATCGGAAAAAACGAAGCCGCGATCCGCCCAGGCGAGCAGCCACCCAAGGAGCAAAAGGCACCCGCAAAGCGGCGCAAGCATGATGATGCGGGGCGCATGAGGATGTCGGGCGAGATTAACGAATGGCATTCAAATTTCTCTCGCCCGGATGGGGTTCTCGTCTCGGAAGATGGTCGTTTCAAAGACCTTAACGTCCCAAAATCACAGTGACAATTCCCCCGTTACGAAGTAACAGAACATCCGATCCTTCCCCACCCAGGCGGCGTCCAGATGCGATCCGAGTCCACGTCCGAAGACGTACCATTTGACCGCGACGTCGCGGAGAGGGGTGGATACGTCTACACAACCGTCGAGCGATTATCGACACGTTTCGCGATGGATCGGCAGACCAGAGCCATGGTGTCCGCGACGGATTTTCGCGGACGCCGCGTAGTCGATATCGGTTGCGGTGACGGCGCCGCGACGGTGACATTGCACGACACCGCCGGCACCGCGGAGGTTCTGGGATTTGATCCCGCGGCGCTGGCGATGCCGGTCGCGCGCCGTAGAGCAGGCGAACGCCCGCTGCGATTTGCATCAGCGAGCGCGTACGCGCTTCCACTGCCTGATGATGCAGTCGATATCGCTCACTTGCGCGGCGTTCTGCATCACATGGACGAGCCGCGTTCCGCAATCAAGGAGGCCGCGCGCGTTTCGCGGATAGTGGCGGTGCTGGAGCCCAACGGCTGGAATCCGGCTATGAAAGCGATTGAGAAGCTTTCTGCCTATCACCGCGCGCACGGTGAGCGCTCCTTCTTCGCTCACACGATCGACGGGTGGATGAAGGACGCCGGCTTGCAGATTGTCCACCGTTCGTTTTCCGGGCTTGTTCCCTACTTCTGTCCCGACGGAGCCGCCCGGCTGCTCAAGCAAATGGAGCCGTTGGTCGAGGGCCTTCCCGGGCTGCGGCGGATTGCGTGTGGCGCCTATGTGGTCGTGGGGCAGAGACCGTGAAAAAGATCTCGATCGTTACGCCCTGCTACAATGAAGAATTGAATGTCGAAGAGTGCTGGAAGGCAGTCAGGGAGTTGTTCGATTCGCGGCTCAAGGGCTACGCTCGCGAACATATCTTCTGTGACAATGCGTCGAGCGACCGCACCGTTGAAATCCTCAAGGGAATCGCGGCCCGGGACGACAGCGTAAAGATCATCGTCAACGCGCGGAATTTCGGGCCGCTGCGCTCCAACTACAACGGCGTAATGGCGGCTTCAGGCGATGCCATCTTGCTGTGCATGGTAGCCGATCTCCAAGACCCGCCTGAACTGATCCCGGATTTCGTAAAATTGTGGGAGAGCGGATACGACGTTGTCTACGGCATCCGGGCGGTCCGCGAAGAGGGAGTGATCCTGCGCAACATCCGTCGCGCATATTATCGGCTTCTCACCGCGCTGGCGGACCTCGCCGTCCCGCCCGGCGTCGGTGACTTCCAGCTTGCCGATCGGCGCATCGTCGAGGCCATGAGAAAAATCGACGATGTCCATCCTTTCATGCGGATGATGACCTTCGAGTGCGGAGGAAAAGCAATTGGCGTTGAATACACCTGGCGGGCCCGAAAGCGCGGCATTTCGAAGAACAATTTCCTGAGATTGTTCGACCAGGGCATCAACGGCTTCGTCACCTTCACGGTGTTGCCGGTGCGGCTCGTGCTTTTTGCTGGATTCTTTCTGGCAGCGCTCTCCTTGCTCTATGCGTTTATCATTCTTCTGATTTGGCTGCACAGCGGTTCGTCCGCCGAACCCGGGATCGTGACGGTCATTACCGCGATCTTTTTCTTCGGCGCCGTTCAGCTTATCGTGGCCGGCTTGATCGGCGAATATACCCTTGCCATCTATGGCCAGGTCAGGAGGAAACCGGTCGTTTTCGAGCGCGAGCGCATCAATTTCGGAACGACCGATCTCGATGGAAGGGCCAAAGATGCCTAATGATAAGTCCCTCGCCACTGCCGACACCAACACTGCCGTCATCAAGACGAGCGGTGAATTCATTCAGCGTTCGGCGTCCGAGTCGGAGGCAGATGAGCGACTTCGCGTTCTCGCCCAAACAAGGGCTTACGGCACGGGCCCGCAATGGGCCTATCATGCCAACGCATTCGTCAAGCGACAGGCGCTGTCGCGCCTTCTCTATATGGACGAACTCTATCGCAAGATCGTGCCGGTCGCCGGCGTGATCTGCGAGTTCGGCGTACAGTACGGCGCCGGCATGGCGACGTTGATCAATCTGAGGGGCATCCACGAACCGTACAACCATACACGGCACATCTACGGATTTGATACTTTCGATGGATTCGCTGGCGTCGATGCCAAGGATGGCCCCCTGACCAAGGCGGGCGACTACCGGATCGCCGACGGTTATGAGGAGACCTTGAGGGAATTGCTCGATCTGCACGAGCGTAACGCCCCTCTTTCGCATATCCGCAAGTGGCATCTCGTCAAGGGAGATGTTTCCGAAACTCTCCCGGTCTGGCTCCAGCAGAACCAGCACGTCGTGGTCTCAATGGCAATCTTCGACATGGACGTCTACAAACCCACGCGGGATGCGCTTGCGCTGATCAAGCCGCGATTGACCAAGGGTTCGGTTCTGGTCTTCGACGAACTGAACTGCCCGCACTTCCCGGGCGAGACCTTGGCCGTGCTTGAGGTTCTTGGCATCAACAATCTTGCGCTGCGGCGCCACCCGCATCAGCCCTATTGCGCTTGGGCCGTTTACGGCGAGTAACTGACGTCATGTCTTTCGGACTACAGGACGAGCGCGGCTTCAACCAAGTGTTCCGGCCAGTGGGGACGACGCCGGAGCGCGCACGGCGCCGCTACGAGTGGTTTTCGGCGCGCGCCCGCGATCTGTCGGCGACCCGCATTCTCGAACTTGGTTGCGGCCTTGGCGACGCGGCTCATTCGGTTGCAATCTCAACTGGCGCAGAGGTGCTCGGGGTCGACCTCTCCCGAGCCTTTGTGACCGAGGCCGCTCGGCGCTTCACGGCGCCAAATTTGTCCTATCGGGTGCTTGATATCTGGTCGCCGGATTTCGACGCGCTCGGGTCCTTCGATCTCGTGATGGGGAACGGAATTCTCCATCATCTCCGCCCCAATCTTGTCGCGGTGCTGGCTCGCCTGCGCGCATTGACGACACCGGGCGGAGGTCTTGCCTTTATCGAGCCGAACCTCGCCCACCCCGCCTGCCTCTTCCTGTTCGGAACTGCGATTGGCCGGCGGTGGGGCAAACTTGAACCAGAGGAAATGGCGTTCTATGCGGGCGAGCTCGGCGATGCCGTACAGTCAGCCGGATGGGAGCAGGTAACGGTGCAGACCACCGACTTGTTGCTGCCGGGCCTACCGACCCCGCTTGCTCGGCCCCTGCTCTCGCTTGAGCGCCTGGTCAAGCACGGCGCTGCCGCAAAGATTCTGGGCCAATCTCATTTTCTTACGGCCCGAGCCGCTAAGTAGCGGCCCGGTCCGCCCGCACCAGATTGAACCTTGCAACGGCCGGCCACGTCACGACACCGGGCGACACAAGGTGATCTTCCAGGCTCGTGACCGGCACGCCCGCTGCCTCGAACAAGCCGGCCAGCTGCCGCCGGCTTCTCAGGAATCGGCCTTCTTCGAGACGATAGAACAGACGAAATATTGTATTGTCGGCCGGTCGCAGGGCCTCCGGTTCGCTGGCGATCAACAAGCCCCCTTGCGCCGTGATTTTCCAGCTGCTTTCGATGATCCCGATCGCGGTCCGGTCATCGACATGGTGAAGTATTCCCGCGATCACGACGTAATCATATGACTCGCCTCGCCTAGCCATCTCTTCGACCGGAACTGCCTCGAATTGAAAGTTCTCTTGTGAGACGAAGCGCTGCTTGGCGATTGCGATGGCCGAATTGTCGATGTCGATGCCGGTATATGAAATCCCATCGAGTTCGCGATAGGCGTCCGACAGATTTCCGAGCGAGCAGCCAATCTCGATGATGCGGCGCTGGCTCGAATAGTGACGGAGGACGAGCCCGGATTTGTCGCGCGTCCCGCCCATCATTTTTTGCGCAGCCAGCCACAGATATGGAAAGCGGCTTTGCATCGGCACGCCCGGCATCGTTAACTCTCCATCCGTCAGAAACCCTGGCGCGCCAGCGCTCTATCTTTTATCTCTTGCCATAAGCTGGCGGGCGACGGCCTCGACCACGTCGAGGCTAGACCTTTTAGGGCTATAGCCGAATTGCTCGGCCATGCGCCATTCGGACGAATACCACACGCGATCCTGCGCCACAGCGGCCTGCTCGGACACCCGCCAGTCGAGGCCGAGTTGGCCGAGGCGCTCCAGAATGTCAAATTTACCCGCCGGACGGGTCGTATAGGTGTCGACCGCGCTGTTGACGATTTCCTGCCGTGCCGCGCCATCAATCATCGAGACAAGTTCGTTTGCGCCGATGTAGTCGCGATGCATATCACTGGAATCGGTCACAAACGGTGTGCCGCTCAGCAGCGCCTGATAGACCGACGACATGAAGTATTTTGTCTTCAGATCGAGGTGAGGGCTGAGGAAGCCGAACACGCGAACGTCAACTACGCGGCGCGAAACTTGGCTGCGATGCCGAAGCTCCGCGGCGAGTTTTGACAAACCGTACCACTCTCCCGGAAGTATCGAGTTGACGGGGTGAACCGTCGGCGTGACTGCGCAGGCCGGCTCGCCGAGCTTTCCGTAGGCGGCGCCCGAGGAAATGAACACCGTGAGGCAGCCGGGATTGCCCCTGAGTGCGCTTTCGATGCGGTCCTCGTACTCCATGGCCAACTGGTAGATCTCATGTCCCCTGATCGGAACCTGAGCGGGATCACCGATGCCGACGGCGTTGATGGCGACATCGGCATCTCCCAGATCGAGATTGCTGATGTCGTGATGGCTCACATGCAACAGTCCATCAAATGCTGCAGCCGTTTCGTTCGGCCGGCGCGAGAACAGCGCAAGCTGACATCCTTCTCTCGCGGCATAGACATCGGCCAACGCACGGCCGATATGGCCGGTCGCGCCCAGGATTGAAATACGCGCCTTCATTTGGCGGCAAGAAGGAAGAGGACACGCTCGACGATGGCAGGAGCGTCGATACCGAAATCCCGCCGAAGCGCTTCGGTTGAGCCGACCAATTTGGGAAAACGAAGCGGCACCGAAATTTCGTCAAAGGGTTGCACGGAAGACTGCCTTCCCATCAAGAGCCGTCGAAGTCCGAGTTCAAGCGGATTGCCGGTGTAGCCCTCGAACACTGCGACGATCGGGCCGGGTCCAAGGATGCGATCGAGGGTCTCGATCGGAAACGGCAACAGCACGGGGACGCTTACGACCCCTGCCCTTACGCCACGCTCGGCCATCTGCCGCGCAGCATCAAGCGCTGCCGTAACGGCCGGCCCGCTGGCGACAAGCGTGACGTCCTTTCCCTCACTCAGCCTATGGGCACACTCGTTAAGCCCAGAGAAGGACGGCGTCGCAAAATCCGGGCCGTCCTCACGCGCCACACGAATGTATCCAGCCTGTCCGCTACGAACAAGCGCGGCGTGTGTCGCCGCAAGCTCGGTTCCGTTGGCTGGCGACAAAATGGCCATGCCGGGAATGCTCGAAAGCAGGCTTGCGTCGTCCAAGCTGTGGTGCGACGGACCGAGTGAGCCGTAAGATAGGCCCGCACCGGCGCCGACGAGAATGACCTGGCGACCTTCATATCCGATGTCATTGCGAATCTGCTCGTAGCATCGCGCAGTGACGAAGGGCGCTATCGAGTAGCAATAGGGTTTCAAGCCGGATGCGGCCAGCCCGGCCGCGACCGAGATCATGTTCTGCTCGGCTACGCCTGCATTGATGAAGCGGGGACCGAGCAGTTCCGCCACCGGCTCCACCACCGAGAATCCAAGATCGCCGGTGAGGAAGACGACGTCCGGATCGGACTCAGCGTGATCCGTGATTGCGTGCATCATGGACTTGCGCATGAAGCCTCCGCGGCCTTGAGCAACGCGAGATCAGCCGCGGTTGCAGGAATGTAGTGCGAACCGACGGTGCCTTCGATGTGAGGCACGCCTTTCCCTTTTACAGTATGCGCAATGATGACGTGAGGCTTTTGCGGTCGCATCTCCAGCGCGTTCAACAGGCTTGCATGATCATGGCCATCCAGTTCAGTCGCGTGCCAGCCAAAGGACCGCCACTTTTCCGCGAAGGGCTCGAGCTCCATGACGTCGGAGACACTGCCAATGCTCTGAATCTTGTTGAAGTCGACCAACGCCGTCAGGTTCTCCAGCTTGTAATGCGCGGAAAACAGGATTGCCTCCCAGGTCGATCCCTCGTCGCATTCGCCGTCGGACAAGACGCAAAAGGTGCGATGTTTCCATCCCCGAAGCCTGGCGCCGAGCGCTCTCCCCGCCGCCTGCCCTAGTCCGTGGCCGAGCGATCCCGTCGACGCATCGATGGCGGGGCACAGCGGGGTTCGCGTCACATGCCCCCACAGGTCGGACTTGTCCTTCAGGTAGTTCTCGATGGCGTCCGCAGGAACCAATCCCCACGCCTCATAGGTTGCATAGACCGCCATCGCGGCGTGTCCCTTCGAAACGACGATCCGATCGCGGTCGTTTCTCTCGACGGAGTCAGCGCGGATATCGCTTGCCGCCAAAACCGCGTCGAGGAGTTCGACGCAGGAGAGCGACGAGCCGAAATGGGCCGATTTGGCGGAAAGCGACATTTCCGCAATTCTCCGGCGGATCGCCGCGCAGCGCTGCTGGGCTTCGCTGGTGTTTCCCATGGGACTATCGGCCACCGACCCGCTCGATGAATTTTTGCACTTCGCTGCGCGTCAACGCTGCCAGATCCTCACCCTCGGCCGCCGCGCGATACCATTTGGCGGCCGATGCAATGGCCTCGCTCACGGTAAGCAAAGGACGCCAGCCGAGCAAGGTCCTTGCCCTAGACGCGTCGACCTGCAGCGACATGGCTTCGTGCGGTTTTTCACCTTTGTCCGCCTCGACATCAATGCGGCGCCCGAACGCGGCTAAAAACTGATCGACCACTTCGCCCACTGACATGACATCATCGATTGAAGGACCGAAGTTAAAAGCGTCAGGGAGCGAACGACCGCTTGCGATCGCCTCGGCGAGAACAAGGTAGCCCAGCAGCGGATCGATAACGTGCTGCCAAGGACGATTAGCCATCCGGTTACGCAGCAGCAAGGGGATGTTTTCCTGGAGCGCGCGGAAAATATCCGGGACCAGCCGGTCGACCGCAAAATCGCCGCCGCCGATCACGTTTCCGGCCCGCGCTGTTACCACCGGCGCGTGCGCCGAGAAGAAGCTGGAAGACATGCTCGCGGTGATGATTTCCGCGGCGGCCTTGCTCGCCGAGTAAGGGTCGCGACCGCCGAGCGCGTCGGTCTCCCGGTAGGCCCAGGCCCACTCCTCATTGCGGTAAACCTTGTCGCTGGTGATGATCACCGTGGCCTTCAAATCAGCCGATGACCTGAGCGCGTTGAGCAGGTTTGCGGTGCCCATGACGTTCGTTTCGAAGGTCTCGATGGGATCGCGATAAGAGCTTCGCACCAGGGGCTGGGCGGCCAGGTGAAACACGATTTCGGGCCGGGTCTCTGCAACGTTCTTTGCAAGAGCTCCTCGATCCCGAATGTCCACGCGCAGGTCGCGGATATTGCGCCGGACCCCGGCCAATTCGAAAAGGCTGTGGGAGTCCGGCGCCAACGCAATGCCGGTGACGTCAGCGCCCAGTTCACCCAGGAGCAATGACAGCCAAGATCCCTTGAAGCCGGTGTGACCGGTCAACAGAACCCGGCGGTGCTTCCAGAAAGATCGGCCAATCACCATAGCTTCCAGGCCGGCTTTCCGGATTCCCAGCATTCCTCCAGGAAGGCCTTGTCCCGGATGGTGTCCATCGGATGCCAGAAACCATCATGAATATAAGCACGCAACTCGCCGCGACGGGAAAGAGTTTCCATCGGTCCGCGCTCCCAGACGGTTTCATCTCCGTCGATCAGATCGAGGACGCCGCGATTGAGAATGAAGAACCCGCCATTGATCAGGTTTCCGTCGTTCGCCGGTTTCTCCTCGAACGCCGTGACGCGATCGCCCTCGACGCTTATTGCACCGAACCGGCGCGCAGGGCGCACGGCCGTGACAGTGGCGAGGGACCGGTGTCCGGCGTGGAAGGCCAAAGATGCCTTGATATCAACGTTCGAGACTCCATCGCCATAGGTCAGAGCAAAAACCTCGTCGTCCCCCAAATACTCGGAGGCCCGCTTGATGCGTCCGCCGGTCTGCGTGTTTTCACCGGTGTCGACAAGAGTTACGCGCCAGGGCTCTGCGCTCTTTCGATGAACGAGCATCTCGTTCCGCGCTATGTCGAACGTCACATCAGACATATGCAGAAAGTAGTTCGAAAAATACTCCTTGATCATATAGCCCTTGTAACCGAGGCAGACGACGAAGTCGTTGAAACCCCAATGGCTATAGATCTTCATGATATGCCAAAGGATTGGCCTGCCGCCGATCTCGATCATGGGTTTCGGACGGACACCCGTCTCTTCCAGGAGCCTCGTTCCTCTCCCTCCCGCAAGTATAATTACGCGCATATGCCGGTTCTCTCGCTCAGATTGCTGTTGAAGACAGCAATTCCAGTTGGAGGGCAAGCGAAAAGTAGTCAAGCCACCCGCCGGAAGGGAACGCGGCGGGAGGCGTTCGAGCTCTTCGTTGCGCGCCACGGCGGTGACCCGCTGGCCGAGCAGGCGCGCGCCGAACTGAAACACCTGTCGCGCTAGCCCCGCGGCACAGCAACCCGGGTCATATATTGCATTTCGACAGGCGGCATCCGCGCCGGCCCAGACTTGCCGCATGATCTTTCGGCACTATGGTAGGCTCGCAATCTGCCCCGGAACCTGTATCTTTCCACTGCCTCGGAAGCCCTGTCGCGCTTCACCGTGCTCGATCTGGCCCGTGTCCGGTCTGGCCCCATGTTGTTTCTGAAATACCGCAATTGGCAGCTGGTTGCCCTCGCCTTTCTATCGTTCACCGTCAAAACACACCTTACGATCTCGGGGGATTGGAGAAGCGCCTATTTTCCGTTTTATTCGCGAGTCGGCTATTTTATCCCGGGGATAATGCTATTCAGGCTGCGCGATAAATTGACATGGCCGGGATCGGCAGCACGTCCTCCGCTTCCGCCGACCTCTGTCTACTTCTGTGTCAGCAATTTTGTAGCCTTTTAGCTTAATAGTATTTTGGCCGACTTCGGGATGATTTCGGCTATCGCCATCATCACGCCAACGGCCTTCGAGCACTCCGACCAGCCAGTCTCGAATTTTCTCGGTGATGCTTCGTACGGGGTACATTTGCTGCACGTTCTGATGATCGAAGTGCTCATCTCGTTGGGGTGGTTCTGACGCGGCTTCACAACCCGCAATCATTTGGATGTTCATTCTGATGCTATCATTTTCAGCGCTCATCGCCGCGCTTTTCGAGATCGTTGTTCAAGAGCCAATCGATCGCTGGCGCCGAAAGAGATTCTATCGCGGTGCGGCACCTCAAGTCGAAATCAACATGCAGGGATCACCATAGCCCGGCCGCAATCGATCCGGCTAAACGACATCCCGATCGTTTGCCCGTTCGACAATGCCAACAGCAAGGACCGCTTCGGCTCTGCGAGCTAGACCTGACCCGCGTGGCAAACCAGCCGGCGCCTGTCGTCAGGCGAGCAGCGGATGATCGAGATGCAGACCGGCCAGAAACTGGGCCAACGTCAAGGCTCCGATCGTATCGTGCGGCTGCTCAGCGGGCGACGATGTATTGGTCACCGCTGGATTGAGGCCAGGCGTCGTGTCCGGGTGTTCGAACTGGAAGCTTGCAGTGCTGGCGGCATTCGTCGCGACAGCGAAATTGCCGGCTGCCGAAACCGCAGCCAACGGTGCCGAGGCAGTAACGCCGATCGTCCCGTCACCATTCAGATCCTGATGAAGGCTGCTCTCGGCTTGCTCCAGCGCCGTGCTGGTGCCAGCGATCGCTCCGGTGCTGCTGATAAGGTTGCCGCTGCTGTCGGTCGTCCAGACGGTGAATTGGTTCGTGCCTGGGATCTGCCAGGCAACCTCATAGCCGGACGAGACGTGTTCTGCGCCAACCGGAGTCCAGGCCCCGAACTGTCCCGCCACCACCACCGATCCACCATATTTCAGCTCGGGTCCCGTCCCACCCGCAACCGGGTTCATGTAAAAATTGCCGTTCTCAATCAAGCTGGTCGTACCGAACACCTCAATCGTCGTGACCGGGACGCCGATCGTCCCGTCACCATTCAGATCCTGATGAAGGCTGCTCTCGGCTTGCTCCAGCGCCGTGCTGGTGCCAGCGATCGCTCCGGTGCTGCTGATAAGGTTGCCGCTGCTGTCGGTCGTCCAGACGGTGAATTGGTTCGTGCCTGGGATCTGCCAGGCAACCTCATAGCCGGACGAGACGTGTTCTGCGCCGATCGGCGTCCAGGCCCCGAACTGTCCCGCCACCACCGCCGATCCACCATATTTCAGCTCGGGTCCAGTCCCACCCGCAACCGGGTTCATGTAAAAATTGCCGTTCTCAATCAAGCTGGTCGTACCGAACACCTCAATCGTCGTGACCGGGACGCCGATCGTCCCGTCACCATTCAGATCCTGATGAAGAATGGTCTCGAACTGCTCCAGCGTCGGACTGGTGCCAGCGATCGCTCCAGTGCTGCTGATAAGGTTGCCGCTGCTGTCGGTCGTCCAGACGGTGAATTGGTTCGTGCCTGGGATCTGCCAGGCAACCTCATAGCCGGACGAGACCTGCTCTGCGCCGATCGGCGTCCAGGCCCCGAACTGTCCCGCCACCACCACCGATCCACCATATTTCAGCTCGGGTCCGGTCCCACCCGCAACCGGGTTCATGTAAAAATTGCTGCCGTTCTCAATCAGGCTGGTCGTACCGAACGCCTCAATCGTCGTGACCGAGACGCCGATCGTCCCGTCACCATTCAGATCCTGATGAAGGCTGCTCTCCGCTTGCTCCAGCGCCGTGCTGGTGCCAGCGATCGCTCCGGTGCTGCTGATAAGGTTGCCGCTGCTGTCGGTCGTCCAGACGGTGAATTGGTTCGTGCCTGGGATCTGCCAGGCAACCTCATAGCCGGACGAGACGTGTTCTGCGCCAACCGGAGTCCAGCCCCCGAACTGACCAGCCACGACCGGCGAGCTTGTGTATTTCAGCTCCACGGGCGAACCGCCGCCAACCGGAGACATGTAGAAGTTGCTGCCACTCTGAAGCAGGCTTGTAGCGCCGACCGCTTCGATTGAGACAGGTGGATTGGCGAGGAAATTGTTCGAGATGATGCCATCTGCGAATTGGAAGTTCTCCACACCTGACACCGTATCAGTGCCATCAGGCGAGCCCGTGCGCTGATCGGCGATGGTGAAAGTCTGCGTACTCGCATTGTACGCTACGGCGTAGTTCGACTCATTGCCCGAATACACCGCCGTGTCGGTGCCCGCGCCGCCGATGATGGTGTCGTTGCCGCCGCCGCCGGTGATCGTATCGTTGCCGGCGCCGCCGTTCAGCACGTTGGCGATGGCGTTACCGTTAATGATGTCGTTGCCGGAGCCGCCGGTGGCATTGTCGATGTAGGAGCGCGCGTCGTTGTTGTAGAGATAGGCGTTGTAGACGTTGCCAGACGCGTAGTGGCCGTTGCCGAGATTGGCCAGTTGCACGGCGGAGAACACCGACGATGCGCCGGGATCGAGATCGATGCTGAGGTTCGTCGTATAGTTCGACAGGTCGTAGGTATCGACGCCGCCGCCGTCCCAGACAGTCTCGTAGATGCGGTTGGCCGAGCCGCCGGCGCCGCCGCCCGGCGCCAGCTGCCCGACCCCGTTGATGAACTCCTGCCCCGTGGTCGGGCTCCAGGTGTAGACGGTAGCCCCGCTCTGGGTCGCATAGTTCGCGCCGTACAGCGTCTGGAGCGCGAGGATATCGTTGGCCATATAGGTCTGCGGATATCCGTACGCCTCGTTGCTGTAACCGGTCGTCGGACCGCCGACATAGCTGCGATAGCTCATGACGGTGTATTCGCTGTCGTCATGCGCGCTCGGCACCGCGACATTGGCGACACCGCCGGTGGTCTCGTTGCTGTGCTTGAGACCGAAGGCGTGGCCGAGCTCGTGCAGCGCGGTCGTGAAATAGTAGTTGCCGAGTGATGCCAGCGAATAATTGTTTTGAGTCCCGAACCAGACGTCGCCGCCGGCCGCGTAGTTGCCGGGGTAATAGGCGTAGGACGTCGGGTTGGCCGCCGGCGACTGCGCGATCATGATGTCCGCGCTGTTCGTGCCGTTATATGTGATGCTGGCGTTGGTGTAGCTTTGGATCAGCGCAATCGCGTAATTGATCGCCGCCTGCATCTGGCTCGGCGCAGAGGCAAAGCCCAAAGTGGTCGGTTCGCCGTTGCCGCCGGAGTAAGGATTGACGTAGTCGCTGGGCGAGTCGGGAAAGCTGTAGCTGATCGTGCCTGACCATTTGGTGCCCGCCAGCAGGCCGTCGATATCTGCGTTGTTGGTCGCACTGACGTTGACAGAGGTGGCCAAGGGAAGCTCCGAAGCAGTGAGCCCCGTTCGATTCGGGGTGCGGACAGGTGATTTTAGCTTGGGAATTATGCGTTTGGTTAAAATTTGGCGACCCGGCCGGACCTCTTCCATAATGCCGTGTTAGACATCAAATCCCGTAGCCATACCGTCGGCGGCAACGATGCTGGTTCCGGCAGGCCATCGTGATTTGCAAGGGAAATCATGAAACTATTCCCGCTCTCGGCCGGCCTGTTCGCTGCCCTGGTGGCGCTTTCCGGGCTGGATCACCTGCCCTTCGGAGGACTGCCTGTCATGGTCGAAAAAGCCAGCGCGGACGAAGGCGGCAACGCGCGGCGCGCGCCCTCGGTTCCACCGGCCCGCGACCCTGCGACGGCGGTTGCCGAGGAATATGAGCTCGCCCGCCGGAAGGGGACGCCGGAGGCGTTCGAGCTCTTCATCGCCCGCCACGGCGATGATCCGCTGGCCGAGCAGGCGCGCGCAGAGCTGAAGCGCCTGTCGCGCTGATCTCCGCACGCATCGCGACAGAGAACGTCAGGCATCGCATTTTGGCAGACGGCATCGGCGCCGGACCGGACTTGCCGCATGATCTTTCGGCACTATGGTGGGGTCCGCAATCTGTCCCGGAGCCACTCAAGATGCCCTTTCCGCATGCCTCGGAAGCCCTGTCGCGCTTCACCGTGCTCGATCTGACCCGCGTCCGCTCCGGGCCTACCTGCGTGCGCCAGCTCGCGGACTGGGGCGCCACCGTGATCAAAATCGATGCGTTGACCGAGGAATCGGGCGGCGAGCAGCCGGGCGGACCTAGGCGGGGGTCCGACTTCCAGAATTTGCACCGCAACAAGCGGGCGATGACACTCAATCTGAAGGACGAGCGCGGGCTTGCCGTCTTCAAGCGTCTCGCCGCCAAGGCCGACGTCGTGGTCGAGAATTTCCGACCCGACGTGAAGAAGAAACTCGGCATCGACTACGAAAGTCTGCGCGAGATCAATCCGCGCATCGTCTATGGCAGCATCTCCGGCTTCGGCCAGGATGGCCCCTATCACAAGCGGCCGGGTTTCGATCAGATCGCGCAGGGCATGGGCGGGCTGATGTCGATCACCGGCGCGCCGGGCGAAGGCCCGATGCGGGTCGGCATTCCCGTTGCCGACCTCACCGCGGGCCTGTTCTGCGCCATGGGCATCCTCACCGCGCTGCTCGAGCGCGAAGTCTCGGGCAAAGGCCAGTGGGTGCAGACCTCATTGTTGCAAGCCCAAATCTTCATGCTCGACTTCCAGGCCGCGCGCTGGCTGATGGAAAAGGAGGTGGCCAAGCAGGCCGGCAACAACCACCCGACCAGCATCCCGACCGGCGTGTTCAAGACCTCCGATGGCTACATCAACATCGCCACGACAGGCGGGCGGATCTGGGAGCGCTGCGCACAATCGGTCGGCGCGCCTGAGCTCTACAGCCATCCCGACTATGCGACCGCGCCTGCCCGCTCCAAGAATCGTGACGCGCTCAACGCCGAGATCGAGAAGCGCACTGTGACGAAGTCGACCGAAACCTGGGTCAGGGAGTTCAACGAGGCCGGCGTGCCCTGCGGGCCGATCTATGCCATCGATCAGATGTTCGAGGACGCCCAGGTCAAGCATCTCGGCATTGCGCAGGACGTGCCGAACGACGAGGACCGCCACATCCGCCTGGTCGGCCAGCCCGTCACGCTGTCGCGCACGCCGAGCAAGATGGTGGCGCGGCCGCCGGAATTCGGCGAGCAGACCGATGAGGTGCTGAAGGAGTTCGGTTTCGGCGCGGACGAGATCGCCAGGCTCAAAGATGCGAAGGTGGTGTAAGCGCCGCGCGTCGCGCCTCCAACGAAAAGCCCGGCACAGGCCACGCTTTGCTTCTTGTTGGACGCCTCTGTTGGTCTCAGTACATCGCGACCACGGGCCAGCGAATTTGCTAGTTCGGTGCCGGCTTCGCCCGCTGCGTCCATCCGACGCGGGTGAGCAGGCCGTCGATCACCGGCCAAAACAGCAGCACGATCGCCAGCGTCGTAATCGATCCGACCAGGCCGTTGGACCAGAACACCTTGAGGTCGCCTCCGGAGCCAATCATCGACAGGCGGAAGGCATCTTCGGCGCGGTTGCCGAGCACTAGCGCCAGGGTGAACGGCGCAAGCGGTATGCCGATCTTCTTGAAGACGTAGCCGACGACGCCAAAGCCCAACATCAGCCAGATGTCGAACATCGCGTTCTGGATCGCATAGGCGCCGATCGCGCAGGACACCACGATCATCGGCGCCACTGCGGCAAACGGCACGCGCAGGATCGAGGCGAAGATCGGCACCGTCGTCAGCACCAGCACGAGGCCGACGACGTTGCCGAGATACATCGAGGCGATCAGGCCCCAGACGAAATCCTTGTGCTCGATGAACAGCAGCGGACCAGGATTGAGCCCCCACACCATCAAGCCGCCGAGCAGGATCGCGGCGGTGCCGGAGCCGGGAATGCCGAGTGCCAGCATCGGCAAGAGCGCCGCGGTGCCGGAGGCGTGCGCAGCGGTCTCCGGCGCGAACACGCCTTCGATGCGGCCCTTGCCAAAGCTCTCCGGATCCTTGGAAAAGCGCTTGGCGAGGTTGTAGCCCATGAAGGACGCCGCGATCGCGCCGCCCGGCGTAATGCCGAGCCAGCAGCCGATGAAGGAGGAGCGCAGCAGCGTCACCCAGTATTTCGGCAGGTCCTTCCAGACGCTCAACACCACGCGCAGCGAGATGCTCGCCGCATGACCGCGTAGCGCGAGGCGCTCCTCCATGGTCAGCAGGATCTCGCTGATGCCGAACAGGCCGATCACGGCGACCAGGAAGTTGATGCCGCGCAGAAGCTCCGCGGAGCCGAAGGTCATGCGCAACTGGCCCGACACCGTGTCCATGCCGACGCCGGCGAGCAGCAGCCCCAGCGACATCGAGATGACCGTCTTGTGCTTGGCCTCACGCCCGAGGCCGACGAAGGAGCAGAAGGTCAACAGATAGACCGCAAAGAACTCGGGCGGGCCGAACTTCAGCGCAAAGGACGAGATCATCGGCGCGAGGAAGGTGATCAGGAGCACCGCGACCAGCGAGCCGATGAAGGAAGACGTGAACGCCGCGGTCAGCGCTTCGGCCGCCCTGCCCTGTTGCGCCATCGGATAGCCGTCGAAGGTGGTCGCGACCGACCAGGCCTCGCCGGGAATGTTGAACAGGATCGAGGTGATCGCGCCGCCGAACAGCGCGCCCCAATAGATGCAGGACAGCATCACGATCGCCGAGGTCGGATCCATCGTGAAGGTCAGCGGCAGCAGGATCGCGACGCCGTTGGGGCCGCCGAGCCCCGGCAGCACGCCGACGAAGATGCCGAGCACCAGCCCGACCATCATTAGCACGAGCGTCTTCCACGTCAGCAGGACGGCGAAGCCGTGCAGCAAGAGACCGAAAGCTTCCATCGCGGGCCCGCCTAGTAGCCGAAGGCCGCTTCGAGCGGTCCCTTCGGCATGATGACGTCGAAGGCGATGTCGAAGGTGACGAACATGATCGCCGTGAACAGGAAGGCCGTGAGCAGCGACTTCCACAGCGCGATCTTGCCGACCAGCCGCATGAAGCCTGCGATCAGGAGAAAGCTCGCGACATAGAGCCCGAGGAACTGCGTCACCAGACAGAACAGCAGCGTCGGCACGAACACCGCCATCACGCGGCGGGCTTGCGCGCGTGTGACGAAGGTCTCGGGCACAGCACGACGCGCGAGGAATGCGGTAACCAGGCCATAGAGGCTGCCGCCGCCGAGGATGATGGAAAGATAGAACGGGAAATAGCCGGGCTCCGGCCCGGTCGAATCCCAGGAGGCGCCGGTGCGCCAATTGTCGTAGCCGAGGATTGCGGCCAGCGCGAGCAGCAGGAAGCAGACGACGATCTCGACCGTGCCGGCGCTCGCCACGGCGGGCGAGTCCTCTTCAGGCGCGGTCGGATCGTCGACGACGATTTCAAGATCAGTTTGGGACATGCTCTGTCAGGGACGGAGTGCGGTCAATTCTCCCTCGCCCCGCTTGCGGGGAGAGGGTTGGGGTGAGGGGGGTCTCCGCGGGGACGGTGAGCATTGGACACGCGGAGAGCGCCCCTCACCCCAACCCTCTCCCCGTAAGAACGGGGCGAGGAAGAAGAAGAGAGTCTACTTCGCGACGAATCCGGCTTCCGTCATCAGCGACTTGTTGGTCGCATCGTCCTCCTCGAGGAACTGCACCATGTCCTTGCCGGTGAGGAAGATCGGCTTCAACGCCTGCTTTTCCATGTAATCCTTGTATTCGGCAGTCTGCGTCACCTTGTGGAACAGCTCGACATAGAAGGCCTGCTGCTCCGGCGTGACCTTGCCGGGCAGGAACATCGCACGCAGCATCAGATACTGGACGTCGACGCCCTCCTCCTTGCAGGTCGGGATGTCGGCCCAGGACTGCGTGTCCGTCACCTTGCTGGTGTAGGAGATGCGCTCCTTGTCGAACACGCAGAGCGGACGCACCTGCCCCGCACGCCAGACTTCGAGATTTTCGGATGGATTGTTGACGTTGGATTCGGTGTGGTTGCCGACGAGCTGGGTCGCGGCCTCACCGCCGGACTTGTAGGGCAGATAGGAGAATTTCGCGCCGGTCTTTTGCTCGAGGAAGACGGTCAGCACGTGATCCTCGCGCTTGGAGCCGGTACCGCCCATCTTGAACGGCGAGGATGCCGCCTTCGCGGCCTCGACGAATTCCTTCACCGTCTTGGGACCGGCGCTGTTGTCCCACAGCACGAACTGGTCGAGCGCAATCACCGAGACCGGGGTCAGCTCGCGCCAGTTGAACGGAATCTTGGCCGACAGCGGCAGCATGTAGATCAGCGAATAGGCGATCAGCACCTTGTTCGGATCGCCCTCGCTGGACTTCATGTACATCAGCGCTTCGGCCCCCGAGGCACCGCCCTTGAGCGAGACCACAATCGGCTGCTTCATCAGATTGTTCTTCTGGATCGCGGCCTGCATCATCCGCGCCATCTGATCGGAGGCGCCGCCTGCGCCCGCCGCCACCACGATCTCGACGGGTTTCGTCGGCTCCCAGCCGGCAAATGCCGGCGCAGCCCAAAGTACGGCCGCCAGCGTGATCGCGGCCTTCATTCCATGTCCCACGCGCGTCTTCCCCAAATTCTTGCCTAGTTCTTGTTCGGATTGGCAATTCGTGAAGTAAAGGCGAATTGCATTGTGCGGGCGAACGCCGGCCAGTTCAAGCTGCCCAACGTCGCACCGCTTATGACTTTGGAATGAGAGTGATTGCAAGCACGGCTAGGCCCGCAAAAAAGCGCGGGCCCCTTGCGGAGCCCGCGCGCAGCTCGCAAAGCCGGTGCGGCGAGGCGCTATGCGCTACTTGCCCTTCCAGTTCGGCGTGCGCTTGTTGAGGAAGGCGTCCATGCCCTCACGAAAATCTTCGCTCATATAGGCCTTGAGGATCAGGTCCTCGCCCTCTTCGCGCGACAGCGTGCGGCGGATGCGGCGCACCGCTTCCTTGGTCGTTTCGAGCGTGAGCGGCGCATGGCTCGCGACGAGCTTTGCAGTCTCATCCGCACGGCGCTGGAGCGTCTCGACGTCGGGTACGACCTCGCTGAGCAGGCCGAGCGCAAGCGCTTCCGGCGCCTCGACCAGGCGCGCCTTAAAGATCATGTCCTTGGTGCGCGCAGGTCCCACCAGCGAGACGATGCGGCTGATATTCGACATCGACAGGCAATTGCCGAGCGTGCGCGCGATCGGAAAGCCGATCCGCGTCGCTTCGGTCCCGATCCGGATGTCGCAGCAGGCCGCAATGCCGGCGCCGCCGCCGGTGCAAGCGCCCGCAATCGCGGCGATCACGGGCACGCGGACCATTTCGAGCGTACCGAGCACGCGGTCGATCCGGGCCTCGTATTCGAGCGCGTCCTGCGCGGTTTTGAACGCACGGAACTGAGAAATGTCGGTGCCGGAGGCGAACGCCTTGTCGCCGGCGCCGGTCATGATCAGCGCCTTGATCGAACGATCAGCGTTGATCTCCTGGCAGATCTCCGCCATGCGCTCATACATGGCGAAGGTCAGCGCGTTGCGCGCCTGCGGGCGGTTGAAGGTGAGCCGCGCGATCCCGTCCTGGACGGAGTAGAGCAGGTCTTCGTTGGTCGTCGTCGGTGCGTTCATCGCGCGTTCTCTTCAGTTCAATAACATTGGTTCAGGCCACCTGAGCTTTGGCCATCGGCACCACGTCACGTCCCTTCAAGACGTCCATAGCCGCCAACACGCCACCGCTCCTGTGCGGGATCTTTGCAAGATCCAGGCCCATCTCGACGCCGGCGAGCGTGCCCATCAGCATCAGATCGTTGAAATGGCCGATATGGCCGATGCGGAAAACCTTGCCCTTGACCTTGTTCAGGCCGGTGCCGAGCGACATGTCGAAATTCTCCAGCACCACCTTGCGGAAGGCGTCGGCGTCGTGTCCGTCCGGCACGCGCACACCGGTCAGCGCCGGCGAGTGTGCGGCAGGATCGGCGCACTGCGTCTCCAGGCCCCAGACCTTGACTGCGGCACGTGTCGCCGCACTGTGGCGCTTGTGGCGGGTCCAGACGTTCTCGAGCCCTTCCTCTTCCAGCATCTTGACCGCTTCGCGCAGGCCGTAGAGCAAATTGGTGGCGGGCGTATAGGGAAAGGTGCCGAGCTGGTTGAAGGTGATGACCTCCTGCCAGTCCCAGTAGGAGCGCATGCCGGGGTTGGCCTTCGCAACAGTGAGTGCCTTCTCCGAGACGGCGTTGAAGCCGAGGCCCGGGGGCAGCATCAGGCCCTTCTGCGAGCCCGCGACCGAGACGTCGATGCCCCAGGAATCGTGCTCGTATTCCATCGAGCCGAGGCCGGAGATGGTGTCGACCATCAGCAGCGCCGGATGCTTGACGCGATCGAGCAGCTTGCGCACCTCCAGCGGCGGCGTCACGCAGCCGGTCGAGGTCTCGTTGTGCACGACGCAGACCGCCTTGATCGTGTGCTGCTTGTCGGCGACGAGGCGCTTCTCGATCTCGGCGAGGTCGGCGCCATGGCGCCAGTCGCTCGGGACGAAGTCGACATCGAGCTTGAACTTCTCGGCGATGCCGCGCCACAGCACGGCGAACTGGCCGGTCTCGCACATCAGCACCTTGTCGCCGGGTGAGAAGACGTTGACCATCGCCGCTTCCCAGGCGCCGGTGCCGGACGAGGGGAAAATGATCACGGGCTGCTTGGTGCGGAACACGCGCTGCATTGCGGCAAGCACGCCAAAACCGAGTTCGGCGAACTCCGGGCCGCGATGGTCCAGCGTCGGCATGTCCATCGCCCGCAGCACCCGGTCGGGCACGTTGGTCGGTCCAGGAATCTGGAGAAAATGCCTTCCAGTGTGCACGGTCATCGGCGTCCTTCCCGGTCTTGCCTTGATTTTGATGGCCGCCGAATAGCACCATTTGACCGGCTTGTCCCCTCTCCTTAAGGCGCCTCCCATGCGTAACCGGCGGACCTCTGCCCTGAGGCCGCCCGCTACTCCGCAGCCACCACCGTTCCCGAGGAAACCCGCTCCTCGGCCTCGGCGAACGGGCGCTCGGGATGCATCAGGAAGGCGGAAAAGCCGCCGAGCAGCAACAGCCCCATCGACATCAGAAACGGCAGGTACCAGTTGCCGGTCGCGTCGATCACGAAGCCGGCAACGAGCGGGGACACGATGGCGGCGAAGGCCGAGCCGGTATTCATGAGCCCCGAGGCGGTGCCGGAATATTTCGGGGCGATGTCCATCGGGATCGACCACATTGGGCCGATCACCAGTTCGGCGCAGAAGAAGCCGGCCGACAGGCACAGCGCGACGATCGTGATGTCGTGGACGAACAGGATCGGAAACAGCGAGAGCAGCGCGCCCGTAAATCCCGCAACGGTGACGCTCAGCCGCGCCAGGCGGACATTGCCGGTGCGATCGAGGATCTTGTCCGACAGCACGCCGCCGACACTGTCGCCGACCACACCGGCGAAAAAGACGCCCGAGGCGAACAGCGCGGAGTTCTTGATGTCGAGATTGTAGTTGTTCTTGAAGAACAGCGGCAGCCAGTTGAGGTAGAGCCACAAGCTCCAGCCGTAGCAGAAATAGGTCAGCGTCACCGGCCACATCCGGCCGAACAGCGGGCCCCAGGGCACGCGCGGCCGCTCGCCGGTCGGGCGCGGCGGCAATGCGGCGAGCTCGGCTTCCGTGATGGAGGCATGCTCCTTCGGCTCATTGCGGAAGTACCAGACCCAGATGACGCCCCAAACCAGGCTGACGAAGCCGAGTACGACGAACGCGCCGCGCCAGGTCAGCCAGAGGATCAGGAGCGCGACCACCGGTGGCGTTATCGCATTGCCGAGCCGGGCGAAGGAATGAGTGAGCCCCTGCGCGAAGCCGCGGCGGTTCGCCGGCGTCCAGTATTGCATCGCGCGCGTCGCCGTGGGGAACGTCGCGCCCTCGCCGAAGCCAAGTGCGAAGCGCGCGATGAACAGCGCGGCAAGACCGTGCACGAAGCCGGTCATGATGGTGGCCGCCGCCCAGATCATGCCGCACCAGAACAGCGTCTTGCGCGGCCCGAAACGATCGCCGACCCAGCCGCCGATCACCTGGAACAGCAGATAGGGATAGGCGAAGGCGGAGAAGACGAGGCCAAGCTGGGTGTTCGAGAGGCCGAGTTCCTTCTGGATCTCGCTCGCCGCCGTGCCGATGTTCACCCGGTCGACATAGGTGATGAAATACATCGCGCACAGCATCGCCAGCACGACATGCGTGGCCTTGAACCGAACTCCCATCTCCACCCTCCCTGATCTTTTGTTATGATTGTCGTTGCGTGTCCCGCGCGTTTTAAGTGCCGACGACTTTCAAATGCGGCGATGCATTGCCCTGCGGACGCTGTTCCAGCAGCTTCATCGCGACGTCGACGCCGCCAGAGCGGTGCGGCACGCCGGCAACCGACAGGCCCATCTCCACGCCGGTGAGCGCACCGAGCAACGTCAGCGCGTTGCATTCGCCGAGATGGCCGATGCGGAAGACCTTTCCGGCGACTTTCGACAGGCCCGACCCGAGCGACATGTTGTAATTCTCGAGCACGATCTGACGGAACTGATCGGCATCATGTCCCGGCGGCATCAATACCGCCGTGAGCACCGGCGAGAATTCCGATGGCTCCTGGCAGAGCACCTCGAGGCCCCAATGATTGACGGCGGCGCGCGTTGCGGCAGCTAGCCGCTGATGGCGCGCGAAGACGTTGTCGAGCCCTTCCTCCAGCAGCATCGCGATCGCCTCGCGCAGGCCGTAGAGAAGGTTGGTCGCTGGCGTGTAGGGGAAGAAGCCCTTTGCGTTGGGCTTGAGCATCTCCTCCCAGTCGAAATAGGAGCGCGGCATCTTGTTGGTCTTCGAAGCAGTGCGGGCCTTCTCCGAGATCGCGTTGAAGCCGAGGCCGGGCGGCAGCATGAAACCCTTTTGCGAGCAGCTCACGCTGACATCGACCCTCCACTCGCCGTGGCGGTAGTCGACCGAGCCGAGCGACGAAATGGTGTCGACCATCAACAGCGCCGGATGCGAGGCGCGGTCGATCGCAGCGCGGATCTCGGCGACGCGGCTGGTCGCACCGGTCGAGGTCTCGTTGTGCACGACCATCACCGCCTTGATCGCGCGCGCGGTATCCTCGGTGAGCCTGGCTTCGATCACGGCCGGATCGGCGCCGCGGCGCCAGTCGCCGGGAACGAAGTCGACCTCAATACCGAAGCGGCCCGCCATCTGCCGCCACAGGGTGGCGAAATGGCCGGTCTCGACCATCAGCACCTTGTCGCCCGGCGACAGCGTGTTGACGATCGCGGCCTCCCAGGCGCCCGTCCCCGACGAGGGGAAGATCACGACCGGACCTGCGGTCTGGAAGATTTTCTGGCTGCCTTCGAGCACGGTCCGGCCGAGCTCGCCGAATTCTGCGCTTCGATGGTCGATCACCGGCATGTCCATGGCGCGCAGGACGCGCTCGGGGACCGGGCTCGGGCCCGGAATCTGAAGGAAATGGCGTCCCTGATGCATGAAAACCTCCCTGGCAGCGGATTCTCGCCGGCTCATTTGGCCATTTTGCATTCATTTTTTGTCATTTCAATCAAAATTTGGTATTCGATTGTGGACGTCGACGCGGTCAATTGAGCAAACTACTGTGCTGCAAATGAAATCCACGATTCCCGACACCGGGGTTCCGATCGCCCCGCCGGCCGGCAATGGCGGCGATCGTCAGGAGGCCTCGCTCCATGGCGAGATCCTGCTGCGGCTGCGCGACCACGTCGTGGAAGGCAACATTCCCGACGGTGCGCGCGTTCCCGAACGCCAGCTCTGCGAGATGTTCGGCATCTCCCGCACGCCCTTGCGCGAAGCTCTAAAAGTGCTCGCCGCGGAGGGCCTGATCGAGCTCCTGCCCAACCGCGGCGCGCGGGTGCGCCAGCTCAGCCAGCGCGACCTCGAGGAACTGTTCGACGTCATGGCAGGGCTGGAGAGCCTCGCCGGCCGGCTGGCCTGCGAGGCCATCACCGATGCGGAAATCGCCGCGATCGAGCAGCTGCATTACGAGATGTACGGCCACTATCTGCACCGCGACATGCACGGCTATTTCCAGACCAACCAACGCATCCATGAGAGCATCGTCGCAGCCGCACGCAATGAGACACTGAAGACGGCCTACGGCAACTTTGCCGGCCGGATCCGCCGCGTCCGCTACTCCGCCAATTTCGCTCGCAAGCGACAGCGCTGGGCGGAAGCGATGCGCGAGCACGAGGCCATTCTCGATGCGCTGCGCCGCCGCGCCGGCAGCGAGCTGAGCGACATTCTGTTCCAGCACCTGCGCAACAAGCGGGCGGCGGCGATCGAGCACCTGACCGAGCCCCAGGACCAGGCGCCTGCAGCGCTTTAAGGGGCGGTTGGCTTGCTCATTTTGAATTCATAATATAATCGGTCAGAAACAAGAATGAATAATTCGACCGGGCGGGACGCCTTGTCGGATCAGTCCGGGATCAGGGATGACAAACGCCTCCTCGCTCGAACGGCGCCTGCGCGCGGAAATGACCGGCGACGTCCTGTTCGACGGCTTCAGCCGCGGCCGCTACGCCACCGATGCCTCGTTCTATCAGATCATGCCGGCGGGCGTGGTGGTGCCCAAGACCATGGACGAGGCGCTGCGCGCACTGGCGATTGCGCGCGACGAGGGGGTGAAGGTGACGCCCCGCGGCGGCGGCACCTCGCAATGCGGCCAGACCGTCAATGACGGCCTCGTCGTCGATCTCTCAAAACACCTGAACCGCATCCTGTCACTCGACGTCGCGAACCGCACCTGCGTGGTCGAGCCCGGCATCGTGCTCGATGACCTCAACCGCCAGCTCAAAAAGCACGGCCTGTGGTTTCCGGTCGACGTCTCTACGGCTTCGCGCGCCACCATCGGCGGCATGGCCGGCAACAATTCCTGCGGCGGCCGTTCGCTGCGCTACGGCACCATGCGCGACAACACGCTGTCGATGGAAGCAGCCCTCGCGGACGGCACGCTGAACCGCTTCGGCGAGGTGTCGCGCGATCTCTCCGACGTCGATGCAAGCAACAACGCCCGCGCCCTGTTCCGCGACATGCTCGACCTCGGCGCGCGCGAGGCCGAGGAGATCGCCGCGCGCTTCCCAAAGGTGCAGCGCCGCGTCGGCGGCTACAATCTCGATGCGCTGGTGCCGCGCAACGCGCCCAACAACATGGCGCATCTGCTGGTCGGCTCCGAAGGCACACTGGCCTTCACCACCAAGGTCGAGCTGAAGCTGTGGCCCGTCATCCGCAACAAGGCGCTGGGCGTCTGCCACTTCGGCAGCTTCTACGAGGCCATGGATGCGGCTCAGCATCTCGTAAAACTCAAGCCGATCGCCGTCGAGCTGGTCGACCGCACCATGATCGCGCTCGGCCGCGACATCGCGATGTTCCGCCCCATTATCTCGGCCGCGATCAAGGGCGATCCGGATGCGGTGCTGGTGGTCGAGTTCGCCGAGGAGGACCAGGCGGACAATCTTCTGCGCCTCAAGCAGCTCGGCGAGCTGATGGGCGATCTCGGCTTCGGCTGGAATAACGACCAGCGCAAATGGGGCGGCGTGGTCGAGATTACCGAGCCCGCGCTTCAGGGCGGCATCGCCGATTTCCGCGCCGCCGGCCTCAACGTCATGATGTCGATGAAGCAGGAAGGCAAGCCGGTCTCCTTCGTCGAGGACTGCGCCGTGCCGCTGCCGCATCTCGCCGACTACACCGCGCGATTGAGCGAGGTTTTTGCCAAGCACGGCACCAGCGGCACGATGTATGCCCACGCCTCCGAGGGCTGCCTGCATGTGCGCCCCGTGCTGAACTTGAAGCTGGAGAAGGACGTCAAGGCGATGCGGGCCATTGCGGAGGAAGCCTTCGCGATGGTGCGTGAATACAAGGGCTCGCATTCCGGCGAGCATGGCGACGGCCTGGTGCGCTCCGAGTTTCACACCACGATGTTCGGCGAGCGTCTCGTCGCCGACTTCAAAGAGGTGAAGCAGCGCTTTGATCCCGAAGGCGTCCTCAACCCCGGCAAGATTGTCGATGCGCCGAAAATGGACGATCGCTCGCTGTTCCGCTACCGGCCGGATTATCGCGTCACTGAGCTGAAGACGAAGCTCGACTGGTCAGCTTATCCCGGCGCTGGCGGCGGTTTCCAGGGCGCGGTCGAGATGTGCAACAACAACGGCGCCTGCCGCAAGCTCGAGGGCGGCGTGATGTGCCCGTCCTTCCGCGCGACGCGGAACGAGAAGGACGTCACGCGCGGCCGCGCCAACACGCTGCGGCTGGCGATCTCCGGCCAGCTCGGCGCGGGCGCGCTTTCCTCCGACGAGATGATGGAGACGCTGAAACTCTGCGTCTCCTGCAAGGCCTGCCGCCACGAATGCCCGACCGGCGTCGACATCGCTAAGATGAAGATCGAAGTGCTCGCCGCGCGCGCAGCCTCACACGGCCTGACACTGCGCGACCGCCTGGTCGGCTATCTCCCGCGCTATGCCGGCCTCGCGTCGCGCTTTGCGCCGCTGGCGAATTTGCGCAATCACAGCCCGCTGCTGCGAAAGCTGTTCGAGCGTTTTGCCGGCATCAGCGCGCGCCGCGCTCTCCCCGCGTTCCGTAACGACGTCTTTGTGCCGCCCGCCGATAGCATTGGGCCGGAGACCGGCCGCGAGGTTGTGCTGTTCGCCGACACCTTTAACCGCATCTACGAACGTGAAAATCTCGACGACGCGTTGCGCGTACTCTCCGCCGGCGGCTATCGCGTGCATCTGCCGAAGCCTGCGGGCGGCAGCCGGCCGCTGTGCTGCGGTCGCACCTTCCTGTCGGCCGGCCTCGTCGACGAAGCCAGATCCGAGCTCGACCGGCTGGTGGCAGCTTTCGCGCCCTTTGCCGCACGCGGCGTGCCGATTGTGGGCCTCGAGCCAAGCTGCCTGTTGACGCTGCGCGACGAGCTTGCCTCGCTGCGCAAGGACAACGACGCCAAAGCGGTCGGCGCGCACGCCCTGACCTTCGAGGAATTTCTGGTGCATGAGGCGGAAGCCGGCCGGCTGCAACTGCCGCTCGGCGCCGTCGCCGACAAGGCGATGGTCCACGGCCATTGCCACCAAAAATCCTTCGGCGCTTTCAAGCCGGTCGAGCAGGTGCTGCGCCTTGTCCCCGGCCTCAAGGTCGAGACCATCGAGTCGAGCTGCTGCGGCATGGCGGGCGCCTTCGGTTACGGCACAGACACCTACGATGCCTCGATTGAGATGGCCGAGCTGTCGCTGCTGCCTGCCGTGCGGCGCGCAGACAAGGCGACGCTGGTCGTCGCCGACGGCACCTCCTGCCGCCACCAGATCCACGACGGTACGCAGCGCGAGGCCCTTCACGTCGCGCGCGTGCTGGCGATGAGCCTCGATCGCGCCGAAACCAATTCCACTTCTCCCCCTGAAAAGGAAACCAGCCATGGCTGAACTCACGCTCGACACCGCTCGCAAGATCCTCGACGCCGCCTTCGTGAAGGCCACCGAACTCAAGCTCAAGCCGCTCGTCGTCACCATCCTGGACGCGCGCGGCGTCCTCAAGCTCGCCGCGGCACAGGACGGCACCAGCCTGATGCGCGCCGAGATCGCCCACGGCAAGGCCTATGGCGCGCTCGCACTGGGCATGGGTTCGCGCGCGCTATACCAGCGCGCCCAGGAGCAGGCCTATTTCATCGACGCCGTGAACACCATCGCGAGGGGCGCGCTGGTGCCGGTCCCCGGCGGCGTGCTGATCATGGACGGCACCACCCTGCTCGGCGCCGTCGGCGTCTCCGGCGACACCTCCGACAATGACGAAGCCTGCGCGGTGGCCGGCATCCAGGCGGCGGGGCTGAAGGCCAACGCGGGGTGACGGCTTCGTAGGGTGGGTTAGCGAAGCGTAACCCACCTCTTCAGCCTCCGCCGGAACGGAAGCGGTGAGTTACGCCTTCGGCTAACCCACCCTACGCACCAGCGCTTGCGTTGCCCGTCGGGCAAAACACGCCAGCCCTCGGTCAACCGCCCCTCGCCAAAATATTCGTCTTTACAGAATTTTCGATTTGCCGCATCCTGCCGCCATCCTGATCCGGGAAAAGGGGCGGTCGTACGTCGTCACGAGCCGCGGATCGGGCTGCGGTGGACGCGGGAAGCGTCGGGCACGAGACGCGGGAGCAGGGCGGGATGAACCCCGTGAGATCCCGGCGGCGTGCGGACGAACGGCGCTCGAAGCGTACGGCAAAACGTGTGGTCCTGGCCGTCGTTGCTACGGTCAAGCCTTTGCGGAGGCGGCGTTGCTTCAACCGGGGCGGTGTCCGTGAATTTCGCAGATGTGACGGAGGCAAGACCGAATTCGTCTCCGGGGAGAGCGCGCATAAGCCGTCAAACCACTGCGCAGGGAAGGCCGGATGTTTCGGCTGCCCTGTGTCTCTCCTGTGCCTTGCGTGTGCAACGTTCTCGCACGGGAGTTTGCGGGTGCCAGCCGGCACCCGGCCTTCCCTGCGCCCTCTTTTGCGAGAGGGCGTGACGAGCAGGGCAAAACTCGGGCGAAATGAGCCGCGAGAACGCGAAGGCGTGTCTGCTGCTTGAGAGTTGAATATGGATAGGTCGTCCTACGCTCTCGTGCCCCGGACGCGGCGCAGCGCTTCTTCAGCGGTGCGCTGCAGAGCCGGGGCCCATCTCGCCGAGTGTGCCGCGCCGCCTTCTGGATCCCGGCTCTGCGCAGCAACGCTTGCGCGTTGCAGCGCGTCCGGGACACGAGAATGGCTCCCCTCACCGCCCCGTCCAGACCGGCTTGCGCTTCTCACCGAACGCCTTCAGTCCCTCCTTCGCATCCTCGGTCATCGCGAGCAGCGCGATCTGGCTTTCGGTGTAGGCGATGCTCTCGTCGAACGACATCGAGGCGATAGCGCGCATGGCGTATTTGCCGCGGCGGATCGCGGTCGGCGATTTGTCGACGATGCGCCCGATCAGCCAGTCGACCTTGGCGTCGAGCTCGGCCGTGGGCGCGACGTAATTGAGCAAGCCGGCCGCTTGCGCCACCTTCGCATCGAACGGCTCGCCCGTGAGCGCCCATTCGTTGACGAGGCGCGGCGGCGCGATGGTCTGCAACAAACTCAGCACCTGCATCGGGAACACGCCGACCTTGACCTCCGGCAGGCCGAAGATGACGTGATCGGCCGCGACCGCCATGTCGGTCATGCACAGAAGGCCCATGCCGCCGGCCATGCAGACGCCGCCGACCCGCGCAATCGCCGGCTTGGTGGCGTTCTGTGACAAACGCAACAGATCGGCATAGTCGACATTTGGTTTGGAATGATCCATCGCGAAAGCGGCGCCGGAATTCTGCAGATCGGCGCCGGCGCAGAACGCCTTGTCGCCCGCGCCGGTCAGCACGATGACGCGGACATCTTTGTCGTCATGCGCATCGCGATAGCCTTTGGTGATGCCGGCGATCACCTCGCCGTTCAACGCGTTGCGTTTCTCTGGCCGGTTGATGGTGATCCAGAACACCTGCCCGCGCTTCTCGGTGATGACGCTTGTGGTGTCGGTCATGGCGTTGCTTCCTTGCTCCCGTTTTGCAGCCATTTGCGGCAGCTCGGACGCGAGGTGCAAGGGCAATCTGTGACGAGGCGCCGCTTTAGCGCCTCGACACAAATTTGCAAGCGGTCAAAGCGCGAGCGCGCCTCAAGCCGCGGCAGCTTTCCTGATCCAGACCTTGTTGTCGTGGAACGCAGCCCCGCCGATCGGCGCGACGGCTTCGGCGCCGGTCAACATGTTGATGCCGCGGCCGCCGATATGATCCTTGTTCGGATGGACGGACTCCGCGATCAGGACGCCACGCCGCACGCCCTCGAACAACGTTGCGATCAGCGTCGTCTCGCCGCGGGTATTGCCGACGGTCACGGCGTCGCCCTTCGCAATGTCGAGGGAAGCCGCATCCATCGGATGGATCATCACGCTCGCCTTGCCCTCGCGCGCCTGCGAGGACGGCGTCTCGTTGAAGGTGGTGTTGAGGAAGCTGCGCGAGGGGCTGGTGGCAAGCCGGAACGGATGTGCCTGGTCAGCGTGCTCGATCACGGCCCAATGGTCCGGCAGCGACGGCATCTTGTCGAACTCGCCCATCATCAAGCCGAACGGCGGATTCGCCCAGTCGGCCTTGAAGTGGAATTTCTTGTCGGCGTGGGCGAAGCCATCGAGGTAGTGCGCGGTCCGGAAGTCCGGTTGCAGGTCGCGCCAGATATCGGCCTCGAGGCCGGCGATGTCGCCATGGTCGCTCAGCTTCAGCGTCGCGTCGATCAATTCGCGCGGCGTCATGTCGAAGCCCTGATGCTTGGCACCAAGGCGCGGCGCCAGCGCTTGCAGGACCTGATGGTTGGAGCGGCATTCGCCGGGTGGATCGATCAGCTTGGGGCCGACCGAGATGTGCTGATGGCCGCCGCCGTAGTAGAGGTCGTCGTGCTCCATGAACATCGTTGCCGGCAGCACGATGTCGGCCATCTGCGCCGTCTCGGTCATGAATTGCTCGTGCACCGCGACGAACAGATCCTCACGCGCAAAGCCCTGGGCTACCCGCGCCTGCTCCGGCGCCACCGTCATCGGGTTGGTGTTCTGGATCAACATCGCCTTGACTGGCCCTTTGCCATGCAAGGCCTCGGCATCGCCGGTGAGGATGCGGCCGATCTGCGACTGGTCGAGCGCACGCGTGGTCTTGTCGATCGCGTCGTGACCTTCGATGATGGATTCGTTGAAATGCCACAGCGCATAATTGTTGAAGAAGGCGCCGCCGCCTTCATGCTGCCAGGCACCCGTCACTGCGGGGATGGACAGCGCCGCATGCATCTGTGTCGCGCCGTTGCGGGAGCGGGTAAAACCGTAGCCGAGACGGAAGAACGTCCGCTTGGTCTCGCCGACCAATTTGGCAAAAGCCTCAATCTCGGACACCGGCACGCCAGAGATGGCGGAGGCCCATTCGGGGGTGCGCGTCTTCAGATGCGCCTCGAGCTCGGCCGGGCAATCGGTGTATTTGTCCATGTAGGCGCGATCGGCATAGCCGTCGCGAAACAGGACATGCATGACTGCGCAGGCGAATGCGCCGTCGGTGCCGGGGCGCAGGAGGATCTTGATGTCGGCCTGCTTCATGGTCTCGTTGTCGTAGACATCGACCGCCGCGATCTTGGCGCCGCGCTCCTTGCGGGCACGGGCAGCGTGCGTCATCACGTTGACTTGCGTGTTGACAGGGTTGGTGCCCCAGATCACGACGAGGTCGGAGAGCGCCATCTCGCGCGGATCGACGCCGGCGATCTTGCCGGTGCCGACGGCATAACCGACGCGCGCGATGTTGGCGCAGATCGTCGAATAGAAGCGCGAATATTTCTTCACATGCGCGAGGCGATTGAGCCCGTCGCGCATCACCAGCCCCATCGTGCCCGCGTAGTAATAGGGCCAGATCGATTCCGCGCCGAACTCGCGCTCGGCCTGGTTGAAGCGATGCCCGATCTCGTCGAGCGCCTCGTCCCAGGAGATGCGCGCGAACTGCCCGGAGCCTTTCGGCCCGGTCCGACGCATCGGGTACATCAGCCGCTCGGGATGATGGATGCGCTCGGCATAGCGGGCGACCTTGGCGCAGACCACGCCGGCCGTATAGGTCTGCTTCTTCGAGCCGCGGACGCGGCCGATGCTCCGGCCTTCCACCACCTCGATATCGAGGGCACAAGCCGACGGGCAATCATGCGGACAGGTGGAGTGGCGGATCTCGATCTTGGCGTGCTGGTTCATGGCCATTCGTAACACCAAAATACCAGCCCGCCGAGCGCATTTATCCGGCAATGCCCATGCGATTTGCTCAAGTCGCGCGCGCGACAGGTTCCTGCTACGCCCGCGAATTGCCGCGCGATCACACCGAAAACGGCCCGATATTCCGTCCCCAATCGACTTTGTGAGGCGTCGACAGCCCGCGCGCCATACCGCTAGAGTGCCGCCCAACAAGAACGACATCAGGGAGGTGGGCATGAAGGCCCGAAGAATCGTGCTGGCGCTGGCCGCCGGCCTGCTCACCACATTGTCCGCTGCCCCGTCCTTCGCGCAAGGTTATCCCGCCCACGCGGTCCGGATCGTCGTGCCTTTCGGCGCGGGCGGGCCAGCGGACGTTGCAGCGCGGCTGATCGGCAATGCCCTCCAGGAGAGTTTTGGGCAGCCCTTCGTCATCGAGAACCGCACGGGTGCGGGCGGCGTCATCGGCACCGTCGAGGCGGCGAAGTCGCCGGCCGACGGCTACACGTTGCTGATGATGTCGAACACCCAGACGGCCAACGAATCGCTGCTGACGCCCGAGCAGCGCAAATACGAGCTGATGCGCGACCTCGCACCGATCGCGCCGGTGAACTATTCCGACCTCGTCATCGTGGTGAACCCGCAGGTCGCGGCGAAATCGTTGCAGGAGTTCATCGCGATCGCGAGATCGCAGCCGGGCAAGCTGAACTACGCCTCCTCCGGCCAGGGCACGCCCTATCACATGGCCGGCGAACTGTTCAAAGCGATGGCCGGCATCGACCTCGTCCACGTGCCCTATCGCAACAGCGGCGAAGCGCGCAGCGGCGTGATCGGCGGGCAGGTACAGATGATGATCGATGCTGTTCCGGCGATGGCGCCCAATATCGGGGAGAACCAGGTGCGTGCACTCGCGACCACGGGCAGGCAGCGTTCCGCTGCGCTGCCGAACGTGCCGACCGCGAATGAGTCCGGCGTACCCGGCTATGAAGCCACAATCTGGCTCGGCCTGATGGCACCGGTCGGCACGCCGAAGCCAATCATCGACAAGCTCAATGCCGCCGTGAACGCGATGGTGAAACGGCCCGACATCATAAAGCTCTGGACAGAGCAAGGTGCGGTGCCCATGTCGATGACGCCGGAGGAGTTCGAAAAATTCCTGCGCGGCGACATCGAAAAATGGGCCGACGTCGTCAAGAAGTTCGACAAGTCCTGAGGCTTAGAGCGACAATGCCTACCATTCAATTCCAGCTCAATGGCGCGGCGATAGCCGTGGATACCGATCCGGATCACACACTGCTCGATGTGCTGCGCGGTCGGCTCGGCGTCACCGGTTCGCATTTCGGCTGCGGAACCGGCGAATGCGGCGCCTGCCATGTCATGGTTGACGACCGCGCGATGGCCTCCTGCGACATGCCGATGTGGTCGGTCGCGGACAAGGACGTCGTCACGGTGGAAGGCCTCGGCACGGCGGAGCAACCGCATCCGCTGCAACGTGCCTTCATCTCCGAGCAGGCGATGCAATGCGGCTATTGCGTCTCGGGGATCCTGATCAGCGCTGCGGCGCTGCTGAAGCGCAACCCGTCGCCGACGGAGGCGGAGGTCAGAACGGCGCTGGATCGCAATCTGTGCCGCTGCGGATCGCATAACCGCATGGTGCGCGCCGTGCTGCGGGCAGCGTCGGAGATAGCGACGTCATGAGTGCGCCGTCCCCCGCCCCGAAACTGCCGGTCAGTCTGGCGGCCAATCCAAGACTGTCGTCCTGGGTGAGGTTCACCGACGAAGGTCGTGTCGCGATCACGCCCGGCAAGGTCGAGATCGGCCAAGGCATCGTCACGGCACTGGCGCAGATCGCGGCGGACGAACTCGATGTCGATATCATCAGGATCGAAATGATCCGCGCCTCGACAGCGACCAGCCCGAACGAAGGCGTTACCTCGGGCAGCCTGTCGGTCCAGCAGTCCGGCCGCGCGCTACGCCACGCCTGTGCCGAGGTACGGCAGCGCTTCCTCACCGCGGCGTCGGAACGTCTCGGGGTCGATGCCCCGCTGCTTGGTGTCGATGACGGCACGATCTCGGGTCCCGGCAATGTCAGGACCAGCTATTGGGAGCTGGCCGGCGACGTCTCGCTCGACCACGACGCCACTGCGGGCGCAACGGCGAAGAGCGCCGCCATGCGCGCCGTCGCGGGACATTCGGTCCAGCGCGTCGATATTTCCGACAAGGTGTTCGCGCGGCCACGCTTCATCCATGACCGTGCGCTGCCGGAGTTGCTGCACGGACGCGTGCTGCGGCCGGACATTTCGGGCGCAAGGCTGACCGCGCTCGACGAAGAGTCCGCGCGCGCCCTTCCGGGCGTCGTAGTGATCGCTCGCGACGGCGGCTTTGCCGGCGTGGTTGCCGACAGCGAGGAAGCGGCTGAGACTGCTCTGAAAGCCTTGCGCAAGGGCGCGACATGGTCGGCCGGCGAGCCGCTGCCCAATGAAGATGAACTGGCAGGCTTCCTGAAGAGCCAGCCGGTCGAGACGACCGTCATCGACACCAGAACAACGGCCACGACAAAGAAGGTTGCCCGCACCCTCAGTCGGCAATACACCCGTCCCTACATCGCGCATGCCTCGATCGCACCATCCTGTGCCATGGCGCGATGGGACGGCGATCGTGTCCATGTCTGGACACACAGCCAGGGTGTCTATTTGCTGCGCGCCGATCTCGCGATCGTGCTCAAGCTGCCGCTCGAGAACATCGTCGTCGAGCACATGGAGGGCGCCGGCTGCTACGGACATAATGCGGCCGATGACGTCGCGCTCGATGCCGTGCTGCTGGCCAAGGCTGCCGGAGGCCGTCCGGTCCGGGTGCAGTGGTCGCGCCACGACGAGATGTCCCATGCACCGTTTGGCGCGGCGATGGCTATCGAGATCGAGGCCGATCTCGACACCGACGATGAGATCACTGGCTGGTGCCATACGATCTGGAGCAATGGCCATGCGGCGCGGCCGGGGCGCGCGGCGCAGCCTGCGCTGCTTGCGGCGACCGAGATCGAAAATCCCTACCCCCGCATGATCTCGACGAACCCGGCCGCGGCCAATGGCGGCGGCGGAGATCGCAACTCCGTTCCGCTCTATGACCTCCCGGCCTGGACGATCACGAGCCACCGGCTGCTGACCATGCCGGTACGCACCTCGGCGCTGCGGACCCTGGGGGCGCAGGGCAATGTATTCGCGATCGAATCACTGCTCGACGAGATCGCCGCCTTGCGCGGCGAAGACCCGGTCGCGCTCCGCCTACGCCATCTGCAAGACGAGCGCGCCAGGGACGTCATCCGCGCCGCCGCACGACGTGCCGCATGGAGGCCGCAGAAGCGATCCGGTGTCGGTCACGGTGTCGGCTTCGCGCGCTACAAGAATACGGGCGCCTATTGCGCGGCGATTGCCGAGATCGAAGGCTCCGACGACATCCGCGTCAAGCGGCTGACACTTGCGGTCGATGTCGGCGAAGCCATCAATCCGGACGGCGTGGTCAATCAGATCGAGGGCGGCGCGATCCAGGCGACGAGCTGGGTGCTGAAGGAGCGTGTCCGCTTCGACCGGACGCGCATCACATCGACGTCCTGGACGGACTATCCGATCCTGACCTTCAGCGAGGTACCGGCCGTGGACGTCGAGATCATCCAGCGGCCGGAGATCGAGCCGGTCGGCGCCGGCGAAGCCGCCCACGGCCCGGTGACCGCCGCAATCGTGAATGCCGTCTACGATTGCCTCGGCGTGCGCGTCCGCGACCTGCCGATGACGCGCGACAAGATCATCGCAGCCATGGAGCTTGCATCGTGACGACAGTGACCATTTTGAGCGGCGGCGCGGCGCAAGGCCTGGTGCGCGGCCTCACCGACGCCTTCAAGGCGCAGACCGGATTCGGCATCGACGGCGAATTCGGCGCAGTCGGCGTGATGGCCGACAAGCTGCGCGCAAGTACGTCGGCTGATCTCGTCATCCTGACGCAGGCGCTCCTTGCCAAACTTGCCGACGAGAAGCTCGTTATCCCCTCTTCGGTTGCAGATGTCGGCCGGGTTGAGACCGCACTCGCGGTTCGCAGCCGCGATCCCAAGGTGACGGTCAAAACCGAAGCCGATCTGCGCGAGGTGTTGCGCGCCGCGGACGCGATCTTCGTGCCGGACACCAAGGCGTCGACCGCGGGTCAGCACCTCGCAAAGGTACTGGATCAGCTCGGCATCGCCTATGAGGTTGCCTCGCGCCTCAAGATATTTCCGAACGGCGCGACTGCGATGCGGGAGCTCGCGGCTTCCACCGCGCAACGGCCGATCGGATGCACGCAGGCGACCGAGATCATCGCGACCGAGGGCATCGCGCTGTCAGGATCGCTGCCGCCGGGCTGCGAGCTCGTGACGATGTACACAGCCGGTGTGACCGCGCGAGCCGCCCATCCGAAGGAGGCGGCCGCGCTGATCGCCTTGCTGACCGACGCAGACCGGAAGGAACTGCGCCAGCGCGTGGGCTTTGCCGGCTAGGTGCGGATGATCGCCCTATTTGTGCAGCTCGGTGAGACCGGTTGGCGGACCGTCGACGGCGGTCCAGCCACCGTCGACGAACAGCGTGCTGCCGCTGACATAGCTCGCAGCATCCGAGGCGAGATAGGCGACAGCCGTCGCGACCTCGTCGGCGCTGCTCCAGCGGTTGAATACGGTATGACCAGCGTAGAGATTGTAGATGTCTGGCCGCTGCTTGAATGGGCCGGTCAGCGCGGTCTCGGCGATGCTCGGCGCGATCGCATTGACGCGCACGCCGGAGCGGCCGACCTCCGAGGCAAAGCCTTTCACCAGCAAGCCGATCGCCGCCTTGGTCGAGCCGTAGACGCCAAGGCCGGGCTCGATGGTCACCGCGCGCACCGAGGAGCAGGCAATGATGCTGCCACCCTTCTGCTCGACCATGATGCGGCCGAACGCCTGGAGGAACCAGACCGTGCCCTTGACGTTGAGCGTGAGGACGCGGTCGAGATCCTCCTCGGTGTAGTCGAGGATGGTCTTGCGGATGTTGAGCCCGGGCGTCGTCACCGCGATATCGAGCTGCGAAAATTTCTGCATCACGGTTTTGGCCAGCGCATTGACATCCGCAGCGCTCGCGGCGTCACACGCGGCCGCCTCGGCCCAGCCGCCGTTGTCACGAATGCCGGCGGCGGTCGCTTCCGCTGCGTCAAGCGCGCGATCGGCGCAGACAACCCGGGCGCCGAGCCCGGCCAGCGCCTCGGCCGACGATTTGCCGATGCCCGAGGCGGCGCCGAGCACCACGGCCGTCTTACCGGTGAGATCGAAGAGCTTGCGATAGTCCGTCACGGACGAATCCTCCTTATGTTGCGGCGCACAGTTAGCCTATTTCCTCTGTTGACATTTTGCCGCGGATTGCCTCGTATACTAATATATCAATTTCAACCACAAGCATGTCTGCACGCCCAACGAGGAAAGCCCAGGCCGCGTCCGCGCCGGCTGCCATCAGCCCACGCCGCGGCAAGCCACCGCGGCGGGCGACGGCGTCGTCACGCATCTATACCGAGCTGCGTGGCGAACTGGTGTCGATGCGGCGGCGGCCGGGCGAAGTGGTCTCGGAAGCCGAGATCGCTCTGACCTATGGCGTGAGCCGCACGCCGGTGCGCGAGGCGATCCTCAAACTTTCCGACGAGGGCCTGCTCGACGTCTTCCCACAATCGGGCATCTTCGTCTCCCGCATCCCGCTCGCCGCGCTGCCCGAAGCCATCATCATCCGCAAAGCGCTGGAAGAGACCACCGCACGGCTTGCGGCCGAACGCGCCACCACGAGCCAAATCCTGCAATTGCGGTCGATCGTGGAGCGCCAGCGCGAAGCCGACGAGGCCGGCGACCGTGTCGCGTTTCATCAGGCCGACGAGCTGTTCCACGCCACCGTCGCCGACGTCGCAAAACATCCAGGGATCTGGACGCTGATCCTGCATGTGAAGGTTCACGTCGACCGCTATCGCCAATTGACCCTGCCGGTGGCCGGGCGCATGACGCAGGTGATCGCCGAGCACGAACCGATCCTCGCGGCAATCGAGGCGCACGATCCACAACGCGCAGGTGTCGCAATGGAGCGGCATCTCGACCGGCTGCTCCGCGACATCTCGCAGACCCAACACACCAATCCGGAGTTTTTCGCCAGCACGGAATGACCGGACCACGGTCATCAACGACATACGCCAAACAAGGAATGAGGGAGGACTACAATGAGACGCCGTGATTTCATCAAATTGAGCGCCGGACTTGGAGCAGCAACACTGGCTCCGATCTCGTCCGGCCACGCCCAGACCAAGACCGTGTTCAAGGCCGCCGACGTGCAGCCGGTCGGCTATCCGACGGTCGCTGCCGTCGAGAGCATGGGCAAGAAGCTGGCCGAGGCAACCCAAGGCCGCCTCTCGATCCAGACCTATCCTTCCGCGCAGCTTGGCGCCGAGAAGGAGACGATCGAGCAGACCCAGATCGGCGCGATCCAGATGCTGCGCGTCAGCGCCGGCGCGGTCGGTCCGATCGTGGACGACATCAACGTCGTCAACATGCCGTTCCTGTTCAAGAACGTGGCGCAATCCTGGAAGATGATGGACGGCGACATCGGCCATGAGCTGCTGGACAAGATCACCGCAAGCCCGAACGCGAACCTGGTCGGACTGTGCTGGATGGATTCGGGTGCACGCAGCTTCTACAACACCAAACATCCGATCAAGTCGATCGCCGACGTCAAGGGCCTGAAGCTTCGCGTCATCGGCAACCCGATCTTCATCGACATGGTCAACGCGCTCGGCGGCAACGGCATCGCCATGGGTTACGACCAGGTGTTCAGCTCGTTGCAGACCGGCGTGATTGACGGCGCAGAGAACAACCCGCCGAGCTATGTTTTCAGCAATCACTACACCGCCGCAAAATACTACTCGCTGACCGAACACCTCGTGATCCCCGAGATCCTCTGCTTCTCCAAGCGGTCCTGGACCGCGCTGTCCGCCGACGACCAGGCGCTGATCAAGAAGTTCGCGCGCGAAGCCCAGCTCGAGGAGCGCGAACTCTGGAAGAAGTACGAAACGACGGCCATGGAGAAAGCCAAGGCCGCCGGCTGCGAGATCGTGGAGATCACCGACAAGAAGCCATTCCAGGATGCGGTCAAGCCGGTGTGGGACAAATATGGCCCGAAATACCAGGCCATGATCCAACGCATCCAGGCGCTCTAGAACATGATCCGGAAAAGTGCGTAGCGGTTTCCGGAAAGATCATGCTCGAACAAGGAGCCAAGGCGCGATGATGGTTCATCGCGCTTTGGCCTCGACAACTTAAACCACTGACAGAGCAGGAAACGCGGATGGCCGCACTGTTTCGCCGAGCGATGGACTTTCTCTACCTGTTGTGCGTGATCGTCGGCTGCATCGCGCTGGTCGCGATCTCCGCAGTGATCCCATGGGCGGTGTTCACGCGCTACGTACTCAACAGTGCGGCTTCCTGGCCGGAACCAACGGCGGTGCTTCTGACGATCGTGCTGACCTTCATCGGCGCCGCCGCCGGTTATCGACTCAACCTACATATGAGCGTCGCTTATTTCGCCAAGAGGCTTCCCCCGCCCCTGCAACGGGCGACCGACATCCTCGTTCAGCTCCTGATGGCGCTGATCGCGCTGTTCATGGTCATCTGGGGCGAACGCCTGGTCGAGATCACCTGGTACAACACCATCGCCGACTTCCCCTCACTGTCGGTCGGGGTCACCTACCTGCCGATCCCGATCGGCGGCGGCTGTCTACTCCTGTTCGTGATCGAACGGATCTTCCTCGGCGTGCCACCGGACCCGATCGGCAAGCATTCCGAGCCTGCGGCCTTCGAGTGATCCAGGAGTTATCGTAATGGACATCTTTATCCTGCTCGGCACGATGGTCGTCTGCTTCCTGATCGGCATGCCGATCGCCTATTCGCTGGCGATGGCGGCGATCGCCGGCGCGCTGTCGGTCGGCATCCCCCTCGAAGCGCTGATGCTGAAGATCTCCGACGGCGTCAGCAAGGTTGCGATGCTGACGATCCCATTCTTCGTGCTCGCCGGCGCTATCATGGCCGAAGGCGGCATGGCGCGCCGTCTCGTCGCCTTCGCCGACGTGCTGGTCGGCTTGACCCGGCTGCGCGGCGGGCTCTCGATCGTCAACGTGCTGGCGACGACGTTCCTCAGCGGCATCTCCGGCTCGGCCGTGGCCGACACATCAGCGATCGGCTCGGTGATGATCCCGCAAATGGAGAAGAACGGCTACCCGCGCGTGTTCGCGACCAACCTCACTATTTCGTCCTCGGTGCAGGCGCTGCTGGTGCCGCCAAGCCACAATGCCGTGCTCTATTCGCTCGCGACCGGCGGCACCATCTCGATCAGCGCGCTGTTCATGGCGGGCGTCTTTCCCGGCCTCCTGCTCGGCTTCTCCCTGATCGTGCTGTGCGTCGCGATCGCCTATCGCGAAGGCCATCCGCACGGCCGCACCGTCCCGGCCAAGGACGCGATCAAGATCACGATCGACGCCGCCTGGGGCCTGATCACGCTCGTCATCATCCTCGGCGGTATTTTGGGCGGCATCTTCACCGCGATCGAAGCCGGCGCCGTCGCCTGCATCTGGGCGTTCTTCGTCACGATGTTCGTCTACCGCGACTATAAGTGGCGCGATTTGCCGGTATTGCTGCACCGGACCTTGCGTACCGTCGCGATGGTGATGACGCTGATCGCCTGCGCATCCGCTGTCGGCTATATCATGGCGCTGACGCAGATGCCGGCGAAGATGACGGCGTTCTTCCTGTCGATCTCGGACAATAAATACGTCATCCTGCTGCTGCTCAACGTCCTGTTATTGCTCCTGGGCACGCTACTCGACATGGCGCCCTCGATCCTGATCGCGACGCCGATCCTGCTGCCGGTGATGCAGAACTTCGGTGTCGATCCCGTGCATTTCGGCATGATCATGCTGCTCAACCTCGGCATCGGCCTGTGCCATCCGCCGGTCGGCGCAATCCTGTTCGTCGGCTGCGCGGTGGGCAAGGTCTCGCTCGAAGAGGTCATGCGGAAGATCTGGCCATTCTATGGCGTCATGCTGTTCGTGCTGATGCTCGTCACTTACCTGCCGGAAATCTCACTCTGGCTGCCTCGCCACATTCTGCGATGACGCCAGGCACGTCGGCGTGACATCACCGGTGCGTCACTTGACGCCGTCAGCGCACCGCCCTCAAGATGCTCCTAAACATGCCGGAACATCTTGAGGGAAACGCCGATGCCGCGGAAGCTGATCGACATCTCCGTGCCGTTACAGAACGATGTGCCGGCCGATCCGCCCGGCAATCACCCGACGATCCAGTATGTCGACCATCAGCAGGGACTGCCGCGCATGCTGCAGTTCTTTGACGGCCTCAAGGCGCAGGATTTGCCGGACGCCCAGGGCTGGGCGATCGAGCAGGTTTCGCTGTCGACCCACAACGGCACGCATCTCGACGCACCCTGGCACTTTCATCCGACCATGAATCGCGGCGAACGCTCATGGACCATCGACGAGGTGCCGCTGGAATGGTGTCTTCAGCCCGGCGTCAAGCTGGACTTCCGGCATTTGCCGGATGGTTATGTAGCGACGGCCGACGACGTCGAGAAGGAGCTCGAGCGCATCGGCCACACGCTCTCTCCGCTGGAGATCGTCGTCGTCAACACCAGCGCCGGCGCAAAGTTCGGCCGGGCCGACTACGTCAATTCCGGCTGCGGCATGGGCTATGAAGCCACCATGTACCTGCTTGAACGCGGCGTGCGGCTAACCGGAACGGATGGCTGGAGCTGGGACGCGCCGTTCGTCTTCACCGCCAGGAAATATGCGGAGACAAGAGACGCCAGTCTGATCTGGGAAGGCCACAAGGCGGGACGGCACATCGGCTACTGCCATCTCGAGAAGCTGCACAATCTTGACAAGCTGCCCTCCACCGGATTCACGATCTCATGCTTCCCGGTGAAGATCGAGCGTGCATCCGCGGGCTGGACCCGCGCGGTTGCGATCATCGACAGCTAGGGCGGGACCGTCACCCGCCGTCGAGACCACTCTCGGCGAGCTCGCGCAGCGCATTGGTGTCGAGCACGACGATGGCGCCATGCTCGAGACGAACCCAGTTGCGTCCCGACCACGCGCGCAATTGCTTGTTGATGCTCTCGCGCGTCATCCCCACCATCTCGCTGATCTCCTGCTGGGTGATGGCGAGCGTGCCGCTGCCGGAGTCGAACTTGCGCTCCTCGGTGAGCCCGAGCAGCGCGCTTGCAAGCCGGCCTGGCAGGTTCTGCAGAATCACCTGCTCGACCTGCTGGCTGGTCCAGCGCAGGCGCGCGCAGAGCAGCTCGATGAATTTCATCGCCAGCGCCGGCTGGCTCTTCACGAACGGCAGGAAGTCGCGGCGGTCGATGATGTAGAGCTCGCAATTCGTGTTGGCGGTCGCATCCGCCGACCGCGGTGCACCATCAAGGACCGCGATCTCGCCAAAGATTTCTCCGGGACCGATCAAATTGAGAATGGCATTGCGGCCGTCGGGCGACGAAGAGGATATCTTCACTGTTCCTGAGATCACCGCGAACAGGTTGTTCCCGGGATCGCCCTTGGCAGCGATCGTCGCGCCACGCTTTACCGTCGTATGCTTGGCGTAACGGCAGAGCTGATCGAGCGCCTCCGGCTCCAGATCTGCGAAGATCGGGTGCTTGCGCAGGACGGACAGTTTGTTGCCCGACGATTGTCGGGGGTCGCCGGTCTTGTCCTGAGGCACGCCGGGACTCCTAAGACTGCGAGGCACTGGAGTTCCTGCGTAGTCAACGTTGCCCCGCATTTCAACCGGAAAGCACGTAAACAGTTTTAGGCAAGTTCCGCTAAAATGGCGCCCGTCGGGCCGGGGCGCCGCACCTGCAGGGTGCGCCAATGCGTTCAAGGCGATGCAGAGTTGCAAAAGTAAGCCTCTGGCGCAGGGCGACGAGCGGGCGGCGAAACGCCGTTCCGCCCGGCGCGCCAAAATGCGGCAGTGATCTCAGGAGCTTCGGCGCTTGGCAGCAGAGTCGAGCCGGCCTGCGCCGGTCCGCTCAGAGCTTCAGCCTGACGTCGCAGATGCTCGGCTCCATCGGATCCGGCTTCGCCTCGAAGCCGAGCTGACGGCACATCTCCAGCATCGTGCTGTTCTCCTTGAGCACATCGCCCGAGATGGCCTTCAGCCCCTCCGACTTCGCGTAGTCGATGATCAGTTGCATCAAGGCCCAACCGAGCCCCCTGCCTTTGAGGTCGGATCGCAGCAGGATGGCGTATTCGCCGGTCTCGTAGATCGAGTCCGAGTGGAGCCGCACCACGCCCACCATCTCGTTGGTGGCCCCATCGAACGCAATGAAGGCCATCGCGCGCGCATAGTCGAGCTGGGTCAGGCGCGCAATGAACTCGTGGGTAAACTCCTTCATCGGCGCGAAGAAGCGGAGGCGGAGGTCATGCGGCGTGACGTGGCGCAGGAATTCGTGGATGGTCGGCTCGTCCTCCGGGCGCAACGGCCGCACGAAGATGCGCCAGCCGTCCTTAAGCTCGAGGCGGCGCTCCCATTGCGACGGATAGGCGCGGACGGCGAAATTGGCGGGGCCTGAGCCTGTAAACTTCCGTTGCGACGGGCCCACTGCGACGCGGGCATCGACGGCCGTCACGCCGGTTTCGTCCGCGAGCAGAGGATTGATATCGAACTCGCGGATTTCCGGAATGTCGGCCGCCATCTGCGCCAGCTTGACCAGCACCAGAGCAACGGCATCCTGCTTGACGGCGGGCACATCCCGATAGGCCTGCAACAACCGCGAGACGCGGGTACGGTCGATCAGGTCGCGGGCGAGCTGCAAATCGAGCGGCGGCAGCGCCAGCGCCTTGTCGTTGATGATCTCCACCGCCGTTCCGCCGCGGCCGAACACGACGACGGTACCGAACGTCGGGTCGTCAGCAAGACCCAGAATCAACTCGCGTGCCTTTGCCTTGATGACCATGGCCTGCACGATGATGCCGGAAATACGGGCTTCGGGACGCAGCTTCTTCGCTCGCGCAAGAATGTCGGTCGCGGCCGTGCGGACGGCATCCGGCGTGGTGAGATTGAGAACAACGCCACCGACATCGGACTTGTGGACGATGTCGCGCGACATGATCTTCAGCACGACGGTGGCGCCTTGCGCGAACATTTCGTTCGCGTAGACCACTGCCTGCTCGAGATCGGCCGCCGCATAGGTCGGCACCACTGCGATGTCGTAGGCTTCAAGGAGATGCCTGATCTCGACGGGCTCGAGCCATTTGCGACCGTCGGCAACCGCGGTCGCGACGATTCGCTTGGCAGCCTGGGCATCAGGAACGAACGCATCGGGCATCGCCGGGGGCACCTGACTCAGCTCCTCGACCACCTCACGGTGCCGGACCAGATGCATGAAACCACGCACCGCGTCGTCTTCGGTCGGATAGTTCGGAACGCCCGCGGCGGATAGTGTTTCGATGATACTCTGGCCTGCCCCGATCCAGGACGCGAGCACAGGCTTCGCCCAACTGCGGTGCTTCTCGCGATACTTGCTGATGAGCTCGGTCACCGTCGCTGCGATGTCGGCAGCGGAGGCGATCGCAGTCTGTACATTGAGGACCAAAACCCCGTCATTGTCGGGATCTGCGAGCAGCACCTCCAGCGCCGCCGCGTAGCGCGATGCATCTGCGTCGCCGACAATGTCGACGGGATTTGCGCCAGACCAGGTCGGCGGCAGCGCCGCATCAAGATCCTTGCGCGCGTCCGCAGAGATGGACGCGGGAATTCCGCCAAGCTCCACCAACCGGTCGACGGCAAGGACACCGATGCCGCCGCCATTGGTCAGGATGGCGAGGCGCTTGCCCGCCGGCGATTCGACCCGACCGAGGGTCTCGGCGCAGTCGAACAGCTCGCGCAGATCGGAGACCCGGAGCACACCGGCGCGGCGGAACGCCGCCTCATACACCGCATCTGCGCCGGCCAAAGCGCCCGTATGCGTGGCGGCCGCCTTCGCGCCCTGCGCCATGCGGCCGGATTTCACCACGACGACGGGCTTCACCCGCGCCGCGGCGCGCGCAGCCGACATGAACTTCCGCGCGTCCTTGATGGCCTCGATATACAGCAGGATCGCGCGGGTCTTGTGGTCTAGCGCGAAGTAATCGAGCAGGTCGGCAATGTCGACGTCGATCTGATCGCCGATCGAGACGATGCCGGAGAAGCCGACGCCACGCTGCGCGGCCCAATCGACCATACCCGCTGCGATCGCGCCCGACTGCGAGATCAGGGCGAGGTTTCCGGCGCCCGGCATGTGCGCAGCGAAACCGGCGTTGAGACTGACACCGGGCATCATGATGCCGAGACAGTTCGGGCCGATCAACCGCATGCCATATTTCCGGGATGCGGCGATGGCGGCCTCGTGCAGCGATCCCGGTCCGTGACCGAGCCCGGCCGAGACGATCAGGGCGCCTGCCGAGCCGCCGCGGCCGGCCTCGTCGATGATCCCGGGAACCTCAGGCGCCGGTGCGGTGATGACGACGAGATCGGGCACGAATGGCAGCTTGTCCAGGCTGCTGACCGCAGCGACGCCACCGATCTCGGCATGGCGCGCATTCACCAGGCCGAACTGTCCCTTGAATCCCGCCTTGCGAATGTTTTCGAGAACAGCGCGCCCCACCGACACCTGACGGGGACTTGCCCCAACGAGCGCCACTGACCTCGGCGACAGCAGGTTCTTCAGGCGGTAGGTCGACATGATTGCAATCGTCCGATCGCGCGACGGGTCCGAAAATCGCGAAGCTAGCCCGCAGATGGGTTGAACTAATGCGACATCATGACCCAGCACGGTGGCTGGCCGATGACGGTTTTGGTGACACCGCCCCAGACGATCTCGTTCAGGCGCGAATGGTGGTAGGCGCCCATGACGATGGCGTCGATCTCATGCGAATGCGCCCAGCTCCCGAGCACCTTGCCGATCGAGCTGCCGCTGCCCTTCACTGTTTCAAAGGATGCGTAGACCCCATGTTCCCTCAGATGATCGACGAGGCTCGTTCCGGACTGCATGACCTCGTCAGTCTTGTCGTCCGTGGCGGTAACCACGCGCACCGCATTGGCGGCCTGGAGGATCGGCAGCGCGTCGCCGATCGCACGCGCAGCGCGGGCCGAGGGGGCCCAGGCAATCATGACGTTCTCGATTTCCGGCCGCAGCACCTCCACATGCTGCTCCGGACAGAGCAGCAGCGGCCGGCCGGATTCGAACAGGAACGTCTCGACGATGTTTTCCGTTTGGCTGTCATGCGGCTTTACGGGCATCAGCGTAAGGTCGTTGAAGCGCGCATGTTCGGCGAAGGTCGACGCAATCTGGTCTGCCGGCACCCTGCCCGATCGGCTCTGGGCGCGAATGCCGGTGCGGGAAGCCGCATTGGTGAATGCATTCAGGAGATGCTGCATGTCGCCCACCTCGCGCGCCGCCGGCGCCTCCGCGGAATCCGGATCGTCGGGAAAAACCACCTTCGGCCGCACGAATACATCTTGCTCAAGCGCAAGCGCGGTGATCCTGGCACCGAGGCCGGCGGCGACGGCCACGCATTTCTCGATCGCAGCAAGCGCGGGGGCACGCGGCTGGCCAACCAGCGGCAGAAAGACGTCCTTGAAGGGCATCGGGATTCTCCTTGCTGGCCAAAACAGGCCGCCTTTGGTCGTGACGCTTGATCCTCGTCAAGCCGGGGAACTCCGTCCCATCAACCGACGACAGGGCTTGACCGAAGTCAAGGACTGGTCGCCATCCCGGTCTAGGATTAACCTGGTTTGCGGCCGGACCGCTCGCCGCCCATCTGCACATGCCAGCAAGAATGACAGACGATTCTGCGACCCAGGAACGGATCTTTGCAGCGCTGACTGCGCATGCCGGCGTCAGGCGGATCGACACGCACGCGGCTTCCGTTTTCCTCGACGGAGCACGCGCGCTGAAGGTCAAGCGAGCCGTCCGGTTTCCCTTTCTCGACTATTCGACACTCGATATGCGCAAGGCAGCATGCGAGGAGGAGATCAGGATCAATCGGCCGCTGGCGCCACAGATCTATCATCGCGTCGTGGCAATCACGGAGGAGCCGGACGGATCGGTGAAGGTCGACGGGCGCGGTCGGCCGATCGAGTATGCGGTCGACATGTCCCGCTTCGACGAGAGCCAGACGCTGGATCATCTGGCGAAAGCTGGACCGTTTGCCGCGAACCTTGCGTCGGCCATCGCCGATGCGATCGCGGCCTCGCATGCGGTGGCGATACCCGTCAACCGCGAAGCATGGGTCTCCTCCATCCCCGCCCTGATCGATGGAAACAGCAATGGCCTGCGGAACGGCAGCCATTTCCCGGCAGCGGAGATCGAGCAGCTCGCCCAAGCCTCGCACGAGACATTTCTGTGCGTTCGCGTGCTGCTTGACGAGCGCGGCCGCCGGGGTCTCGTGCGCCGTTGCCACGGCGACTTACATCTTGCGAATATCGTGTTGATCGACCAGCAGCCCGTGCTGTTCGATGCCATCGAGTTCGACGCACGGATGGCGACTGTCGACGTGCTCTACGATCTCGCGTTCACACTGATGGATCTGTTGCGCCACGACCAGCCGATGGCGGCCAACATCGTCCTGAACCAGTATCTTGCCGTGACGCCGCTCGAAAATCTCGACGCACTCGGCGCACTACCATTGTTCATGTCCCTCCGGGCAGCGATCCGCGCCCAGGTGGCGCTGGCACGGCTGAAGCCGCCGCATTCCGACGATGCCGGCATTCTTGACGAGGCACGCAGCTATTTTGACCTTGCCCGGGCGCTGATCCGACCTCCCGCTCCCCGTCTGATCGCGGTGGGCGGACTGTCGGGCACCGGCAAGACGGTTTTGGCGCGCGCGCTCGCGCCGGCCGTGGCACCACAACCGGGGGCCGTCGTGTTGCGCAGCGACGCCATTCGCAAGCAGATGTCCGGGGTGAGGGACACGGACCGGTTGCCGCCATCCGCATACACGCCCGAGCTCGCGGAGCGGGTTTACCAGGCGTTGGCCCAACGTGCCCGACGCGTGCTAGCCCAAGGCCATTCGGCGATCGTGGACGGTGTATTTGCCCGCGATTTCGAACGAGACGCATTCGCCGCGCTGGCCCGGGAGTGCAACGTGCCTCTCGCCGGCCTCTTCCTGGTTGCGGACCTCGCGACGCGGCAGGCCCGAATCGGGGGCCGCCGCGGGGATGCATCCGACGCCACGCAAGAGGTTGCCGCGCTGCAAGAGCACTATAATATCGGCCATATCGGTTGGGCGACCATCGATGCATCCGGGACACAAGAGCAGACGCTCCAGAGCTGCCGGGACGCGATCGCCGAGGGCAGGTAAGGCAATCTGATTGGCGCGGACAAGGATGGCGCGACCCACCACGACCTCGACGGCGACCGCTCGCGCCAAGCCGGCGGCACGACGCAATACCCTGCCCGGCCGTCTCAGTCCCGGCATGGCCTGTGACACGGCCTTTCGGATCATCGCGCGCCGCCATCTCGACGCCGTCCTCGCCCAGCATGACGGCACTTGCCGCGGCGATCCGGACGCGCTGCATCAGATCCGGATCGCACTGACGCATCTGCGAACCGCTATCCGCTTCTTCTCGCCCATGGTCGACGACGGGTTGCGGCCGAAGGTGTGGGCCGAGCTGAAATGGCTGAACAGCCAGCTCGGCATGGTGCGGGATCTCGACGTGGCGATTGAACGCGTCGTCGCCGAAACCGGCGACGAGCTCGCCGTGATTGCCGAACTCCAGCACTGGGACGAGAAGCGCGCCGAGAGCCACCGCCTGCTGGCGCGCGCGCTGCAATCGGCGCGATATCGGCGTCTGATCGAGCAGACATCGGCCTGGATCGAGAGCGGCCCCTGGTCGACCAAGCGCAGCAAGGAGGCCATCAGGCTGCGCCGCTGCCCGCTCACCGACCACGCGACGGCGCAACTGATGGAATGGGAAAAGACGCTGCTCAGAAAGGCCCGGAAGCTCCGCAAGCTCGACGTCGAGAAACGGCACAAGCTGCGGATTCTCAACAAGCGGCTGACCTATTCGATCGAATCGCTGGAGGATCTGTTCGCCGACAAGTCGCTGACGAAGCAGAAGTCCATCCTCAAACAATTGCGCAAGGCGCAACGATCCCTCGGACAACTGAATGACGATGCACGGGGCCAGACTCTGGCAGCGTCGTTGAACGGAGCTGGCCCCGAGGCAGGCGTTCGTTTCCTCAACCGCAAGCGGCAGAAGAAACTGTTACGCACCGCCTCTGCGGCCTACCGGAAACTGGACAAGGCCAGGCCATTCCGCTCCTTCGACCTTGCGCCAAATTCGGAGCCTGAGGACTAGGTGTGGACGTCGCCAGGCGAGAAGCGGCTTCGCTCGCTTGACCTGAGGGCGTGAAGTAGGTGCACGACCATCTGTGCCGGGTCGACACCATGTCGGACGTCTATCTGAACTCGCCCGAGGACGACGACCTCGCCAAGGCGAGCTGAAGCAGAACGCGGCTCAGCGCGGAACGACGGCGGTGGCCTCGATTTCGACACGCGCCGCCCTCTCGACGAGGCGCACGACCTGAACCAGCGCCATCGCAGGATAGTACGCACCGAAGATCGTCCGGTAGATCTTGCCGAGCTCCTTCAGATTGGCCAAATATTCGTCCATGTCGACGACGTACCAGGTCAGGCGCACGAGATGCTCGGGCCGTGCACCCGCTTCGGCAAGAATCGCCGCAATATTGCTCAGCGTCTGGTGCACCTGCGCGACAAAGCCGTCCGCAAGACGTTCCTCGGCATCCCAGCCAATCACGCCGCCGGTGACGACGATGCGCCCCTCAGCAGCCATGCCGTTGGCATAGCCTTTCGGCGTCGGCCAGCCGGAAGGTTGGAGGACCTGCGCCACCGATCGAATGTCATTCTCGGCTGCGGTCGGCAGCACCGCAAGCTGCGGGCCCTTCGGCGTCGTCACGGACAATTCTCTATCCTCTTCTCATTCTGCTGCGACGCCCGAGGACGTCGCTGCGGCTTGCGCTAGCTGCCGCAAGGCAAAGCGCTTCAGCTTGCCGGTCTCGGTCTTCGGGAGTTGCGTCACAAACTCGATCGCGCGCGGATATTTGTAAGGCGCAATCTCACGTTTGACATGCTCCTGCAATTCGGATGCAAGCTGAGCATCAGGCGTCGCCCCAGGCGCGGCAATGACATAGGCCTTCACGATCATTCCGCGCGCTTCGTCGGGCGCGCCGACGACACCGCACTCGACGACAGCGGGATGTGTGAGCAGCGCCGCTTCAACGTCGGTGCCCGCGATATTGTAGCCGGCCGACACGATCATGTCGTCGGAGCGCGACTGGTACCAGAAATAGCCGTCGGCATCCATCAGATAGGTATCGCCGGTGACGTTCCACCCGTTCTGGACGTATTTGCGCTGGCGCTCATCGGCGAGATAGCGGCAACCGGTCGGCCCGCGCACCGCGAGGCGTCCCATCGTGCCTGGCGGCACGTCATTACCGGCGTCATCGACGATCTTCGCTTCATAGCCCGGCACGGGTTTGCCGGTCGCGCCGGGGCGGATCTCGTCTTCGGTCGCGCTGATGAAGATGTGCAGCATCTCGGTCGAGCCGATACCGTCCATCAGCTTGATGCCGGTCGCCTTGAGCCAGGCATCGAATGTCGGCTTGGGCAACGTCTCGCCGGCGGAGACGCACTTGCGGAGCGAGGAAATATCGCGGTCCGGGAGCTTTCCGATCATGGCGCGATACGCCGTCGGTGCCGTGAAGCAGACCGTGGTCTTGTACTGCTCGATCGCGCTCAGGATATCGTCAGGCGTCGTCTTCTCCAGAACCACGAAGGAGGCGCCGATATGCATCGGAAACAGTACGCCACCGAAGCCGAAGGTGAAGGCGAGCGGCGCGGAGCCGACGAAGCGGTCGTTCTGGTCCGCCCGCAAGATATTATGCGCGTAGCCGTCGCAGACCGCCAGCATATCGCGGTGGAAGTGCATGGTGCCCTTGGGATCGCCGGTCGTGCCAGACGTGAAGGCGATCAGGCAGATATCATCGGAGGCGGTGTCGACCGCCGTGAACTCGGGGCTCGCGTCCGCAATCAGCGCCTCGAGCGAATCCGCTGCGCCACTGCCCCAATAGACCACGTGCTTGAGACCGGGCGCCGCGGCTTTAGCCTTCTCCATCTCGTCAGAGAGTTTTCCATCGCAGAGCGCGAGCGTGATCTCCGCCTTCTGGATCGGATAGGACAGCTCCTTGGCGCGCAGCAACGGCATCGTCGCTACGCAAACGCCCCCGGCCTTGATCACCGCGAGATAGGTCGCGACCATCATCGGACTGTTGGCGGAACGCAGCAGCACGCGCCCGCCGGTCACGAGACCAAGCTTGCCGACCAGCACATTGGCGATACGGTTCACGAGCGCCTGCAGCTCGCGATAAGTGTAGCTGACCGCGGGACTGATGACACAAGGGGCATCACCGTGGCCCTGCTCGACCCAGCGGTCGACGAAATAACTGACGCAGTTCAATCGCGGCGGATAATGCAGCTCCGACCGCGTGAAGATGAATTCAGGCCAGAGCTCACGCGGCGGCAGATGCTGCCGCGCAAACGTGTCGACATGGGCCGTCGCAGCGTTGCCGTCATACGAGCCCGAGACTTGAACCTTGGCGGCGTTGGCCATCGCACGCTCCTTTGCGCATGGAAAGCACCCGGCAGCACTATCGGAGAATCATTTTAGGCTTAAAGTAATTTGGCGCAATAGCGGATTTTGGGCATCCTATGCTTTTTCCCGCGGCAAATGGGATTGGCGGGGCGTCAGCCCACGGACTTAAGTCCGGCGGCGCGCAGCCGATTTCTGCGCTGACGCCTTGGTCTTGGCGAGGAGCCGCATCAACTCGCGCACATCCTTCGGCGTCAGGTCGGCGAAGAGATCGGCGATCCAGGTCTCGTGTTCCGCGGCCATCCTGCGAAACTCGGCCCGCCCGAGTTTTGTGAGGCGGATCACCTGGACCCGGCGGTCCGTCTCCGAAGTGCGGCGATCAAGGTGGCCGGATTCCACAAGCCGCTCGACGAGGCCCGTGACGTTGCCGTTAGACACCATCATACGCTTGGAGACGTCAGACAGCGTCATGCCGTCAGACGCCTTGTCGAGCTGCGCCATCAGATCGAAACGGGGCAGTGTGACGTCAAACCGCTGGCGCAGCCGGCCGCGGACTTCGCCCTCGATCAGGGTCGTGCAGGTCAAGAGACGCAGCCACAGCCGAAGCTCTTCGGCATGGTCTTCCGGCGTTTCGACGGCCTTGGTCTCGGAATCGAGCATCTTGATGCAGTCACTCACGGCCGGCATTAGCGCCGGCACGGATTCCCTAACATTTTGAGCTTCAAATAAATTCGCGGCGGCCGCAAGCCCAAAGCTGCAACAATCGATCCCATGCGAATTTCTTTAAGCTTCAAGCAATTGGCGCGACGTTTGCATGAATGCCGCCTGCGCGATGGCACGACGCTTGCGGCCTTGCTTGCCGCGGCAGCCATCATCAGCATAAGCTTGGAATTGAGTACGCGGCCTGCGGCGCAAGCCCAATCGACACGGGGGACAAATCATGAAGACACAATTGACCTTGGCCGCAGCCGCCTTGCTGCTCGGTACCGCAGTGAACCCTGCCCTCGCCCAGGAGAAGATCAAGCTGGGTGTGATCGTAACCCTGTCAGGACCCGCCGCTGCGCTGGGCCAACAGGTTCGCGACGGCTTTGCGCTCGCGGTGAAGGATCTCGGCGGCAAAATGGGCGGCCGCGATGTCGAGGTCGTCGTGGTCGACGACGAGCTCAAACCGGATGCGGCCGTGACCAAGGTCAAGGGCCTGCTCGAACGCGACAAGGTCGATTTCGTGGTCGGACCGGTCTTCTCCAACATCCTCCAAGCCATCCACCGGCCGGTCACGGAATCGAAGACCTTTCTGATCAGCCCGAATGCCGGCCCGTCGACCTATGCCGGCAAGGACTGCAATCCATTTTTCTATGTGACGTCTTACCAGAACGATCAGGTCCACGAGATCCTCGGCAAAGTGGCGCAGGATCGCGGCTACAGGCGGATGTATCTGATCGTGCCGAACTATCAGGCCGGCAAGGATTCGGTGGCCGGCTTCAAGCTCGACTACAAGGGCGAGATTGTCGAAGAGTCCTACATGCCGCTGAACACCTTGGACTTCCAGCCGGAGCTTTCCAAGATTTCGTCGCAGAAGCCCGATGCGCTGTTCACGTTCATGCCGGGCGGCCTCGGCGTCAATCTCGTCAAACAGTACAAGCAGGCCGGCCTCGCCGACAGCATTCCGGTGCTCTCGGCCTTCACAGTGGATGAATCGACCCTGCCGGCGCAGCAGGACGCGGCCGTCGGCATGTTCGGCGGCGCCAACTGGGCGCCCAATCTCGACAATCCCCAGAACAAGAAGTTCGTCGCCGCCTATGAAGCCGCCTATAACGGCGTGCCCGGCACCTACGCATTCCAGGCCTATGACGCTGCAATGCTGATCGACAGCGCCGTCAAGGCTGTGAAGGGCGACCTCTCCAACAAGGACGCCGTCGCGGCTGCGCTCAAGAAGGCCGATTTCACCTCGCTGCGCGGCGCCTTCAAGTTCAACACCAACGGCTATCCGATCCAGGATTTTTATCTGACCAAGGTCGCCAAGCGTCCGGACGGAAAGTTCCAGACCGAGATCGTCCAGAAGGTCTTTGAGAACTACGGCGACCGCTATGCCAAGGATTGCAAGGCGGCGAACTAAGGCCGCGCATCGCGTTAAGGGAGAACTGCAATGAAAAGCGAAATCACCGGCATCACGCGGGCCAATGAGGGGATACAGGGCATTTCCTGGAACATCCTCGGCCAGACCTATGTGCCGAAGAGCAATACCGAGCACAGCTTCTCCTGGCACGCGACGCTACCGCCTGGCACGTTCGTGCCGCCGCATATCCACCCCGACCAGGATGAGTATCTCTACATGCTGGAAGGCAAGCTCGATTTCATGCTCGGCAATTCCGAGTCGCAGGCCACCGCAGGCGACCTGATCCGCCTCGGCATGGGCGTGCCGCATGGCATTTTCAACAAGTCGGAGCAGACCGCAAAGGTGCTGTTCTGGGTCTCGCCGACCCGCAAGCTGTTCGACCTGTTCTGGGGCCTTCACAACATGAAGGAACAGAAGCCGGAGGACGTGGTGGCGATGGCCGCCGAGTTTAACATCCACTTCCTGCCGCCGCCGCCCGGCGGCTAGCTTCAGGCGCGCACCGCCGCAAGTCCTGGCACTGCGGCGAAGCCGGCTTTGGTCGCGTAGCCGCGCACGATCGCCTCGCGCTGGGAATAGCTCAGGACGTTGTCGACATTGTCGAAGCCGTCGGGCGCGAGCTGCTCAACGGCGTCGATGACGCCCTCCGGGCCGCCGCGCCGGTTAGAGCGGACGATATCCGCGGTCATCGGCAGGCGCTTCTTCTCGTATTCGAGCAGCGCCTGGCGTGGGTGCTCGGCGCGCACCAGCGCGTCCGCAAGGCAGCGCGCATCGAGGATCGCCTGCGATGCGCCATTCGAACCGACCGGATACATCGGATGCGCGGCATCGCCGAGCAGCGTGACGCGTCCGGACGACCAATAGGGCAAGGGATCGCGGTCGCAGGTTGGGTATTCGTAGAATTCGGGCGTCGCCGAGATCAGGCTTTTCACGTCGATGTAGGGCACGGAGAAGCGCGCGACATGCGGCATCAACTCCTCGCGCCGGCCCGGCCGCGACCAGTCTTCTTTCCGCGGCGGTGGCGCATTGCCCTCTCCGACCTTCACCAGCACCGCCCAATTGGTCAGTCGACTCGCCGGGCTTGATCCCTCGGCGATCGGATAGATCACCACCTTGGCGTTCAGGCCGCCGGCCACGATCATCGATTTGCCGGTGAGGAACTGCGGCCAGTCGCGCGCACCGCGCCACAACATCAAGCCGTTCCAGCACGGCGGCCCCTCGCTGGGGAACAGCGTGTCGCGGACCCGCGAATGGATGCCGTCAGCACCGATCAGGATGTCGCCGCGCGTGGTGTGGATGTGCGCACCGGCACGATCGAAGAAATAGGCGGTGACCCCGCCTTCGTCCTGCGTGAACGCACCCAGCCGGCAACCGGTGTGGATCGACTCTGGCCCGAGCCGCTCCTCGACGGCACGATGAATCACACCTTGAAGGCGGCCGCGATGAATCGAGAATTGCGGAACGTCGTGACCGGCGTCGACGCCGCGGGCTTCGCGCCAGACCTCCTGGCCGTGGCGGTTGAGGTAATAGAGCTGGTCGGTACGGATCGCGACGTCGTCGAGCTTTTGCAAAAGGCCGAGGCCGGCAAGTTCGCGCATGGCATGCGGCAGCGTGTTGATGCCGACGCCGAGCTCGCGGATGGTATCGGCCTGCTCGAAAATCTCGCAAACAATGCCGCGCGCGCGAAGCATCAATGCCGTGGTGAGACCACCGATACCGCCACCGACGATAATCGCCCTCATCGCCTTAAACTCCACTCAGAACACGCCAGGCAATGCGGTTAACGTCGCACGGGCGGTTACTCCGCCGCAAGCGGCTTTGTCGCCTCCGCCTTGAGCTCGGCCCGGGTCTTGGGCTTAGCCTTAATTCGCAGCTCCTCGAGATCCTGCCGGTCGCGGACGCTGTTGCGGAAAATTTGCTCTTTTCCCGGCAGATATTGCGGCGGGCAGAACGTCCCGTCGGCCCCGTACCAGGCAGCAGCCTTCATGGCGAAGAAGGGATCGACCAGATGCGGCCGGCCGAGCGCGACGAGGTCTGCCCGGCCGGCGGCCAGGATGGTGTTGGCCTGGTCCGCGGTCGTGATGTTGCCGACGCACATGGTGGCCACGCGCGCCTCGTTGCGGACCTGATCGGAAAACGGCGTCTGGAACATGCGCCCGTAGATCGGCTGGGCATCGCGCACGGTCTGCCCGGTCGAGACGTCGACGAGGTCGACACCGACCTCCGCAAAGGCGCGCGAAATGGCGACGGCATCATCGCCGTCGATGCCGCCTTCAGCCCAGTCGGTCGCAGAAATGCGCACCGACATCGGCTTCTGCGACGACCACGCAGCCCGCAGCGCCTCGAAAACCTCGAGCGGGAAACGCAGGCGATTGGCAAGCGAGCCGCCATATTCGTCAGTACGGGTATTTGTCAGCGGCGAGATGAAGCTCGCGAGCAAATAGCCGTGGGCACAGTGCAGCTCGAGCATGTCGAAGCCGCAGCGTTCGCCGCGCTCGGCTGCCGCGACGAAAGAGTCTCTCACCGCGTTCATGCCGGCGCGGTCGAGCTCGCGCGGCACCTGGCTATCGGGAAAATAGGGCAACGGCGATGCCGAGAAGACCTCCCAGCCGCCATCGTCCAGCGGCCGGTCGATGCCGTCCCACATCAGCTTGGTCGCGCCCTTGCGGCCGGCATGCCCCAATTGCAGGCAGATTTTTGCGGCCGAGTTGCTGTGGACGAAATCCACGATGCGCCGCCAAACCGCCTCCTGCTCGTCGTTCCAGAGGCCTGCGCAGCCCGGCGTGATCCGGGCGTCGCGGCTCACGCAGGTCATCTCCGTGAAAATCAGGCCGGCGCCGCCGATCGCGCGCGATCCGTAGTGCACGAGATGAAAATCCGTCGGCACGCCTTCCTTCGCCGAATACATGCACATCGGCGACACCACCGCGCGATTGGCGATCTCCATTTCGCGCAAGCGGAACGGCTGGAACAGCGGCACCATCGGCTTGCTGGTATCGACAGCAAAACCGTTGTCACGAACCTGCTTGGCAAACGACTTCTCGACCTCGGCAACGAAATCCGGGGCGCGCAGTTTCAGATTGTCATAGGTGATCGCCTTCGAGCGCGTCATCACGCCGAAGGCGAACTGCACGGGATCGAAATCCCAGAACCGGTCGACGTGCTCGAACCAGACCAGCGAGACGTCGGCCGCATGCTGCGTCTTCTCGACTTCCTCACGGCGGCCGTGCTCATAGACCTCCAGCGCAGCCTTGATGCTGGGCGCCTTTTCCATCGCTTCGGCCAGGGCGATCGCGTCTTCCATCGCGAGCTTGGTGCCGGAGCCGATCGAGAAATGCGCAGTCGCCTTGGCGTCGCCAAGCAGCACCATCTTGTCCTTGACCCAGCGCTTGCTGCGGACCATTGGGAAATTGCGCCACATCGAGCGGTTGGTGAGCAATTGGTGCCCATCGAGGAACCAGCCGAAGATTTCCGCCATCCGCGCGGCAGACTGGGTTTCGTTGAGCCCGGTCAGCCCCGCTCGCTCGAAAGTCTGCGGATCGGTCTCGAAAATCCACGTCGAATGGCCGACTTCATACTGATAGGCGTGAGCGATGAACGGTCCCCACTCGGTCTCCTGGAAGATGAAGGTGAAGGCGTCGAGCGGCTTGGTCGAGCCCATCCAGGCAAACATGTTGGTGCGGACATCGACCTCTGGCTGGAAGTGATCGACGTGTTTCTCACGGAAGCGGCTGTTGATGCCGTCGGCAAGGAGGATGAGATCGGCATCGGCGAAGCGGGATTCCTCGTCAATGTCGACTTCGAAGTGCAGGTTGACGCCGAGTTCGCGCGCCCGCTCCTGGAGGATCAGAAGCAGCTTGCGTCGCGAGCAGCCGCAAAAGCCGTTGCCGCCGACCCGATGCACCGTGCCGCGGAAATGTACGGCGATGTCGTCCCAGTACGCGAATTCCTGGGTGATGCGGCGGTAGCTCGGAAGATCGTGCTTTTCAAAATTGTCCAGCGTGGCGTCGGAGAACACCACGCCGAAGCCGAACGTGTCATCGGCGCGGTTGCGCTCGTATACGGTGATATCGGCACCCGGCCGCTGCTTCTTGAGCAGGATCGCTGCGTAGAGACCCGCAGGTCCGCCACCGATGATCGCGACTTTCATGGGAGCCTCGCCAATTCGCCCGGCCATAAAAACTATTTTAAGCCTAAAATAATTTCGCGCAAGTCCCCGTTGCTGGTTCGACCCGGGCAGGGCGAGCGCCTAGTCGCCCCTGAAGACCGGCTTGACCTTGTTGGCGAAGGCTTCGAAAGCGCGGGCGAAATCCGCCGTCGTCATGCACAGCGCTTGAGCAATGGCTTCCGCCTCGATCGCCTCCTCGATCGACATCGCCCATTCCATGGCCAGCATTCGCTTGGTCATGGTGTTGCCGAAGGTCGGTCCTTCCGCGACCTGCTTGGCCAGCAGCTGGGTCTGGAGCAGCACCTGCTCCGGCGTCACGATGCGGCTGAAGAAGCCCCAGCGCTCGCCCTCCTCCGCGGTCATGAACCGGCCGGTGTAGAGCAGCTCGGAGGCGCGGGACTGCCCGATGATCCGCGGCAGGATCGCACAGGCACCCATATCGCAGCCGGCAAGCCCCACCTTGTTGAACAGGAAGGCGACCTTGGCTCCGCTGGCAGCAAGCCGCATGTCCGATGCCATGGCGATGATCGCGCCAGCGCCGGCGCAGATGCCTTCGACCGCGGCAATGATCGGCTGCGGACAGGCCCGCATCGCCTTGACGAGGTCACCGGTCATACGCGTAAAGGCGGTCAGCCCCTTGGTGTCCATCTTCACGAGCGGCCCGATGATCTCGAACACGTCGCCGCCGGACGAGAAATTGCCGCCCGCACCCGTCACGACGATCGTCTTGACCGCATCGTCAAACGCACTGGCGCGGAAGAAATCGGTGAGTTCCCGGTAACTTTCGAATGTCAGCGGGTTCTTCCGTTCGGGACGATTGAGCGTCACCGTGGCAACACCGTCGACCACGGCCAACAGGAAGTGCTCCGGTGCATAGTCAGCGAGCGGAATGGTCACGGGATTGGCTGGTCTGCTCATGCGATCTCCTTAGCTTCCTTGTTCCGCGGCTGCGACACGTACGCTAAATCTCACCACCGGCGACCGCAATCGCCTGTCCCGTGATCGCGCCAGCACCCTCACCGCACAACCAAAGCACGGCGTCAGCCACCTCCTGCGGCGTGATCAGGCGCCCCTGTGGATTGTGCCTCGCGAGCTCCGCAATGGCCTGCTCGCGGCTCCGGCCGGTCTTCTTCATGATGTTTTCAATGCTGCCGGCGACCAGATCGGTGTCGGTGAAGCCGGGACACACCGCATTCACGGTCACGTTGTTGCCGGCCATCTCCAGGGCGAGCGAACGCACGAGACCGACCACGGCGTGCTTGGCAGCGCTATACGCGCTGACATAGGCGTAGCCCTTGAGGCCGGCCGTCGACGCAATCGCGACGATCCGTCCATAGGGGCGATTCTTCATCTCAGGCAATACAGCATGGATGGCATGGACGACGCCCATGAAATTGGCGTCCATCATGCGTGCGAAAAGGGCACTGTCGGATTTCGAGAACGGCGCGGATTCAGCGGCGCCGGCGTTGGCGACCAGAATGTCGATTGGCTTTCGTGCCTGTGCTTCTGCGATAGCTGCTTTCAGCGCTGCTTCGTCCGCAACATCGGCAACGGCGGCAAAATGTGCGGCGCCTGCGTTCACTGCCTCTTCAAGAGTTGCTGTGTTCCGGCCAAGCACCGTTACGGTCGCTCCAGCTCCAACGAAAGCCGCCGCAATCGCGCGGCCGATACCACGGCCGCCACCCGTCACTAGCGCGTGCGGCGAATGCGGCAATCCGGACATGCGCTGGCTCCTGCTGCTGGTCTATGCTTCGATATATTTTAAACTTCAAGCTTTTGCAACGAAGCGTCCGCTCAAACGGAAGTGCACCGAAGACCGGCCTGAAAATTGCTTTAAGTATAAAATTATCTCTTTCCATCCCCCACAGGCCTGTTAGCATCGCGAGCCCAAGCAAAAGGATGTCGCGTGCCGCAACCCACGCCGATGATAACAAAGGACCGACGCTTCGCCTACGAAGCCGCGGGCGATCCGGGCGCAATTCCTTTGATTTTCCTGCATGGCATTGGCGGCGCGGCGCGGGCTTGGCGACAGCAGCTCGCCACATTCGGCAATCGCTTCCGCGCAATCGCCTGGGACATGCCAGGCTATGGCGGGTCAGTGCCACTTGCCAGCGTCAGCATCGGTGCCCTGGCGGATGCGCTCCAGCAATTTATCGCGCAGATCGACGTGGCGAACCCCATTCTGGTGGGCCATTCGATTGGCGGCATGATCGTCCAGAAATGGCTGGTTCAATCGCCAAGATTGGCGCGCGCGGTCGTTCTCGCGCAGACCAGCCCGGCCTTCGGCAAGGCCGACGGCGACTGGCAGAGGTCGTTCATCGCAGCGCGGCTTGGACCGCTCGATCGTGGTGAGACCATGAAGTCGCTGTCCCCCTCCCTGGTGAAGGAGCTTGTCGGTGACGAGCCAAACCCACGGGGGATGGAGCTTGCGCGCGAGTGCATGGCAAGCGTGCCGGAGGCGAGCTATCGCGCCATGATGCTGGCCCTCATCGGGTTCGATCAGCGCGGCTCACTCAAGGATATCTCCATACCGACGCTGCTGTTGTCCGGCTCCAAGGACAACAACGCTCCCGCCCCCATGATGGCGAAGACGGCGACTTACATTCCTTCGGCCACGTATGTCGAGCTGGCCGGCGTCGGCCATCTCGCAAATCTTGAACGACCTGATGCCTTCGATGAAGCTCTCGGCGGGTTCCTGGACTCCGTCACTGCAAAACACAGGTGACCGCACAATGACCATGCAAGTCAGCAAAACCATTGGTGCGACGAGCAAGGTCGCGCTGGATGCCCCGATCTTCGATCCCATCGCGTTCCGCCTGAGCGATGAGCAGGCCGATATCATTGCGCGGGCGCGCGAGATCGGACAGAGCGTGTTCGCCGGCCGGGCCGCGACTTACGATCGCGAGGCGATTTTTCCAACCGAGAATTATCGCGATCTGCATCGTGTCGGCCTCCTCGGCATTGCCGTGCCGAAGAAGCACGGCGGACTTGGCGCGAACTACCAGACTTATGCGTTGGCGGCGGCCGAGATCGGCCGCTATTGCGGCGCAACGGCGCTGACCTGGAACATGCATGTCTGCTCGACCCTGTGGTCGGGCCCGCTCGCCGACGATCTCGACATGGACGCAGACATGCGCGCCGAGCACGAGCAGCGGCGCGCGGTCCACTACAAGCGCATCGTCGAGGACGGCGCAATCTACTCGCAGCCATTCTCCGAGGGCGGTGCGGCCGCCGCCGGCGGCGTCGCCTTCGGCACGGAAGCAAAGCCCGTGAAGGGCGGATGGATCATCAACGGCAAGAAGATTTTTGCATCGCTCTCCGGCTATGCGGACTATTACGGTGTGCTCTGCACCGAAATCGAAGAAGGCGAGAAAGCTTCGCGCCGCAATACGCTTTACTTGGCGATTCCCGCCAAATCGGAAGGCGTCTCCGTAGTCGGCGACTGGGATCCGCTCGGCATGCGCGGCACGGTCTCGCGGACGCTTCTGTTCAAGGACGTGTTCGTACCGGAGGAGGCCGCTCTGATGCCGCGCGGCGTCTACTTCCAGGCGGCGATGCGCTGGCCGCATATGTTCCTGACGTTGTCGCCGACCTATATGGGCCTGGCGCAAGCCGCCTACGATTTCACCGTGCGCTATCTGCGCGGCGAGGTGCCGGGCATGCCGCCGGTCAAGCGCCGGATGTACCCGACAAAGCAGATCGCGGTCGCCCAGATGCAGATCAAGCTCGAGCAAATCAAGGCGATCTGGTTCCAGGCTGTCACCGAGGCCTGCCCCAATCCGAGCAAGGAGCAGGTGCTGCGCGCCTACGCTGCGCAATATTCTGTCATGGAAGGCGCCAATGAGCTCGCCGCACTTGCGATCCGCACCTGCGGGGGACAGGCGATGCTTCGCTCCCTGCCGCTTGAACGTATCTATCGCGACAGCCGCTGCGGCTCGCTGATGCTGCCGTGGACGGCCGAGCTCTGCCTCGACCGCATCGGCCGCGAGGCGCTGTACGAGGCCGGCGAAACGGACGACTGACGGTGGACCTATGTAGTCTGATCGATCGCAACGCGGCGTTCGCGCCAGACAAGACTGCCATTGCCTTCGAAGGGGAACGGCTGAGCTACGCGGCGTTCGCCACACGCATCGAGCGGACCGCCAGCGCGTTGAAGAAGGAACTCGGAGTCGGCCGGGGCGACCGCGTTGCGATCCTGAGCCTGAACCGGCCGGATTACTTGGTCCTGCTCTATGCATGCGCGCGGCTCGGCGCGATGCTAGTGCCGCTGAACTGGCGGCTGGCCATCGCCGAGCAGCTCTTCATTCTCACCGATGCGGGTGCCAAGGTGCTGGTGCTCGAGGAGGCCTTTGAGGGAGTTCTTCCCGAACTCGCGCCGGGGACAGCCGTTGTCGGCCTCGACTTCACGCCGCCTCACGGCGCAACATTCGAGGACTTGCTGGCGCGCAACGACGGAAGCGGTCGCAACCCGCATACCGACCTCTCCTGCCCGCTGCTCATCGTGTACACGTCTGGAACGACCGGACGGCCGAAAGGCGCGGTGCTGCGCCAGGAAGCACTGTTCTGGAACGGCGTCATGAGCCAGCACATGCACAACATGACGTCCGACGATCACGTGCTGACCGTGCTGCCGTTCTTCCATGTCGGCGGCCTCAACATCCAGACCACGCCGGCGCTTCAGCTGGGCGCGACCGTCACGATCCACGCCCGTTTCGCGCCCGACACGGCGCTTGCTGCCATCGCGAACGACAGGCCGACACTGACGGTGATGGTGCCGGCGATCATCCAGGCCGTGAGCGACCATCCCGCCTGGGCCACGACCGATCTTTCGTCACTCAAGGCGGTTGCCACTGGCTCGACCATCGTGCCGCCGCATCTGATCGATCGCTTTGTCGCGCGCGATGTTCCGGTGCTTCAGGTCTACGGCTCCACGGAAACCTGCCCCATCGCAGTCTACACGCGACTTGGCGGCGATCTCTCGCGTGTGGGATCGACCGGTCTTGCCGGCCTGTGCTGCGAGGCAGAGGTGATCGATCAGGCAGGCCGCGAGGTGCCAGCCGGCACGCTGGGCGAGATCGCGCTACGCGGCCCCAACATCTTCTTCGAGTATTGGGGCAATGCGGATGCCACGCGCGACGCGCTGCACGACGGCTGGTATCGCACGGGCGACATCGGCCTGTGCGACGCGGACGGCTATTTCTGGGTCCGCGATCGCAAGAAGAACATGATTATTTCCGGTGGCGAGAACGTCTACCCGGCCGAAGTCGAGCGGGTCCTGCTCGAACATCCGGACGTCAGCGAATGCGCCGTGATCGGGCGACCGGACCCGCGCTGGGACGAGGTGCCGATCGCCTATGTCATCCGGCGGTCCGGCTGCCGGCTCGAAGCTGATGAGCTGCGAGCGCACCTTCAGGCGCAGCTCGCCCGTTACAAGCTTCCGCGCGACATCGTCTTTGTCACCGACCTGCCGCGCACGGCGCTGGGCAAGATCCAGCACTTCCTGCTGAAGCAGCTTGATGCGCAGTCACGCGCGCAAGGAGAAGCATCTTGAAGATTGCGGTTCTGGGTGGGGGAAACGGCTCTTTCGCAGCCGCAGGCGATTTTGCGCTGTTGGGGCATGAGGTCCGGCTCTGGCGCCGTGACGCTGATCAAGTGGCCGCACATCGCGCTGCGGGCTCGCGCATCCTGGTGAAGGACCACAACGGCCGCCACGACGTGGAGCTGGCGCTGGTCACGACCGACATTTCCGAAGCCGTCAGCGGCGCCGAGCTGATCCTGTGCCCTGCCCCCGCCTTCGCGCAGCCGGACATTGCCCGCCTGCTCGCCCCACACCTACAGGACGGCCAAGTCGTGTTTCTGCCGCCGGCCACATTCGGCTCGATGATCTTCGCCCAGGCCGCTCGGGATGCCGGCAACCACGCCAAAGCGAGCTTTGCCGAGACCGGCACACTGCCGTGGCTCACCCGCAAGCACGGTCCGTTCGAGGTCGCGATCACCATCCGCGCCAAGCGACTGCCGGTCGGCGTGTTCCCGCTCAATCAAGCGCCGCAGGCACTCGAAGTGATCCGACGCGCTTTCCCTGATGCGATCGAGCCATGCGGAGACGCGCTTTCGGGTGCGTTGATGAATGCAGGCCCCATCATCCATCCGCCACTGATCGTGATGAATGCAGGACCGATCGAGCATTTCGAACGATGGGACATCCACAAGGAAGGCACGCAAGCCGCGATCCGGCGGGTCACTGACGCGCTCGACGCCGAGCGGATCGCCGTACGTGAGGCGCTTGGATATAGCGCGCCGCATTTTCCGCTCGCTCACCATTACGCCAGGGAAGGCGAGATCTGGATGTATGGCCGCGGCTCGCACGATCGGCTGACCGATTCCGGCGACTGGCGCGAGCGGATCGTGCTGACTGAGCATCGCTACATGCGTGAGGATCTGCGGCTTGGATTGTCGCTGCTGGTCTCAGTCGCGGCGATGGCCGGTGTGGCGACGCCACTGGCGAGAGCATTTCTGGCGATCGGCGGCGCGATCCGCGGCGAGGATTTTACGCAAGGCGGCCGAACGCTTGAGGCGCTGGAGCTTGGCAAGCTCGATAAGGTGGAACTGCAGACGCTTCTTCGTAAGGGATTTTGACCGATGACCCGCCGCGCCAACATTGCCTGTCTCGGGGCCGGCCGCATGGGCCGCGGCATTGCTGTCGCGTTCGCTTACGCAGGCCACCGGGTCGCCATGATCGACGTCAAGGCTCGTTCCCCGGAAGACTTCGCCAAGCTGGAGACGGACGCGCTCGGCGAAGTCAGGAAGACCTTTGCCAGCCTGTCGAAGCTGGGGCTACTGACCGAGGCAGATGTCGATCCGCTCATCGCACGGGTTTCGGTGGTGCCGTCCCGCCAGAGCGGTGTAGCGCTGTCCGAAGCCGGAATCGTCTTCGAGGGCATTCCCGAGGTCGTCGAACTCAAGCGGGAGGTGCTCGGGGCGGCTTCAAAACAGGTCGGCCCGGACACGATCATTGCATCAACTACGTCCACCATCCTCGTCGATGATCTGTCCGGCGTAGTCGAAAACCCTCGCCGCTTCCTCAACGTTCACTGGCTCAATCCCGCCTATCTGATCCCGCTGGTGGAAGTTTCGCCCGGCAAAACAACCGATCCCGCCATCATTGACGAAATCAAGGCACTGCTTGAAGGCATCGGCAAGGTACCGGTCGTCTGCGCAGCGACGCCGGGCTTCATCGTCCCTCGAATCCAGGCGCTTGCGATGAATGAAGCCGCGCGCATGGTCGAGGAAGGCGTCGCCAGCGCGGAGGACATCGACAAGGCGATCCGTTACGGCTTCGGCTTCCGCTACGCGGTGCTCGGGCTACTCGAATTCATCGACTGGGGCGGCGGCGACATCCTGTATTACGCCAGCCGCTACCTCGAAGGCGCGCTCGGCAGCGACCGCTATCGCGCGCCGGACGTCATTTCACGCAACATGCACGAAGGCCGGATCGGCCTGCGGACGGGCGCAGGCTTTCTCGATTATTCCGGCCTCGACGTCGACGCCTATCGGGCAAAGCGGCTTCAGGCCATGGTCGACCTGCTCCGGCACTTCGACCTGGCTCGCCCGCCCGTGCTCGATCGCAGCTAGCCGAAGACGTCCTGGAGCACGCCTTCCCGCACCACCGCGACGCCATCGAGCTCGATGGTCGTTCCCATCATTGGCAGGTCGAAATGGCCCGCCGTGTAGCGGCCGGCAAATTCGTTGGCGCCGGTCGAGAACAGGAAATTGCCGGAGACCGCACGGATCTCCGTGCCATTGGTGTCGCGCTGGTCGTACATCGAGAGCGCTTCGTAGCGCGCGCCCGGGTTCATGCCGAAACCGACATGCGACACCGCATAGGCCTCGCGATCGCCCCAGGCGGCGAGATAAGCCCGCATCATCGCGGCATCCGTGCCCTCGCCATCCAGCTCGACGACATAATCGTCCTTCAGCGTCATCTTCACCGGCGACGTCAAGTAGCGTTTGAAGGTCAGGTTGATGTCGCCGGGCGCCATTACCAAGGTGCCGTTGATCGTCCCGCTCTTGGGAAAGCTGACGACGATGCCGCCTGGCCAATGCGCGAGCGTGCCCGGCTTGTCGGTCCAGCCCCACACGCCGACGGTCGAAGCACCGACCATATCCACGTCAAGCGCCGTACCAGCTTTTGAGGTGACGCGCATCCGCTTGGTCCCGCGCAGCATCTTCGCCGCCGCCCGAACCCGCTTCTCCAGTGCGGAATCCGGCACCATCCGCTCCAGCGCCTCGGGATGCTCGTTGGAAATCACGAGGATCCGCGCACCGGCCTTCAGGATCTCGGGTGTCTCCACCGCGTGCATCAGGCCCTCGATGGTGCAATCCACCACGAAGCCCGCCTGCTGAAGCGCGCTGATGACCGGCCCAAGCCGCTGGATCGCCTCGCTCGCCCCTGTTGAGCGAACCGGAACGATATTCCGGTTACGCGGCGTCGGCATCACAACGTGAAACGGCCGTGCACCCATCCGCAACAGCGCGAGCTCCGCGAGATGCACATTCAGCGCTCGCGACTGGGTTTCCGAGAGGATTGCCGGGGTATCACCGGGCTTGACGGCGCACCGCTCGAAAATCTCGCAAAACGCGTCGATCCACTTTGCTTCGATGCGATCAGCCAGCATGGTTCACTCCCGGTCTTATTTTCTTGTTCGGTCCGTTACGCTTCGGGGAAACCCCGGAGCAGGTATGACCGCACGGCCCCCAGCAGGCCATTCAGGATCAAACCCAAAAGGGAGATCGTGATCAGCGGCACGAACATGTCAACGGCCTGGAAGGTCCGGGCCGCGGTCACGAGGACATGGCCCAGCCCATCCGTCGACGTAATCATCTCGGCCAGAAACACCACGATACAGGAAATGACAAGACCGATCCGGCAGCCGGTCAGGATAGACGGCATCGCCGCCGGCAACACCACCTTGAACAGAATTTCGTAGCGCGGCGTTCCCGCCGCCATCGCCGACCAGATCAGCTTCTGCTCGACAGTCGACGCGCCATAATAGGTGGACAGCAGAATGGGAAAGAGCGCGTCCGCCGCCACCAATGTGATCTTCGATCCGTGGCCGAAACCGAGCAGTAACAACAGCGCCGGATAGAGCGCGACCTTGGGCAGCGGCGCCAGCACCCGCACGATCGGCCGAACCACAGCGTTGATCGCCGGATTGGCCGCAGCTGCGATGCCAATGCTGACGCCGAGCACGACCGCAATCACGAAGCCGGCAAACAGCCGGACCAGGGTTGCCGCGATCTCCTGCTGAAACGTCCACGTGAAAACTTGCTGGAGTAGCCGGCTGAAGACGACCCCTGGCGGCGGCAGCAAAACCGCGGGCGCAAGGCCGGACGACACGAGGCCCTGCCAGATCGCGATGACCAGCGCTATTGGCGCCAGCCCGAGGATCACATTAGTTGAGGAAAGGCGCGATGTCATGAGAAACTCAGGGGCATGTCGAGCTGAGGTTCAGACCAACGCACGAGTCTTGCGCGGACCCGCTCGAACATCGCGTCGAGGCAGATTCCCATCGCGCCCACGATGATGATCATTGCGTACACGGTGTCATATTGGCCCATGTCGAGTGCGTTAAATAGGATGTTTCCGGCTCCGGACTGACGGGCGATCATCTCGCTCGTGATCATCGTGATCAGGGCCAACACCAACCCCGTACGGCACCCGGTCAGTATCTCCGGTAGCGCCGCCGGCAACACGATCCGCACCAGGCGTTGCGCAAGCGAAAGTCCCATGGCCGCGCCGGACCACAGCATCTTCTCCTCGACGGCCTTGGCGCCTTCAAAGCTGTGATAGATCACCGGCAGGCTTACGCCGAGGAAGATCACCAGCGTCTTCGTGATGTCGCCGACCCCGAGCCACAGCATGATGATCGGCATCAAGGCTGCCTTCGGCACGGGATAGATCACCATCAAGAGCGGATTGAAGAAAGCCGCAACCGCCCGGCTGCGGCCCATCAACAGGCCCAGCGGAATCGAGAAGAGCACCGCAACGCCAAACCCGATCGCCATGCGGCGGAGCGAGGCCAGGATGTTGATCAGCGCTTCCTTGTCGCCGAGGATGTCCGGGATCGCGCGGATTGCCTCGATCGCAGTTGGGAAGCTGTCGTTCTTCAGCATGAGGGCCGCGAGCTGCCACACTGCCAGCAGCCCAATGCAGGCGAACACAGGGGCGGCGCGTCTGGCCAAGGCAGCCGGCGACATCATAACGGCGATCCGGTCTCGTCGACCTCGTCGAACATGCGCTCGATGTCGACGACGTATTTCTGGTAGCGCGGATCGAGCAACAGCTCGTTTCGACGGCGCGGCCGCGGCAGATCGATGTCGATGACCTGTCGAATGCGGCCGGGAGATTTCGACATCATGACGACCTTATCGGAGAGAAAGACGGCTTCGTCGACCGAATGGGTGACGAACAACACGGTCTTGCGGTCACGCTCCCAGATGTTCAAGAGATCGTTCTGCAAGCGCGTACGCGTGTGGGCGTCGAGCGCACCGAACGGCTCGTCCATCAGCAGAACTTCGGGATGATAGGCCAGCGTCCGGGCCAGCGCGACGCGCTGCTTCATGCCGCCCGACAGCTCCTTCGGATAGAAGTTCTCGTAGCCCTTTAGGCCGACCATCTCGATCAAGGCCCGGCTTTGCGCTTCAGCCTCAGTCGGTCGTACACCTTGCTGGCGCGGTCCATACATCACATTGCCCAGCACAGTCTTCCAGGGAAACAGCGCGAATTCCTGGAACACTGGTCCGCGATCCGGGCCGGGCGCCGTGATCGCCTTTCCTTTCATCTTGGCCGCCCCGCGGGTTGGACTGACGAAGCCTCCAACGATGTAAAGCAGTGTCGACTTGCCACAGCCGGACGGGCCGAGGATGGAAACGAACGCTCCCTCTTCGATCGTCAGGGAGATGTCCGACAACGCCAAATGATCCTTGCGCGCCGAGGTCTGAAAAACCTGCGAGACGCGGTCGATCACGATGATCGCAGAAGCCGGCTTTTGTGACGTCACCGGTCTCACCCATTCGCTCGATCTCGAAGGCACTACCTTCATCCCGTCTCTCACTTCACCCGCGCGCGACGATCGCTTTAACCTGCTGAATGTCCTTCTTCAGCGACACGAGCTTAGCAAGAAACCTGCCAGACAGGCGGTCGTTTTCGCACGGGTCGGCGCGTCATTCGAACCAGGGCCATTCTGCCGGACCCTCATGCGTAACCGCGCCACCCGGCGCCTGGCCAACCAGCCGCGCATATTTTGCGAGCGCACCTGCACGGTGACGCGGCGGGCGTGGCTTCCAGTCGCGTCGGCGCGCCACGAGTTCCTGCTCGTCGACCAGCATATCCATCCGTCGGTTTGCAGCATCAATCCGGATCCCGTCGCCGTCACGAACCAACGCGAGCGGCCCGCCGACGAAGGCCTCAGGAGACACATAGCCGATGCACATGCCGCGGGTGGCGCCAGAGAACCGTCCATCGGTGATCAGGGCCACCTTTTCGCCCATACCCTGCCCATAGATCAGCGCGGTAACGCCGAGCATCTCGCGCATGCCGGGGCCGCCAACCGGTCCTTCATTACGGATCACGAGAACTTCGCCCGCCTTGTAGCTGCGGTCGCGAACCGCTGCGACACAAGCCTCCTCATCTTCAAAAACACGTGCGACGCCCTCGAAGAACTGGCTCTTCAAACCCGCGACCTTCATCACCGCACCATCGGGGCAGAGGTTTCCCTTCAGCACCGCCACGCCGCCGTCCGACATGATCGGCGCGCGGACCGCATAAACGACCTCTCCGTCGGGCGCGTTGGCGGCGCCATATTCTTCGGCAAGCGCACGGCCGGTAACACTCAGGCAGCTGCCATCGATATGCCCGCTCTGGATCAACTCGCGGATCACAACGGCCGCGCCACCGATGTCGTAGACATCCTTCGCCGTGTATTTGCCGCCGGGCCGCAGGTTTCCAATCAGGGGCGTCCTCGCAAAAACCTCTCCGACATCATCGATCGTGAATGCGATGCCGGCCTCGTTCGCGATTGCCGGCAAATGTAGCGCAGCGTTGGTCGAGCCGCCCGTCGCAGCAACGATCGCGGCGCCGTTCTCCAGGGATTTCCGCGTCACGATGTCGCGTGGCAGCGGCCCACCGCGCTCCAGCATTTCCATTACTAGCCTCCCGGCGCGGCGCGATATCTGCGCGCGCTCGGCGTAGACACCGGGCACCATCGAGACGTTGGGAATAGTGAGCCCCATCGCCTCTGACACCATCCCCATCGTGTTCGCGGTGAACTGGCCGGCGCACGCGCCGATGGTCGGCAGGCACGCGCGCTCGATCCGCTCGAGCGTGGCACCATCGATCTCACCGGTCATGAAGCTGCCAACGGCTTCGTAGGAGTCGAGTACCGTCAGGGTCCGCCCGTCCACGCGCCCCGGCAGCGAGCTGCCGCCATAGATGAAGATGGACGGCACGTTGCAACGAACCATGCCCATCATCACGCCCGGAAGCGTTTTGTCGCATCCGCCGTATCCGATCAGTGCATCGTAAGCGAGGCCATGCACGACAGCTTCGATCGAGTCGGCGATCAGTTCGCGCGAAAAGAGGGAAAACTTCATTCCCTCATGATTCATGCTGATGCCGTCGGAGACTGACACAGTCGAGAACTCGCGCGGCGTGCCGCCGGCCTCCTCGATACCGGTTTTGGCCGCCGCCACCTGGAAGTCGTGTGTCATGTTGCAGGGCGTTTGCTCGCCCTTCATGCTAACGACACCCACCATCGGCTTCGCAATCGCCGCATCGTCCAGGCCCATCGCGCGCATGAATGCGCGGTGCGGGGCCCGGTCAAGGCCATCAGTCGTTATCCGTGATCGCAACTTCTTCATACTTGCATCATCTTCATGCAATGTCCCGCACATGGCGGGACATTGCGACCTCGATAATTCGACAAACTGCCGATCGCCTATTGCAGAGGCGCGACGATGGTCGGATGCTTGAACTGCGCGACGTCCAGCTTCGGCAACATTCCGGTCTCTGCGTAGATGTCCAGCATCTTCTGGATCGCGGGAAAATTCGGAGCCGCACCGGGATCGCGACCGAAATCATTGTCCTTGAGGAGGTAGGTCTCAAGCACCGGAATAGGTGCCTTCAGAACTTCGTTGACGACCTTCAAAGTCTCTTCGCGGTTCGCCAGCGCTTTCTTCATGCCTGAGGTGATGTCGCGGACATAGGCCTTGACCAGGTCAGGGTTCTTGTCGACGAAATCGGCGCGGCACGCTTCCAGGATGTGCACGATGTTCGGCATGGCCTGCGACAGCGAGAACAGTTTTCGCGTACCGCCCTTCGCCTCTGCGCGCGCCGCAAACGGCTGGTTCATGTTGACCGCATCGACCCGGCCCTGCCGTAACGCATCTTCCGAAACGGCAAAGCCGACCTCGACCAGCTTGATATCCTTGGCCGGATCGACGCCGTTCTGCTTCAGGAGCAGGTTGAACGGTCCTTGCGTACCGCCGCCGATCACGGAAATCCCGACCGTCTTGCCCTTGAGATCGGCGATCGTCTTGATCGGCGAGTCGTCCATCACTGCCCAGTAGACCGAGAAGCCGCCGGGCTTCTCGAAGACGTGCTGCGCCACGATGTAGGCCTTGAGATTGCCGCCGACTACGCCGTTGGCGAGCGACAGCGGCGCCTGCGTCGCGCAATCGAGAGCGCCGGCCGCCAAAGCCTGCGTCATCGGCGCGGTGCCCTGAAATTGGGTCCATTCGATATTGTAGGTCTTGCCGATGTCGGGAAATTCAGCCGGCCTGCGCATCATCCAGTACTTGGATTCCTCGGCCGGGATCGTCCAGCCGACGCGGATCGTCTGCTGCGCTCGTGAGGGGCTTGCGCCCGCAATCATGGCCGCCACGGCCCCTATTGCCAGCATCCACCTCGAAACCGTTCGCATTGTGCCCACTCCGCTGCTCCGGCGCCGACGGGCGCCACCCAACCCGACCGACCCAAATGTTTCATGGTTCAAACAATCAGGCAAGCCATGCATGCCTGCCCGGTTTCGCCGTGGGGCGCACGATGTATGGTGCAGCGGCGGCCACGCGGCATTGCGCCGCGGGAGAAGGAGGCAACCTATGGCTGATGCGAGCGGGGTAAACCCGCAAGGCGTCGAGAGACTCGGCTATCTCGGCCTTGGACTGATGGGGACGCCGATGACCCGGCGCCTGCTCAAGGCCGGCTATCAGGTGACGGTCTGGAACCGCTCGGAGGGCAAGGTGGCTCCGCTCGTTGAGGCCGGCGCCAGGCGCGCAACCGCGCCCCTCGACGTTCTGGCGGGATCGGACATCGTCTTCATGTGCGTGACAGACGCGACGGCAGTCGAAGAACTGATTTTTGGATCCGAGGGCATTTCAGCGGCTCCTGGTGCAGGCAAACTCGTCGTCGATTTCTCGTCGATCCATCCGGATGCCGCACGCGATCTTGCGGCTCGACTGAAAGACGCGAACGGCGCAGGCTTGATCGATGCACCGGTGTCCGGTGGCACCAAGGGCGCCGAAGAAGGCACGCTTGCCATCATGGCCGGCGGAGAAGCCGCCGACATCGAACGGGTGCGACCCTACGTGCTGGCCATCGCGCGCAGGTTCACCCACATGGGTCCCACGGGCGCCGGCCAGACTACAAAGCTCTGCAATCAGGTCATCGTCGGATGCGCGATGGCCGTCCTTGCGGAAGCAACCCGCCTTGCCGTGAACGCCGGAATTGACGCTAGTCGGCTACCCGAAGCGCTCGCCGGCGGCTTTGCGGATTCCATTCCGCTTCAGCTCTTCGTGCCGCGTATGGTCCATGGCATTCACTCACCGCCGCTCGGTCACATTGCGACGATGCTCAAGGACCTCGACACGGTTGCCGATGTGGCCCAGGCGACGTCGACGCCGGTGCCAATGGCCTCACTCGCCGGGCAGCTTTTCAGACTGGCCAAGACCGCGCGTGGCGCCGATGCCGATGCACTGGAGATCTACAAGCTTTCAGCGGAAGAGCGGTAAGCTGCAGTTCCCGACTTACGGCGATTTCTTGGGCCCATCGTCGGGGAGGAATCGGCCAAACGCCCCTCGCGCGAAGAGCAGCGGCTCTTTCGTGTTGTAGGTATAGGCCTCTACCGCGCCGAGGAAGATCACGTGGTCGCCGCCATAATAGCGATTGACCGAGCGGCACTGAAAATTGGCCACGCTCTCGGCAAACACCGGCGCGTTGCCGAGCCCCGGCGTCCAGTCGACCCCGGTGAATTTGTCATCGGATGATTTGGCGAATTTGTTCGCGAGCGCCTGCTGCGAAGCGCCAAGCACATTGACCGTGAAATGGCTGGCGTTCTGAAACACGGTCAGGCTCGACGAGTAGACGACGAGGCTCCAGAGAACCAGAGGCGGATTCAAGGAGACCGAAGCGAACGAGTTGCAGGTTAAGCCATAAGGCTTTCCGTCCGGCCCTGCAGCCGTAATGATCGTCACACCCGTGGCGTAGGTGCCGAGCGCATTGCGAAAGTCGCGGGGATCGATCGGCGAGTTGTCGCTCGCAAGTTCGTTGGCTGGATCAGGGACGACCGGTTGTTTTGGCAGATCATTCATCGGCCGGCCTCACAAGGTGAGATTCTCGGACGGAAGGCCAAGCGCCACACGTCCATAATTGGTCCCGGCCGCATCGAAATTGAATGCAAGGTGCGAGTTGATCGCATGCGCATCACGGAACTGCCTCTGCAACACCCCCGTCGTGAACAAGCCGCGCGCACCGCTCGCAGCAAACAGCATCGAGACCGCGTCGGTACATAGATTGACCGAGAAGGCACCATCACGCCGATACCTGGTCTTGGTCGCCATGTCCGGAATGTGACGACGTTGCGCATCCTCCATGGCATCGATGCAGGCCGAGCGCATGATCAAACGTGCCGCATCGATCTTGGCCGAGGCCTCCGCGATCTTGATCTGAGTGCTTTGAAAGTCGCTCAACTTGGCGCGATTGTAGGTCGATATGCGGTGACGCGAGACCTCCGCATAGTCGTCCAGACACGCCTGCGCATTCCCGAGCGCGACGCCGGATAAAACGTAGGGAAACAGTGAGAATACCGGCAGCGCATACAGCGGGTTGGGATTCACCTTGCTTCCCGGCGCCGAACCGCCGGCAAGATCGCCTACAGCGACCGTCATATGGTCGGCGACGAAAGCATCCCTGACTTCCACGTCCGACGACCCGGTGCCGCGCAGTCCGGTGACATTCCAGGTATCGAGAATCTTGTAGTCGGCCTTGGGCAACAGAAAGATGCGGTATTCGATGCCGTCAGCCTCATCGTCAGAAGAGACGACGCTTGCGAGCATGTTCCACTCGCAGGAGGCGACGCCCGATGAGAACGGCCAGCTTCCGTTTAGCTGGTATCCGCCCTCGACCTTCCTGGCGCGGCCAGCAGGGAAGATGAACGATGATGCGATCAGCACGTCCGGGTCGCCGCCCCAGACCAGATCCTGCGCTCTCTGCTCGAACATCCCGAGCATCCAGTGGTGGCTTGCGAGATTGGCGAGATTCCAGGCCACGGATGCGTCCGCTTGTCCGAGCAGGTCGGCGCAATCGATCAGGGCGACGTAGTCGAGCTCGGCGCCGCCGATGCGCTTTGGCTGAAGCATCCGGAACAGGCCGGAGTCGTGCAGATCCCGCTCGGTTTCCGACGGCAGGTGCCGCAACTCTTCGGTCCGAGCCGCCCGCTCCCGCAGTTGCGGCAGGAGCGCCCGCGCCCTCGCAATCATCGTCGCATAGGCACGTTCGCCGGAGTTCGTACCTGCCGACTGACCCATGCTCGGCTCTTGACCAGGCGCCATTCGTGTCCCTCGCTCTCACACAGTTATGCGGCGGGAACCTAGCCAAATCAAGCCGGTGCAGCGTCAACGGGGTACGCAAACCGTGCCTGCCATCCCGGTGTGCTCTGCTCAGACCAACCCCGTGGTTTTTCGCAACCCAAACGCCCCTTTCTCGACCAGCGACGCAATCCGGCGCTCGTCGTAACCAAGCGTCTCACGCATGACACCCTCGGTGTGCTCGCCCAACAACGGCGCGGCAACAGGGTCGACTGCGCTGGTCAAGCTCATGGTGATCGGCGTCTCGATATTTGGCACCCATTCCGCCGTTCGATGCGGGATCCGGCTCAAGCGATGGCGCTCGCGCGCTTCGGGCGCATTGAACCCCTCTTCGACGGTGCGGAGATAACCGACCGGGATATTGGCCAGCTTCATCTTTGCCATCCAGTTCTCGAGGGTATCGCTTGCAAAGACCTCCGCGATGGCTGCCCGTAGGAGTTCCTTGTTCTCGGAGCGCGCTTTGCGCGACGCGAACTGCGGATCGGTGATCAGATCGGGCCGGTTCAACACCTCGACCACCAGCCGGCGATAGAGCCGGTCGTTGGCGCAGGCCATGTAGAGTGGTCCATCGGACGCCTCGTAGACACCGACGGTGGGAGACCCGCTCGGCGAATTGCCGAACCGCCCAGGGTTCTCGCCGTTGATCAGATAGGCCATGCCGAAGAAGCCGGTCATCCCCATGGCAACGTCGAACAGGGCAACCTCGACATGCTGCCCGCGGCCGAGCCGATCCCGCGCCAATAGCGCCAGCAGGATGGCGTTGCAGGCAGACATCCCCGTCGCCATGTCGACAATCGGCGGGCCGGTACGAACCGCCGGCCCATCGGCAAACCCGTTGAGCGACATGAAGCCGCTTTCCGCTTGCGTGATGGGATCGAAACCGGGTCGCGAGGCAAACGGTCCGGTACGTCCATAGGCCGAGATCGAGCAATAGACCAGCCGCGGATTGAGCGGCGCGACCGCCTCATAGTCGAGGCCGAACTTCTTCATGACCCCGCTCGAAAAATTCTCGACGACCACATCCGCTTTGCGGATCAGATCCAGCGCGATCCCGCGCGCCTCCGGCACGGCAAGGTCGAGCGCGATACCGCGCTTGTTGCGGTTCAGGCTGAGATAGGCCGCGCTTTCACCACCGATCTCGGCATGCTCGTAGGCGCGCGTGTCGTCGCCACCATCGGGATTTTCGATCTTGATGACGCGTGCACCGAAATCGGCGAGCGTCTGCGTGCAGGCGGGACCCGCCACCACCCGCGTAAAATCGACCACCAGCAGACCATCAAGTGCGGTCGGCCCTCCCATCGCCTGCGACGGACGTTCCGGCAATTGAGGCTTGGTGGACATCTTTGGCGCTCCGTTACATCGGCTTGTGGTCGCCGAATTTCCTGCAAGATCAAATTTAAAGCCCGGCGGCGCCGGTTGCGCAAGTGCCCGATCCAACTCTCTCTCAAAACGCAAAAAGGGCCCGGCAGCCGTCAAGCTGCCGGGCCTATTCGATCGTGCAAATTATTCGCAGCGGAAGTGACGTTCCGCGTCGCGGGAAACCCGCCTATTTGAGCCACTTTCTCCAATAGAGCGTATTCGACCAGGCCCAGGGCACATCGGGTTCATAGAGCCGATAGCCGGCCGCAATGAAATTATTGGCCGACACCGGATTGTCCGTCGTATCTGAAACAATGCTGTGCCAGTTTCATCGCGGCAACCTGCTTCGCTCATACCCAGCCCTGCTCGGCATACCGGATCGGCCGATTGAATGCGGCCGTCCTGCCCGGCTGCTCGTAGCAGATCGCCATCAGCCCCAGCGCGTCGGCGGCGTGGCTCGACCAGTCGTGCTCGGGCCCGAACCCGATGTTGCGCGTCTGGTCCTTGCGCTCGTGATAGAAGCCGAGCGCCTCGCGGCCGGGCTCGGTCGCGTCTTCGTTGAACCAGAGCTGCGGCCCAAGCCGCCGCAGCGCCTCGATCCGCATCATCGCCGCGCCCGGCCCCTGGTTCTTCACCGGAGGCTCGACCGTAAAACCGGCCTCGCGCAAATGATCCTCATAGCGCTTGCCGGTGATGTTGTTGGCAGCGATGCCGTCATGCGGAAGGTACAGGATCGCGCTATCGTAGCCGCGCGAGCGCAGCCAGTTGACGTGAAACGCCAGCACCTGGCCGACACTCTCGTAATAATCCAGAACGCGAATTTCGCTTCCGACCCACTGGGCGATCCAGATCGTGAAGGCATCCGCCGCGGCCCCCGCGCCGCCGATATCGATGAACGCGCGCAGCGGCAGCAGCGGATCCGCGGCAACTTTTCCGATCCGTCCCTGCGCACGCGCCTCCGAGAGCAGCGCGGCGAAATAGGCGCCTTCGAATGCGCGCGCATATTCGCCCTCCCAGATGTGGTCGTAGCGCTCCGGATAGAGCTTTTGGTCGAGCAGCCGCTCCTCCTCGAGCACATCCGGAAACCAGGGATTGTCGCGCCAGTTCGCCTTCACGGTGACCGCGCCATCCGGCTTGCGCCCGCGCAGAAAATCGTCAATCGCATCGCTCTTGCGGCGCGGATTCCAGCTCGCCCACAGCTCGGAGTCCTTGGCGCGGATCGTCGGCCGCAGCAGCGCGAGGCTGCGCGCGCTCAAGGATTGCGCCTCGTCGATCCAGGCGATGCGAAACCCCTCCAGCGACTTGATCGAGTTGGCGGTATGATCCTGAAGCCCGCGGAAGATGATCAATCCGTCGCCGGGCGCCTCGATCTTATCGCTGAAGAGCTTGAAGCCGTGGCCAAGACCGAGGCTCGCGATCTTGCCCTCTATCAGCCGCTTGGAAGATTGCGCCAGCGTCCGCTGCGCCTCGCGAATGCAGACTGCAAGCGTGCCGCGCTCGGCCTGGCAGGTCTCGACGAGGAGCTCGCCGAAGAAATGCGATTTTCCGGAGCCGCGTCCGCCGAAAACGCCCTTGTAGCGGGCGGGTTGCAGCAGCGGCTCGAAGATCTTGGCGGTCGGAATTTTCAGGATGGACATCGCATCCGCCTCCTCATGCGATCGCGTCAGGATCCCGGTTGTCGAGCTTTTCCGGGTGAACGATGATGCGCTCGATCCGGTGGATCAGTTGCAGCGCGCCGTCCTCGCCGTTCTCGATCGGCTGCGCGGCCTTGCCCCAGCCGCGGTCGAGGATGGCATTGGCGGCCGAGACGCGGGCAGCCGGCGTTGCATCATTGCTGCGCATGATGCCGACGAGGACGTTGATCGCCGTTCTGGTATGGCTGCGCGCCACCGATCGGATCTCGGTGAGCGTCCGCGCTTTCGACGCCTTCCTGGCGGCAAGCAGGCGAACCGGAGCGTTGCCAGGCTCGCATTCGAGTTCATCGTTCAAGCGAAAATCTCCCACAAGGCAATCGCGATCAGGCCCGCAGTCGCGAGCGATATCAGATACGCCGTCATCGCTTCTCCATAACAACAAGAGTGCGGCAGATCGCGAGACGAGACGCGATCGTTTCGGGCGCGAACCCTATCTCCGTGTGTCCGGAGACCGCGGCGGCGCAAGCGAAAGGCTCGCGCCGCGGGCCGGCACGTTCGCGCGTGCTCGGCCAATAAAATAGTTCGGACGGCGGCGCGCCATTCGGCGCTCCATGAAGGCTATCTGCGAGTGCGTGGCCGCAATGCGTGGCCGCCATCCGATTCTGAAATCGAGACGAAAAAACCCGCGGCGAATTTGCTTCGCGCGGGCCTGACAAACTCGTCTCGATGATGTCATTCTGCCAGTGTTTTGCCCGACGTGTCAAACCTTGTGTTCAGCAAAGGGGGCGCCAACGCGCTTCGCGTGTGCGGGCTGCAAATAAAAAAGCCCGCCGCGGACTGCGTCCCGCGCGGGCTGAACCAAACTCGTCTCGATGATGCCACTCTGCCAGTGTTTTGCCCGACGTGTCAAACCTGAATGCAGCGGCGCGACCTCGGTGACCTCGGGTGAGACGAAGGCTTCGAAAGAGATCGAGTTTGCCGTGCAGAAATCCGCGGATGGCAAACTCTCGGTATCGGTCACGCCCTTTCAGTTTTGATCCGCGCGCTCTTGCGGACGCTACTGCCGCGTCGCTCCGCTTGATCCCGGGATCTGTCCGCCGAACTTCGATGAGCCGGTGCCGCTGACGCTGGTCGGACCGCTTGCCGTCCCGTTCGGGTCGGTTCGCGCTGCGGTCCGTCCCGGGCCGTGCATCATGTTCATCGAATTGAACCAGCCATGGTGATGACGCTTGGCGCTGTGGGCCGAGGCGTCGCCGGTCGAGCAGGCCAACAAGATCGCTAAAGTAACAGTTGCTGTTTTCATCATGGTTCCTCCAGCTGAGGAAACTGCGTAACCAGCCGCGGGTTCCAGCCAGGCCCCGTCCGATCCGGCATCGAAACGAAAAACCCGCTCCGGATTGCTCCGTGCGGGTTGAACCAAACTCGTCTCGATGATGTCACTCTGCCGGTGTTTTGCCCGACGAGTCAAACGTCAGCGAACGCGCGAGAGGAGACCCTTCCTCCCAACTCAATATGTGGTGCGCAAGGGGCTTGCTTCAAGTCCCCGACCATCGCGTAGAACCCCCGGCCCAACCAACAAGTCGAGGGGTCACGACATGCCTGTACTGCTTCCGAGGTCGCGGTCGCACGGCCGAGCAAGCGCGAAACGCGCGGCAGCCACCGACCATGCAGTCATCATCGCCGGCGGCGGTCCGACCGGGCTGATGCTGGCGGCCGAGCTCGCGCTGGCCGATGTCGACGTTGCGATCATCGAGCGGCGCGCGAGCCAGGACATCGTCGGTGCGCGCGCCGGCGGGTTGCACGCGCGCACCCTCGAGATCCTCGATCAGCGCGGCGTCGTGGACCGCTTTCTCGCCAAAGGACAAATCACCCAGCTCGCAGGCTTCGCCTGGACCAGGCTGGACATCAGCGATTGCCCGACCCGGCACCCAGCTCGCAGGCTTCGCCTGGACCAGGCTGGACATCAGCGATTGCCCGACCCGGCACAATTACGGGCTCGCGCTATGGCAGAACCACATCGAACGCATCCTGGCCGGCTGGGTCGAGGAGCTGAATGTGCCGATCCATCGCGGCTGCGAGGTCGCAGGTTTCGCGCAGGATGAGATCGGCATTGAGGTCGCACTGTCCGGTGGCGGGACGCTGCGGGCAAAATATCTCGTCGGCTGTGACGGCGGCCGCAGCCTGGTACGCAAGGCGGCCAGCATCGACTTCGTCGGCTTCGATCCGACGCTCAGCAATCTCATGGCCGAAGTCGAGATGACGGAGGAGCCCGCATGGGGCCTGCGTCACGACGCGCTCGGCTTTCATGGCCTCAGCAAATCGAAAAATGGTCGCGTGCGTGTCCTCGTGACAGAACGGACTCTCGACCGCGGCGGCGAACCCACGCTGCGCGATCTCAGCGAAGCGCTCATCGCCGTGTACGGCACCGATTATGGACTCCACAGCCCGACCTGGATCTCAGGTTTCACCGACGTGAGCCGTCAGGCCGCGTCCTATCGGAGCGGGCGCGTGTTGCTCGCCGGCGACGCCGCGCACGTCCATCACTCCGCGGGCGGACAAATCCTCAACACCGGCATGCAGGATGCCGTCAATCTCGGCTGGAAGCTGGCGCAAGTCGTCAATAACATTTCACCGGACAGCCTGCTCGACACCTACCATGCCGAGCGGCATCCCGTCGCAGCGCGCGTCATACGCAACACCATGGCGCAGATCGCCCTGCTCCGCCGCGCCAGCGACGGCCTCAAAGCCGCGCGCGACGTCATATCCGAACTGCTCGCCATGGACGCGCCGCGCAAATGCTTTGGCGCGATGATGAGCGGGCTCGACATTCACTACGATCTCGGCGAAGGGCATCCGCTGCTCGGGCGCCGCATGCCCGATCTCGACTTGATGGTCGAAGGTCGTCCCAGGAAACTGTTTACGTTGCTGCGTCGCGCCCGACCCGTGCTGCTTAACTTTGGTGAGGCGTGCCGTTTCGACATCGCGCCCTGGACGGATCAGGTCACATGCGTTGACGCACACTACGACTGCCCGTGGGAGCTTCCGGCGACCGGACCGGTGATGGCACCAGGAGCCGTGCTAGTGCGGCCCGACGGGTATGTCGCCTGGGTAGGCGACGGCAGCCAGCACGGATTGGCGGATACGCTGGTGACTTGGTTTGGGCCGCCTGCGATTGCATAGCAAGCCAATCTTAGCCAGCGAAACGAACAAAGCCCGCGGCATCACCGCGGGCTTGATCCAAATTCTGATGATGCCATTCTGCCAGTGTTTTGCCCGACGTGTCAAACTGCCTCGAGCCGAGTTCGCAGAAGTCGGCGGCCCGCCTTCAATCTTGCCGAAGCAGCGGCCGGATCCAGCGCGAGAACCATTCTTCGGCATCGTTTCGTGCATTGCCGGAATTCTCCAATCCCCAAATCGGCGGCGGGACGACGTAACCCGGATCATCAGCAAATGCGCCGATCGGCCTGCTCGTCTGCGGTGACCGCTCTTCGCCGGTCGGCATACTCCAATTGCCAAATCGGTCGTTGAATTCGGGAGAAGGCAGATGCGGAACCGGCGCACTCCCCGATTCGAACACGCTGCCCGCGTTCGAGGCGTTCACGCGAGTGAGACGCCGAACCTCTTCCGGCGCAGCGACTCCCGCAGCAGAAGCAACCGGCGCTCCATACGCATTCGATGGCTGTGCAGGCGTGGCGGCAGCCGAAGCGACAGGCCAGTCGCCAAAACGATCGACAAAAGTGGCGGAGCGCGTCGATTCTTGATCGCGCAGGTTGTTCGCGACCTGAGGCGCGGCGGACTGACGCCCGAGCTGCTGGCCATCGTTATTGGCGCCCGATGTATCGTCCGGGTTGAACGGATCGTAGGGAGGGGCGCCTGTGGCAAAAACCCCCTTGCCAGAATTCTTCGTTGATCCCGCATGAGCAGCTGAGCTTGCGGTGGTGCCTGCTACGCCTAAAGCACCCAACAGCCCTGCCCAAGCGGGCGGTAGCGCCAATAGCTCGGGCGCGGCCATCGCCGCTGCGAATGTTACCATTCCATAGAGAGGGGACGGATCGGCCGGATCACGAGGCATGTCGTACGAGTTCGGTCCCATCATGGGTGATCCGTCGGAAAAAAACATCTGGTGGCTAGTTTCCGAATGGAACTGAGGAATCTGCGGCAGAGATGGAGCGGCAGTACTGGGAGGTGGCTGTCCGATCCGTTGCCAATACGGATCCAGCGCCGGAAATCCGCGCAGTCCATAAGTCAGAGAGGGATTGCTCGGTGTAAATCCTTCCGGCTGTTTCACATCGCCGGGCGACACGGGAGTGAAGCCGGGCAGCTGCGTGTTGACGAAGGATGGTACCAGACCTGGAAGCGCGGGAACCGGTCCAACAGCAGTAAATTGTAGGGAGATCGGAGAGCCTGCGAGATATCGCTTCCTGATTTCGATCCGGTCAGCAAGGCTGAGCCCGCTGGTCGGAGAAAGAATGGGCCAATGGAGAGCGCCGTTCCATTGGCCAGAAGCGCTCAGCTGGTCGACCGTGTTCTGCATCTCCTGGATCTGATCTTCATTATCTTCCGCATACTTTCTCCAATTCTTAAACCAATTCTCGTTCGTCTCGTTTGCCTGCTCACGTGTCATTCCCGTCGGCGTGTTGGGAAACAGGTGGCCATTCGCCTGTGCGTATTTGGCAGCGGCCAGAAGCTTGTTCAGATCGGAAACAACCTCGTCGAGTTGCCATTGACGGCCGGCCAAACCTGCCCTGAATCCGTCAGAGAGATTGACCTCGTCAAGATATCCGGAGAACCCATCGAAGTACGATCCAAGATGTCCTCCCGTGTGCGGGCTCGACTTGAGATCGTCGGCAAGCCCCTGCGTAGCAGGCAGCGCCATACGATTTCTAATCCCGTCAATGTTGAACCGATTGGCTAGAAAATAAATAACCGGGTGACTTGCAAGAACTTGAGGCAAGACATGATGAATCGGAAACATGCGATCGTTACTTTCTGGCGCACGCCGGCATCCGAGCTGATCGTGAGCTCAGCCGGCGATTTTTTATTGGAGATGTTTGGTGGCACGGCCAGCGATGGGAGCTGGCTTCTAGATTTGCGCGCGGCATGAAGCCGCGTCAGCCGGCATCGCCGCTCGGCAAGCAAGTGTTTTCATCGTCGGCGTCTTAAGCCAACGTCATGACGGCAACACTTTACACTGCCGCAAACTGAGATTGCGGCGCGCGCCTTCTCGTACAGACTTCTTGGAAAGGGTTTCGATAGCGAACTATTTGTGTTCGGATTGAAAAACGACCGAGGCAGGCTTTGCGTCTCTCAACGTGGTGAGTTTCCGCACCAACGTGCGACCACTAATTGGAGGTATCTCGAAAGCCTATTCCCCTCATGCCGGCGGCCCGACAGGCGTCCTTCACGGTTTGATCGCAGATGATGTTTCCCCAGAATCGCGGCCTGAAGATATGGGCCGAACCAACAACCCCTTCTTTGAAGACAAGGCTGAGCCTTCCCATACCGTTATAGTGCCTGTTTTCGGTTCCATCGTCCAAGATTTCGCCTAGCGACTTTTCTTCGTCGATGGCATCGAGGACGCGAATGACATCGCAAAGCCAGTAATCCGGGGCGGCATTCCGACCCAGAGACCGGGATTCACACTTCAGGAACGCCACGCCCTCTCGATCTACGGCTTCGAGAACGCCTTTCATCCGATCGGATACGAGCCAGAAGTCGTGAAAAAGCTCCCAATCGGCGGGTGCCCGGCCGAGAGACCGGTCGAGCACCAGTCGTGGCGGCTCGGAAAGCGGCGGAAAACTTCGCCCGCCCGGCGGGGACATCAGAGTACGGTCTCCGATATTTTCCATCCGCAGCCCTGGCGCCGTGTGAATTCTGAAATCAAACCCTACGCGGTAGAATTTTGTTGCCTTTGGCTTCCGCAAGCGCTTCTCAACAGAGGGTGCAGCCATGAATTGTCGCTCTCTTGGCGTGTCCAGCAACTCATCTTCCTCGAGCGCTATCGCGCTGAGCAATGCCAGTCAGCTGTGCTCCATTACGACGGGGCTGTCAGTACAGAGAAACACAGGCATACCATTAAACTGATCAGAGCTCTTGTAACGAACAGCGATGCGCTCATGCACATCACCTCCAAACGTGTCGCCGTCTCTGAGCACTCGTCCGTGCTCAATTAGATAGACAGCAAGGCTGGCCACCTTTTCGATCAGCGTTGCAAGCGTCCGCCTGGAGGTCTCGAACTCAATCTCACGCCCGACAAAAGCGGACAGTCCCATCGTCACGGCGCCGATGCCCGACTCTATGCGGAACGGCAGGATGTCGACCCAGAGCGTGAAAGGATATTCAGGGAACGGCGCATAGGATTGCGTAGACAGATGCATCCAGAGATCGGCAGATCGCGCGACCTTGCCATCCCAGACCACGGCACAGCATTGCGGCATGGTTGCAATCAACGCGCCGATAACGGCAGTCATTGGACGAGCAGTGGGTAACAATTGCTGGTTTTGGCCAAGTACCGAGATCATCAAATGACCTCGGTGCCGCGCAGCGACCGCCTTCGCTTCCGGCCAAGCGGTAGCGGCGCGCGACCAAAGGCCGGAGTCCTGCGGAATGGGAGTCGGCATCGACATCACCGCAATGAGTTGGTTGCCACAGCGGATGACCGACGCACTTGAGCTCTGGCGAACACCCGGCGCGTCGCCGTTTCCCATCTCCGTCGCCAGCTGCGGGTGCCGGCTGCGAAGCGCCGCAGCAACCGCGACCATGTCAGGAGTTGCGGGGGTTTCCAGCAAGACAAAAGCAAGAAACGATCTACTCATCGCCACCTCGGAAGTTTCGAGACCTGAATGACGCCCATCACGGCTCGCTCACAGGTTGAGCATTCACTACATAGAACATAACGAGAACATCGTCAACGCATTTTCCGCAGGGAGCCAATCGCAGCAGAGCCTGAACCAGCTCGCTCCTCCGCCAGCTTCCGCTCGATATAAGCGTCCACCGTTTCCGCGAACAAGCGTTGCACACCGACCGCGGCACCATGCAGGTCCCACGCGTCCTGCTGGAGCACGCGCAGGCCGCGCATGCGTGCGCTGACCGGCGCAGCTTCCAGATACTCATCCAATCAAGACGCTTCGCATTTTGCGGAGGCGGCACCATGAGCCGCACTCGTGCTCCGATCTGCCACGGCGGCGGAGATAACAGCCAATGGCGTAATGGCTTTTCGTCATCGTTTCGATTGGATCGATACCGCTCGCGGGCGCCATGGCGCGCGAGCGCAACAGGTCATCGAAGACGTGGCTTTGGGGCCGCCACAGCGATCGGCCCGCTCGCGCCTTTGGCACTGCTGATCCTTGGCGATGCGCAGCACAGCTAGGGTGGATGCGCGACCGCCGTCCGATTCCGGACATCGAGACGAAAAAACCCGCAGCCGATTGCATCCCGCGCGGGTGTTACGAACTTCTGTCGATGATGCCATCATGCCCGTGTTTTGCCCGACGGGTCAATGAACGTTTCGGACCTTACGACTAGACTTCAAAACGTGCGGCTCTCAAGAGCCGGTCAGCCGAGGCCCTCCACACTGACCAAACGTGCGGAGCTGCAAGCGTCTCTTATGCTTTTCAGTCCCTGGTACGTTGCGCCGTTGTAAAACGACTCCCAGGCCGCAACTGACGGGAATTCCAGTAAGACAATCCTTCGAGGTTCCCAATCTCCTTCGTGAACCTTGTGAGCTCCGCCCCGCGCCAGATATTTTGCTCCGGCCATTTCCAGGGCAGGCTTCACGCCCGACATGAATTCCTGGTACTGTTTCGGGTCACGAATATCGACGTCAAAAATCACGTAAGCCGCCATTGCGATCCTCAATCCATTTGTGTTGAAAGCCCCTCCCCTCGGCAAGAGGCAACATCGAGGGCTGTCCTTGTGTCAAGTCGGATGTCGGTCGAGCATCAGAAATTGAAGTCGGCCAGGCCTGCCGTCGCGGTCCGCTCCGCCAAAAGTGAAGTCATCGCCTACGTGCCAACCAGAAAATCCGGCCACCCTGCGCGGGATCGTTGATCGCATGCTCGATCAGATCGAAACCCGAGTTTGCCAACAATGCCGCGTATTCGGCGGCATCGAGGCTTGCATGGTACAGCGGATCGCCGCGATAACAGCCGACGGCCTCACCACGACCAGGGCCGGCATTGAACATCAGCGCTGCGGCCGGCGCCGCGTGCAAGGCAAATACGTCGAACATCGTTCGCTGGTCCTGGTGCCGGAGATGGAAGAAGCTGTCCCAGGCCAATAATCCTTGAAACCGCCGGCCAAGGGCGAGCAATCGCATATCGCCGATGATCCATTCCTGATCCGGCATTCTGGTTTGGCAAAGCGAAATGAGGGTCGGCGAGCTGTCCACGCCGGTGACGTGAAAACCGCGGGCGACCATGTTCAGCGCAACCGGTGAGCCACCCCCGCAGCCAAGATCGAGAACCGTTGCGCCCAGTGGAAGACAACCGAGGAAGCGATCGATAAACGGTTTGTCTGTCCAGGCGGCGGCCCGGCGGTCGGCATCCCATGACACCGCGTGGCGCTCGTAATGGCCGACAATGCGGTTCGCGAAATCTTCCAAAGCCACCTCCGCAACAAGCGGGACCCGACAACGATACGCGCGATTGGCAGTCCCGGCTTGTCCGAACGGGTTCGGTCATCGCAGGCCGCGTCTCGAGAGAGCAACGAGCTCGGCGTGACCCGCGAGCGCGGCGTCGTAGTCGCTGTAGCGGCGGCGCAACTGGAGCTCCTCGCGGTGGCCTGTGATCGTCGTCTCGAACAAGAGCGGCGCCTGATCCATGCGGCTGGGGGAGCTGCTGCGATCCCAGCCCAGGAATACAGTCAAAACCTTCATGGCTCCGACCTCATCGAAGCCGAGCCGAACCTGTTCGGGGTTGGCTTTCGCCCAGGCGCACACCGCGTTCTGCGCCTCCAGATCGTTGCCGACATGGACCGGCATCTTGCCGTCCAGAATGTAGAAGCCGAACGGAAAGATGATCAGAGCGACCTCGTCTGCATTTGCGTTGGGGCCGCGATCTCTAGCCTTTCCACGCGCCGGGTCGCGCGACTCCGCGATCATAGGTGCGGCCAAGACGTCGCGCAAATGGAAAGCGGGACAAGTCGGCAATGGCGCACAGGGCGATGGTCTGCCGGTCGTCGGCGGAAATCTTTTCAACCCTCAGTGGCCAAGTCCGGAAATTTCAGCTAGTTGATAATGGCCGGTCACGTCTACGCATTGGGACGGCTCGCCCGTCCCCGAGAGGACATGGTCATGAGATTGTCGTCAAGCGTTGTCGCGCCTTCAGCCGTCGCTGTCTTGTCAACTGTTCTGCTGTGCGGCCCGGCCGCGTCGCAAACCGCGACAGGTTCTGCCGCCCCGCTTCCCGCCGTCACGGTCGAAGCGCCGAAGCAGGTGGCAAGGCCGGAGCGGCCGAAGCAGGTGGCAAACACGGGGGCATCGCGCCGGACATCGCCAACTGGTCACACGCCATCGGCGGCGCCAGATTCAGTATTGGGAAGGATTGCCAAGCTGGAGAAAGTCGCCAGCAATTGCAACGGTGGCTGTGAATCAAGCTTCCCACACGGCAAGGATCCGTGGGTTGGATGTAGCGAGTCGGGGGGCGGACAAACGAATGCACCTTTCTCGCCAACGTGCAGAGACAGCCTCACCTACAAATCCTACGTGGATTGCGTCGAGACCAAGGTGTTCCTGGGCGACTACCGAAATAGAGCCTACTGGATTTGCAGCAGCCTGTCCGCCGGCAACAAGTTTCAAGTCGCCGAACTCAAGCGACCAAGACGTCCGCGCTAGTCCATACCTCCACAGCGGGCGCTCAGCTGTTCGGCTGCCACCCGATGATCGCACCCACGAGGCATAGAACCGCGCCGAAGGCCGAACCGCCCATTTGCATCCAGTAGCGGATCGGCATGGTGTCTCGGTAAAATATCTGGTTCGACCACCGCGACCAGTCCAGCCAATCATCATTGACGAATCTGATTTTTCTCTCGACGAGGCCATACCACACCTGGCGGGCGCAATAGACACTCACCGCGATCGCAACAATGCGGTAGCCGAGATCAAGAGCAGGGTTCATGCGAACAATCCGCGCATGCTCTACCCGCGCGACGATCTCGGCTTGGGGGCCTTGACGGGCTGGGTGTGGGTGCCGAACAACGCCAGCAGCAACGCGATTTCTTCCTTCGAACCGACCTGGATCATGGCCGTCTCCTTTTCGCTCCGTTGGTCGGAGCCAGCGGCGACGGCGTTCAGGACAATCGGGTTTCAGGACTGTTTCAAACGTGTTTCGTGGCTATGATGACGCCGGCCCTGCCGCCGTTCAACTTTAACCGGAGCACCACCGGATGATTACCTGTTACCTGCGTTACGAGGTCCGTCCGGACAAGCTCGCCGAGTTCGAAGCTTACGGTGCAATGTGGCTGGATCTCATGCCACGGTTCGGCGGCATCCATCACGGCTACTTCTTGCCGTCGGAGGGCGCGAGCGACGTCGCCCTGGCGATGTTCAGCTTCCCCAGCCTCGCGGCCTATGAACAGTACCGCAAGGACTCCGCCGCCGATCCAGACGTCCAGAAGGCAATAGCCTTCGCAAAGGAGACGCGCTGCTTCGTCCGCTATGAACGCTCGTTTTTCCGGCCATTGCTTCCGAAAACAGCCTAGAGGCGGACGAGCAGGATTTGTTGCGAAGGTCCGCGCCTTGGGTCAAAGGCAACGTCTGCCGACAGTGGGGTCGTGGCGGCTCAGGGCCAATACCCGAGAAGTGGCCGGGCCAATTCGGTCGCCTTGTCAGCGCACGCCAGCAGTTATGCTGGCGCTTCTAAGCTAGGGACGCCGTCGGCAGCACACGATCTGGTGATCAAGTCGCACCACATTTGTGTGGTTGCTCGAATCGTTCGCCAATTTCGGCGAGCGGCGATGCAGGAGGAAGCATACGCCGCAAAGCGTCTCCTTCCTCCACGCGACGCGGCAGATGAAGATTCCGGAATGGCCGTCGAACGACAGCACAAATTCGCTGGCAAATATGTAGTACGGCGCGGAGATGCAGGCCCCCAGGGCACTGATATCGCGCACCATGCACGGATGAGGCCCACTAATTTCGCTAAATGACAGCTGCGCCGCCCGGTTGATCGGTATGCGCTTTATTGCACGACGTTCGATCATGGCGAGATGCTCCGAATAAGAATTTAACTTCCAATCGAACGATCGCAGCGATTGCGATCGCACGTTACGAAGTCAGTTTCCCGGTCCCGCCGACGTTCGGAAAACGGCAATACCTGCACGTTGATTTGCGCGGCCTCCGCTAACAAGCAGTGTTGTTGTCTTATTAAAATTGGATCGGAGTTAGTGGTTAATTCCGGAGCCGAGCTTACAAGCGGACGTTCGTGCTTTCGAAGCGGGAGGTCGGCCTCAGCACCGATACCAAACAAGTGGCGCCTTTAGGCCGGAGGCATAGTTAGCTATCTTGCTCAGTTGGTTCGTCTGACCATAGCCAGTCATTCTCGGTCAATGGGCTGGATCGCCTAAAGGTCTGCTTCGGGTCCAAAAGCCGACATCTCTCGACAGTCGGCTCATACGTGCTAACGGGCAACAGCCGACATCGAACGACAAACCAGCATCGCCCCGCCTGCCCGAACCAACACATGCGCGATGATGCCATTGTGCCGGTGTTTTGCCCGACGGGTCAAACTCTATCCAAAATGCAACGCAGCGGATTCGCCGAGATGAAATCTCTGCGCGCCATGCCGGCGGCGTGGCCCTGTTCGGCCCGGCGCTTTGACCCTCGCGTGGTCCGCCGCGTCGAAAGGCGACGACGTTGTCGCAACCGGGAGAATCTCGCCGCCGATCGCTCCATGGCGGTACTTCGCTGCCATCGCGTCGATCATCGTAATCCGGAATCGTCTTTTGCGCGCGCGCCGTCTGATGTATCGTGCCGGCCGAGCCGCCAACGAGGTGTGCCGAAGTCTCGTCAGTCAGTGGCGGCGTTTGTGCCCACGGCGGGCATTGTACTCCATCTTTCAGATACGGCCGTCGTGACGAGCAACTCGGAACGGCGCGAACGTGAATGAACCTCAGAAGGAGGACCGCCATGCATTTTTGTCTCACCGGGCAATACACACCACGCGCTCTCAACGCCATACTTGAAAAGCCAACGATCAACCGCGAGGAAGCGGCGAGAAAACTCATCGAGGCGGCCGGCGGAAGGCTGATCTCGATGTACAGCGTCGCGGCCGATGGCCCCGGCGTTCTGGTGATTTTCGACGTGCCCGATCCGGCTGCGGCCCCGGCCATCTCCGGCTTGACCGTCACGGCGGGCACGCTTCAGAACGTGAAATTGACGCGGCTCTTCACGCAGGACGAGATCAAGCAGGTGCGGCAGAACGCGGCCAAGCTGCGCACGTCCTATACTCCGCCGGGCAGCTGATGCCTGAACTTGAAGTTGCGACGGAGCCCACGGCCAGAACCAGGTCAGCCCTCCATACGGTAGTTTTCCGAGTATTCCCGGGGACGGCGGGAGGGCCTAAGCTGATCCTGCCGGGGCTGATATTTCCATCCCGTAGAACGATTTTAACCGGCAAGGGGCCGCCGCGAGGCGGCCCCTTTCAATTCCTGACACGCGCCGAAGCAGATGAGGGACACCCCTGCTGACCCGCTTCAATGCGGGCGCGCGGAAGCGAGCCCGTGACATCGGCTTGGCTTGCGTGGACGTGAAACGTGAAAGAGGCCGCTAGCGAGCGGTCTCTTGCTTCATGCGCTCATCAGCCTGTAGGCGAGGACTGTCGAAAAGACGCCCAATCCAACAATGGTCACTTTGAAAATGAGGACGGCCAGCATGCTGTACCTCCCTTTTTGCAAATCACCCGAATCCTACGCCTTGCCATGCCGCTCGCAAGCGACTTCAGATTTGCACGAACGCCAAATTCAACCTGAGAGGCGCATCCGGCATCGCACCGGCACAGCCCGACGGTGCCATGTTGCCGGTGCTTTGCCCCGACACATCAAACTTTATCTAAAATTCAGCGAATCGGATTTGGCGGAATGAAATCTCTCTGCGCCAAGCTGAGCCATCAACCGCCGGAATGGCGATGGTGGGCGAGGCCAGGATACCAGAGGCAGCCGAGGAGAGACGGACCATGTATTACGTCGCCGCCGCATTGCTGGTGCTGTCGGGACTGTTCTACTCCGCCAGCCATCACGAGCTCGGCCAGTTCGGCGCGAACGTGTGTAGCTATGGCAGCACGTTCTGCGACAATCCGGTGGTCGTCTTCACCGGCGCGGCACTGGCCGCCGCCTGGGGCATGTTCGTCAGCATCAAGTAACACGCGGCGTTTCAGCGGCGCGCGATCGGTTAAGTCTCGTTCTGCACGTACCGTCCGCGGATGACGCTGTCGGCGGCACCCCGAACCCTTCCGTGGAACGCTGCTACGTCGCCAGCTCCTTGCGGACGACGGCCGCCGAATTGCCGACCTTGTCGACGGACTTTTGCAGCTGCTCCCGCGACACGCCGAGCGCCTGGGTCCAGTGCTTGACCTCGCAAGGCTCGCGTCGCGGCGCTGGCCGGCGCTGGAACTTCCCGGCTATGATCGGACTTGATCCCCGACTTCGAAAATTCCGGAGAGAAAACCCTGTCCAACCGATCGAAACGCCGGCCCTCCCGCAAAGGCGGCAAGAACGGCGTGAAGACCGGCGGCGCCTTCGCACCGACCAAGTCGGCGCCGACGCTGCTGCAACGGCTGGGCCCCGGCCTTGTCACGGGTGCTGCCGACGACGATCCGTCGGGCATCGCCACCTATTCGCAAGCCGGTGCGCAATTCGGCTACGGGCTGCTCTGGACGGTCTTCCTCACGACGCCGTTCATGATCGCCATTCAATTGGTGAGCGCGCAGATCGGCCGGGTCACCGGCAAGGGGCTCGCCGCCAACGTCATGGTGCTCGCGCCGCGCTGGGTGGTGCTGGGGCTGGTCGCGCTTCTGGTCGCCGCGAACACCTTCAACATCGCCGCCGACATCGCAGCGATGGCGGAATCGCTCTCGCTCGTCATCGGCGGGCTCAACCACGAGCATGCGCTGATCTTCGCGGCCGGCTCGACCATCCTTCAGGTGTTCCTGCCCTATCGCCGTTACGCGCCGGTGCTGAAATTCCTGACGCTGACGCTGTTCGCCTATGTCGCGACCGCCTTCACCGTGAAGATTCCGTGGAGCACGGCGCTGCTCGCCGCGGTGTGGCCGAAAGCGACCGTCAACGCCGATTATTTCCTGATGGTGGTCGCAGTCCTCGGCACCACCATCAGCCCTTACCTGTTCTTCTGGCAGGCCTCGCAGGAGGTCGAGGAGATGAACCAGGGCAAGCGCAACCGGCCGCTGCGCGAAGAGACGCTGCGCGGCGGCGATCCCGAGCTCGCGCGCATCAAGGCCGACACCACGCTCGGCATGCTGCTGTCGAACGGCATCGCCTTCTTCATCATCCTGACCACGGCCTCGGTGCTGAACGCCAACGGCGTCACCAACATCAATTCGGCGACGGAGGCCGCCGAGGCGCTGCGGCCACTTGCCGGCGATTTCACTTTCGCGCTGTTCGCGCTCGGCATCATCGGCACGGGACTTTTGGCGATCCCGGTGCTGGCGGGCTCGGCGGCTTACGGCGTCGCCGAGGTCTTCGGCTGGCGCGCCACGCTGGAGGCAAGACCCGAGAAGGCGGTCGGCTTCTACACCATCATCGCCGCCGCAACCATCATCGGCTTCGGCCTCGGCTTCACCAGCATCAGCGCGATCCACATGCTGGTGTGGAGCGCCGTGCTCAACGGCATCGTCGCCGTCCCGATCATGGCGATGATGATGTTGATCGTCTCGAGCGAAGCGATCATGGGCCCGTTCAAGGCCCGGTCATGGCTCATCGCGCTGGGCTGGCTCGGCACCGCGCTGATGGCGCTCGCCGTCCTCGCCCTGCTCGGCTCGTTCGTGGTTCGCTGAGGCGACGCCGCTAGACCGGCGACAGTGCCGCCGAGATCTGCGAGGCAATGATGAAGGCCGCAAACACGGCCGGCACGCTGATGAATCGCAAGAACTGATCTACCGAAAGTATCGCTGTCGTCCCCGCCCCAAAGACAAAGCGCCCTCGCCCGCCGCGCCTACTTCATCCCTTGCGCGACGTGCTGATCGGCCGTCAGAAACTGATCGGAAATGGCGGCCCCGCTCATCGTGAGTAACGCCAGAATCGAAATCATGGCCATCCCCAGCGACAAAAAGCGGCCGGAATGCATGCCCGGCCGGCCACTCTGTGGGCTTCACGCCGATCCGTCGTTAGCCTAACAATTGTGGCTGGGGCCGGGCTTGCGACCGGGCCACAAAAGCAACAACGCCCGGCCGGGCGACAGGGAGCGACATGACAAAATCATCAAAAGCAACAAGTCTCGAAATCCTCGCCTGCGACGCCGGCTGGAGAAACTACCATTTCGTCAAGGTGACAACCGAAGACGGCATCGTCGGCTGGAGCGAATTCGATGAGGGCTTTGGCTCGCCCGGCGTCGGCGCCGCGATCCAGCGCCTCTCTGCCCGCGTGATCGGGCAGAACGTCTTCCAGCACGAGCGCATTTTTGCCGAGCTGTTCGCGGCCACGCGTCCTGCCGCCGGCGGAGTAGTGGCGCAGGCACTCGGCGCAATCGAGAATGCATTGCTCGACGCAAAGGCGAAGTGCCTCGGCGTGCCCTGCTATGAACTGCTCGGCGGCAAGATCCGCGACCGCGTCCGGGTCTATTGGTCGCACTGCGCCACCTGGCGGATCAATCATCCATCCTGGTACAAGCCGCCGATCGAGAGCCTCGACGGCGTCAGGGCGATGGGACGCGAGGCGCGCGAGAAGAAGTTCACCGCGCTCAAGACCAATATCTTCTCCTATGACGACGGCAAGCCGACCGGCTGGCGACCCGGCTTCGGCTCGCCCTTTGCGCCCGAGATCAACGTCGACCGCAAGATCCTGCATGACTTGCGCATGCATCTGGAAGCGATCCGCGACGGTGCAGGTCCTGACGTCGACATCCTGCTCGACTGCAATTTCAACGCCAAGACTGAAGGCTACCTGAAGATCCTGCGCACCATCGCCGACCTCGACATGTTCTGGATCGAGATCGACAGCTTCAATCCGGACGCGCTCGGCTATATCCGAAGGCAGAGCCCGCATCCGATCTCGTCCTGCGAGACGTTATTGGGCCTGCGCGAATTCCTGCCCTATTTCCGCGAGCAGGCGATGGACGTCGCGATCATCGACACGCCGTGGAATGGCGTGTGGCAGTCGATGAAGATCGCGGCAGCTGCCGAAGCCTTCGAGGTCAACGTCGCGCCGCATAATTTCTACGGCCACCTTTGCTCGATGATGAACGCGCATTTCTGCGCCGCGGTGCCGAACCTGCGCATCATGGAGATCGACATCGATCGCCTCGCGTGGGACCGCGAGCTGTTCACGCACGAGCCTGAGATCCAACACGGCCACCTGGTCATTCCTGACCGACCCGGCTGGGGCACCGAGCCGAACGAAGACTCTCTTCGCGCTCATCCGCCGAAGACGACCGGCGGGCTCCTCAACTACGGCCGCAAGAGCTGAGCAGGACTACGGCGTCACGGGATTGACGGTCGGGGATGTTTTGGGCCCCGGCCGTTCCGGTTCAACCGGCGATTTCGGTTCGGTCGGAAGCACCTTCGCGCCAGCGGCGCGCGCGGCCTCGCCAGTCGTCGCGTACATCGCAACATGAGCCGGCTGCGTCTTGGCCCGGCTCCACGGTCCGTGGTCGACGATCAGCATCGCAGCAATCGTCACGCCGGCCACGATCAGCGCGATCACGCCGGGATGGCGAAGCGCTATGGAGATGGAGCTCGCGAAACGATCTGTTGCCATCAAAGAATCCATACTTTTCCTCTCGCGGGTTAACTCAATTGCGCCCCGACGAGTTCCGCCTCGATGTAAGCAAGTTCCGAGCCAATGCGCCGGAACTCATTAGGCACGGACTCAATGCTTCACATCGGGGCGTGCATCGCCGACGAATTTGTCCCGGTTCGGCATTTTGATGGCAGCGAGTGATTTTGCGTCGAGCGTCGCATCGGCTGCGACCAACCCATTCAAGTTCAGGATGTAGGCCGACACCGCGTACACGTCGTCATTGCTGAGTGACTGCGGCGCGTTCTGCGGCATGGCGCGGCGGATGTAGTCGAACAGCGTCGTCGCATAGGGCCAGTAGCTGCCGACAGTCCGGATCGGCTTGGGCGTACCAAGCGTTCCCTGCCCGCCGACGAGACGATCACCGAGGCCGCCCTCGCCCTTCTCGCCATGGCAAGAAGCGCATTGCTGAGCGAACACGTCGCGTCCCTGGCTGACCGAACCGCGCCCCTCCGGCAGATTGCTGCCATCGCGACCGACATCGATATTCCAGCCCGCGATCTCGGCAGCCGTCGCCGGCCGTCCGATGCCATAGGGACTTTGGGCCCGCGCATCGCTGACCCAAGCGCACAGCAGGATCGCGAAGGCAGTGCCGCAGATTTCACGCAAGCGCATTGGTCACCTCGCCGTCGGCCGCGACACGCCAGGGCCAGATCGCGTTGTTGTGGTAGAAATAATTCTCGCCGCGCACCGCGAGCAGCTCGGCGAGCGTTGGCTGAAAATAGCCGGTCTCGTCAATCGCGCGGCTCTGGATCACCGCGGGCTTGCCATCCCATCGCCATGGCAAACGGAAGCGCGTCAAAGCGCGTGTCAGCACGGGCTCTTGCAGTCGCGCCTCCTGCCAGCTCTTGCCGTCATCGACGGACACCTCGACACGAGCGATCTTGCCATGCCCGCTCCAGGCAATGCCGGTGATCTCGTGGAAGCCCGGCGCGCTCAGGCGTTGACCGCCCGAAGGACGTGTGATGATCGACTTCGCTTCCATATAGAAGGAAAATTCGCGCGCCGTGCCGTCCGGCAACAGGTCGGTATATTTGGAGGTCTCCTCGCGCGAGTAAGCGGGCTCTGCCGCGACGTGCAGCCGCCGCAGCCATTTCACGCTCATATTGCCTTCGAAGCCCGGCAGAAACAGCCGCAGCGGATAGCCCTGCTGCGGCCGCAGCCGTTCGCCGTTCTGGCTGTAAACCAGCATGGCATCCTCCAGGCATTTTTCGATCGGGATGCTGCGGGTCAGTGCGGCAGCGTCAGCACCTTCCGCAACGACCCATTTGGCTTCCGGCTTCAGCCCGGCTTCCTGGAGCACCAGCTTCAGGCTCACACCCGTCCATTCCGCGCAACTCAGCAAGCCCACGAGGTCCGATGCCGTCTTGCCATAGGGCTTGCTGTAACCGGGATTGCCGGAGCATTCGAGAAAGTGGATGCGCGACTCCGACGGGAAGCGCCGCAGATCGTCCATGGTGAAGATCAGCGGATGCTCCACGAGGCCGTGCAACACCAGCCGGTGCTCCGCCGGATCGATGGTTGGGACGCCGCCGTGATGCCGCTCGTAGAACAGGCCGTTCGGCGTGATGATGCCGTCGAGCTCCTGCAACGGCGTCCGGCCCGACGCGGAAATGTATTGCTTGAGATTTGGCGAGATGTTTTTGACCAGGCCCTTCTCGAACGGCGAGGGCGCGCCATAGGGCTGGCTTCCCATCGGCTCGCCCGGCGCCTTCATCCAGTCGGGAATGCTGGGAGGAAGGTTATCCGTTTCCGCAGCGGCAACGGTGCCTGAGCCAAGGATGGCGCCTCCCACTGCTGTGGCGCCACCTTGCAGGAAGCGACGTCGGGTGGTCGTCGCGGATTTTTCGTCGGCGTCGATAGTGCTGCTCATCGCGGTTCCTCGGCTGGCGCTGACCCGCATGAAACCTCCCGCGAAGCGCATTTGCAATTCGCACGTATTTCAAAAGCAGGCGATTTCGATCAGGACTGATCTAAATCCATCGGCCGGGCAGCAGTTCCCTTCTTTGCGATGCACAAACGGCTCGCGTCTCACTCGCCGGGTGCGATCGCGTTGCTGGGCGTCGGACGATCGGCGATCTGCTGGCCGAACAGGCTGCCGATCAGCTCGACCGCAGTGCGTGCCGTCCGACCCCGTTCGTCCAGGAACGGATTGAGCTCGACGATATCGACCGATCCGACCACGCCGGAGTCGTGCAGCAGTCCCATGATCAGGTGAGCCTCGCGATAGGTCGCCCCACCCGGCACCGTCGTGCCGACGCCCGGAGCGACGCAGGGGTCGAGGAAATCGACATCGAAGCTGACATGCAGCACGCCGTCGCTCGCCTTGACACGCTCGATGACGCGCCGGATCAGCACGGCAACACCGAACTCGTCGATCTGGCGCATGTCTGCAACCCTGATCCGGCGCGCGCGCATCAATTCCTTTTCGAGTTTGTCGATCGAACGCGTGCCGAACAAATCGAGCCTGTCGGGATCGATCGAGGCCCGCGGATCATCGCCCAGGAGACCATCGAGGCCCGGCTCGCCGCACAGGAATGCCGCCGACATGCCGTGCATGTTGGCGGTGATCGTCGTCTCCGGCGTGTTGTAGTCGGCGTGGGCGTCCAGCCAGAGCACGAATAGCTCGCGCTCGCGCTCCTGCCAATGCTGCGCCATCGCATTGACCGAGCCCATCGACAACGTGTGATCGCCGCCAAGGAAGATCGGGATCGCGCCCGTCTTTGCGATCTCATGGCCGCGACGACTGAGCAGGCGCGTCCAGCGCTGGATTTCACGGTAATGGTTGGCTTTCTCCGGCGGCCGATCGGCGAGATCGCTGAGTTCGGCCACGGAGAGATCACCGCAGTCTACGACCTCGAAATCCAGGCTCTCGAGCAATGTCGCAAGGCCGGCGGTGCGTAGCGCAGCCGGGCCCATCAGAGTGCCGCGCTGCGAGGCTCCCATGTCGATGGGTGCACCGAGCAACGCAATACGCCGGGCTCGATCCGGCATGGTCCGATCGGTCACGGCAATCTCCTGATCAGCAGCGTTGAGCCTTGGTGCCCCAGCCTAACAGAGATTCGCATCCGTCGTCTCACGGGGATGTCCCGGCGAAACACCATCGCGCGAGCCAACGTGGTCGGAACAAAATCCCGCGCGCCGCATTTCCACTGCAAGGCCGGCACCCGCCGTTTCACGACGGCGCCTGTCGCGGATAGCCAAAGGTCTTCGGACCCGCTGTTCAAAACTAGCGCTCGCGCGGATAGCCAAAGGTGCCGGCCTCATTCATCTCATCTGGAGCGGAGTTCACGAATTTGAAGACGGAAATTCCGCGGGCCATTCCGCAACCTGGCATGGCCGAGCGCGCCATCGACGCCGCAGTCGATGTCTCCCACTCGATCGGCGAAGTCGCGGGCGGCTTGCGCACTGCTGTCGATCGCCTCACCTACGCGATCGAGGAAGCGCGAAAGCCCGGACGGCCGCTCTCGACAGTCGCAGCGATCACCCGCGAAGCGCCGCTTGCCAGCTTGTTCGTCGCCTTCTTGTTCGGCGTCGCGGTTGCGCGCCGGCGCTAGCCCGTCAGGCAGCGGTGACAGCTTCGCGCTGCGCCGCCGGGAATTGCTTCTCGAACGCGTCGGCCGGCAGTGGGCGACCGAAGAAGTAGCCCTGCCATTCCTCGCATCCCATGCTGTCCAGGAAGTCGGCCGTCGCGCGGTTCTCGATGCCTTCGGCCACGACCGTAAGATTGAGCCGCTTGCTGAGGCCAATGGTCGAGCTGACGATCGCGGCTTCGTCGGAATCCGCGAGCAAGTCGAGCACGAAAGAGCGATCGATCTTAAGTCCATCGAGCGGAAACTTCTTCAGATAGCTCAGGCTCGCATAGCCCGTGCCAAAGTCGTCGAACAGGATGCGGACGCCGCCCGACAATGAGCGCCGCAGCCCGCGCTTTCTGTTCACGCTCTCGAGTGCCTTCCGGCTCTGCCCGGAACGCAGCAAGGCAAGCTGCCTCTAGCCGTGCTAGCCTTGCCATTGCACGGCCGCATGCGGCCCCTTTTGAGGCCCTCCTCACAGACTTGCCTAAATTTAATCCCGTAGCGTGCTCACGATCGCTCGATCCGGGAGTTCCTAATGACCATCTTCAGTCAAAAGTGATTGAAACGGAACCATGAAGAAAGTGTTTGCAATTCTGGCTTTCCTCTGCGCCCTCGGGGTCGCCCAGTATGTCGTCGTCAGCAAATTCGCGATCCGTCACGAGATGCTGACCTTGTTCGACGCCGCGCGCCAGCGACCGATCTCGGTCGAGATCGCGGTGCGGCGCGACTACGAGACCAAGGCCAATCTCGGCCTCTGGAAGCTTCCGCTCGCCATCATCAGCAATGGCAATACCGTCAAGGCCACCGAGTATTCCTTCCTCGCCAACGTGCTCGCCGCACGCGGTTATCTCGTCGCTAGCATCCAGCAGGACCTGCCGAGCGATCCGCCCCTGATGACCCATGTCGGCCAGCCCTATGTCGGCCGGCGCGAAGTCTATATCCGCTGCGAGTCTAATATCCTCTTCGTGCTGAATGAGCTGAAGGGTCGGCAGGAGAATGCCGACTACGATCACATCACGCTGGTCGGTCATTCCAACGGCGGCGACGTCTCCATGTATGTCGCCCGTCAGCATCCCGAACTGGTGTCGAAGGTGATCACGCTCGACAATCTCAGGGTGCCGTTCGTGCGCAACGACCGCATGAAGATCCTGTCATTCCGCTCGAAGGACCCGAACTTCGTGACCGATCCCGGCGTGCTGCCGACACCGGAAGAGGCCAAGGCGCGCGGCATCGACATCATCCATACCGGTGCGCAGCACACCGAGATGAGCGACCGCGGCCCCGAGTCGGTCAAGGAGAAGATCCAGGCGACGCTCGATCGCTTCCTGCGCGACAGCGCCAGCAGTGCGCTCGCGCCGGCCGATACGACCAGCCCGATGATCATGAACCCGGGCGATTATTAGCCGGGAACGCCTTGCAGCAGATCGTGCTGCGGCGGAGCACGGACTTTGCGCCAGCCCGCAAAATGCAAATCCCTGCCGGTTGAACCGACAGGGATCAGCAGAAAGGATGATGGACGGCGGATGACGTTCATCCGGTGGCCCGTCATGGACCTGCACCGGAATTGAAATGCGCATCGCACCGCCGCGCAAGATCAATTTGTGAGCAGACGGCGGCGCCTTGCATACTCAGGACTTGCCCTTGCCCGGCTGCATGAAGTTGCCGGTCATCTGGCGCATGTGATCCCCGGCATTGGTGAACTGGCTGCGCAGGAATTCGGATTGGATCCGCATGGCTTCCTGAACATCCGTTGCGTGCACGAGCTTGCGCGCGTGCTCGAACGCCGCCTTCATGTTCTGCTCGGTGAAAGCTAGCGCCTGCTTGGACACATCCGCGCCTGCCCCCGGGACCGACGACATGGACTTGGTGGCGGCGTCGAAAAACATGCCGAAGGCCCTTTCAGCCTGGTCGATCGTCTTCTCGGCCAGGTCGCGCAGTTCGGCCGGAACTTCGAGCTTCGGTTCGATCATGGTCGCTCTCCTCCCTCTTTTTCCCCTGATTATCACATTTGTCGCACCGCCTTCCAGCGGCCAGACTCCGGTCACGGCCGCCACCTGGCGGTCCCTTCTTCGGCCGGAAAGATGGACAAAATGTAATGCCGGCGCGGGGCCCGGCTCAAGACAACGGATGTTCGGGGAGGGTTTCGTCGGTGACGAGGTCTTCGACGAGCTTGATGACCTCAAAGCGCTGCCGGGGCGCGAGCTTGAGAAAGGCGCGCAGCAGGCGGAGACTTTCCACGGTACTGTTCGCGGGCGCGCCGAGCCTGAGATGCAGTTCAGCCGCGAAATTGAGGTTTTTCATCTCGCACCTATGACAAGGATCGGCCTTCGTGGTCGACGTCGGGGTCCCGATCGAGAACCGGACGCCGTCACCGAACACCATGGCGACGACGAACTCTCGGCCGGGGCACCCCAGCGGGTTGGCACGCTGAACTACACATCTGAACGGACTCGGCCCGACCCGAGAAGTTGTAATTATGCCAAGGAACAACCCCTCGGGCAAGCCAAACCGTAAGACTTAGCGATGCTTCGTCGGCATCGCGCCACGGCAATTCCGGATAACAGGAATATGCACCGCCGTCACCCACCTGCGTCAAGAAGCGGCATCACTCGCGCGCGCAGCCCTGATCGCTGTCAATCTGCACAGCCTTTCGCCTTGTTTTCCGCTGTGAACAGAGATTCGCAGCCGCGGACTAGCGCTTCTTCAGTATACACGTGGTCGTTGAGTCCGACCTGGGCGGTTGCATCGTCTACGAAATGGATGTCGGCCTCGCAGCCGGTCTCCAGCGTCCTGATCCGAGCGAAGCGGCAAGCACTTTGGGATCGGCGTTCCTGTCGGCGCGCCGCATCTCGTCGAATGCGCCCTGGAAAAGCATGTCAGGACCATAGTCGGTCACCTTGTATTGCGGCTTGGCGCAGGCAAACGGACGCGGACCGGAGATCTCCCCGCCTTTGAGGACCATCGTCTTGCCGATCAGCCGCGCCCGGTCGGCTCCGTCAGGCTTGCGCTGCGGATCGGCCCATGGTTCCGCCAGGGCCGTCGTGAATGTCCAGCTTCCGAGATAGAAGGGATCGGCGACCATGACGGAGCCGGCCATGCCGAGAGACATGAAAAGACATACTGTGCCGGTGAATTTCATCTGACGGGTCCCCTTGATCTACCGGCTTGGACTCGCCGCTCCGCGTCAGGGTTCATCATTGGCAATATTTCTCGCGACGCTCGGCGGCAACGATGCAAGCGCGGTCGCGCACGCACTGGCGCAGAAGGGCGATCTCACCGTCTGGCCGTACAACGTGCATCGCGGCCAGAACGGTGAATTGCAGCAGGCGCCGACCGCCAGGATCGGGCTGCTCGCCAACGCCTCGCTCCGCGTCGAGCCTTACACCACGCCCTACCAGGTCGTGCCGCATCGGTAAGGGATAGCCGAGGCACGCCGACGACGAAGGCCGCCGGCGCACTCTTGTCATCGGCACCGCTCGAGGCGCTGCACTGACGCTTCGGTCGCAAAGCCGTAGACCAGCGCCAGCCGGTCGAGGCATTCGCGAAAGCGTCGCGCGAAATAGTCGTTCCAGCGCTGGGTGCGGACGGCGCGACGCTGCCCGATCTGATCCATGGTCAGCCCCAGCACCAGCACATCATGCACCAGGACGGCACCGTCGGTGCCGAGCTCGCGCTCGACCCGGTTCAGCCGGAGCACCGCCCGGCGCTGGCTCTCGGTGATGGGCTCGCGGGAGCGTGCGCCGTCGACATATTCGCGAGTCGGATCCATCGCCTGAGGGCCCCGCTCCGCCCTCTCCCAGTCGTCCTGGTAGGCGCGGCCTCCGCGATATTGCGCCTCATGGATCTGGTGGTGTGAGTGCAGCCGGCCGAGCGGATCATTGCGGATTGACCGGATCGCCACGATCTTCTCGTCCGGATCGAGCGCCAGGGGATTGTCGACCTCAACCTCCGTCACCGCGGCATTGAACGGCAAGTCGCGCGACCGCCGGTCGTGAAGCTTGGCCAACTTGTAAGACATATTGCGTCTGACACGTCCCACTCGGAAACTCCTTGCGAAATTGACGTTGGAAGGAATGGCTGGGCCTTGCGCGTCAGGCGGCGGGGACCAGCCTCAACACGACGGCACCGGCAGTGCGGCCCGAAGCGGGTCCGGGACCGCGGGTCACGCCCGCATGCGGCGCGCAATAGCTTGAACCGGGCTGACGCGGGTGACCGCAGAAGGCGATCTCCTCTCCGTCCTTGTCGCCGCCATAGGGATAGCGGCAGTCGCCTCGTTCGAGTTCGACAAGCGGGACCAAGCGCGGCCGGACACCGACGCAGCGCAATTTGACCGGTTTGGCCGGCTTCAGCGCCGATTGCGGCGGCAAATTCAGGTTCGGTAACGCTGGACGGCGCGTCGAGAGCAATCCGAGCTCACCGGGCAAGGATGGCACGATTGATGGACTCGTCATCCGTACCGGCGCGGCGAGCCCCAGCCGCTTGGCGCGGCCGACCACTGCGTTGCGCGTGTAAGCCGTTCCAAACTTTGCGTTAATCTCTCTCCCGATCTCCGCATAAGACATTCCCTTGAGAAAATAGTCGCGAAGCGCGTCGGAGTGCTCCGACGACCAATGGCCCGGTTCCATGCTGCTGTCCCGTGATGCGCCTCCGCCGATCGCACGATCCGGAGGCAGAACGGCACATTCCGGTATTCCGAAACAAAAGTCAAGCTAGATTTCTGATATTCATAATTGCATCAATTCCGAATTTCGGATTACAAGAGGCAAGACGATGGGCAATCGAGGGAATCACCATGTTGGACGTTGCAATGATCGAGCGGGGCCTGGAGAAGACGGGCAAGAGCAAGGGCGGGCTGGCCGCGGCAATGGGCGTACGCCCGGGCGCGGTGTCGGAAATCCTCGGTGGCGAACGCCTGGTGAAGGCCTCGGAAATCATTCCGATCATGGAATATCTCGAGCTGAACCTCGCGCCGATCATGGGCCGGGTCGGCGCCGGCGCCGTGATCGAGCCGGATTTCGAGCAGGTTCCTCCGGAGGGGCTCGGCGACATCGCGCTGCCCTTCCCGATCATGGAAGAGACCGTCGCCTTTGAGATCGTCGGCGATTCGATGCTGCCCAAATACGAGAGCGGCGACGTGATCGTGGTCTACAAGGACCAGCGCCATCCGCTATCGAGCTTCTACGGTGAAGAGGCCGTGGTCCGGCTCAAGACCGGCGAGCGCTATTTGAAGACCATCGAGCGGGGCAAATCCCCCTCCGTCGTCAATCTCAACAGCTTCAACGCCAAGCCGATCGTCGGCGTCAAGCTCGACTGGGTCGGGGAGATCTGCCTCTCGATGCCCAAGGGCCAGCTCGAGCGGCTGCGCGCCAAGTCGGCCCGCCCCCGCAAGAAGGGCAGGTAGGCGCGTCGGCGCCGATTTCCGATTTTTGGAAATCACCCTTGACTTGATTCCGTTTTTCAGAAATACTCTTGCCGCGCTCCGACCACAGGGCGCGGCAGGACCGTTTGATGCAGTATTTCGTCGTGATGATCGATTATGGGCGGCGCGGCCGCGAGGCGATCGTCGACCCCGAAATCACAAGGCGCGAGGTCATCTCCCGCATCGCCTCGGGCGAGTATCGAAATATCTGTTTCATCCACGAGATCGTAGAGAGCTCCGTCGAGGACGTGACCGAGGCCATCCTGACCGAAGCCGCCCTCCCCCAAATCCCGCCTGAAGATGTCGATCTCCAGGCGATCCGCCTCGATCACGCCCGCGACCTGCGCAAGCACGAACGGACGTGACGCAGGCCTGCCGCCCGCGCCACCGTCCGTCCGGTGATCACACCGTAAGAACAGTCGATCCCGTGGTCTTGCGCGCGGCGAGATCCGCATGCGCCTTTGCGGCGTCCTTCAGCGCATAGGTCTGGCGCACCTCGATCTTGACCGCGCCGGACTTGACGACGTCGAACAGCTCGCTCGCCATTGCAACCAGGCTCTCGCGCTTGGCGGCATAGGTGAACAGCGTCGGCCGCGTCACGTAGAGCGAGCCCTTCTGCGCCAGCAGACCGAGATTGAGCGGTTCGACCGCACCGGAGGAGGCGCCGAACAATGCAGCGACGCCGAGCGGCGCGAGGCAGTCCAGCGATTTCAGGAACGTGTCCTTGCCGACGGAATCATAGACCACCGGCACCTTCTTGCCGCCAGTGATCTCATCGACGCGCTTCACGAAATCCTCGCGGCTGTAGATGATGACGTGATCGCAGCCATGTGCCTTAGCGAGTTTTGCCTTCTCATCGTTGCTCACCGTGCCGATCACGGTCGCACCGAGATGCTTGGCCCATTGGCTCAGGATCAAGCCGACGCCGCCGGCCGCAGCATGCAGCAGGATGGTGTCGCCGGCCTTCACCCGATAGGTCTGCCGGATCAGATATTGCGTGGTGAGCCCCTTCAACATCATCGCAGCCGCGGTCTTGTCGTCGACGCCGTCAGGCAGCTTCAACAGCCGGTCGGCGGGGATAAGCCGCGCCTCGGAATAGGCGCCGAGCGGCGAAGCGCCATAGGCGACGCGGTCGCCCGGCTTCAGATCGGTGACGCCGGGCCCGACCTCCTCGACGACACCGGCCGCCTCGCTGCCGAGCCCGCTCGGCAATTGCGCCGGATACACACCCGAGCGGTTATAGATGTCGACGAAGTTGAGACCGACGGCGGTGTGGCGGATACGCGCTTCGCCCGGTCCGGGCTTGCCGACGCTGACCTCCTCCCACACCAGGACTTCCGGACCGCCGGTCTTGTGAAAACGAATGGCATGCGTCATGGGGTTGCTCCCTTATCGTTGCAGTGAAGGTCCGTGAAAAGCGGATCGGCCTGTGAAATAGGCATTTGGTCTGCCCGTTACAGTACAGAGACGTAACAAGAATGTCACAGCGAACGACAAACCCTCGCCGTTCCGCCTCTGTTCGAAAGAGTTGATGACGGCGCCGACGCGACCGGCAGTAGCCTCTGCGCGGGGTTTGGTGGTCGCCTGCGAAGGAGAGCCGAGATGCCAGCTTATGTACAGCATCATCAGGATATCGAAATCGCGCCCGTGATTTGCCCCACCTGCATGGGGTTCCTGCCGATGTATGTGCGCGAGGTCGAGCCGCACTGGAGCCTTGCCAAGATCGACTTCGTCTATGAATGCGCCGATTGCGGCGCCGAGGTCAGACAGACCATCCGCAAGCCGGAGCTGCAGCGGCACTGACCGCACGTCGGCCATCGCTTAAGTATTTGCGCTGAACGGAAAAAGCGACCGTCAGCGCGGGTCAGGCCCGTCCCAAACGAGGCTTGTTCTTTGCCGGGAACGCAGGCAGAACAAGCCTCAAGCAAGACCTTTGGGAGCGCCCATTCGTGGCTGAACAGAAGCCCTCGACCGCGATCGAGGCAGTGGAGAGCGGCCTCGCCGCGCAAGGCTATATCGCGAGCCGGCAGATCGCGACCGCCGTCTATTTGTCGCAACAGATCGAGAAGCCGATCCTGGTCGAAGGCCCCGCGGGCGTCGGCAAGACTGAGCTTGCCAAGGCGATCGCCGCCTGGCGCGGCATGAAGATGATCCGCCTGCAATGCTACGAAGGCCTCGACGAGGCCAAGGCGCTCTACGAGTGGAAATACGCCAAGCAGCTGCTCTACACCCAGATCCTCAAGGACAAGCTCGGCGAAGTCCTTGGCGGCGCGCAGACGCTGCATGCTGCGCTCGATCAGCTCCATGATTTCGGCGACGTGTTCTTCTCCAAGGAATTCGTCGAGCCGCGTCCCCTGCTCCAGGCGCTGGAGCAGCCGGGCGGCTGCGTGCTGCTGATCGACGAGATCGACAAGTCGGACGCGGAGTTTGAATCGCTGCTGCTGGAGATCTTGTCCGACTTCCAGGTCACGATCCCCGAGCTTGGCACCGTCTCAGCGATTACGCCGCCGACGGTAATCCTCACCTCTAACAGCGAGCGCGACCTCGGCGACGCCCTGAAGCGGCGCTGCCTTCATCTGCATATCGGCTTCCCCGAGCAGCGGCTTGAGGAACGCATCGTCGAGAGCCGCGTGCCCGGCATCTCGCAGACGCTGCGCCGGCAGATGGTGGGCTTCATCCACGAAATCCGCTCGCTGGATCTGAAGAAACTGCCCTCCGTCAGCGAGACTATCGACTGGGCGCGCGTGCTGGTGCTGTTGCAGGCCTCCGAGCTCGACACCGAGATCGTCAAGGATACGCTCAACGTGCTCCTGAAATACGAAGCCGACATCGAGGCCGCATCGCCCCAGATCACGACCTTCATTGCCAAGGCAGCACGATCCAACGTCTTCGGTTGACGCCGATGCGCGAGAACATCCATCGTTTCTTTCGGGCGGCACGTGGCGCGGGCGTACACGTCTCGCCCGCCGAAAGCATCGATGCGATGCGCGCGGTTGCGCAGGTCGGCGTGTCCGATCGTGCTATACTGCGCGACACCCTCCTTCTGACCCTCGCCAAATCGCAGGACGAGAAGATCGCGCTCGGCGACTGTTTTGATCTGTTCTTCAGCCAGCCTGAACCGCGGCAGGATCAGCCAGAGGACGACAACAACGACACGTCGCAGGACGCCGATCAATCTCCCTCGTCGGGTGAGGCCAGCGAAGCGGGCGAAGGTCCACCGCCCGAGGAACTAGGCCCGCTTGCGCAGATGCTGCTGTCACAGGACCGCAACGTGATCGCAGCCGCCATCGCCAGCGCGGCCGGCGCGGCGTCCCTGTCCGACATCCGTTACTCCACTCAGCGCGGAATTTTTTCCAGCCGTATCCTCAATGCTATGGGTCTCCAGCGCCTGCGCGACGATCTCGACGAGCTGACCGCGACCAATCCGGCATTGGCCGAGCGCCTGCGCGCCGCGCTCGACGCCTTGCGCGAAGCGGTGCGCGACACCGTCTCGCAGGGGCTTGCGCTCTATGCCCGCGAAGAGGCCGAAAACCTGCGCAACGAGATCCTGCGCAATGCGCCGCTCGCGCGCATCGAGCGGCGTCAGGTCGCGGAAATGCGGGCGCTGATCCGACAGATCGCGCGGCGCCTGCGCGAGCGCTATTCGAAACCGCGCAAGCGCCAGCGCCGCGGTCATCTCGACGTTCGCCGCACACTCCGCCGCAACGCCGCCTGGGGCGGCGTGCCCTTTCTCACCGCGTGGAAGCGCAAGCACCGGGACCGGCCGAAGATCGTGGCACTCTGCGACGTCTCCGGCTCGGTCGCGCAGGTCTCGGATTTCTTCCTGCTCCTGATCCACTCCCTGCACGAAGTCGTCGACGACGTCCGCTCCTTCGCCTTCTCCTCGCATATGATCGAGGTCAGCGAGATCCTGGAATCGAAGTCGCCGGAAGAAGCGATGGCCGAGATCATGTCCAAGGTCGGCTTCGGCTCGTCCGACTACGGCTCTTCACTGGTCGATTTCGAGAAAGATTTCATGAGTGCGCTGACGCCGCAGACCACGGTGATCGTGCTCGGCGATGCCCGCAGCAACAACCTCGATCCGCGGGCCGACATCCTGCGCCGCGTCTCCGAACGCTCGAAGCGGCTGGTCTGGCTCAATCCCGAAGGGCGGCTCGCCTGGGGCTTTGGCGATTCCGAGATGCCGCGTTACGCGACATTTTGCAGCGCAGTGCGGCAATGCGCCACCGCACAGCAGCTCGAGCGCGCGGTGTCCGATATCGTTGCGACTTATCAGTAAGCGGTGATCGGCTCGCCTCGGGCGTCAGGCGGCGTTCAGCTCGGCCCGCGCGAGATTGCACTCCCAAAAGTGATAAGCGATTTCGTCGAGCGCGCGCTGTTCCCATTCCTGGGCCTGCGCAAGCCAGAACACCCGGCGCTCGAAATCCAGCGCGGCGCGCTCACGGCAAAGGAATTCCTGACTGCGAATTTCCACCAGCCTTTTCATGCACTCACACTCCTATCGTGTGAAGCCAATTCCCTCGAATCAGCGTAACAGAGTTACGAACCCCTCGCCTCATGATTTCTCTGCGTATCGCGACGCAGAATGGGACAGCGGTGCTTCCCGTGCATTGCGGTAGCTCGCGTCGCACGATCAAGAGCAAATCATCAATAAGTGATCCGGGACCCGGACGATATTCGTGCCTGAGCGATCTTAACTCTTGCGACGCAACGATGTGCGGCAATTTGTGAAGAGACGTTCTAAACAGCTCACCGGATTCCGGACTCATTGTCGTCGCATGGTCTTCACGCAGCGCCGCTAACAGGGGCGCGCGAGCAGTACTAGCACTCGAGGCAACATGAGCAACGACGTCGACTTCGATCTTTCACCGGACCAGTGGGAAACGCTGCGTGCGCTTCGCAACCCGGTGTCGAACGGTCGCCTCTCGAAGGCTTACCTCCTCGAAAGCCTCGTCAAGCTGGACCTTGTCGTCATCAACGGTGGCGTACCCGCGATGACGCCGACCGGACGCAAGGTATTGGTACGCGGATCGTGCCGGCTGCTGGACGTCACGGCCTGATGAGCTCCTCATCTGACTGCGCCATCGCCTGAAAAATAATCTTTTGCTCTCGGCCTAAATCGGATTTGCTTCCCGCGACAACACCTCGCGCGCAACGACGTGGCGCGGGAACGGCAAGGAAGCCGATAAGGGAGCTGATCATGAACGGGCTTGGCGGGCTGAACAAATCTCCCAATGGCGTGGTCATAGGGCTCGTGCAGTTGCAGCTGCCCAACGTCGTGACCCGCGCTGATCTGGCGAAGCAGACCGAGCGCATCGTCTGGATGGTCGGCAAGGCCCGCCGCAATCTCTCCACCATGGATCTGGTGGTGTTCCCCGAATATTCGCTGCACGGCCTCTCGATGGATACCAATCCCGAGCTCATGTGCCGGCTCGACGGGCCCGAGATGGCAGCGTTCAAGAAAGCCTGTATCGACAACAGAATCTGGGGCTGCTTCTCCATCATGGAGTTCAACCCGCACGGCAATCCCTACAATTCCGGCCTGATCATCGACGACCACGGCGAGATCAAGCTCTACTACCGCAAGCTCCATCCCTGGATTCCGGTCGAGCCTTGGGAACCTGGCGACATCGGCATTCCCGTGATCGACGGGCCGAACGGGGCAAAGATCGCGCTGATCATCTGCCATGACGGCATGTTCCCGGAGATGGCGCGGGAGTGCGCCTACAAGGGCGCCGAGATCATGATCCGCACCGCCGGGTACACCGCACCGATCCGCGACTCCTGGCGCTTCACCAACCAAGCCAATTCGTTCCAGAACCTGATGGTCACCGCAAATGTCTGCATGTGCGGCTCCGACGGCTCGTTCGATTCCATGGGCGAAGGCATGATCGTGAATTTCGACGGCGCAGTGCTGGCCCATGGCACTACCGGCCGCGCCGACGAGATCATCACCGCCGAGGTGCGGCCCGATCTGGTGCGCGAGGCCCGCGTCAATTGGGGCGTCGAGAACAACATCTACCAGCTCTGGCACCGCGGCTATGTCGCGGTGAAAGGCGGAGCGATGGACTGCCCCTATACGTTCATGCAGGACATGGTTGCGGGCACGTACCGCCTGCCCTGGGAAGACCAGGTCAAGGTCACCGACGGCACATCGTGCGGCTTCCCGGCGCCGACGCGGATGTTCGGCAGAACGGTGAAAGCGGCCGAATAGGCCGTTTTCAGCGAAAACAGCGACATTCTGGCACGGTTGTTGCTCCTTTTGACGACCAAGACGTCGCCAAAACGGGGGACTTACTATGTCGACCATCGTCGCGGCCCCGGCCGCCGAGCCCAAGCCGCTTTACACTTCGCTGTTCGTCCAGGTCCTAGCCGCGCTGATCCTCGGCATCATTCTCGGCGTAGCCGTCCCGGATTTTGCCATCAGCCTTAAGATCCTCAGCGACGCGTTCCTGAAGCTGATCTCGATGATCGTGGCGCCGATCGTGTTCTGTGTCGTCGTGCACGGCATTGCCGGCGCCGGCGACCTCAAGAAGGTCGGGCGGGTCGGCGTCAAGGCGTTGCTTTATTTCGAGGTGATGACGACGGTGGCGCTCGTGGTCGGGCTTATCTTGGCCTACAGCTTCGGCCCCGGCCATGGCATGAACATCGACCCCTCGACGCTCGATGCCAAGGCTCTCAACACCTACGCCGACAATGCCCACAAGCTGCAAGGTGCGGGCATCGGCTCCTTCCTGCTCAACGTGATCCCGACCACCTCGTTCGATGCGTTGTCGCGCAACGACGTGCTCCAGGTGCTGTTCTTCGCCGTGCTGTTCGGCGTCGGCCTCGCACTGGTTGGCGGTGAGAAGGGCAAGCTCGTCACCTCGATCATCGATGCGGCCTCCACCGTGCTGTTTCGCGTCATGGGCTTGATCGTACGTGTCGCCCCGCTCGGTGTGCTCGGCGCGGTCGCCTATACCGTCGGCAAATATGGCGTCGGCTCGCTCAAGCAGCTCGTCTCGCTGGTGATGCTGTTCTACGTCTCGGTCGGGATCTTCGTGCTCGGCGTGCTCGGCAGCGTGATGGCGCTCGCCGGAATCAATATCCTAAAGTTCCTCTCCTACCTGCGCGAAGAACTGACGATCGTGCTCGCGACCGCGTCCTCCGACGCCGTGCTGCCCCAGATCATGAAGAAGCTGGAGCGCATGGGCGTCAAGGATTCCGTCGTCGGGCTTGTCATCCCGACCGGCTATTCCTTCAACCTCGACGCCTTCTCGATCTACCTGACGCTCGCCGTCGTCTTCATCGCGCAGGCGACCAACACGCCGCTGTCGTTCGGCGATCTTCTGCTGGTGCTCGGCGTGTCTCTGATCACCTCAAAAGGCGCGCACGGTGTGCCGGGCTCGGCGATCGTGATCCTGGCCGCGACGCTGAATGCGGTGCCGAGCATTCCCGCGATCGGCCTCGTGCTGGTGCTCTCGGTCGACTGGTTCATCGGCATGGCCCGCGCGGTCGGCAACCTCATCGGCAACTGCGTGGCGACCGTGGTGGTCGCCGCCTGGGAAGGCGACCTCGACCGTGCCAAGGCGGCGAAGGTGCTGGAAGGCGGTGAGCTGGTGGACGTGACCGCGGGGTAGCGTCCGCAGATCAGTCATTCCAATGGAGCAAGGGCGTTCCAAACGCCCTGCTCCAAACCGACAGGAAACGCGGAAACCAGGAGTGCGCCACGGCGCCCTTGTAGGCCCAGGTGCGATACTTCAGGCCCTGTTCCGACAACAGTTCCTGATAACCGCCGTGGACTTCGGTCGCAGTCCGAATGTCCTTCAATATTCCCTGGGCGTAAGTCCGATAGGTATCGCTCCCTGAGAATTCATCGTAATCCAGCATGCGATCCGCAAATTCGACGTTGAACGTTGGCCAGGAGGAACGTCCCTGGTAGGCGGGCGCCGCAATCTTGTGGATCATCTTGTTCCGCGGATTATCCGCGGACACCAGGAAGTGGAACGTGCTGGGGATGCGAAAGCGCGGCTCGGCGATGACCAGGTCCGTCGTGGCCGCGAACAGCGCGCGTTCGCTCGCCTCGCTCAGATCCCAAAAACCCTGATGCACGCTGACGAAATCCAGGGCGATGGAGGATGCCGGCGAACCTGCCGGGCTATCCAGGGAATGCCTGACATAGCCGTCTTTGCCGAACAGCCGGAGAAGCTCTTGCTTGTACTGGGCGAGTTCGCGTCCGAGCAGTTGCTTTAGCTCGTTCGCATCGACGACCCCGAGTTGCACGCCCCACATGAACGTCGTGTAGACGCAGGCATTTGTAACAAAACGCCTGCGTTCCGCGCGGGTGTCCGTTGCCGCGGAACGAGGTGCACTGACATCGCAAAGCAGATACCTGGCGCCGTCATGATCGAACGGCTTGAGTTCGCTGGCGAGTTGCAAGATCGCCCGTTTCAGATCGACACCGTATTCGGCCAACAACAGGCGGCCGGCATGCCCGCATTGTGACATCGCAAGGTAGGACGACGCCCTCTGGTCGGCAGAGATCATCTGCTGGAGTCCGGCCAGAATGCCGAGCAGCGTATCCGAAGGGCGCGAGAAATAGTTCACGCCAAGATATCGACCGCGTCCTGCCGGGACGATGGTGGTCGTGACGACGTCAGCGCGAACCGCCTCGAGCAAGAGACGGACGCTCTTTTCAAGCAACCGAACCCGCCGGACCGCGTCCTGTGCATCCATGATGGTCTCGGGATCGAGAACGTCGGGATAGAACCAGGCGAAGTCGCGCGGGTAATAAGCGGACGCGTGCGGCGCTCCCGTGACGAGAAAGGACTCGGTCACCGAAAAGGCACTGGCCATCGAGTGTCGGTAAAGGTCCTCGATGGCCGATGACAAATGATGCGGCTTTCTCAGGAACCGATCGCCGAGAAAATTCACCGCCTGAAGGGCGTTGGCGACAAAGGTCGCCGCCACGCCCTGGTAAAATCGGTTCTCACGATGTGAGGGAAGAGAGATGTCGCTGTTCATATGCGTAAATCGGCTAATGTCTCGTGATCGCGGTGATGGCCGTCACCATTCTAACCATGCCTGATTCGTGTCTCTACCCGGTAACTTGCGGGCTCCCGACCGGGGGCTCCGTCAGTTTGCGCTGGCCCGGTCCTGCTGCGGCCGGAAATTCTCGATCACCCTGAGCAGCACGCGCGCGCCGGCGTCGGCGTCGGCGAGCTCGACGTGCTCGTCCGGATGATGGCTGATGCCGCCCCGGCAGCGGACGAAGATCATGCCGACATCGGCAATGTCGATCATCGCCATGCCGTCATGCCCAGCCCCACTCGGCAGCTCTAACACGCCAAAACCTTCCGCCGCGATCGCTCTTGCGATCTGCTCCTTCAGCCAGGACGCGCAAGGCGCGGTGCGGTTCTCATGGGTGACATCGAGCTGAAGCGCCAATTGTCGCCGCTTTGCGATCGCTTCGATCTGCCGGACGACGTCGGCGACCGCGCGCTTGCGATGCATGTCGGTCGGCGCGCGCATGTCGATGGTGAAAGACACCTCGCCCGGAATGACGTTGGTCGCGCCGGGCTTTACGTGGAGATAGCCGACGGTGCCGACCAGTCCGCTCTCGTCGGTTCGGCAGAACTGCTCGATCGCACCGATGCACTCGGCCGCGCCGCTGAGCGCGTCACGGCGTAGCGCCATCGGCACCGTGCCGGCGTGACCAGCCATGCCGGTCAGCCGCGCGGCAAGCCGCGTCGCGCCCGCAATCGCAGTGACGACACCGATGGGCAGGTTCTGTGCTTCCAGCACCGGTCCCTGCTCGATGTGCAACTCGATATAGGCCAGCAGCTCGCGCCGCGCCCGCGCGGCTGCACCAATATGATCGGGATCAAGCCCAAACTGCACGAGCGCATCGCGCATCGACACGCCGTCGCGGTCGCGCGTGCCCAAGACACTCTCGTCAAAAGTTCCGGCCACCGCGCGACTGCCGAGCAGTGTCGAGGCGAAGCGCACGCCCTCCTCGTCCGCAAAGCCGATGATTTCGATCGCAAACGGCAGGCGCTTGCCGCGCCGGTTGAGATCGGCGACGCAACAGATCGCCGCGATCACACCCAGCGGCCCGTCCCATTTGCCGGCGTCGCGCACGGTGTCGTAGTGCGAGCCGAGCATCAGGCAAGGTGCCCCCGGCCGCTCGCCCTCGTAGCGGCCACAGACGTTGCCGATCGCGTCGAGATGCGCGTTCATGCCGGCCTCGCGCATCCAGCCGAGGATGAGGCCCGACGCCGTGCCCAGCTCCTTGCTGAGATAGATCCGGGTAAGCTTGTCCGCCTCTTCCGAGATCGCGCCGAGCTCGTTGATGCGGCGAACGATCTCCTTGCCGAGTGACGCATCTTGAACGGCGGTAGCAGCACCCATCTCGCTCGAGCTTTCATCCTGGGGACCGCGCGCGGCGATCGTGACGACAATCGATACAAGTTCAGTGCCAGCGAAAATCGCTCGGCCGGCGCCCGTCCCAAATCAGCGACTGGTTAGCATGAATGCGCCAAGTGGCAGACGGTCCGGTCATCGCAATGCACACGCATGCTGGTTAAAGCTGCTTAACTCAATTGCATACAACACAAAAATACTGCTTAAAATCTAATCTGCCGATTTCCTGGTCAAGATTCGAACGGTCAGCATACATTATATAATTCATATACTTACGAATATATGCACGTTTCATAGCCTCTGGCACGAAGCTTGCGACATCTTGTTCCGGGCTCCGCCAGACCGGCGTAGCCGCGAGATTAAGGCGGTCCGTCCGCCAAAGGGAGCAACCAATGGATTTTGGCAGGATTTCACGACGGCATTTGTTGCAGGGCAGCGCGGCCCTCACCCTCGGGGCGGCAGCCGGCGTCCGCCCGGCCTTCGCAGCCGACACGACCATCGGCTTCATCTATGTCGGCTCGCGCGACGACTACGGCTACAACCAGGCCCATGCGCAGGGCGCGGCGGCGCTGAAAAAAATTCCGGGGCTGAAGGTCGTCGAGGAAGAGAAGGTGCCGGAGACCGACGCGGTCGAGAAGACGATCGAGTCGATGATCAATCTCGACGGCGCCAGCCTGCTCTTCCCGACCTCGTTCGGTTACTACAATCCGCACATGATCAAGATGGCCAACAAGTTCCCGAAGCTGCGCTTCGAGCACTGCGGCGGCCTGTGGAGCGACAAGGACCCGAAGAACGCCGGCAGCTATTTCGGCTACATCGACGAAGCCCAGTACATCTCGGGCATCGTCGCCGGATACACCTCCAAGACCGGCAAGCTCGGCTTCGTCGCCGCCAAGCCGATCCCGCAGGTGCTGCGCAATATCAACGCCTTTGCACTCGGCGCCAAGCTCGCCAATCCGAAAGCCACCACGCAGGTGATCTTCACCGGTGACTGGTCGATGCCGGTCAAGGAAGCCGAAGCCACCAACAGCCTGATCGATCAGGGCGTCGACGTGCTCACTTGTCATGTCGACGGCCCAAAGACCATGGTCGAGAACGCGGCGCGCCGCGGCGCCATGGTGTGCGGCTATCACGTCAACCAATCGCCGCTCGCACCGAAGGCTTATCTGACCGGCGCAGAGTGGAATTGGGAAGCGCTCTATCCGAAGTTCGTCAAGATGATCGCCGCCGGTGAGAACATCCCGAACTTCTATCGCGGCGGCCTCAAGGAAGAGATCGTCAAGACCTCGCCCTATGGCGAAGCGGTCTCCGCCGAAGCGCGCAAGCATGCCGACGACGTCAAGGCCAAGTTCCTGTCCGCAGACGGCTACTCCATCTTCAAGGGAGGGCTGGTGGACAACAAGGGCAAGACGGTGATCGCGGCCGGCACCGATCGGGGCCAGAAGGATCCTGAGCTCGAGAAGATGGACTATCTCGTTGAAGGCGTGATCGGAGCGACTTCGTGACAACGGAAGCGGCGGATCCCATTGAAGCGGTCGGGGCGATTGCCCCGGCCGCCGATCCCGGCTTCCTCCAGCGCCACGGCGCGACAATCGAATACATCCTGATCCCGGGCGCGGCGCTGGCCGGCGCGCTCGTGGTCTTCGGCATCTTTGTCGCGATGTTCGGCAAGAACCCGCTCGATCTCTATTTCTATATGTACTACGGCGCCTTCGGCACCTGGTTCTCCTGGCAGAACACGCTGACGCGCGCTGCCCCTCTGATCCTCACCGCGCTCTGCACCGCGCTGCCGGCGCAGCTCGGCATGGTCATCATCGGCGGCGAGGGCGCCCTGCTGATCGGCGCACTGACGGCGACGAGCGCCGCGCTCGCGCTCCAGGGTATGCCACCGCTCATCGTCCAGATCGCCATGGTCTGCGCCGGCGTCATCGGCGGCGGGCTGTGGATCATGCTGGCGGGCGCGCTGCGGCAGTATCGCGGCGTCAACGAGACGATCTCGAGCCTGCTGCTCGTCTACATCGCGCTTGCGATCCTCAATCATCTCGTCGAAGGCGCGATGCGCGACCCCGCGAGCCTCAACAAGCCGTCGACCCGCGAGATCGGCGCCGCCAACATGATCGGCTCCATCCCCGGCACCGACGTGCATTGGGGTCTTGTCTTCGGCCTGATCGCCGCGATCGCCGCCTACATCCTGATCTATCACACGGTATTCGGCTTCGCTGCCCGCGTCGCCGGCGGCAACATCCGCGCCGCGAAGATCGTCGGCCTCGGTGTCGGCAAGCTTATTTTGACGATCTGCTTCCTCGCCGGCGGCGCCGCAGGCCTTGCGGGCATGGTCGAGGTCGCCGCCGTGCAAGGGCGCACCAATGCCAATCTCGCGGCAGGCTACGGCTTCACCGGCATTCTCGTCGCCTTTCTGGCGCGGCAGAATCCGCTCGCAATCATCCCCGTCGCGATCCTGCTCGGCGGCATCAGCGCCAGCGGCGGCCTGCTGCAACGGCGCCTGGGATTGCCCGATGCATCCGTGCTGGTGCTCCAGGGCATCATCTTCGTCTTCGTGCTGGCCAGTGATGCGCTCTACGGCCGCATCGGTTTCCTGAAAGGCAAGTCCTGATGGCAGACGGATCGATCGGACTCTGGACTGTCCCGCTCGCCGTGCTCGGCGGCGCCATTCGCGTCTCGACGCCATTCCTGTTCGTGAGCTTGGGGGAATGCATCACCGAGCGCTCCGGCCGCATCAATCTCGGCCTTGAAGGCACGCTGGTGATGGGCGCGATGAGCGCCTACGGCATCTCCTACCTCACCGGCTCGCCGTGGCTTGGGGTGCTCGCCGCCGGCATCACCGGCGCGCTGCTGGGCGCGCTTCATGCCGGCATCTGCTCGCTGCCGCGCGTCAACGACGTTGCCGTCGGCATCGCGCTGATGCTGTTCGGCACCGGGCTCGCCTTCTATCTCGGCAAGCCGCTGATCGAGCCCACCGCGCCGCGGCTGCCCGCGATCGATTTCGGCTGGTGGAGTGACATCCCACAGCTGCGCGCCGCGCTGCGCGTCAACGTCCTTTTCCTGATCGGCGTCGTGCTTGCGCCCATTCTCTATTGGGCCTTCCGCACTACGCGCTGGGGCCTCCTGATCCGCACCGCCGGCGAGAGCTCGGACGCCGCGCGCGCCATGGGCCACTCCGTGCTGCTGATCCGCCTGCGCGCCACCATGGTCGGCGGTTTCCTCGCCGGCATCGGCGGCTCCTTCCTGTCGCTGTTCTATCCAGGCAGCTGGAACGAAGGCCTTTCGTCGGGTCAGGGCATCACGGCCGTGGCACTGGTGATCTTCGCTCGCTGGGATCCCCTGCTGTGCCTGTGGGCCTCGCTCGCCTTCGGCGGTGCCGCGGCGCTGGGCCCGGCGCTGCAATCGGTCGGCGTCACCTCCGGCTATCACCTGTTCAACGCCGCGCCTTACATTCTGACGCTGGCGATCATGATCATCACCTGCTCGCCGAAACGCACGCTGACCGGAGCACCGGCCGAATTGTCGATCACCCGCTAGAGAGCGAAATCATGCCCGAGCGCTACATCAAGTCCGAGCCCTATGCCTGGCCTTACAACGGCGATCTCGGTCCCGAGAACACGGCGCTCATCATCATCGACATGCAGACCGATTTCTGCGGCGTCGGCGGCTATGTCGACAAGATGGGCTATGACCTCTCGCTGACGCGGGCGCCGATCGAGCCGATCAAGAAGCTGCTAACGGCCATGCGCAGCCAAGGCTTTCACATCATCCATACCCGCGAGGGCCATCGCCCCGACCTCTCGGATCTTCCTGCCAACAAACGCTGGCGCTCGCGCCAGATCGGCGCCGGCATCGGCGATCCCGGCCCCTGCGGCCGCATCCTGGTGCGCGGCGAGCCCGGCTGGGACATCATCCCCGAACTGGCGCCGCTGCCGGGTGAGCCCATCATCGACAAGCCCGGCAAGGGCTCGTTCTGCGCCACCGATCTCGAGCTGATCCTCCGCGTGCGCGGGATCGAGAACATCGTGCTGACTGGAATCACCACCGACGTCTGCGTCCATACCACCATGCGCGAAGCCAACGACCGCGGCTTCGAATGCGTGCTGCTGCACGATTGCTGCGGCGCGACCGACAAGAGCAATCACGAGCACGCGCTCAAGATGATCAAGATGCAAGGCGGCGTGTTTGGCGCGGTCTCGACGTCCGACGCCTTCATCGGAGCGATTTCGTGATTATCGGCGAGCCGCCCCCGCCGTCAGGCGCCTTTGGCGTCAACGCCATCGCCATGACCATGCGCTTCGGCGACTTCCTGGCACTGGACAATGTCGAGCTGAAGGTGCGGCCGGGCTCGTTCCATGCGCTGCTCGGCGAGAACGGCGCTGGCAAATCGACCCTCGTGAAATGCATCATGGGCTATTACCACGCGACCGAAGGCGACATCATCATCGGCGATCGCGAGCAGGCTATCGGCAATCCAAAGGACGCCCACGCGCTCGGCCTCGGCATGGTCTACCAGCATTTTACGCTGGTGCCCGCCATGACCGTCGCCGAAAACCTCGTGCTGGCCCGCGACGACGTCCCAGCCATAGTGGACTGGTCGAAGGAGATGAAGGAGCTCGATGCGTTTTTGGCGCGGATGCCCTTCAAGGTGCCGCTCGGCGCAAAGGTCTCCGACATCTCGGCCGGCGAGCGCCAGAAATGCGAGATCCTGAAGCAGCTCTATCTGAAGCGCCGCTTCCTGATCCTGGACGAGCCGACCTCGGTGTTGACACCGGCGGAAGCCGACGAGGTGCTCGGCATGCTCCGCGACATGGTCGTCAAGGGCGAGCTGACCATCCTGATGATCACGCACAAATTCCGCGAGGTCATGGCCTTCGCGGACGAGGTCACCATCCTGCGCCGCGGCAAGCTCGCCGGCGCCGGCAAGGTGGCGGAGCTGACACCGGACGCGATGGCACGCACCATGATCGGGGCGGAGGAGCTGACCGTGCAGCCGCCGCGCACCGGCGAAGCCGGTCAGGCGAGGCTCGAACTGGCAAAGGTCCGCGCGCTCGACGATGCCGGCGCCATCGCCGTTCATGACGTTTCGCTGACCGTGCGCGCTGGCGAGATCGTCGGCATTGCCGGGGTCTCCGGCAACGGCCAGCGCCAGCTCGTCGAAGTGCTGGCAGGCCAGCGCGAATCCGAGAGCGGCGAGATCCGCGTTGCAGGCGATCCCTATCACGCCAGCCGCGAGGAGATGCGCCGCCACAGGATGTCGCTCCTCCCCGAGGAGCCGTTGAAGAATGCCTGCGTCGGCGGCATGAGCGTTGCCGACAACATCGCCTTCCGCGAGTTCGACCGTGCGCCTTTCGCTAGCTGGGGCTGGTGGCTCAACCGCGGTGCCTTCCGTGACGACGCCCAGAAGAAGATCGGGCAGTACAAAATCAAGACCCGCACGCCGGATACGCCGATCTCGGCATTGTCGGGCGGCAATGTACAGCGCGCCGTACTGGCCCGCGAGCTCGGCGGCGACGTCGAGGTGCTGATTGCGGCCAATCCCTGCTTCGGCCTCGACTTCGCGGCCGTAGCGCAGATCCACGCCGAGATCATGGCCGCGCGCAATCGCGGCGCCGCCGTGCTGCTGGTCAGCGAAGATCTCGACGAATTGCTTGAACTCTCCGACCGGCTGGTGGTGATGTTCCACGGCGAATTCGTGTATGAAGCACGGACCAGCGAAGCCGATCTCACGGAGGTTGGTAGGCACATGGCGGGGCACTGACCGCGGAGCATCAATGGACGGCGCAACCGAACGCGACGAACACTTTCTGCGCCTGTCCTTCACGGTCGCCCGCCGCTCGCTCACCCATGGCAATCACCCCTTCGGCTGCATCCTGGTCGATGCGGACGGCAAGGTGCTGATCGAGACCGAAAACGGCTACATGCCGGACCACGACGGCACCGCGCATGCCGAGCGCCTGGCGGCCACTCAGGCCTGCCGCACGCTGAGCCGCGATGTGCTGGCCAAGGCCACGCTCTATTCCTCCGCCGAACCCTGCGCGATGTGCGCCGGCGCGATCTACTGGGCCGGCATCGGCCGCGTGGTCTACGGGCTCAGCGAACACCGCCTGCGCGGTGTCACGGGCAACCATCCGGAGAATCCGACGCTCGACCTGCCCTGCCGCGAGGTCTTTGCCACCGGCCAGCGGCCGACGGAGGTCCTCGGCCCGCTGCTCGAGGACGAGGCCGAAGCGCTGCACGACGGCGTTTGGACGAAGTAGCGAGCCCCAAGAACTCGACTTCGGTGGGCAAAGCGAAGCGTGCCCACCAATTGCCAATGACCTGGAAGATGGTGGGCATGGCGCTTCGCGCCTTCCCCACGCCTCTGCGCATAAACGCCGATGGCGCCGCGCGGGTCATGCGCGGCGCCATTCGAACCTGGAGCCCTTCAGCCGATCAGAACTTCAGAGTGATACCACCGTAAACCGTGGACTCCGTGCAGCTCTTGGTGCTCTGGCCGGTCGGCGCGATCGTGCAAACGCCAGCCATGGCGTTGTGGTCGAGGCCGAACTTGTTCTGCCAGTAGCGATAGGCAACCCAGAGGTCGACGAAGTGCGAGTACTTGTCACCCCAGACCGCCTTCGAGGCATCGAAGGTCAGGCGGATCGGTTCGCTGTTGAGCTCGGTCTTGGACGCGGTGCTGAAGATGCCCGTACCCGACAGCGCAGGCGTGCCGTTCGAGTCACCCTTCGGGCCGTACCAGCCGGCGCGGCCGCTGATCGACCAGAACTGCATGTTCGGCGGCAGGAAGCCGAGGTCCATGTAGTAGTTGATTTCGACGGCCCAGGTCGGGTTGTAGCTCACGTTGCCGTCGGAGTTGCAGGTCACGCCCGCAACGCCCGGCCCGAACAGGCCGCACTGGGTGAAGGCGTTGTGGTTGGAGAACTCCCAGTACATCAAGGGCGCGACGTTGATATAGCCCTTGTAGGGAAGGTCGAAGGCGAACTGGAGACCGGCGACCACGTCGCGCTTGGCGGGCGCGAGGAAGTTGTTCTCGCTGTTGCCGTCCATACCGACTTCGAACGAGATGTTGTGCAGCGGCCCCATGGTGAAGGCCTTGGTGTTGAACAGCTCGTTCCAGCCGAAGGTCGAGCGGAACAGACCGTAGATTTCGGTTGCACCGGCACAGTCGCCGACGCCGCCGGTGATGGTCACGCCCGGTGCGGTACAGGGCGATGCGGGATCGTTATGACCCGACTTGAACATCGAGATGGTGAAGAAGTTGGTGCCGTAGGCCCAGAGGTCGAAATGAGTGAAGGAGTAGACCTGCTTGGCGGTGGTGCCATTGATGCTGCCATCCGGGCGGGTGCTCCACATGCCGGGGTCAGTGCCCTTCGGCATCCAGGAGAACGACACGCGGTCATCGATCACCAGGAAGAACGGGAGGTCAGGAGCCTTCTTCGCGGCCTTGACCGGCAGGTCCGCTGCCTGAGCCAGGCCACTGGTGGCGAGCGTAGCAAGTGACAGCGCCGCTGCTGCAATTGCCTTGAAACGAAACGACATCCTGAATACCCCCAAGTTTGGACACGTAAAAATGAACGTCCCTTGGGTGTGACACTTGCGCCGAACTCCCGGGGTGAGAAGCCTCAACTTCTTTCAAGGCGTGCCGCTTGTTTTGGCAGCTAGCCGCATTTCACCGCTGAATTCCGCAGTTTTTTGCGCGTCACCGTTGCTTGGTAGGAGTCACGCGAGACCGGCCATTGCCGGACATTCCCGTTTGATTTTGCTTGGCTTTTGTTTCGATCGAATAGCGTGCAGACGGTCTTCGGCGACGACTGCCGCCGCGCCCAGGAAATGCATACGCGCAGTGGCGCGTCTTTGCTCAACTTCACGTCAAGCCTGCATAGCGGGTTCCGATTTGACTTGAACCGTCACAAATCTGCAACAGGCGCTGTACGCAGGACGCGGCCTCGACGGCTGTCCAGGAACGGTTGCAGCTGATCACCGCGCGACGAGGGCAGCGACTCGCAATGCCGGCGCGCCTGCCGAAGCGTTGAGCAAGGGATGACGCTTTTTCACACCTTACGCGGCGGTTCAAACTAGCCCACAATTAAGGCACTTCATCCCATGCAAGCGTATCAGCGAATGTTAGATCCGACGCCTAACGGCCTGCATTCCGGCAAATCCCCGCTGCTTCAAACGCTCGGGCTCACCAAACGCTATGGGGACTTCCTCGCCAACGATTCCATCGACATCGACATCTGGCCGACGGAAATCCACGCGCTGCTGGGCGAAAACGGCGCCGGCAAGTCGACGCTGGTGAAGGCGATCTACGGACTGATCCAACCCAGCGCCGGCGAGATCCGCTGGCAGGGCGCGCCCATCGTGCTGTCGGGCCCGTCCGAAGCACGAAGCCGCGGCATCGGCATGGTGTTCCAGCATTTTTCGCTGTTCGACAATCTCACCGTCGCCGAGAATGTCGCGCTTGGCCTCGACGGCAAGGAGTCCTTCAAGGACATGTCGGCGCGGCTGGAGCAGGTCTCGAAGACTTATGGTTTGCCGCTCGATCCAAAGCGCGAGGTCTGGCAATTGTCGGTCGGCGAGCGCCAGCGCATCGAGATCGTCCGCGCTCTGATGCAGGATCCCAAATTCCTGATCCTGGACGAGCCCACCGCGGTGCTGACGCCGCAGGAAGCCGACCAGCTGTTCATCGTGCTGGAGCGGCTCAAGGCCGAAGGCCGCGCCATCCTTTATATCAGCCACAAGCTCGATGAGGTGAAACGCCTCTGCGATACCGCCACGATCCTGCGCGGCGGCAAGAAGGTGCAGACCTGCAACCCCCGGCTCGAGACCGCCGCCTCGCTTGCACGCATGATGGTCGGCGGCGAGATCAAGGAAGTGAAAGCGGCCGCTGGTCGTCAGACCACGATACCGCGGCTGGTCGTCAACGACCTCTCGCTCGCGCCCGATGAAGCGCACGGCGTGCGGCTCGAGCACATCTCGTTCGAGCTGAAGGGCGGCGAAATCCTTGGCATCGCCGGCGTCGCCGGCAACGGCCAGGACGAGCTGTTCGCCGCGCTATCCGGCGAGCGGTTGTCGAAGGACCCCGGTACGGTGGTGATCGAAGGCATCGCCGCCGGCCACCTCTCGATCACCAAGCGGCGCAAGCTGGGCGCGGCATTCGTGCCCGAAGAGCGGCTCGGCCACGGCACCGCGCCGCGCATGAAGCTGTCGGAGAATGCGCTGCTCACCGGGCATGCCGCCAGCGGCATGGTCCATCGCGGCTTCATCGACACTGCGGCCACGCTGAAAACGGTCGACCGCGCCACCGAAACTTTCGACGTCCGCAAGGCCAAGCGCGATCCGGAAGCCGCCAGCCTCTCCGGCGGCAATCTGCAAAAATTCATCGTCGGCCGCGAGATCCTGCGCAATCCGGCGGTGCTGGTGGTGAGCCAGCCGACTTGGGGCGTCGATGCCGGCGCTGCAGCCGTCATCCGCCAGGCGCTGCTCGATCTGGCGACAGCGGGCGCGGCCGTGCTCGTGACCAGCCAGGACCTGGACGAGCTCGCCGAGATTGCCGACCGCATCGCCGTGATGTTCCACGGCCATTTGTCGGAGCCGCTCGCCACGCGCGACGCAACACGCGAAAAACTCGGCCTGTTGATGGGCGGCAGCAGCCTGCAGCCGAAGGAGGCCGCGCATGCAGTTGGTGCTTGAGAAGCGCGCCGAGCGCTCCCACGCGATCGCGCTGGTCTCGCCGCTGATCGCGATCGGTCTGACGATCGTCACCATGACGATCCTGTTTGCGATCCTCGGCAAGAATCCGTTTCTCGCGCTGCAGGCCTATTTCATCGCGCCTTTGACCGACAGCTATTCGCTCCAGGAGATCGCGGTGAAGGCGACGCCGCTGGTGATGATCGCGATCGGGCTGTCGCTCTGCTATCTCGCCAACGCCTGGAACATCGGCGCCGAGGGACAATTCCTGATCGGCGCCGTTGCCGGAAGCTGGATCGCTGTGAAGACGCAAGGCACCGACGCCGGTGCATGGGTGCTGCCGGCGATGCTCGTGCTCGCGGCAGCCGCGGGCGCGCTCTATGCGCTGATCCCGGCGATCTGCAAGGTGAAGTTCGGCGCCAGCGAAATCCTGACCAGCCTGATGCTGGTCTATGTCGCCGACCTCTTCCTCGATTACCTCGTGCGCGGGCCCTGGCGCGATCCGAATGGCTTTAACTTCCCGACCACGGCCGAGTTCGATCCGGTGGCGACGGTCCCGCTGCTGATCGAGGGCGGCCGGCTGCATCTCGGCTCGATCATCGCGCTGCTGGTTGTCGCGGCGGCCGCGATCCTGCTCGGGCGAACCATCAAGGGTTTTGAGATCCGCGTGGTGGGCGCCGCGCCTCGTGCCGCGCGATTCGGCGGCTTCAATTCCAATCAGTTGATCCTTCTGACCTTCGCGGTCTCCGGCGCGCTAGCGGGCCTTGCCGGCATCATCGAGGTTGCGGGCCCCGTCGGCCATCTCCAGCCCGGCATCTCGCCCGGCTACGGTTTTACCGCGATCATCGTCGCCTTCCTTGGGCGGTTGAATCCGATTGGAATATTAATTGCAGGCCTTTTTCTCGCATTGACCTTTATCGGCGGCGAGCAGGCGCAGATCGCAATGAAGATCCCGTTGGACGTCACCAAGGTTTTTCAGGGCATTCTGCTGTTCTACGTGCTCGCCTGCGATTCCCTCATCCTCTACCGCTTCAAGCTGGTCTTCCCGAACCGTCAGGTGTCCCGTGGAGCTGGTTGAAGCCATCATCCTGGCGGTGCTCGCCGCATCGACGCCGCTGCTGATCGCGGCGACCGGCGAGCTCGTGACGGAGCGTTCGGGCGTGCTCAACCTCGGCGTCGAGGGCATGATGATCGTCGGCGCGGCCTGCGGCTTTGGCGGCGCCTGGCTGACCGGCTCGATCTTCATTGGCGCCCTTTTCGGCATCGTCGCGGGCACGCTGATGTCGCTGATCTTCGCGCTGATGGCGCTCGGGCTTGCCGTGAACCAGGTCGCGACGGGTCTCGCGCTGACCATTCTCGGCGTCGGCCTGTCGGGCCTGATCGGGGCCGGCTTCGTCGGCGAACGCATTACGCCGGCGGCGCATCTCGCCATTCCCGGCCTCACCGACATCCCGCTGATCGGCCGCGTGCTGTTCGGCGAAGACGCCTTCGTCTATTTCTCGCTGGCGCTGATCGTTGGCGTCTGGTGGTTCCTGTACCGCACGCGTGCGGGCCTGATCCTGCGAGCCTGCGGCGACAACCATGTCTCCGCCCATGCGCTCGGCTATTCCGTGCTGCGCATCCGCACCTTCGCCGTGATGTTCGGCGGCGCCTGCGCCGGGCTTGCGGGCGCCTATCTGCCGCTTGCCTACACGCCGTTCTTCATTCCCGGCATGACCGCAGGCCGCGGCTGGATCGCGCTGGCGCTGGTGGTGTTCGCGTCCTGGTTGCCGGGGCGACTGGTGATCGGCGCCTATCTGTTCGGCGCGGTAACCATCTTGCAGCTGCATGCGCAGGGCTGGGGCATCGGCATTCCCTCGCAGTTCATGTCGTCACTGCCGTATCTGGCGACTGTCATTGTGCTGGTGCTGCTGTCACGCGCGCGCACCGGCGGCTCGACGGCCCCGGCCGCGCTCGGCACCGTGTTCGTACCCGATCGCTGAGTTCACTTTCCGGGCGTCCGCGATGGGGCGCGGCGTTCCGGAGTTTGGTTCACCCCGACTGTTTGGAGATTGATGATGAGGAAAACATTTCTTGCGGCTGCCGCTGCGCTTTTGCTTGCCGGGAGCATCGCGAGCAGCGCCTCGGCCGCCGATAAGTTGAAGGTCGGGTTCATCTACCTTGGCCCGATCGGTGACCTGGGGTGGACCTACCAGCACGACCTCGCGCGTCAGGCGCTCACAAAAGAGCTCGGCGACAAGATCGAGACCACCTTCCTCGAGAACGTACCTGAGGGCCCCGACGCCGAGCGCGCCGTCGAGCAGTTGGTGCGCGCCGGCAACAAGCTGATCTTCACCACGTCCTTCGGCTACATGGACCCGACGCTGAAGGTCGCCAAGAAATATCCCAACGTGCATTTCGAGCACTGCTCGGGTTACAAGCGCGACAAGAACATGGCGACCTATTCGGCGCGCTGGTACCAAGGCCGCTACATCCAGGGCCTGATCGCAGCCAAGATGTCGAAGTCCGGCGTGCTCGGCTACATCGGCTCATTCCCGATTCCGGAGGTCGTCTCCGGCATCAACGCGACAATCCTCGCGGCGCAGACCATCAATCCGAACATCAAAGTCAAGATCATCTGGGCCAACACCTGGTTCGATCCGGGCAAGGAAGCCGACGCCGCCAAGGCCTTGGTCGATCAGGGCGCCGACGTCATCATGCAGCACACGGATTCGCCGGCGGCGATGCAGATTGCCAGCGAACGCGGCAAGTTCGCCTTCGGCCAGGACTCCGAGATGATCAAGTTCGGACCCAAGACCCAGCTGACCTCGATCCTCGACACCTGGGCGCCCTACTACATCGCCCGCGTCAAGGCTGAGCTCGACGGCACCTGGAAGTCCGAGGACACCTGGGGCGGCCTCGACAGCCACATGTTCGCGATGGCGCCGTACACCAACATGCCTGACGACGTGAAGAAGATCGCCGAAGATGCCCAGGCTGCGATCACCGCCGGCAAGCTGCATCCGTTCAAGTGCCCGGTCGTTGGGCAGGACGGCAAGGAGATCGAGTGCAAGGGCGGCGCCAATCTGGCTGACGGCCAGATCCTTGGCATGAATTTCTACGTCAAGGGCATCGACGACAAGCTGCCGGGCAAGTAGCACGCTTCTTGCATCGCTAAAATTACCTGCTCCTCCCGGAGGAGGTTCGGAGGGGGTGGCCAGAAGCACCCGGCACTTGTGGTCGCCCCCTCTTTCTATTCCGCCCCTATCCCGCCTGCATCGCCCGCGCCGCGGAACTGTGGCGGCGGATGAGGTCTGGAACATCCAGGCCGGGGATTGCACCGTCGACCACGACCCATTTTCCCGCCACCATCACCCGATCGGCCCGATGCGCCCCGCACAGCACCAATGCGGCCAGCGGATCGCCATGGCCGGAGAAACGCAGCTCGTCGAGCCTGAACAGCGCGAGGTCAGCCGCCTTGCCGACGGCGATCTCGCCGAGTTCCGGACGGCCGACGCAGGCAGCCGACCCCTTGGTGGCCCAGCGCAGCGCATCCTTGTGGCTGACCTTCGTCACGCCGTAGCGCGCCCGTTGCAGCAGGAAGGCCGCACGCACCTCCTGCATCAGGTTCGATCCATCGTTCGAGGCCGAGCCGTCCACGCCGATCCCGATCCCGACACCGGCCTCCTCCATCTCGCACACCGGGCAGCAGCCCGACGCCAGGAGCTGGTTGCTACAGGCGCAATGGCTGATGGTGGTCCTGGCCTTGCCGAGCCGCTTCATCTCGTCGGGATTGAAGAAGATGCCGTGGGCGAGCCAGGTCCGGGCATTGAGCCAGCCGCATTGCTCGAGATAGTCGAGCGGACGGCAGCCATACATCTGCTGGCAGAATCTATTCTCGTCCTCGGTCTCGGCGAGATGGGTGTGCAGCCGCACATCGAGCTTGTCGGCAAGATCAGCCGTGGCGCGCATCAGCGACGTCGTCACCGAGAAGGGCGAGCATGGCGCGAGTGCAATCTGCACCATCGCATCCGCGCCGCGCTGGTGATGCTTGGCCACCACGCGCGCGCTGTCGGCGAGAATCGTGTCCTCGTCCTGCACGACGCTATCCGGTGGCAGGCCGCCGTCGCGCTGCGACAGGTTCATCGAACCGCGCGTGAGAAGCACCCGCGCGCCAAGCCGTTTCGCAACGCCGACCTCGATATCGACGGACTCCTCGAGCCCCGCCGGGAAGACGTAGTGATGATCGGTCGTCGTGGTGCAGCCCGACAGCAGCAGCTCGGACATCGCCACGGTAACACCAAGCTCCAGCCGCTCCGGCGTCAGCTTCGCCCATATCGGATAGAGCGCCTGGAGCCAGGGAAACAGCTCGCGGTCCATCGCCGCCGGCAGCGCGCGCGTCAACGTCTGGTAGAAATGATGATGCGTGTTGATGAGGCCAGGCAGCACGACATGTTCGCTCGCGTCGAACGCCGCGACATCCGTGGTCGCCGGCGTGCCGCCGGCCGGCACGAGCTCAATGATCCGGCCGTCTTTCACCACGATCCCGCGCTCGGCGCCGTCGGCGAGGATGGCCAGGGGATCCCTGATCCAGATCGGCTTTGCGTCGCTCATGATCCTGTTTCTCCTCGCCCGCGTTAACGAATGGCCTGCAAGGCAGAGGCCTGCCCGAGAGCATCATTGCTGCGACTTGTTGTTGCCACTTGGCGCTGGTCTTGCAAGACTTTCCCGGAGAATAATGCGTTCGGTGCAAGCGTTGGCGCAACCATGGACTTGAATACCATCACAGCGGTCGCCCATCCGCAAACGCGCTCCCAACTGCCGGTTTGGACGCCAGGTGATGCTTGGCTCGCGGGCGGCACCTGGCTGTTCTCGGAACCGCAAATCCACCTGACAAGGTTGATCGATCTCATCGATCTGAAGTGGCCGGCACTGACGATCACGGACAGCCACCTCAGCATCGCCGCCACCTGCACCATCGCACAGCTCGATGCGCTGGCCTGCCCGGCCGACTGGCTCAGCGCGCCGCTGATCAGTCAGTGCTGCCGCGCCTTCCTCGCCTCCTTCAAGATCTGGAAGACGGCGACCGTCGGCGGCAATCTCTGCATGTCGCTGCCGGCGGGACCGATGATCTCGCTCACGTCAGCGCTCGACGGCGTCTGCACCGTCTGGAAGTCCGGCGGCGGTGAACAAAAGATTCCCGTCGTCGACTTCGTCACCGGCAATCAGCATAACCGCCTGACACCGGGCGATCTATTGCGGCAGATCAATATCCCGATTGCCGCGCTGAAGCGACGCTCCGCGTTTCGCCAGATCTCGCTGGCTCCAGTCGGCCGCTCCGCGGCGCTTCTGATCGGCAGCCTCGATGCCGACGGTGCGTTGGCATTGACGGTCACCGCATCGACGGTGCACCCGATCCAACTGTCGTTTCCAAAACCACCCGATGCGGGTGCGCTTCGCGATGCGATCGTGCAGCAGATCACCGACGACCTCTACCACACCGACATCCACGGCAAGCCGCTCTGGCGCAAGCACATGACGCTGCGGCTCGCCGAGGAGATCCTCGGCGAATTGCTGGACACGACGCGACCATGAGCTTCGAGATCAACGGCACGACGTTTCCGCAAGAGCCGCGCGCAGGCCAATGCCTGCGCACGTTCCTGCGCGAGCTCGGCCATTTCGGCGTGAAGAAGGGCTGTGACGCCGGCGATTGCGGCGCCTGCACCGTGTTGCTCGACGGCGAGCCGGTGCATAGCTGCCTGATCCCCGCGTTCCGCGCCGAAGGTCGCGCCGTCACAACGATCGAAGGACTTGGCGGAGACGGCAGCGCGCATCCGATGCAGCAGGCCTTCCTCGACGCGCAGGGGTTCCAATGCGGCTTCTGCACTGCCGGCATGATCCTGACCTGCGCCTCGCTGAATCAGGCGCAACGCACCGATCTCGGGGCGGCTCTGAAAGGCAACATCTGCCGCTGTACGGGCTATCGTTCGATCGAGGACGCACTTCTCGGCAAGAACAACGTCGAGGAGGGTGTGGGGGCTGGCGCCGCATTCGGCCGTAGCCTGCCGGCGCCCGCAGGCCCCGAAATCGTGCGGGGCAAGGCACGCTACACGTTCGACGCTGCCATCGATGACCTGCTGCACATCAAGCTGCTCCGTTCGCCGCATGCCCACGCAAAGATCGTCGCAATCGATAGATCTGCGGCACTCAGCGTTCCCGGCGTGCACGCAGTGCTCACGCACGAGGATGCACCATCGGTTCTGATCTCGACCGCGCGGCACGAAAAGGACTGGATGGACCCCGAGGACACCCGCATCCTCGACGACGTCGTCCGCTTCATCGGACAAAAAGTCGCCGCCGTCATCGCCGAAAGCGAAGCCGCCGCCGAGGAGGCCTGCCGACGATTGAAGGTCGAATACAAAATCCTGCCCGCACTGGTCGACCCTGAGCAGGCGATGGCGCCGGGCGCGCCCGTCATTCATCCCGATCGGACCACCGAGAACCGCGTCGCCGACGCCCCGCGCAACCTCGTCGCAGAAACGCATGGCGAGTTCGGCGATGTCGCAGCGGCGCTCGAAAAGTCCGCAGTCACCTTCGAAGGCACCTTCCACAGTCACCGTGTGCAACATGCGGCGCTGGAGACTCATGGCGGCCTCGCCTGGCTCGACGAAGCAGGCGTACTCAACGTCCGCACCTCGACGCAGGTGCCGTTCCTGACCCGGCGCGCGTTGTCGGATATTTTCAAGCTTCCCATGGACAAGGTCCGCGTGTTCTGCGAGCGCGTCGGCGGCGGTTTTGGCGGCAAGCAGGAGATGTTCGTCGAGGACATTTTGGCGCTCGCCGCCCTGAGGACCGGGCGGCCGGTCAAGCTCGAGCTCACGCGGGAGGAGCAGTTCATCGCGACCTCGACACGGCATCCGATGCGGGTCCACATCAAGGCCGGCGCCGATGCAGACGGCAAGCTCACCGCGCTTCAGCTCGACGTGCTCTCCAACACCGGCGCTTATGGCAATCACGCCGGCCCGGTGATGTTTCACGCGCTATCCGAGTCCATCAGCGTCTACAACTGCCCGAACAAGAAGGTCGATGGCGCGGCCGTCTACACCAACACGGTGCCTGCCGGCGCGTTTCGCGGCTATGGCCTGCCGCAAACCCTGATCGCAGTTGAGGCCGCGATCGACGAATTGGCAAAGCAGCTCGGCATCAGCCCTTACGACATGCGCCGGCTTAACGTCGTCAAACCCGGCGATCCCATGCTGTCGCCGCCGCCGTCTGAATATCATGACGTGCTCTATGGTTCCTACGGGCTCGACCAGTGCCTCGACCTCGTCGAGCGGGCGATGCTGGGAGATCAGCCGCCGCCCGACCTGTCGCCGGAATGGCTCGTCGGCGAGGGCATCGCGCTGACCATGATCGACACCGTGCCGCCGGCGGGCCACATCGCGGACGCGATGATCGCGCTGCGCGACGATGGCGGCTTCGATCTGACCGTCGGCACCGCCGAGTTCGGCAACGGCACCAGCACGGTGCACCGGCAAATCGCAGCGACAATGCTTGCGACCACTGTCGACCAGATCCGCCTGCGCCAGTCCGACACCGCCCATGGGGGCCACGACACCGGTGCCTATGGCAGCGCGGGCACCTTCGTCGCCGGCAAGGCAACCCACGCGGCGGCCCTGCAGCTTGCAACCGAGCTGAAGGTGGCCGCCGCAGCAGCATGGCTTTGCGATGCCGGGAGTTGCACCCTCGAGGGCGAGACCGTCGTCAGCGGGGTGCGGCGCATGTCATTTGCGGAGCTGGCCAAGCTCGCCCGCGAGCACGGCCAGCCGCTTGCGGCAAGCGGAAACTCCGGCGGCACGCCGCGCTCGGTCGGCTTCAACGTCCAGGGTTTTCGCGTGGCGGTGAACAAGGGCACCGGCGAGATCAAGATCCTTAAAAGCGTGCAGGCGGCGGATGCTGGCGTCGTCGCCAATCCCATGCAGTGCCGCGGCCAGGTCGAGGGTGGCGTGGCGCAGGCGCTTGGCGCGGCGCTCTACGAGGAGATGGTGATCGACGCGGACGGCCGCGTCACCAACCCGAAATTCCGCGACTACCACCTGCCCTCCTTCGCCGACGTGCCGCGCACCGAGGTGTTGTTTGCCGAGACCTCCGACACGATCGGCCCGCTGGGCGCGAAGTCGATGAGCGAGAGCCCGTACAATCCGGTCACCGCCGCACTCGGCAACGCGATCGCTGACGCCACCGGCATCCGCTTCACCGCGCCGCCGTTCAAGCCGGACCGACTGTTTCCAGCCTTGCGCGAAAAATTTGGATCCTAGCTGCCGCGATAGGTCGAGTAGCTCCACGGCGTGACCAGAAGCGGCACGTGATAGTGGCCTTCCGGCTCGCTGATGGCAAAGCGCAGCGGTATCTCGTCGAGGAACGGCGGGTCCGCTAGCGGCACGTTGCGCTCGGCATAATATTTGGCGACGCTGAATTTGAGCTCGTAGCGACCGATCGGCAGCGGGCGTCCGCCGATCAGCGGCTGGTCAGTGCGGCCGTCCGCATTGGTGACGGCGCGCGCGATGACGCGGCTCTCGCCGAGCGCCGCGAGCTCGACCAGTTCCACCGCGATGCCGGGCGCGGGCTTGCCGGCATGATTGTCCAGGACATGGGTCGAGAGCCGGCCGTGCACCTTCAGCCTGTCGTTGGCGATGACGAGCTGATCGAGCCGCAGCGCCGAGATGCGGCCAATCTCCTCGATCGCGCGTCGCGTCTCGGTTTTGGCAATATTGCGCAACCGCGTTTCGAAGTCATGCAGCACGGAGTCCTTGGTGTGGCGGCGCACGCAGACGATGTAGGGGATGCCGAACTTCTCACGATAGGCATTGTTGACCCGCTCGAACGCGGAATATTCGGCGTCCGACAGCCGGTCGAGCCCGGCGCTGTTCTGCTCGTCGGTCGATTCCGCCGTGAGGCCAGCGGCGCGCTGGGTCTTGTTGGCGAGATCGGGATGCGCCCGGATCAGCGCCAGCTGCACATCGGGTTCGGCACTCTGGATCGCCGCCATCAGCGCGGCGTGCAACTGATGGATACCGGCGAACGGCCGCTGCGCCGCGAGCTGCTCGGCGATCCACGGCGAATATTCAACGACGTTGGCGAGCGCCGCAACGAAACCGGCCTTATCAGCGGCGTTGAGATCGGAGAGCGAGATTTGCGACATTACTCCCTCACCCGATCTCGAATGCGTCAGCCGCGAGATGCGCGAGCTTGTCGTGCCAATGCTGCGCGATCTGCAACCGCGTCGGCACCCAGACGTGCTCATGCTTGCCAATGTAATCCAGGAAACGGATCAGCCCCGCCGCGCGGCCGGGCCGACCGGCGAGCCGGCAATGCAGGCCGACCGACATCATCTTCGGCGCAGTCTCGCCTTCGGCGTATAGCACGTCGAAAGCGTCCTTTAGATAGGTGAAGAACTGCTCGCCCTCGGCAAAGCCTTGCGGGTTGATGAAACGCATGTCGTTGGCGTCAAGCGTGTAGGGGACGATCAGCTGCTTGCCGTTGGCGCCCTTGACCCAATAGGGCAGATCGTCGGCATAGGAGTCGCAGAGATAGAGGAAGCCGCCCTCCTCCATCAACAGACGGTTGGTGTTGATCGAGGAACGGCCAGTGTACCAGCCAAGCGGCCGCGAGCCGGTTGCCTCGGTGTGGACGCGGATCGATTCGGCGATCTCGGCGCGCTCCTGCGCCTCGGTCATGTCCTTATGCTCGATCCATTTCAGGCTGTGGCTCGCGATGTCCCAGCCCGACTCCTTCATCGCCGCGACGATTTCCGGATTGCGCTTGAGCGCGGTGGCGACACCGAACACTGTGGCCGGCCACTTCCGCGCGTTGAACATCCGCCACAGCCGCCAGAAGCCGGCGCGCGAGCCATATTCGAACATCGATTCGATATTGGCGTGGCGCTGGCCCGGCCAGGGCTGCGCGCCGAGCACGTCGGACAAAAAGGCTTCCGAGGCGCGGTCACCGTGCAAGATGTTGTTTTCGCCGCCTTCCTCGAAATTGACCACGAACTGCACCGCGACCCGCGCGTTGCCTGGCCACTGCGGATGCGGCGGGTTGCGGCCGTAACCGCGGAGATCGCGCGGGTAGCGGGGATCCGGCAAATCAGGCTTCCTCGAGGCGGATCGGGAGAGCGCCCTTCCACAGCACGCTCTTGCCGAGCGTCGCCAGATTCTCCAGGCCCGAGGTCAACGTGATGAAGTGATTGCCGGCGAGCTGGCCCATCTTGCTTGCAAAGTGCACGCCGCCATAGGCGAGCAGGATCTCGGTCTCGCTGATGCCGCCGGGATAGAGGATGATCTGGCCCGGCGAGGGATAGCTCGTGTGGTTCTCGTAGCCGACGCCGAAGTCGAGGTCGCCGAGCGGCATCCACACTGCCTCGCCGCTCCAGCGCACATGGATGATGTGGCTTTCGAAGGGTAGCGCTTTACGGAACGCAGCGACGGTCTTGGGTGCCAGTTGCTCCTCGAAGCGGGCATCGAAGCTGAAATCACCGGCGCGGATAACGAGTTTGCTCATCTCTTCTCTCTGGATCGGGGCCCCACGGGGAACTTTCAGGCAAAGAGCATTCCAGAGGGCTTCGCGCAAGTGGCGCGGCCCATCACCGGCGGTCGTAGGACCAGCCGAGAATGCCGCTTCGGCGCACCTCCGGCTCCGGCTCGGCCGCCGGTGCGGGCGCCTCCTTGAGTTCCGCCTGCGGCGGGGGCGAAGGCGGTGCCGGCAGGCTCTCGCATTTCATGGAATAGACCAGCTTGCTATCCGCGGTGCGCCCGATCGGCGCGCAGGGGTCGGGATGCGCCGCCGAGGTCTTCGGAGTGAGCTTCACCTGCGCCGCGGCCGGCGAGGCAATCAGCAGAAGGACCAGCAGATATTTCGACATCGTTGTCGCCTAAATCGTCAATTCGTCCCCATTGAACCGGATTGCGCGGGTCAAGTCCATCGGACCCTCGGGGACGATTGCCGAATATTTAGCCGAGATCAAAAAATTTGCTCGCCCCATCGTGATGGCAGTGACGGTGATATTCGGCAGGACGCATCGCCATGTCAGCCGCGACGACGAACACATGTCTCAAAACCGGGACGTCGTCACGGGAGAAACAACAATGCAAAAGACCTTCACCATTCTCGGCGCCACGCTGGTTGCCGCCATCACCATTCAGGCCGCCGCCGCAAGCGACCGCCACCACGTCCGCAAGGCGCACCCCGCCCCCATCACCCAATCGGTCCGCGACTCCAACGCCGCCATCTGGCCGTCGCAGCCGACCGAGCTGGACTACTGGCGCTATACCAACGGCGCACTGTCGGCGCCGGCGGGCCGGTGATGTCGAGGCGACCTACCGGTCAATACTGCTGATAATAGCGCGGGCCACCGTAATATGGCCCGCCGCCATAGCCGTAGCCGGGATCGTAATAGGTCCGCGGACCGCCATAGTAATAATTGTTCTCGTAGTACTCGCGGCGCTGGCTCTCGGCAATCGCACCGCCGATCAAACCTGCGGCCACGCCCATGAAGGCGAGGCCGGCGGCGTTGGGTCCGCGGCGATAGTATCGGTGACGGCGAGCGGCGCTGAAGTCGGTCACGTCTGACGACGCGAGGGTCACTGCGGCGCTGGAAGGTGTCGCGGGCGAAGCAGCGGCAGAGGGGGTTGCAGAAGCGGCGGCGAGGGCGAGGCCGGCCAGCGCGGCCAGCGCCGAGTTGCGGCTGATTCTGGAATTCACGGGCCTATCAGTCATCTGACCGTCCTCTGTTCTCGCGCCAGTGAGACATATGCAAACAACGTCCAATGACCGCTGAAATGGTTTCATGATCGCGGCAATCTGCCACGCTTCGAACGATTGTAAACCGAACGACCAGATGCAGCTTGAACTACTCAACCTGAGCGGCTAGTGAACGGGCGCGCCGTTTTTCGGTCGCCGTAAGCGTTTCACGTGAACCAACGCATCAACCGACGCCGTCGGGATCGATGCCATTTCAGGGTTCAACGTGACTGACGCGTCCTTTTCCTCAAGAGAAATCAGATGATTGCGGTTCGCAAACTGCCGGCGCGCTATGCGCCGATCGTGATGCCATTGGTGCTGTCCATCCTCATGACCGCCGTGGTGTCGGTCATTTCGACACTCAGGAGCCTCGGTGCAACGTCGGCGTTCCTTGCGATCTGGCCGGGCGCCTGGGCGCTGTCGTGGCTCGTCGCCTTTCCCACACTGCTCGTGGTGCTGCCAATGGTCCGCCGGATCGTCGCCTGCCTCGTCGCAGCCCCTCCTCAACCAGGCCGATAGGCGGCGCGGACGGCGACGCATGAAGCCCGCCGTCCCGCTTCCAGATTGCTCAACACCTTGGATCAAGCTTCCACATTTCCATCTTCACCCGTCGTGCTGTCGCGACACCGTCCATTGCTGCTCTACATCGCCTCGCGAACCCTGTCGGAATTCTTCTACCACGTTGCAACGGGCGACCGCGCTGGCGACCGGCGCCTGGCAGGTCGCCAGCATCGGCGGCCCCGCCATCGGCGGGCTCGCCTATGCACTCTCGCCGGGCGCGCCGTTCGTGCTGTGGCGGTGCTGTCGCTGCTTGCGAGCGGCCTTAGCGGCTTGATCCGGGTCGAACGGACTGCCACTTCCGAGCACGAAAGTCTCGACGGTCTCTTTGCCGGACTGCACTTCATCCGCAGCAATCCTGCAATCCTCGGCACGATCTCGCTCGACCTGTTCGCGGTCCTGCTCGGCGGCGCCACCGCGCTGCTGCCGATCTATGCCAAGGACATCTTGCAGGCCGGCCCCTGGGCGCTCGGCGTGATGCGCGCCGCGCCCGCGGTCGGCGCGCTGCTGATGACCGCCGTGATCGCGCGCCATCCGATCACGCGGCGCGCAGGCCTGCGGATGTTCCAGGCGGTCATCGCCTTCGGGATCGCGACCATCGTGTTCGCGCTGTCGCAGACCATCGGGCTCTCGATCATCGCACTTGCAGCGATGGGCGCAGCCGACACGATCAGCGTTGGCGTCCGCGTCGCGCTGGTGCGGCTTGCGACGCCCGACGCGATGCGCGGGCGCGTCGGCGCCGTCAACTTCCTCTTCATCAACGCCTCCAACCAGCTCGGCGAATTCGAGAGCGGGATGGCGGCGGCCGTGCTCGGCGCGATGCCGGCGGCAGCGCTCGGCGGGATCGGTACCATCGCCGTCGCGCTATTGTGGATGCGGCTATTCCCAGTGTTGCGCGAGGTCGACCAGCTGGAGTGAACGCGGCCATACAACGCCTAGGCCCGGTAGCTCCAGTATTTCCGGAGCGCGTCGCCCGCGACCTGGAGGTCGAAGCGCTGGTCGGGCGCGAGTTGCTGCATGATCAGGTTGAACATGTCGTTCAGGATCGAGCGCTTGTCGCCGAAATAGGAATGGCGCAGTCCGACCAGGCTGGTATCGACCAGCGACGCATCGATCGTATCGACGCCGTCGACGACCAGCAGCGCCTCGCCGGCCTCGCCCGCCCTTGGATAGCCGTGCACGAATTTCGAGGCCAGCAGCGCGACGTCGCGAGACGAGGCATAGAGCGTGAAGCGCGCGGCGCAGCCCTTGAATTTCGCGGCAAGCTGGACGAAGCGATCGCGGTCGATGTCGGGCGCGGCAAAGATGACCTGACCCAGCGTGGCGGCGCCGGCCGGCAATTGCCAGGTCGTGACGCGTTCGAGGGTGTTGACCAGCGCGCGGTTGCCCATGCTGTGGGCGATGATGTGAACCTGGCGGGCGCCGATTTCGCTCAGCGCAAGCTGGAGAAACGCCTCGAAATGGTCGCGCGACCATTCGATCGTGCTCTCGTCAACGGTGTACTGCTTCGTATCCGCCGCAGACGCCCAGCTATATAGCAGCGTCCGGCCGGCGAATTTCAGGTCGACGGAAATCTGCGCGGCCCGCCGCGCCGCATCCTCGAATGACACGTTGAAGCCGTGCACGAAGACGAGGACGTCGCGCTCGTCGGCCGCGGCAAGCGAGTCCGCGAGACTCGTGACGAAAATATGCCGGACGAGCGGCCCGACCGTCTTGAGGATGACGTGCTTTGCCGGATCGGCCGCAAATTCGAGACGCCACCAGCTGGGACTGGTCAGTTCGCCGAGATCGCGCCCGCGCGTGGGCACGCTGACCTCCGCGATCCCGAACGCCAGCGCCCCGCGCTCGCCTCGAAAATAGTTCGCCGGCGTGTCGTCGCCCCGGGCGCGATCCGTGCCGTAGAAGACGGGAATCGTGACGATGCCGGTCGCCTCGTCCGCGCTCGGCCGAACGATCTCCGAAACCAAGGGCGGCGACACGCGGCCACGGCGCACCACAATCTCCTTGGTGGCGGCTGGTTCCGGCATGGCGTGTCGGACGAGCTCCGCGGCAGGCGCTTCAGCAAGCAGACGCCGAACCAGCGCATCGAGCCCGCGGCGAAGCTCACCAAGATCCTCGCCATGACCGGCGCGCCCGGCAAGCCCCAACAATTCATCACGATAGGCCGGCCATTTGCCGCCGAGCAAAGTCTCCAATTGCGGCCCAAGGTCGAGCAAGGCAAGCAACAGGCGAAGTGTGTCGGACATCGCACGTCCCTCGTCGCTGAGGGCGCCAAAGCGGTCGCCCGTTCGTCTCTAGCCTAGAGGTTGTGGATGATGCGACAAGGCCGTCGCGCGTGCAAGCCTCGCGTTGCCGGCGTACGCCCCTTATGACAGCGCGCCCAGCACGCCGCGCGTGGCCTTGTCGATCTCCTCGACGTAGCGACGGCGGGCGAAGGTCTCCGTCAAAAAGCCGACCACCTTGCGGCTGTCAGTGGAATCGACCACCGCCAGCATTTCGGCTTCCGCTTCGTCAAACACCGCCATTGCCGACTTCACGTTCATTTCCGGGATCAGCACGATGTCGATCAGGCGCGCCAGCTCGATGACCTGGATGTCGTCGGCGATTGTGTCGAGATCGCTGGAGAACAAATCGGGCAGCAGGACGAGGCCGACATATTCATCCGCATTGTTGACGATGACGATTCCTGGCCGCGAGCCCAGTACGAATTCGCGCCTGGCGGCGGCGATCGTCGTCGTCGACGGCACCTTGCCGACGTCGGAGCGCATCAGGCGCTCGACGGTGAGGTTGCGCAGCCAGCCGACGTCGTTCGCACTGCGGATGGTCTCGCCGCGCAGATGCAAGCGCCAGGTTGAGAACGAATGGCCGAACATGAAGCGGACGCAGATCGAGGTGACGATGCAACCGGCGAGCACCACAGCGGTGACGTCGACGTTGCGGGTCATCTCGAGCACCAGGAACGACATGGTCAACGGACCGCCGACGATCGCGACGCCGAGGGTCGCCATGCCGGTCAGCATCGCGACCAGCGGATCGATCACGAAGTTCGGGCTGATCAGCAACAGCACCGCGGCGAAGAACTTTCCGATCAAACTGCCGACGAACAGCGAGGCAAAGAACAGACCGCCGCGGAACCCGGACGCGAGCGAGATCAGGCAGGCCGTCACCTTCAGGGCGATGATCAGCGCGATCAGGCCGATCGTCATGTCGTGAAACAGATCGAGCACCATGGCGCCGTGGCCGGCCGCCAGCACCTGCGGGGTAGCGATCGCAAAGCCACCGACGATGAGGCCGCCGATCACCGGGCGCAGCCAGATTGGCAGCCAGGCAAACAGGCGCTCGAACATCGATGACGAGCGCATCACGGCGATGCCGACCCCGCTGGTGACGAGCGCAAGCCCGATCAGCGCCAGATATTGCTCGACGCCGACCGCGCTGACCTTCGGTATTTCGAGGGAGTACGGTGCGCCGCCGAGCCATTGCGCCGTCAGCGCGCCAGCGAGCGAGGCCGCGAGGATCGGCGCGGCGCTGCCGACCGAGTAGACACCGACGATCAGCTCGCAGGCGTAGAACGCGCCGGTGATCGGCGCGCCGAAGGCCGCCGCGATCGCCGCAGCCGCGCCGCAGCCGACGATCAGGCGGAGGTCGTTGCGGCGAAGGTTGAAGAACTTGCCGAGCAGCGAGGCGATGCCCGAGCCGATCTGGGTATAGCCGGCTTCGAGGCCGACCGAGGCGCCGCAGCCGTTGGAGATCAAGGTCTGGCTCGACACCACCACGCTGTCGCGCATCGACAGATTGCCGCCGCGTAGCGCATTGGCCTCGATCGGGTCGACCGCGCTCGATAATTTCAGCCGCCGCCGCCACCACTCCATGATGCCGAGCGCCAGCCCGCCAAGCGCGGGCGCAATCAGCGCCGCCCAGGGAGTGACGCGCGTATTGGCGGAGAGGCGAACGTCGATGGGAATGCCGTAGATCACGACGTGGGCGATCTGCGCGATCTCCGCCATCAGCGTCACGATGGCGCCGGCAAGCGTTCCGATCACGAGCGCGAGTGGGATCAGGTAGAACTCGTTGCTGCGCAAAAGCGCGCGCAGCCGAACCATGACGCGGTTCGAGCCCTTCCGATCGACGATATGTCTGATCCGCGCAAACACCGACTGCTCGCCCTACCCTTCCGACATGCCGTAGCCGGCCATGCGCTGGCGGACCCGCTCGATCTCGGCGCTCGACAGCAACGGCGGTTTGCCGATCTGGAGACAGCCGTGATACTGCCGTGCCAGCGTCTCGACCTCGACGGCGAGCCACATTGCCTTGTCGAGCGTCTTGCCGATCGCGATCATGCCGTGATGGTCGAGCAGGCAGGCAAGCCGGCCCTCCAGCGCCCGCACCGCGTGCTCGGAAAGCTCCACTGTCCCGAAGGTCGCATAGGGCGCGCAGCGGATGCTCTCGCCGCCGGCGGCTGCAACCATGTAATGCACCGGCGGGATGTCCATGCCCATGATCGCCAGAATAGTCGAATAGGCTGGATGGGCATGGACCACGGCGTTGACGTCATTCCGCGACTTGAGGATGTCGCGGTGGAAGCGCCACTCGCTCGACGGCTTCTGAGCGAGCGCATGGGTGCCGTCCATCGCCATGAAGACGATCTGGTCCGGCGTCATTGCGTCATAGGGCACGCTGGTCGGCGTAATCAGGAGCCCATTTCCAAAACGCACGCTGACGTTGCCCGAGGTGCCCTGGTTGATGCCGAGCGCGTTCATGCGGCGGCAGGCGTCGATGATGGCCTGTCTCTTGTCGAGTTCGTCCGCTGTCATCGACATCTCGAATTCCTGGCGATGCGCATTCCTTGAGTGGGGAAGTACGTCAAAGCAATGCGGCAGTGCAAGAGAAAGCGGGCCGGATCGCGCGCCGTCTCGCCGACACTCCGGGATACCAGTAAATATCCCGTAAAATCAACAAACTAACGGATTACCGCAGCTCTATGACAGGCTCGCCCGGACGGCCGCGATCCCGTTGATCACGAACTGCACCGAATAGGCAGCGAGCAGCATGCCCAGCACGCGCGACAGCACCGCATTGCCGGTGCGCCCCAAGGTCCGCGCGATCAGGCTCGCGGAGACAAAGCAGAGCATGCAGATCAGGCAGACCGCGAGGACGACGGCGATGATGATGGCGAGCCTCGCCCCATGGCCAGCATCGCCCGTCAGCAGCAGCGTGGTCGCGATCGCGCCGGGGCCGGCCATCATGGGGATGGCCAGCGGAAACACCGCGACATCGGAGGCATGCTCGGAGGTCGCCTTGTCAGCCTCGCGCGCCTCGCGATGCGGGCGGTCGCCGAAGATCATCTGGTAGGAGACGCCGAACAGCAAAAGCCCGCCGGCGATCTGGAACGCAGGGATGCCGATCCCGAGCTGGCGCAACAGCCAGTTTCCGATCAGCGCAATCACAACCAGGATCGAAGCCGCGATCAGCGGGGCGCGCAGCGCGACCGTCCGCTTGACCTTGTCGGGCATGCCCCCGGTCGCGGCAAGGAAGGCCGGCGCGAGGCCGACGGGATCAACCACCAGCAGCAGCGTCACGAAAGCGGACAAGGCAAGGTCGAGCATGCGGATAGGTCTCACGCGAGGTGCAGCCGCAATCCATAACGGCTCGACGCAGCCTTCGCGAGGAACATTTGCCCCTGCCGAGTCTTGGTCGCGCGAGGATTGAGGATGGGAACGCCTTCCCTTGCCCCTCAAGAGGAGGATTTATGGGCCAAACAAGCGAAGAAACGCGCAACCAAGAAGACCGCGGCGCGCCCCACGCGTCAGGCGCCGAAGCTGCTGAGCGACCTGTTTCTGGAAACGCTGAAGGACATCTATTACGCCGAGAACAAGATCATCAAGACCCTGCCCAAGATGGCCAAGGCCGCGCATTCGAAGGATCTCGCGGCCGCCTTCAACAAGCATCTGCGCGAGACGCAGGGCCAGGTCAAGCGGCCGGAGCAGACCTTCAAGATGCTGGGCAAGCCGGCGCGCGGCAAGCCCTGCGATGCGATCAACGGCATCGCCGACGAGGGCGCGGAGATCATGAAGGACTTCAAGAACGCCCCTGCCCTCGACGCCGGCCTGCTCGCCGCGGCGCAAGCCGTCGAGCACTACGAGATCTCCCGCTACGGCACGCTACGCACCTGGGCGAAAGAGCTCGGAATGCCGGATGCGGCAAGGCTGCTCCAGGCGACGCTGGACGAGGAACAGGCGACCGACCGCACACTGACCGAGTTCGCCACCTCCGTGATCAACCTCGAAGCTGAAGACGAGTACCGCGCCGCGGCCTGATGCCGTGCGCCTGCCCCATTGCTGCCTTCGGCGTCGCGGAATATCTCCGCGGCGCCGAAGCGTTTGCAAGGGCTTCTTCCGGTTCGAGGGGCCAGGCATGCACCGAACGCGCCATGCTGGATTTCCGGGGAACCATCCCCATATGCTGTTTTTCCAATCGCGGCGTCTTCCTCCGAGTTTTGCCCATGCAACCGAAAAATCCCCTCGACTGGATGCTGTCCGAAGCCCTGGACTCGTTGACTCGCGCCGACCGGCTGCGCCAGCAGTTCGGCCGTCAGGAAGCCTGCTGGGAGCCGCCGATCGACGTGCTCGAAACCGAGCATGAGCTCCTGATCCTGGTCGCGCTTCCCGGCGTCAATCCCGACAATGTCGAGACGGTGATCCATGACGGCGTGCTCATCATCTCCGGCCAGCGGACACTGCCGCCGGAGCTTCGCAACGCCCGCATCCACCGGCTCGAGCTGCCGCAGGGCCGCTTCGAGCGGCGCATCGCGCTTCCCCTTGGCCGTTACGCCATCAGCCGCTTCGTGATGGACGGCTGCGTCGCACTGCGCCTCGCCAAATCCTGAGGTCGATCATGGCCACCGAACAGATGAATAACGCCGAGACCAATTCCCAAAACAATTCTGACGTGAAGATCCCCGAGGACGCGCTGATCATCATCCCCGTGCGCGAGATGGTGCTGTTCCCCGGCGCCATTGCGCCGATCGCGATCGCGCGGCCGAAGTCGATCGCCGCCGCGCAGCAGGCGCTGCGCGAGCAGCGGCCGATCGGCATCGTCCTGCAACGCAGCCCCGAGACCGACGAACCCGGGCCGGACGACCTCTACCGGGTCGCGACCATCGCCAACATCGTGCGCTATATCACCGCGCCCGACGGCACCCATCACATCGTCTGCCAGGGCGTGCAACGCGCCCGCATCCTCGACTTCCTGCCCGGGACGCCGTTCCCGGCCGCGCGGATCCAGCAGATTCCGGAACCGACCACGAGTTCGCCCGAGATCGAGGCGCGCGCGCTGAACCTGCAGCGCCAGGCGATCGAGGCGATCGAGCTGCTGCCGCAGGCGCCGCCCGAGCTGGTCGCGATGTTCCAGAACACCACCGCGCCCGGCGCGCTGGCGGATCTGGCGACCTCCTTCATGGACATCAAGCCGCAGGATAAGCAGGAGGTCTTGGAGACCATCGACCTCGCCTTGCGGGTCGAGAAGGTGTCGAAGCATCTGGCCGAGCGGCTGGAAGTGCTGCGCATCAGTAACGAAATCGGCCAGAAGACCCGTGCGAGCTTCGACGAGCGGCAGCGCGAGGCGATCCTGCGCGAGCAGATGGCGACCATCCAGCGCCAGCTCGGCGAAGGCGACGGCAAGGCGGCCGAGGTCACCGAACTGACGGCTGCCATCGCCAAGGCCAAGATGCCGCCGGAAGCGGACGCGCATGCCAAGAAGGAGTTGCGCCGCTACGAACGCATGCCGGAAGCTGCCGGCGAAGCCGGCATGGTCCGCACCTATCTCGACTGGCTGATCGAGCTGCCCTGGGCGCTGCCCGAGGAGAAGCCGATCGACATCAAGGAGGCGCGTCGCATCCTGGATGACGATCATTTCGGCCTGGAGAAGATCAAGAGCCGGATCATCGAGTATCTGGCGGTGCGCAAGCTCGCGCCGCAGGGCAAGGCGCCGATCCTGTGCTTCGTCGGTCCGCCCGGCGTCGGCAAGACTTCGCTCGGACAATCCATCGCACGTGCGATGGATCGCCCGTTCGTGCGCGTCAGCCTCGGCGGCGTGCATGACGAGGCCGAGATCCGCGGCCACCGGCGGACCTATATCGGCGCGCTGCCCGGCAACATCATCCAGGGCATCAAGAAGGCGGGTTCGCGCAACTGCGTCATGATGCTGGACGAGATCGACAAGATGGGCCGCGGCGTGCAGGGCGATCCGTCAGCTGCAATGCTGGAGGTGCTCGACCCCGAGCAGAACGGGACGTTCCGGGACAATTACCTGGGCGTGCCCTTCGACCTGTCGCGCGTGGTGTTCATCGCAACCGCCAACATGCTGGACCAGATTCCCGGTCCGCTGTTGGATCGCATGGAGCTGATCAGCCTCGCCGGTTACACCCAGGAAGAGAAGCTGGAGATCGCGCGCCGCTATCTGGTGCGGCGGCAGCTCGAGGCCAACGGCTTGACGGCCGACCAGGCCGAGATCGAGCCGGAGGCACTGAAGCTGGTCGTCAAGGGCTACACCCGCGAAGCCGGCGTGCGCAATCTGGAGCGCGAGATCGGAAAACTGTTCCGGCATGCCGCGGTGCAGGTCGCCGAGGGCACGGCTGCGAAGGTCGTGGTAAGCCCGAAGGACATCGCCACCGTACTCGGCCAGCCGCGTTTCGAGGGCGAGATCGCGCAACGCACCAGCGTTCCCGGCGTGGCCACCGGCCTTGCCTGGACGCCGGTCGGCGGCGACATCCTCTTCATCGAGGCGACGCGCGTACCCGGACGAGGCAATTTGATCCTGACCGGACAGCTCGGCGACGTCATGCGTGAGAGCGTGCAGGCGGCGCTGACGCTGGTGAAGAGCCGCGCCACGCAGATCGGCATCGATCCGTCGCTGTTCGAGAAGAGCGACATCCACGTTCACGTTCCGGCGGGTGCGACCCCGAAGGACGGACCCAGCGCGGGCGTTGCGATGTTCACGGCGCTGACGTCCTTGCTCACCAATCGTACGGTGCGCAGCGACACCGCGATGACCGGCGAGATCTCGCTGCGCGGCCTGGTGCTCCCCGTGGGCGGCATCAAGGAGAAGGTGGTGGCCGCCGCCGCGGCCGGGTTGAAGCGGGTGATGCTGCCGGCGCGCAACAAGCGGGACTACGACGACATCCCGCAGAGCGCGCGGGACAACCTCGAATTCATCTGGCTCGAGCGCGTCGACGAGGCCATCGCCGCAGCGCTCGAACCGGCCGAGGCCAAGGTCGAAGCGGCGGAGTGATGCGATGAGTGAACTATTGAAAAGAGCGAAGAGGTCGCGGAAAGCGCAGCGCCTGCGCCAGTTGCTCGATCGCGCAATCGACCGGGTTCGCGACACGCTGGCGTCACCAGAACCGCGGCTTCAGCCGGTTCCGGTCCGAATTAAACGCCGCAAGGGCTGATCCCCTCCGTATCAACCCTCGCGGTCGCTCAAGACAAAAGGCCCCCTCTCACGAGGGGGCCTTTGCGTTCTTAGGCCACAGCGTCCTTGGCGGCCTTGACCGGGCGGGCGCGGACGATCTTCCGGGCCGGCTTGGCCTTGAACATCATCTCTTCACCCGTGAACGGGTTGGTGCCCTTGCGCGCCTTGGTCGCGGGCTTCTTGATGACCACGAACTTGGCGAAGCCCGGCACCAGGAACAGGCCGCTCTTCTTGAGCTCCTTGTGGCCGACATCCGTGAGCGTCTCCATGACGTTCTTGACGTCGCGCTTGGAAAGCTCGGTGGCGGTCGCAATCTTTTCGATCAACTGCGATTTGGACATTTGGGTTGGCATCGTGTCTCCTCTGATTCGTTGCCGGTTGCATATTAGACCAACCGTTGAAGGCCTATAGCCTTCTGCACAGTTTTGTCGCGGTTTTACGGGCTTTTTTGGCCCTCTATGGCAAAAAACCCTGCTTTTTAGCTGCTTCCGGAGCGGAAGGAGCCTTGGGCAGCGGATTTTGCCTTGTTTCAAAGGCCCGCAAGCAACCTTGCTAAAGCTGATTCGCTGCTTTCGACAAGCGACGACCGGCCTCTTTGTCGGAGGCCGGTCGCGATTCACCCTGAAAAATAAGGCTAGATCCGCTCGATGATGACCGCAGGCGCCATGCCACCGGCGGCGCACATGGTGACGAGACCGCGCTTGAGGCCGCGCCGCTCGAGTTCGTCGAGCACGGTGCCGATCAGGATCGAGCCTGTGGCGCCGATGGGATGGCCGAGCGCGATCGAGCCGCCGTTGACGTTGACCTTGGCGCGGTCGAGCTTGAGATCGCGGATATATTTTTCCGCAACCACCGCAAAGGCCTCGTTGATCTCGAACAGATCGATGTCATCGATGGTCAGCCCCGCCTTCGCCAGCACCTTGCGGGTGGCCGGCACCGGCGCGTTCAGCATCAGGGTCGGCGAGTCCCCCATGTTTGCCATCGCAACCACGCGGGCGCGCGGCTTCAGGCCATGCGCCTTGGCGTAGGCGGGCGAAGCCAGAAGGATCGCCGCGGCACCATCGACGACGCCGGAGGAGTTGCCGGCGTGGTGCATGAAGTCGATATCGAGGTCAGGATATTGCTGCAGGATCAGGCCACGATACGTCGTGCCTTTGTCGTCGAGCGCATAGTCGGCAATCGCGGGGAATGCGGGTTTGAGGCTGCTGAGGCCTTCCATCGTGGTCTGTGGCCGCGGATACTCCTCATGGTCGAGCGCCAGGCTGCCGTCTTCGCGGTGAACGGCGACCAGGCTCTTCTTGAAGTGGCCGTTCGCCATCGCATGCGCCGCACGCTTCTGGCTCTCGAGCCCGAGCGCATCGACGTCGTGGCGCGTGATGCCTTCCAGCGTCGCGATGGCGTCGGCGCAGACGCCCTGATGCGATTGCGGATGCCGGGCACGCAGGCGCAGATTGCCGCTGTCCATCATCATCGGGCCGCCGCCGCGACGTCCCTCCATCGACATCATCTCGCAGCCGCCGGCAATGACGAGGTCTTCGGCGCCCGCCATGATCGAGGCCGCCGCCATGTTGACGCTGGTGATGCCGGAGCCGCAGAAGCGATCGAGCGTTACCGCACTGGCGCGCACGTCGTAGCCGGCGTCGAGCGCCGACATCCGCCCGAGATCGCCGCCCTGGGTCGCGACCTGCGCGCTACAGCCCCAGACGATGTCGTCGACATCGGCAGTGTTGATCCCGGTCCGATCGGCGAGCGCGCGCAGCACGGTCGCGCCCAATTGCTGCGGATGAATGCCGGACAGTGCTCCCTTGCCGGCCTTGCCGACGCCTCGGGGTGTCCGGCAGGTATCGATGATGAGTGCATCGGTCATTGGCGTTGTCCTCTTTTTATGGATGTTGAGGGCGTTGTGAATCAGGGAGAGAGCGGAGTCAATGCAGGCTGTCGAGCACCCTCTTTGAAAAAAACTCGAAAACAACCCCATGCAAAGTAGAAATGCGGGTGACGGATGAGGCGTGGCTGCGGTCGCGAAGCAATTGACACGTCGGGCAAAACCGCGGCAATCGCGCAATTTCGCGGTGGGACCATGGATACGGCAACAGATGGACGCGCGGAGAGTCCCCCTCACCCGGTTTGTCCGCGTGCCGCGTAAAATCCGGCCTCCCCCCGCAAGCGGAGAGAGGCGAAGAAGCCACCGCCTGAGCTAGGCCCCCGCAGCGTTGTTCGCGATCACGTTGCGATAAAAATCCGCGCTCAGCTTCGGCGTACGCACCTGCGTGTCGAAATTGACATGGTAGAGGCCAAAGCGCTTGTTGAGCCCGTAAACCCATTCGAAATTATCCATCAGGCTCCAGAGGAAATAGCCGCGCACCGGCACGCCTTCGGCGGTGGCGCGCTGGAGCTGCGCGAGGTAGTTGCGCAAATACATGATGCGGTCGGTATCGTAGATCTTGCCGTCGGGCGTGACCTGGTCGGCGCCGGAGGCGCCGTTCTCGCTGATATAGATCGCATCGGTCTTCCAGATCTTGGCAGCCAGCTTTGGCACCCAGTAGATCGTCTCGGGGCCGACGCGCAGCCAGTCCGAATTCATGTGCGGAAAGGATTTCGGGATCGGCAGCGGCGCGAAGCCGGCGCCCTGGTCGGACGGCACGATGTAGTGCTGCGGCGCGTAGATGTTGAGGCCGAGGAAATCGACCGGCGAGGAGATGATCTTCAGTTCAGCGTCGGTGTATTTCGGCGCGTCGGCACCCGCGAACTTCAGGAACGCATCGGTATAGCGGCCCTCCATGATGACGTTGAGATAGCCGGCGTTCATCTCGCGCAGCGCGATTGCCGCGGCGCGGACATGCTCGGGCGTATCGATCGCGGGAATGCAGGCATCGATGTTCTCGGCCGGACCCACCCGCGTGCCGCGGCGCCCATGGGCGCGCACCGCCTGCACCGCGAGCCCATGCGCGAGCGCGCTGTTGTGCCTGACCTGGTTGACCTCCGCCTGCGGGAGCGTCAGGCCCGGCGCGTCGATGCCGATGCCATAGCCGAAATAGACGAAGCGCCCGCTCTCGTTCAGCGTGAACACGTTCCTGACACGATCGGTCAGGTGTTTTGCGACATAGGCCGCGTAGTCGCCAAAAATCTTGCAGGTCTCGGTCGAGCGCCAGCCGCCAAAGCGGTCCTGAAGCGATTGCGGCAGGTCCCAATGGTAGAGCGTCAGCCACGGCTCGATGCCGTTCTTGAGGAGCTCGTCGACCAGGCGGTTGTAGAAGTCGAGCCCTTTCGGGTTCGACTTGCCGTCGCCATCCGGAAACACTCGCGGCCAGGCCACCGAGAAGCGATAGGCCTTGCAGCCGAGCTCCTTGATCCGCGCAATGTCGTCCTTGTAGCGATGATAATGCTCGTTGGCGCGCTCGCCGCTGCTGCCGTCCTCGATCTTGCCGGGGATGCGGACGAAGTTATCCCAGATCGAGACCCCTCGCCCGTCTTCGTTGACCGCGCCCTCGACCTGATAGGACGAGGTCGCGGTGCCCCAGAGAAAGCCCGGCGGGAAGTTGCTCGCGCTACGCTGTGTCGAAGTCGGTTTGGCCTCTGCGTCGAGAGGGCCTGCGATTCCGGCTGCGGACAGTCCCGCAATCTTCGCGAACTGGCGACGCGAGACGTTATTCGACATTGACGCTGACCCGAGATAGTTGTTGCAGCGGCACAATGGCGGGTTACGGGCGGTTTGAACAGCAGGGCGCCGAGGACTGATGCAGAATGACCGTTCGCGACAAACCGCGCTCCCTTTTGTGAGCGACCAGTCGACGCAGAGGGCGTGAGAAATCAATGGCCCGATCTATGAAGATCAGCATCTGCGTTCAGCAGGTACATCCATCGCATGAAGATGTCTGGTTGTGGTCACGGCAGACATGGTGACAACCTCATCGGCAGGTATGAACCAATAGCGGAAGTCATCATAGGACGGCCGCGCGGCAAGCCGCTCCAACAGCAAGAGCACTACGATCGATCGAGATAGATCGAACATTGGTGCGCGACGCTGAACGGACAGGGCTCACCCTTGCGCACCTTGTGGCCGCGCACCTCGATCTGCAGCCAGCCATCGCGACAGGCGGTGCAGCTTCCGCAGCTTCTGGGGATGCGCTGGTTCAATATAGAAGCCCATGCCTGCCGAGCGGCCGCATGTTGGTTCGGCTCGGTTTGGCGCTTGGATTCAGTGGCCGAGCGAGTCGCGCCGCCCCCGGCGGAATGCTGCGCGCGTTGCACCGAACTCACCAAAGGGATTTGGATACATGTTTCGGGAGTCACACAGCTGGCAACCATTTGGCCCCCAAGGCTGGGTCGCCGCGATGCCGCAGAGCGGCAGCGCCATGCGCTCGGCGATGCTGGGCGGCACCGGCTGTTGGCCACCCTCACAATAGCGAGCGATCGCAGAACCACTAGTCGAAAGCGCGAGCACCAATCCAGTAACGAGACACCTCACATTCGCCTCCTCTTAGTTCGATTCTATCAACGATAGAGCTGGTCGAGAATGGTGGCAATCAACCGTTTTTTAAGATCGAACTCATCGAGCGCCTTTCGCCGAAATGCCGTCCCGGACGTTGCGTAAATCTGAACGAGGCAGGGAGCTGAGCCCTCGAAGTCCGGTCTGCCCGATACAGCAGACCTGCGCGGCTTTTCCAACCTCTTCGCCTTCGGGCCAGAAGCGGAAGCAATCTTTGAAGTACTCAAGATTGAATAATTCTCTTAATGCATCCATAAGGTAGCTAGGCTAGTTGCGATAGATAGCTTTAATCGTTAAACTAGAGAGACCTAGGGATCGCACTGGGATTGAGTGGATGGGCGAGCGGTCGGGAGCACCACAGACTGAAAGAGATGCCGAGAAGCTCGGTTTGAAGGAGCTTAACGGCTGGATCAATATTGCCGAATTTCGCGCGACCAAATTGAAGCTTTCGGCGTCACTTAAGAAATCCGCAATGAAGCGGCTAGTCTGGCTCGAAGAACAGCGCGAAAAGCTTCATGGCGTGCCAGCACCTAAGCGCAGGCGCTTCTGATTTTATCGAACTGTCCGTTCCGGCTCAGCAGAGACGTCGAATGATCAACGTTGGATTGCCCGTCAAATCCTACATTACCGAGCGTCTGGCTGAAGGAGGCTGGCGTGTCACCGAACGCGGCGCCGATCTTACAGACATTCCTGTCGCGGATTTTGTGTCACTTCGCGACGCGGAAGAATGGGTGAACTGGAAACAGGGCCTCCCGAGGCTCAACCCGTATGCCGATTGATCACTAAGCGCGCGACTTCAGCTACGGGTCAAAGTCGGTCCACTCATCGCTCGAATTGGACGCAAGTATGTCTCCAATCGTCTGAAAGCGGACGTAGAATTGGAAGGGCTCGGGGTTAAAAATGACCAACCTCACGAGTTGAGGAGGTCAACATGACCGATATTCTGAGCGCTACGCCTGCCGTCTTGAAATACACTCCGTGGAATAAGGGGAAGATCGTCGGCGCGAAGCCGCCGCTCCGTCCGAAGCACGTCTGGTCAATCCGAACCAAGCTCCAGGTCGAAGGCCGGATGCGCGATCTGGCGCTGTTCAACATCGCCATCGACAGCAAGCTGCGCGGCTGCGACGTCGTAGCCTTGAAGGTCGATGACGTTGCGTCGGGCGGATATGCTGCCGACCGCGCGACCGTCCGCCAGAAGAAGACCGGCCGACCAGTCAAGTTTGAATTAACGGAATCGACCCGTCAGGCGATCGATGACTATCTGCGGGTGACCGGCAGAAAGTCAGGCGAATACCTGTTCACTGGCCGGCGGCGGACCGGACACATGACGACCCGCCAGTATGCCCGCCTTCTATCTCACTGGATCGCTAACATCGGACTTGACCCGTACCTATTCGGGACGCATTCCCTACGCCGGACCAAGGCGACCTTGATCTACCGGCGAACCGGCAACCTGCGCGCCGTGCAGCTCCTTCTGGGGCACACCAAGATCGAGAGTACTGTCCGGTATCTGGGAATTGAAGTCGACGATGCGCTCGCAATAGCAGAGCAGGTCGACGTCTGAACTGCGGGGCGGAGCGGACATGCTCTGCCCTACTTTTTATGCCCGCTCGGGGCCACGAGCGGTCCCTGCGAGCTATTCGCGTCGGACGCGTTGATATGCAAGGCACTCGGTGGACCATCCATCATATTGAGATTTGCTGATCGGGAATGAAGCGAGCCGAAGTTTGCCATCGTCCGCTGAATAAATGGTCACGGTGTACTCCCGACCGCTTTGATCAGGCGTACAAGGAAAGGCGATGTACCTTCGGTGTTCGCTGCGCCGGCCTAGGAGAACGTCGAGCACTTGGCCGGCTTCAGCTTTGCCTCTGAGAACTTCAGTGATCTTCAGACGGGTGAAAAATATATCGTCGGTACAACCCTCGCAGTGTCGGCCGCCCATCCATATTGGGCGGAGTTGCAAGCGAACTTTCGCAACGACAACATCCTTACTCTCGGGAGGCAAATTGTTCAGCGCCTCCGCGAGAGTGTCTGGCGCCCCCTCTGCAAAGTACGCAACAGGCGTGTTGTTCTCCGTCGCCGCAGAATGCGGTGGACTGCCAATGATTGCGCTCATCATCGCAGCGATAAGAGCTAGACTTCGCTTGTCGGATTTCATCTACCCTGCGCAACCTAGGGGTTGTAGTGACAACCTAGCCCAATTTTTAGAAGTTGAACAGATGATGTCCGCTTTGGGTCACAAGCAGCCCTCGACCGGACGCGCACGGCATGTGGGCTATGGGCCAGAAGCGGCGGTTGCCGGGCACGAGATCTCTTGATAGAATTTGATCATGATGTCGGTAAGCACTCACCTCATGTTTCAAGGCGGCAAAGCGCAAGCAGCGGTAGACCTGTACGCGACTGTCTTCCTCGGCTTCGCGGTTGTTTCCGTGGAAAAGTATGGGCCGGGCGATCCCACTCCTGGCCTCGTAAAAATTGCCAAGATCAATTTTCACGGGCACCCGTTGATAATTATCGACAGTCCGGTACCGCACAAATTTGATTTCACGCCCTCGATGTCCTTGTTCGTCGATTTTGACCAGACTGCGGACTTGGATCGAACGTTCAATAAGCTTGCCGCTGGCGGTGAGGTGAAGATGCCATTGGGCGACTATGGGTTCAGCCCGCGATTTGGATGGCTGACCGATGTCTTAGGTGTCTCTTGGCAGCTCAATCTGCGAAAGGCCCAGTGACCTTTTGGGTCAGAACCAGACATGAAGCACTGCTGCGAGGTCCGCTTTGCGTCAACGGCGGACGTCCGCGCCTCGAACGTGTCTAGAACGTCACCCGCGCACCCGCGTAGAACGCGCGCGGCCGGGCCGGGCTCAGCGAGCGCGGGTCGGTGAACTGGTTTCCGCCATTGGCGAAGTTCGGCAGCGCGGTGGTGTCGAAGAAGGTGCCGTAGGTCGAATAGCGGTTGTCGAAGATGTTGTCGACCTTGCCATAGATCTGGAGGTTCTGGGTGACCTGATAGGAGGTGTGCAGGTTGAACACGGCGTAGGACGGCAGCTTGGGCGCCTGATTGGATTCGTCACCGACATAGTACTGGCTCGAGACCCAGAGCGCGTCGCCGCCGACTTTCCAGGCGTCGGTGACGGTATATTCGATACCGGCCTTGATGCGATGCCGCGGGACGTTCGGAATCTGGTTGCCCGGCGAGATCTGGATATTGCCGTCGGCGTCGGCAAACGGGCTGTTCGAGCCGACCTGAAGTGCATCGAGGAAGCGGGCATCCACAAAGGCGTAGCTGGCGTGGACTTGAACCGCATTCGACTTGAGACTGACCTCGGCCTCGATGCCTTGCCGGCGGGTCGAGCCGATGTTCTGGAAATAGCCAAAGCCTTGAAGACCGGGAATCGGGATTGCAAGGATGTCGTCATAGTTGGTTGCGCGAAAGCCGCCGATCTTCCAGCCGAGCTGCCCGATGTTCAAGTCCTTGGTGCCGCGAAGGCCGGCTTCCACGGTCTTCGAAACGACCTGCTTCAACGACGGATCGGAGACGAGGAAGGCTGCGATGAGGCAGGGATTGGCGGGATCGGCGCAACCAAGCTCGAGCGGCGTCGGCACGCGGTTGGCTTCCGAATAGCCGGCATAGGCGGTGAGCTCCGGCGTGATCTTGTAGGTGCCGCCGATCACGGGATTGAAGCGATCGTAGGTATGATCGCCGTTCAGCGCAGTCCCGAGCTGATCCTCCAACGTGACGCGCGCGGCGTTGTACCGGCCACCACCCGTAATCGCGAAGGCGTCCGTCACGTTGAACGTATCGAGCGCATAGAGGCCTTGATACTGGTTGACGGTGCGCAGCGACACCGGGCCGATCGACGTCGGATTGCCCGACTGGCCGAGGAAGACGCCGCTGCCCGTGACGACGTAGTTCTCGCCGACCGTCCCAAGCTCGGAGCTTGCATCGAAATGCGTCACGCTGGCGTCGTAGCTGGCACCGAGCACGAGACGGTTCTCGTGCCCGAGCAGCTGATCGCTGTTGGTCGCCTGTCCGGAGATGCCGAACGTGCTCGAACGCGTCGTGGTACGGTCGATCTCGCCGAGCACCGCGCCCGCCGGGAAAGGATTGGCGAGCTGGGCGCCGTTCAGGCCGAAGGCCGGCGTGGTATCGTCGCCGAAACACAGGAATCCCGCCGACGCGCTGCAAGGCTGGGCACCGGTCGGGTTGCCGTCCTGGGTGTTCTGGTTAAAGCCGCGCACGTGCGCGGTGCCTTCGAACGTCCAGGTCGGCGTCGCCTCGACCTTGCCGGTCAGATTGATGTAACCGACCTGGTTGGTATGGGTCTGCGGCGTGGTATAGGAGGCCCCCCAATATTGCTGGAGCAGTTCGTTCGGAACGGTGCTGGGGCCAGCCAGATCGTTGTCGGCAACGCCCATGTTGACGTGAAACTCGTTGCCCTCGAAGCGATAGCCGACGTCGCCGTAGAAGCGGCGGATGTCCGACGATGAGAAGTTTCGGAAGCCGTCGTCATGTGCGCCTTCGAGCGCGCCATAGACCGCCCAGTTGTTGTCGATCCGCTTGCCCCACTGCGCCGAGCCCTGGATGCGGCCGAACGAGCCGCCCATCATGTCGATCTCGGCGCCCTGATAGGTGAAGCCGTCCTTCATCAAGAGATTGACGGCGCCGCCGAGCGCGTTGAGGCCGAAAGCGGGGTTGTTGGTGACGACCGTTGCCGACCGGATCGCCGCGGTCGGGATCACATCCCAGTTGACGGCGTCGGAGAAAGCCTCGTTGATGCGCACGCCGTTCTGGTAGACAGCAAGGCCCTGCGGTGTGCCGGCCAGGGGCGAAGCGACGTAGCCGCGAAACTCGATGTTGGGCTGGAACGGATTGCCAGTGACCTCGCTGAGGTTCACGCCGGGCACATATTGCTGAAGCGCGTCGGCGATGTTCAACGACCCCGTGCGCTTGATCTGGTTGGGATCGACCGCGTTGACGCTCGCCGGAATCTTGTCGACATCGATGCTGCCGGACGCACCGGGCGAGGTCGGGTAGACGTAGATTCTGGGCTTGGGCGTCGCACGGCTCGCAGTTCGGGCCGGCGTCCGCAACGGCGCGCGCCGTGGGGTCGGCTGCGGCGCCACCACCTCGATCGCGGGCAGGTTTTGAACGTTGGTCTCCTCGTCCTGCGCGGCATCCGCGCCGGCCGCGAAGAAGATTCCAGATACCAGCCCCGTCGATACCGAGGCGATCAACAGCCTTCGCGTGCCCAGCCTTCGCTCGCCCATCCCCGGCTCGCCCATCCCTGCCATCCCACTCGTAACCACCGGCTGTTGTGTTTTTCGCCGTTCGGTCGAGACGAGTGTAATCGGCCGCGGCACACGCACCAGCCACAAAAGGTCGGGCGATATCCGCACCCGTTTTCCCGACAAAATCGGGAATTTTTCCCGATCGCCTCCGGCCCGATCATGCGCCCGCAGTCGGAACCAGCGCCTCCACGGTCACACCGCCCTCGCCGGACGCAACGTTGAGCGTACCGCCCAGCGCCAGAATGCGCTCGCGCATGCCGACGAGGCCGAAGCCGAGCTTCTGGCCGGGCTCCATGCCGTGGCCATTGTCGCTGACCCGCACGCGCGCGCAGCCGCGGCCGTCGCGCCCCAGTGGCTCGGCCGGCTCGATGACCACATTGATCGAGGTCGCGCCGGCATGGCGGAACACGTTGGTGAGGGCCTCCTGCACGATGCGGTAGATGGTGAGGTCGGCGGTCTCGCCGGTCGGCCCGAGCGCGGGCGAGATCGAGGTCCTTATCGCGACATCGGGATGTGTTTCGCGCCACAATCGCGACAGCGATTCGAGCGCCTGGCCCAGGCCAAGTTCGGCGAGGCCGACAGGCCGGAGCCGTTGCAGCACACGACGGGTAAATTGCTGGAGCGCGTTGATCTGCTCCAGCAAGGCGCTGCCGTGCCTGCGCACGGCGTCCGCGCTCGGCGCGCGCCCGTCCGCGAGCTTCGCCAGCGCGCTCGCATGCGCGCGCAGCGAGAACAGATACGGCCCGAACTCGTCATGCAGCTCGCGCGCGATCTCCTTGCGCTCGACGTCCTGGAGCGACACCGCGCGCTCGGCCAGGCGGCGCTTGTCCTCGACCGCCTCACCCAGCGTCGCCGCCAAATGATTGAGCTTGGTACAGATCGCGGCCAGCTCGGGCGCGCCGCCCGGCGCCGCGCGCGCATCGTAATGCCCGCCCTCAAGCTCGGCCATCGTTTGCGCCAACGACTGGAGCGGCGCCAGCGCCCGGCCGACCACATTCATCATCACCAGGAACAGCACGAGCGCGATGGCCGAGCCGACCTCGAGCTGCGTCACGATGGCATCCCAGATCTCGGCGATCTCGTCATTGGGATGCGAGGTGATCACCAGCGAGCCGGGCTTGCCATGGACCGAAACCGGGACGCTGACCGCGGTCTGCTCCGGATGGACCAGGCTGACGAACCAGGCCGGCGGCCCCGGCGTGTCGTCATCAGCATCAGCGCGCGGGGGCGTCAGCGGGTTCCCGCCGGCGTCCTTCAGCGCGATGCTGACGTGGCGAAGACGATTGAGGTCACGTGCGATCTGGTTCAGCCTGGCATCCGGATCTGGCGCCTCGTTGAGATCGGCAACGATCATGTCGATGAACTCGCGCGCAAGCCGAATCACGCTCTGGTCCTCGGCCTGCACGCGCGGCCCCGCCTCCGCGACCTGGCGGGCGATGTTGACAGCGAGCCCCAGCGCCAGCAACAGCGCCAGCAAGAGGTTGATGCGCGCGCGCAAGGATAGATTTTGCCACATTGGTTACGCCCGTGCCCCCGCGAGGATCGCTCAGGCCTGTCCGATGACGTTGACAGACCCGAAGCGCCCGATATCTAATCGGAAGCGTACAGCAATCCAACCCGGGTTGCATGACCCGACATGGGACACGCTCGCGCGTCTCTTTTGGTCGGCATCGTGCGGCGCAAAACAGGCCGGCGGCTGTCGCGGGGAACGCCTATGCGCATTCTGATCGTCGACGATCATCCCATCGTCGCCTCCGGCTGTCGCGCCGTGCTGGCGGACGACGGCGAGATCGACATTCTGGAGGCCGCCGACGCCGAAAGCGGCGAGTGCGTCTTCATCGTCGAACGCCCCGACCTCTGCATCATCGACATCAACCTGCCGACCGTCTCCGGCTTCGAGCTCGCGCGCCGCATCCTCGAGCGCGCGGCTGATGCCCGCATCATCATGTTCAGCATGAACGACGACCCCGCCTTCGCCGCGCGCGCGATCGAATGCGGGGCCAAGGGCTATGTCTCCAAGACCGGCGACCCCGACGATCTCGTCGAGGCGATCCGCACCGTCGGCGGCGGCGGCACTTATCTGCCGAGCGCGATCGCGCGCAGCATCGCCTTCGCCGGACCGACGCTGGCGCAAAACCCGCTGTCGAAGCTGAATGCGCGCGAGATGGAGATCCTGCGGCTGCTGAGCGCCGGAAAGAGCCTGTCCGAGATCGCCTGGCTGGTGCAATCGTCCTACAAGACGGTCGCCAACACCTCCTCGATCATGCGCCAGAAGCTCGGGGTGAAGACCTCGGTCGAGCTGGTGCGGCTGGCGATCGACAGCGGCGTCGCCTGATCTTGTGCCAGACTTGTCTTGCGCCAGATTTGTCGCGCCGGCACAAATTCGGTCACACAAGCGTTGCAATGTAGATGTGGTGAGATGCCACGGAGCCCAGGGCATGACGATGCAGACTGTCTCGACCAACACCTCCTATGGCGGCGTGCAGGGCGTGTACCGCCATGCGAGCCAGGCCACCGGAACCGACATGGTGTTCTCGGTTTATGTTCCGCCACACGCGAATGGCGCAAAGCTCCCCGTGGTCTGGTATCTGTCCGGGCTCACCTGCACGCATGCCAATGTCACCGAGAAGGGCGAATTTCGCCGCGCCTGCGCCGAGCTCGGCCTGATCTTCGTCGCGCCCGACACCAGCCCGCGCGGACCGGATGTGCCCGGCGATGCCAACAACGCCTATGATTTCGGCTTAGGGGCCGGCTTCTATGTCGATGCGACGCAAGAGCCGTTTTCGCGCAATTATCGCATGTGGAGCTATGTCACCGACGAGCTGCCCAAACTGGTGGCGGAGAATTTTCCGGTCGATGCCAGGCGGCAGTCGATCATGGGCCATTCGATGGGCGGCCACGGTGCGCTGACGGTGGCGCTGCGCAACCCGCACCGCTATCGCGCGGCAAGTGCTTTTGCCCCGATCGCGGCGCCGTCGCAGGTGCCGTGGGGGATCAAGGCGCTGACCGGCTATCTCGGGCCGAACAAGGATGCGTGGCGCAGCCACGACACGGTGGCGCTGATCGAGGACGGCGCCAAGTTTCCGGGCTTTCTCGTCGACGTCGGCGAAGCCGACAATTTCTTGAAGGAGCAGCTCAAGCCGGAGCTGCTACAGGCCGCCTGCACCAAGGCCAACATCCCGCTGACGCTGCGCCGCCAGGCGGGCTACGACCACAGCTATTATTTCATCTCGACGTTCATGGGCGATCATCTGCACTGGCACGCGGAGAGATTGACGGGGTGAGCTCTTACCCTCCTCAGGAGGGGGAGGGTAAGCGGGCAGCGTGTCGTGAGGGGAAGAACCTACTCCGGCTTTCCGTAGTTCGGCGCCAGCAGACGGTTGCGGATCAGGTAGCTCATCGTCCGCGACCAGGATTCGTCGGTGTTGCCGCGCATGTCGGCGCTGGCAGCCATGACCATTTTTCCGCTCTTCACATCGCGCAGATAGATATTCAGATTGATGATCAGGTTCGAGACCTTCTGCACCATGCCGGTGATCTCGAGATCGGCGCCGAGCTGGCCCGCGAGCTTGAGGTCGCAGCCGCCGCAGACCTGCAAATTGCTGTGATGGGCGGCATCCCTGATAGGCGCGATATCGAGCAGCTGGAACCTGCCTGACTCCGCCAGTTCCTTGCGCAGTTGCTCGCTGATGCGATCGAGCCGCGCCTCCTCCGGCTTCGAGCCATAGAACTCGCCAGGCAGGCTGGTGTCGATCAGCTCGAAATCGAACACCGCAAGCTTCGGCGGATCGGCGAAGGCGACCGAACCGGTCAACAGCAAAACGGCAATCGAGAGCAACGCTCGCATCATCGTGATTCCGGACACCGTGTGCGCGACGACCAAATGCGGGGTTGCAAGCCCGGCCAAATCGGTCATGCTTGAAGAGAGACAATTCTCCACCAGCGGTCAAGCCGGGGAGACGTACGGAGGAAGCATGATCCGATGGTTGCTCGGCCTAATCGGCATGAGCCTGGCCGCGACGCAAGTGTTCGCGGCCGACCCGGTCGCGATGGGCGTCGGCTATCTCGGTGTCGCCGGCACCAGGTCGACGCTGTCGCTGGTCGAGCAGCCCGCGGAGAATGACGGCATCGCCGGCGCTAGGCTTGCCATCGAGGACAACAACACCACCGGAAAATTTCTCAACCAGCGTTTCACGCTGGAAGAACGCCGCGTCAGGGAAGGCGAGGACGTGGTGCAGGCCGCGACCGACCTCGCCGCGCGTAACGGCTTCATCGTCGCCGACCTGCCCGCCGATGCGCTGCTGAAAGTGGCGGATACCTTGCGCGACCGCGGCACATTGCTGTTCAACGCCGGCGCCATCGACGAGCGGCTGCGCGAGGCCGATTGCCGCGCCAATGTCATCCACACCGCGCCGACGCGGTCGATGCTGGCGGACGCGCTCGGCCAGTATCTGGTGTGGAAGCAGTGGAAGCGCTGGCTGCTCGTGGTCGGCTCGCATGACGAGGACAAGCTCTACGCCGATGCTCTAAGACGTGCTGCGACGCGTTTCGGCGCCAAGATCGTGCAGGAGCGCGCGTTCGAGGACACCGGCGGCGCGCGCCGCACCGATAGCGGCGTGACGCTGATCCAGCGGCAGATGCCGGTGTTCACACAGCAGGCCCCCGCTTACGACGTGTTGGTTGCCGCCGACGAGAGCGAGGTATTCGGCGCCTATCTGCCCTATCGCACCTGGGATCCGCGGCCCGTCGCAGGCTCGGCTGGCCTGGTGCCGCGCAGCTGGGACGCGGCGCAGGACCAGTGGGGCGCCACCCAGATGCAGAACCGCTTCATGAAGCTGAACTCGCGGCGCATGACCGCGCTCGACATGCAGGCCTGGACGGCAGTGCGCATGATCGGCGAAGCCACCTCGCGCACCAATTCCGGCGACGTCAAGAAGGTCACCGATTTCATCAAGGGACCGGACTTTTCCGTCGCCGCCTTCAAGGGCACAAAGCTGACCCTGCGCGACTGGAACCTCCAGTTGCGCCAGCCGATCCTCCTTGTCGACGGCCGCATGGTGGTGTCGGTGTCGCCGCAGGAAGGATTTCTGCACCAGGTCTCGGAGCTCGACACCCTCGGCTACGACCGCCCGGAGAGCAAATGCAAGCTGAAGTGAGGACGATGATGTTGCGCATGTGGCGCGTGGGGCTTTTCTCCGGACTGGCGCTCGCCGCGGCGCCCGCGCATGCGTTCATCGCCTATGTCTCGAACGAAAAGAGCAACACGGTCTCGGTGATCGACACCGAAAACTGGACGGTGACCAAGACCATCAAAGTCGGTCAGCGCCCGCGCGGCATCGAGTTCACGCGCGACGGCAAATTCGTGATGGTCGCGGTCGGCGACGACGACACCATCCAGGTGATCGACGCCAAGAGCCAAGCGATCGTGGACACACTGCCCTCCGGACCCGACCCCGAGCTGTTCACCCAGGATGCCGCCGGCAAGACGCTCTACGTCGCCAACGAGAACGACAACACCGTGACCGTGATCGATCTGGAGAAGCGCGCCCGGCTCGGCGACATCCAGGTCGGTGTCGAGCCCGAGGGAATGACCGTCAGCCCCGACGGCAAGACGCTGATCAATACGTCGGAAACGACCAACATGGCGCATTTCATCGACACGGCGTCGCGCCAGATCGTCGCCAACGTGCTGGTCGACGCCCGGCCACGCTTTGCCGAATTCAAGCACGACAGCTCGGAGCTGTGGGTGTCGTCCGAAATCGGCGGCACGGTCTCGATCATCGACCCCACAAAGCATGAGGTGATCGGCAAGGTCACCTTCGACATCCCGGGTCTGCGCCGCGAGGCGATCCAGCCGGTCGGCATCGGCATGACCAAGGACGACAAGACTGCCTTCGTCGCGCTCGGGCCCGCCAACCGCGTCGCCGTGGTCGACACCGCGACGCGCAAGGTGACGAAATATCTGCTGGTCGGGCAGCGGGTTTGGCACATGGCGTTCACGCCGGATGAGAAATACTTGCTGGTGACCAACGGCGTCTCCAACGATGTCTCGGTGATCGACGTCGCCGCGCAAAAAGTGATCAAGACCATTCAGGTCGGCGAATTACCCTGGGGCATCACGATCGCACCATGACCAGCCCCGCCCCCATCGCCGAACCACGCGAGAGTGCGCCGAAGCCCGATTCGGCCGCGGCGCCGGCGCTGTCGATCGACGGCGTCAGCCATGCCTATGGCTCGCGCCGCGCGCTGATCGACGTCTCCTTCAACGTGCAGCCTGCCAGTTTCACGGCGCTGCTCGGTCTCAACGGCGCGGGCAAGAGCACGCTGTTCTCGCTCATCACGCGACTGTTCGGCATCCAGACCGGCCGCGTCGGTATTTTCGGCTATGACATCAGCAAAAGCCCCGGCGAGGCGTTGCGACTGCTCGGCGTCGTGTTCCAGCCGCGCACGCTCGATCTCGATCTGTCGCTGACGCAAAACCTGCTCTACCACGCAGCGCTCCACGGCATCAGCCGCCGCGAGGCCGCCGCGCGCAGCGCCGAACTCCTCGGCCGTATAGGCCTTACTGAGCGTGCCCGCAGCAAAGTGCGCGATCTCTCGGGCGGACAGATGCGGCGGCTGGAGATTGCACGCGCGCTGTTGCACCGGCCGCGGCTTCTGCTGCTCGACGAGCCGACCGTCGGACTCGACGTCAAGGCACGCGCGGACATCATCATCCATGTTCGCCAGCTCGTCAGCGAGCAAGGCATCGGCGTGCTCTGGGCCACGCATCTGTTTGATGAAATCAATGCGGGCGACGACCTCGTGGTGCTGCATCAGGGCAAGGTGCTGGCCAAGGGTCCCGTCAGCCGCGTGATTGCGGAGGCCGGCGCGCAGGACGTCAACACCGCCTTCATGCGCCTGACCGGTGCGCAAGTGATGCCGGGAGGCGGCGCATGAGCAGCATTACCGCTCACGACGCGCCGCGTGGCTTCTCGTTCTCGGAATACATGACCTGCCTCACCGGTATCGTCTGGCGCGAGGGCCTGCGCTTCCTGCATCAACGCGAGCGCTTCGTCTCGGCGCTGGTGCGGCCCCTGGTGTGGCTGTTCATCTTCGCCGCCGGCTTCCGCCAGGTGCTCGGCATCTCCATCATCCCGCCTTACGAGACCTACATCCTCTATGAGGTCTTTATCGCGCCCGGGCTGATGGCGATGATCCAGCTCTTCAATGGCATGCAGTCCTCGCTGTCGATGGTCTACGACCGCGAGATGGGCAACATGCGTACGCTGCTGGTGAGTCCGCTGCCGCGCGGGTTCCTGCTGTTCTGCAAGCTGCTCGCGGGCACGGCGGTGTCGCTGCTCCAGGTCTACGCGTTCCTCGCAATCGCATGGTTCTGGGACATCACCCCGCCCCCGATCGGCTATCTCACCGTGTTGCCGGCGCTGATCCTGTCGGGATTGATGCTAGGCTCGCTCGGCATGCTGATCTCCTCCGGCATCAAGCAGCTCGAAAGCTTCGCCGGCGTGATGAACTTCGTGATCTTCCCGATGTTCTTTGCTTCCTCCGCGCTCTATCCGCTCTGGCGGGTGCAGGAGGGCAGTCCCTATCTCTACTATGTCTGCCAGGCCAACCCGTTCACCCATGCGGTGGAGCTGATCCGCTTTGCGCTGTACGGACAGATCAATTGGATCTCGCTGGCGGTCGTCGCGACCTGTACAATCGTCTTCATGATCGGTGCGATTTTCGCTTATGATCCGTCGCGTGGGCTTGCACGGCGCGGGCCTGCCGGAGGCGAAGGATGATCGTTCGGAGTCTTGCCATTGCTGCCCTTGCGTTCGTGGTCACGGGCACGGCCGCGCGCGCGGCCGATCCGCGCTATCCCGAATGGCCGTGCTCACAGGCCAAGGTGCCGGAGATCTCGCTCGCGGCTGTCTGGGCCGGTCCCGCGCTCGACGACGCCGAGAACAAGTGGAAGGACGACGCAAAAGTCAGTGCGCTGGTCTCAAAGCTATCAGCACGCAAGACGCCGCTGGACGAGGCCGAAAAGTCGGTGAAGGAATTTCTGGCGGGCTCCGCCGCCGACAAGACCACGAACGCAAAGCTCTTGTTCGCCGGCCTGTTCGACACGCTCAACGCCCAGCGTTCCCAGGTCATGGGCGGGCTTGAACGGGTCAGCCGCAAGCAGCGCGAGGCCGCAGACAAGATCCGCGACGAGACGATCCAGCTCCAGACGCTCCAGGGCGCGACGCCACGCGACGACACCAAGGTCGAAGCGCTCAGCAACCAGCTGGTCTGGGAGACCCGCATTTTCGAGGACCGCCGCAAGGTGGTCCGATTCGTCTGTGAGGTTCCCACCACGATCGACCAGCGCCTGTTCGCGCTGGGACGCGTGATCCAGCAGGAGATGGAGTAGCGTCAGCCTCGCTGACCGCTGCGCAAAAGTTCCCGCAGTGGCACCGCGATCGTTAACCTTTGCTGCGCTATCTGCCGGAACCAAATCGATCTAGGATGTCTTGTCGATGTGAATCTCGAACGCCGGGAGGCCTTGATGGGAACCACAAGATTCATCCTCGCAGGCGCTGCAGCCATCAGCATGCTTGCATCCAGCGCTTTCGCTGACGACATGACCGGAATGGTCACCAGGATCGATCGGCTCAACAACACGATCTCGATCCAGCAGACGCAGAAGGGTACGGTCGGCGGCAGCGCAGGCGGCGCTGGCGCGCTCCAGCAGTACAAGGCAAAGGACGCCGCGATGCTGGATGCCGTTCATGCCGGTGACAGGGTCAGCTACTCCGCGACCGACACGGATGGCACGGGAACGCTGACGAAGTTGCAGAAGCAGTAAGCTCGCTTTTCGCCTCTCCCCGCGCACGGGGAGAGGCCGGAATGCGCGCGCAGCGTGGATTCCGGGTGAGGGGGAGTCTCCGCGAGTCCATCTGTCACCGTGGATGTGGAAGCAGCCCCTCACCCCAACTCTCTGCCAGTAAGAACGGGGCGAGGGAGAGCACCTGCGCTCCGTGACGCGACTCGGCTCAATCGCTTACTGCTCCGGGCGGGGTTCCGGCTGCGCCTCGTCGGTCGGGAGTTTCGCGTGCTCCCAGCCGTCCGTGCCCTCTGGATACCAGGCCACGTTGGAGTAGCCGTCAGCCAGCGCGCGCTTGGCGGCATTCCACGACATCCAGCAATCGGCCAGGCAATAGATCACGAGCAGCGCGGCCTTGTCGCTGCGCGATGCACGCGTGAGACCGCGCCTGAAATAATCCTCCATCGCGGGCGGCAAATTGCCGTAACCGGTATCCGGCAGCCAGATGCTGCCCGGAATGTTCTTGCGCGGCGCATCGCGCCACACCGTGCCTTCGGGAAGGTTCTTTGGCTTCGGCGGCCGCGGCAGCACATCGATGAATGCGGCGCTCTTCGCCCGCCAGATCGCCTCGGCCTCCGCCGTCGTCAGCACGCGCGCGCCTTCCAGCGTCGCCGGCACCGGCGCGCGGTAATTGTCGGTACGAAACCCCTCCGGCTCGAACGGCTCCTGCTGCTGCGCGAATGCCGGCGCCGCCAGCATGGCGGCGACGATCGCAGCGGCAAGGGGCCATCTCATGGCGCCTTCTTGGCCGTCTCCGCGCCGAGCGGCCGATCACTCTCGTCCAGCAGCGGCACCCCGAAGTCGAGCAGGATCTTGTTGATCTCGCCCTGGTTCTCCTGGATCAGCTTGTTGAGCTGCCGCTTCCAGTTCTGGTCGGCGGGGCGCACGCCCATGCCGATGCGATAGACCAGCTTTGGCCCGGTCGTCTCCTTCACCAACGGCGTCACGTGGAGCGAGCCGACCTTCTTCGCGTAGAACCCCGCCATCGGTCCCCACAGCACGCCGGCATCGATCTTGCCGGCGGAGAGGTCGTCGATCATCGCCTGCGCCGAATTGTCATAGCGGGTGTCGATCATCAGCGGATACGGCTTTGCATCGCCCATCAGGCCGGCGATCGCCATGTTGGTGGCCGGCGGCGTGCCGGCGACGATGCCGACATGCTTGCCCTTCAGCCGCGCGTCTTCAAGCGTGTCGACGTCCTCGAGCCCGCCGCCCACCTTCGTAACCAGCGCGTAGGACGTGCGGTAATAGGGGTTGGTGCCCTGCACGAGATCGTCACCTTGCGGAAAGCCCATGATGACGTCGCAGCGATGCGCACCCAGCGTCATCCGCACGAAGCCGGTCGCCTGCGGAAAGAACACGTAGTCGAGCTTCTTCTGGAGCTTGTCCGCGAACAGCTCTGCGAGCTTGTTCTCGATACCCTCGCCTTTCTCGTTGGAGAACGGCAGGTTGCGCGGATCGGCGCAGACGCGCAGCACCTTTGGATCGACCAGCTCGAATGAGAGATCGCCACTTTCGTTCGTCTGCGCGACGGCGACGTCGCCGATCGCGCAAGACGCTGCCATCAGACATAGCGAAAATAACCAGCGACGATGTCGCCCGGCCTCCGTCATCGCGCTTCCTCCATCTTTTGTCTCAATGCTATCCATGCAACGCAGGACGCACCATGTTTTGCCAAACTTTGTGCTGGCTTGTTGTGTTGCAGTGCAATGCCGCAAACCATGAACTGAGGCGGAAAAGTGTCTCATCTCGCGTCAACGGTCGCAGCCTTCTTAAGAATCGAGGTTTTGGCCCTGCTGAGCCTCGCCACGCTAACATGCGCCGCGGCGGCCGAATTGCCTGTGAGCGAAGTCGCACCGGGAATCTTCGTACACTCCGGGACCATCGCCCTGATGACGCGCGAGAACGAGGGCGACATCGCCAATGTCGGCTTCATCGTCGGCGAGGATTCGGTGGCCGTGATCGACACCGGCGGCAGCCTCCGCGAAGGCGAGGCGCTGCTCGCGGCGGTGCGGGCCCGCACCAGCAAGCCGGTCCGCTACGTCATCAACACCCACGGCCATCCCGACCATGTCTTCGGCAATGCCGCCTTCGTCGCTGAGGGAACCAGCTTCTTGGGCCACAGCAAGCTGCCGCAGGCGCTGGCCACGCGCGGGCCGTATTATCTCGACAATTTTAGACGCATCATGGGCGGCGAATTGATCGATCCCGTGAAGATCGTGCCGCCCACCGTGCTCGTTTCGGACACGCTGACGCTCGATCTCGGATCGCGTCGCCTCACCTTGCGGGCGTGGCCGGCCGCTCATAGCGACAACGATCTGACCGTGCTCGATGAGACGACCAAAACGCTGTTCGCGGGCGATCTCGTCTTTCTCCGCCATATTCCGGTGGTCGACGGCAGCCTCCGCGGCTGGCTCGCCCTGCTGAAGGAGCTGGAGACGATTCCGGCGCAGCGCGTCGTTCCCGGTCACGGACCTGTGAGCGACTGGCCTGCAGCGCTCGCCGATGAACGGCGTTATCTCTCAATATTGCTGTCCGATGTGCGCGGGTCGAACAAGAAAGGCGAATCGATCCGCACCGCTGCGGACAAGGCGGCGGGATCAGAACGGTCGCACTGGGAGTTATTCGACGACTACAATGCCCGCAACGCAACCGCAGCATTTTCTGAAATTGAATGGGAGTAGCGGACGCGCTACGCTCACCCCAACCACTGCTTCGTTAGCGCGGGACCACGACCATGATGGGATATGCGCGGCGCCTGACCTTGATCGCCGCACTGGCCGGCATCGTCTTCGCTACGCCGGCGCGCGCAGAGGAGGCCTATGATCCCTGGCCGGGCCTGGTTCAGGACATCTTCAACAACCGTCCGATGAACGATGGCGCCGACATCATCGGCATCGAGATGCCCTATCGCGCAGAGGACGCGGCGATCGTGCCGGTGACTTTGCGCAGCAAGCTGTCGCCCGCTGACAGCCGCCGCATCCGTTCGATCACACTGGTGATCGACCGCAACCCGGCGCCGATGGCGGCGAAATTCGAGCTCGGGCCGGATGCCAACGTCACGGAAATCTCCACGCGCGTGCGCGTCAACAACTATACCGACGTCCATGCGGTCGCCGAGCTCAGCGACGGCCAACTCTACGTCTCAAAAACCTATGTGAAGGCCTCCGGCGGCTGCTCTGCACCGGCGGGAAAGAATGCCGAGGAAGCCCAGAATCGTCTCGGCCAGATGCGCTACCGGCAGTTCGCGCGTGAGGAGGCGCCGGCGAGCCGCATCCGCGAGGCGCAGATCATGATCGGCCATCCCAACAATTCCGGCCTCCAGATGGACCAGGTCACGCAGCTCTATATTCCCGCCTTCTTCGTCAACCAGCTGAAGCTGACGCAGGACGACAGTCCCGTGCTGTCGATGGAAGGCGGCATCTCGATCTCGGAAGATCCCAATCTGCGCTTCACCTACGTCTCCAACGGCGCCAGGCGTTTTCGCGCGGAAGCCAAGGACACGGACGGGCACGTGTTCCGCAATGAGTGGGACGTGGAGAAACCGGGGACATAATACACGCCACTTGCGCTGACGCCCCGCCTCCCTTGTCGCGTGGGTTCACATGCCACTCCCTCCGCCACCGCCGCCACCACCACCACCACCACCACCACCACCAGCCTGTCGGGAAGCTTCGAGGTTTCTGTCTAAACGACTGGGTTCGCCAGCCGCGTAACCGTAAGCTCCCGGATAGCCTTTCTTCGATCCCACCGTTTGCATCTCACGCAGCGGAGCGTAGCCGGGGACACTCGGATGATGTGTCTTGGAGATCATCTTGTGCTGACCATGGGCTTTGCTCGGCACGCCCTGCGCCAGCGCGGCTGGTGCAGCGGCGATGAGAGCGGCGGCAGAAAGTGCGATGATCGTCTTCTTCACTTTTCGGTCCTCCCACGTTGGGATGGAAGAGCCTGCATGGAAGATCGAAATTACGCCTGCTCCGTGAAAGGCTGCGTCACGCCACAGTGAACGCCTATCACTTCACCGTGGCGGTGCCGCAATCTATTAACGCACACGGCAACCTCATGGCCATGTCCGCTTGCCCTCGAAGGCGAACATCATGGAGGTCAAGTCGAACGTCAGAGTCAGAGAAGGGCCATTAGTCGAAGGCAGCGTCAGAAACACCTCACCTCGGCTTCCGCCTGCGCGCGCCGCAGATCGTTCACGGCGGAATTCGCCTGCTCCGACGTGCGAAACTGGACGCCGAGGTTGCCGCGGACCTGGGACATGCTGAGCGCGGTCTCCGCGGTGACGTAGCGGTCATAGGATACAATCGAGGCCACCACGTCGATCGAGCAGGAACATTGTTCGATCGACTGCCGCGTCTCGCCATTGGCTTTCATGCAGCCATAGACATATTCCGCGCGCGCGGAGGTGGGATAATCGTTGGCCTCCTCGGCCCGCGCCACACACGCGGTCGCCGCCACGACCGCCAATGCGGCGACAATCGGTCGTAGCTGTCCCGCCAGATACATGAGCGTCCTCCCGCTGGTTGCGACGGAAGCTATGCTATGCGTATTGTCCTGAAAAGCACTCCCTTCGAGGAAACGGCTCACAAGGTGATGAGAGCACTTGGTCGAACATTGGCGCTTGCGGCAGCCCTGGCGCTGACACTGGCCGAACCGGGCCGTGCCGCGGATACGATCCGCCTTGCGGTGCAGAGGACCGGAACATTCTCCTGGGAACTGGCGACGATCCGCCAGAGCGGTCTCGACAGGGAGGCCGACCTCTCGCTCGATGTCACCGAGCTTGCGAGCCCCGAGGCCGGCAAGATCGCGCTCCGCGCCGGCAATGCCGACATCATACTGTCGGACTGGCTGTGGGTGTCGCGCGAGCGCGCGCTCGGCGCCAATCTGACCTTCTATCCCTATTCCAGCGCGCTCGGCGCGGTGATGGTGCCGGCGGCGTCGCCGGTCAAGACGCTCGCCGACCTCAAAGGGCGCAAGCTCGCTATCGGTGGCGGGCCGATCGACAAGAGCTGGCTGCTGCTGCAAGCGCGAATGAAGCAGGACGGCATCGACCTGAAGTCGGAGGCGACCATCGTCTATGGCGCCCCGCCTTTGATTGCCGCCAAGGCGCTCGACGGCGAGATGGATGCGAGCCTGAATTTCTGGAATTTCTGTGCCCAGCTGGAGGCCAAGGGCTTTCGGCGCCTCGCCGGCATCGAGGACATTTTGCCAAAACTCGGCGCCAAGGGAGCCGTCTCCGCCGTCGGTTATGTCTTCGACGAGAGCTGGGCCGCGGGCCATCGCGACGCGGTGGCGCGCTTCATCGCGATGACCCGCAAGGCCAAGCAGTTGCTGGTGACGTCGGACGCGGCCTGGGACAAGATCGCCCCGCTCACCGGCGCGACCGATCCGGCCATGCTCAAGACCTACCGCGACCGCTATCGCGACGGCATTCCGCGCCGGAGCATCGCCGACGAGGAGGCGGACGCGCGCGTGCTTTACCGCGTGCTGGCCGAGATCGGCGGCCGCGACCTGGTCGGGCCTGCGGCTGAGCTCGATCCCGGCACCTTCTATCACGCCGTGCCCGGAGACTGAGGTGCTGCGCCTTTTGTCGATTGCCCTGCTGCTTGCGATCTGGTGGACAGCCGCGCTGTTCGTCGGCGGCGCAAAGCTGCCCTCCCCGCCTGCCGTGCTCAACGTCATCATTGCGGAGGCGTCGAGCGGCGCGCTGTTCCTGCATCTCGGCGCCACGCTCGCGCGCGTCGCGCTCGCCTTCATGCTGGCGATGTCGCTCGGCAGCGCCATCGGCTATCTGATGGGACGGGTGAGGCTCGCCGACCGTCTTGGCGATCCCTGGCTGATCCTGCTGCTCAATTTGCCGGCGCTGGTGGTGATCGTGCTTGCCTATATCTGGGCCGGGCTCACCGAGGCCGCCGCGATCGCGGCGATCGCCATCAACAAGCTGCCGACAGCGGTCGTCACCTTGCGCGAGGGCACCCGGGCGCTCGACCGCTCGCTCGACGAGATGGCGAGCGTGTTTGCAATGCCGCGCTGGCGCGCGTTCCGCCATGTCGTGCTGCCGCAGCTTGCGCCTTATATCGCGGCCTCCGCACGCTCGGGCCTTTCGCTGGTGTGGAAGATCGTGCTGGTCGCCGAACTCTTGGGGCGGCCGAACGGCGTCGGCTTCGAGATCGGCGTCGCCTTCCAGCTGTTCGACACGCCGCGGCTGCTCGCCTATTCGCTGACGTTCGCCGCCGTCGTGCTCGTGATCGAGACGGCACTGGTGCAGCCGTTCGAGGCCCGCGCAACACGGTGGCGGCCCCGTGCGGCTTGAGGTCGATATTCTCAGCAAAACTTTCAGGAGTGCCGCGGGCGAAACGCACGCGGTGCTGGCGCCGGTCAAGTTCGCGCTTCAATCGGGCGAGGTCGGCGTGCTGATCGGCCCGTCCGGCTGCGGCAAGAGCACGATGCTGCGCATCATCCTCGGGCTCGACCGTGACTTTGAGGGGCACATCGCGCGTCCCCCGGAGGCACGGGTCGGCATGGTGTTCCAGGAGCCGCGGCTGCTGCCCTGGCGCTCGGTCGAGCAGAATGTGCGGCTGGCAGCGCCCGCTGCAAGCGATGCAAAGCTCGCCGAGCTTTTCAGGATTTTGGAGCTGGAGGCGCATCGCAGCCACTTTCCCGGCGAATTGTCGCTGGGGCTCGCCCGCCGCGTCGCGCTTGCTCGCGCCTTTGCGGTCGAGCCGGATGTTCTGGTGCTCGACGAGCCCCTGGCCTCGCTCGACGACGCGCTGGCCGGCCGATTGCGCGACGAGATCGCGACGCTGGTCGCCAGCCGGCCCGTCACGACGCTGCTCGTGACGCACAGCCTGGACGATGCAGCGCGCCTCGGCGACCGCCTATTCCTCCTGTCGCGGCGCCCGGCGCGCATTCTGGCCGAGGTCCCCATCGATATCCCTCGCGAGACACGCAGCGACGCCGCGATTGCCGCGATCAAGGCCGGGCTTGCGCGGCGAGCCCAGGATGAACAGGGCGGCGAACGCGCCGGGCGGGATGTCTCATAGGCAGCCGCGCGGCCCATGTGCTAAACAGGCCGGCAGCGGAGCCTGACGATGAGACGAACCGTTGCTCTGACGACGCTTGGCTTCGCGCTCGTCGCGACCGTGGCGAGCGCCCAGGACATGATGCGTGACGTCGACCTCACCTCACCCGCCATGGTTTCCGCTGAAATGAGCCGGCAGGAGGTCGAGGCCGTGCTGGCCAAAGCGGGCGCCGGCGCGCCCGCGGACTTCACCGGCACGCGCTTGTCGGGGCTCGATCTTTCGGGGCTCGACCTTTCCAGGTCGGTGCTTCGCGCGGCACGGCTCAACAAGACAAAACTCAGCGGCGCCCGTCTTGATCGAGCGATCCTCGATCAGGCGTGGCTTCTCGACGCGGATCTCACGGGCGCGAGCCTGAAGGACGCCAACCTGTTCGCCACGCAGATGGCGCGCGCCCACCTCGACGGCGCTGATCTGACCGGCGCGCGCATCGCAGCCGATCTCAGCGGCGCAAGTCTGGTCGGCGCCTCGATCGCCGACGCGCATCTCGGCGCCGACATGCGCAACCAGTCGATGGGGTTGATGCGCGCCGTGCTGCGATCGGCCAATCTGGAACGGTTGAACGCGCGCAACGCCGACCTGTCGCGCGTCGATCTCGAGTTTGCCTCCCTCAGGGGAGCCGACCTGACCGGGGCGTCGCTCCGGAACGCCCAGCTCGGCGGCGCCGACCTGACCGGGGCGACCGTCATCGACACCGATTTCGAGGGCGCCGATCTCGCCTCCGCCAGGCTGATTGCACCGATCGGCCTTGACCGCGCCAGAAATTTCGACAAGGCAAAGAACCGCGAGCGCCTGATCAAGCAATAGCGGCGCCTTGGGAGGACGATTTGATGCGTTGGGGTCTGGTGTTGATCGCGTTGCTGGCGTTTGCCGGCGAAGCCGCCGCGCAAAGCAAGGGCAAGGGCATCCGGCTTTGGAATCTGACCACGGAGACCATTTCCGGCTTCCAGCTCTCGCCGGCCGGCAAGACCGACTGGGGCCCGAACCAGACCTTGAACGACAAGGACAAGGAGGTCGACCACGACGAGCGGCTGCGTATCACCGGCGTCGAGCCCGGCCGCTACGACGCCAAGGTCAGCTATCCCAATGCACGGCAGTGCGTCGTTCGCGACATCGAAATCAAGGCGGATGCGGTGTTCTCGATCGCCGACAAGGATCTGAAGGACTGCACCAAATAGCGCGTCTCACGCCTTGTCATTCGGGTGCGGATATTCGCAGCGCCACCGCACCGCCTGCCACTTCGGATGCTCGCCGACCCATTGCGCAATATAGGGCGGCGCCGCCATGGCGCATTGCGTCGGCGACCCCGCATAATTGAACACCAGATGCTGCTCCTCGCAGGTCGCAGGCGAGAGCACCGCACACACAGTCACCACCAGGTCGATCGGGTTCATGCCGGGATCCTCGCGCGAGGGGCAATCAAAGTTAGCACACCAGATTACGCTCGAGGCCTGTCGAGGTTTCAAACCGGCGTGAGAGCTGGGGTCCGGAACTCGCCCTGCTAGAAGTTAACGCCAAACACCAGCCTTGCCTGATGTCGTTCGAAATTGACGAGGTCGAGATTGGCGGCCGATCCGGCCGGACGCCCCCAGGCCTGCATGCTCCAGCTCAGCGTCAGCCGCGAACGGTCGGAAAGCTGGAAATAGGCGGTCGGGCCGACAAACAGGGCCTGGCCCGAAAACGCGCCGAGACCGATGCCGTCATATTGGCGGAAATAGCGCAACTCAGCGCCGAGCAACAAATTGGGGCGCACGCGCACCATGCCGGCGAAGGCGGCGCCGATGGTGGAGCTCTTCTCGGACAGGCCCGTCACCTCGAAGCGCGTCCACTCCGGCTGGTAGATCAGGTTGAGCGCCCCGATGGCGAAGTTCGGGATCAACTCGCGGTCAAAGGCGAGCGTGAAATCGGTGCCGTACATCCGCCCTTTCGCGCCGCTGATCTCGTCGATTCGGTCGCCATGGAGTTCGGTGGCGACGGTCAGGCCGAACGGCGCCTTGTCACGATCAAGCAGCCGATAACGCAGGTCGAGCGAGGCGCCCTGGAAATTGAGCTGGCGGCGATCATCGATGTCAGGGACGCCGGTGATGTCATGCAACGTCGTCGTGCCGCCGATCTCGATGCGAAAGTTCGGCAGCGGCACCACTTCGATCTCGACTTCCTGGCCGAGGGCACGATAGGTGCCGCCGCCCTTGCCGAACCGTCCCGTCGTCTGGCTCTGGAATTCGCGCTCACCGGGATTGCCGACATCTGTGCCGATCATGAAGCCGAAGATGTGCTCGGTATCAAAACCCTCTTCGGCGCTGACGCACGCTGGTGCAAGTGCAAGGCTGCACGCAACCGCTGTCCAGATTGTGTGGGCTCCCATGCGTACCCCGAACACTGCCGCGACTTCTACAGCATCCGCCTTCGACGCCGCGGCAGGTCGTCAGTCTTACTTGCGCAAAGCGCAGGCGTACATGTTGATTTCCATGCCGACCGGCACTTCCACAATCTTCGGAGCTTTCCAAGCCATTCGGGGGTCTCCAAGGTATTGAGCGCGACATCGCGCCGGGCGAAACCTAGGGCTGCGTCCGGCACAGCGCAAGTCTGGAGTCGAACGGCGAACACAAGGAAACGTGCCCGGTCGCGAGCAGACTTCCCTCTTGGGCAAACTGGCTTCGCTCTCAGTCAAGCCACACAGCGCGAGCGCGATTCCTAGTGCAGCAAACGCAGCAACGCGCGCCCCGCACGGGACTTCAATTCCTTGGCGTCGAGAGTGCCATCATTATCGGGATCCGCTGCATTGAAGCGCTGCTCCACAACGGACAGATACTCATCAAGCGTGAGTGTCCCGTCATGATCGGGATCGGCGGCGGCAAGTTCCTTCGCCGTTAACCGTCCGCGCAATTCACGCATGTCGAGCGTACCGTCATGGTCGGGATCGAGCTTTGCGAACAGCGCAGCGGCTGCCTTCTTCACTTCGGCGAGGTCGAGCGTGCCGTCATTGTCGGTATCGAACATCTTGACCGCACTGCCGGATGCCGACCAGGCCGGACCGGCGAGCAATGCGATCGTCAACCCAAGAGCAACAGAGCGACGCGTTATCATCAAGACCTCCCTGATCAAGAAACCCGATTCGGAGCGGGGTCGAGACCACATAAGTCCGCAACCTCGCCCTGGTTCAAGTCCGGAATTGCAACCGACCCGTCGACGTCCGGTCCCTCGCCCGCGGTTTCCTGCCTGAAAAACGCGCCGCACCAATCTTCGCGCCACGGAAATTGATGCAGCGCATTCGCGCAAGACGTGCAGAACCCGTTGGGGATTACCGCGCGCGTCTGGCATCCGGCGTCCAACATATCGGCAGCGCGCTTTCGACTTTCGTATTGACGGGTTTTGCTTTCCGACGGAGTGTTGCTCTCGCAGCGTCAAAAGGCGCGCATATTGGGAGGAACGGATGAAACGCTTTGCGATGGCCGCGAGCCTCGTCATATCCGCATGCTCGGTTGCGAGTGCACAAACCACCGACCAGCTGGTCAAGGGCGCAACCGACACGTCGAACGTTCTCAATTACGGGATGGGCTACAATCTCCAGCGCTTCTCGACCCTGAACCAGATCAACAAGGACACCATCAAGAATCTCGTCCCGGTCTGGAACTACTCCTTCAACGACGATCGCAGCGAGGAATCGCAGCCGCTGGTTTACCAGGGCGTGGTCTACGTGACGACGCATGCCGCCACCATGGCGATCGACGCCAAGACCGGCAAGCAGCTCTGGAAGACCAAGGTCGAGTATCCCGCCGAGACGCCGCGCATCGTCTGCTGCGGCATCATCAACCGCGGCGCTGCGCTGTATGACGGCAAGGTAATCCGCACCACGCTCGATGCCAACGTCATCGCGCTCGACGCCAAGGACGGCAAGGAGTTGTGGCGTCAGAAGGCCGCCGACATCAAGGAAGGCTACTCGATGACGGTGGCGCCGCTGGTCGCCGACGGCGTCGTCATCACCGGCATTTCCGGCGCCGAGTTCGGCACCCGCGGCTTCATCGACGGCTGGGATCCGGCAACGGGCAAGCATCTCTGGCGCACCCATTCGATCCCCTCGCCGGACGAGCCCGGCGGCGACACCTGGAAGGGCGATACCTGGAAGCTCGGCGGCGGCTCGACCTGGATCACGGGGTCCTACGATCCCGAGCTGAACACGGTCTATTGGGGCATCGGCAATCCCGGACCGTTCAATGCGGCGGTGCGTCCCGGCGACAACCTCTACACCTGCTCCGTGCTGGCGATGGATCCCAAGACCGGCAAGATCAAGTGGCACTACCAGTTCTCGCCGAACAATCCGTTCGACTATGACTCGGTGGCCGAGATGGTGCTTGCCGACATGAATGTCGAAGGCAAGCCGACCAAGGTGCTGATGGATGCCAACCGCAACGGCTTCTTCTACGTGCTCGACCGCACCAACGGAAAGCTGCTCGCGGCCAATCCTTACGTGAACGTCAACTGGGCAACCGGCGTCGACATGAAGACCGGCCGTCCGGTCGAGACCGACGTCGTCAAGGATGCGCGCGACGGCAAGAAAGTCACGGTCTATCCGTCGATTCTCGGCGGCAAGAACTGGGAGCCGATGTCGTTCAATCCGCAGACCGGCCTCGCCTACGCCAACACGCTCGCCTTCGGCGGCAAGTACAAGTCGGAGCCGGCCACTTTCAAGCAGGGTGAATGGTATCTCGGCATGGACCTGACCGATCCCTGGGAATGGGGCACCGGACCGCGCGGCCATCTCAAGGCCATCGATCCGATGACCGGCAAGGCGAAGTGGGAAGCGGCCAGCGACATTCCGCGCTTCTCGGGCGTGCTGTCGACGGCGGGCGGCGTCGTGTTCACGGGTGCGCTGACCGGTGAGTTCGAGGCCTTCGATGCCGACAGCGGCAAGAAGCTCTGGCAGTTCCAGACCGGCTCGGGCATCGAGGGACAACCGGTGACCTGGCAGCAGGACGGCGTGCAGTACGTCGCCGTCACGTCAGGCTATGGCGGCGTCTACTCGCTGTTCTCGGGCGACGAGCGGCTTGCGAAGGTGCCGCCCGGCGGCTCGCTGTGGGTGTTTGCGGTCAAGCAGTAACCACGGCGCAATGCTGAGAGACAGATCTCACAAGACGGCGGCGATCCTCGCCGCCGTCGCGGTGCTGACGGTCGCGCTTGCTGCGACCGTTCGTGCCGCGGATGAAACCAATGGCAATCCCGTGCAGGCGCAGATCGACCACGGCAAATCGACCTATGCCGAAAAATGCTCGCACTGCCACGGTCCCAACATGATGAATTCCGGCACCATCACGCCGGACCTGCGCGCCTTCCCCGACGACAAGACGCGGTTCGTCACCACCGTGAAGAACGGCAAGAACAACAAGATGCCGCCCTGGGGCGACATCCTCAGCGACGACGAGATCGGGAATCTCTGGGCCTTCATCTCGAGCCGGAGGAAGCCATGAGGGCGAGGCTGCTCGCGTGGAGTCTGGCGGCGCTCTGCTCCGCCTTCGTAACGGCTGCTTATGCAGCCGACGAGCCCCTGAAGATCTGCCTCGACGAGGATCGGCCGCCACTGTCCGTCCATCATCGCGGCAAACCGGATAGCGGCTTCGACGTCACGCTGGCACAGGCGATCGCCGAGCGGCTCGGCCGTCCGCTGAAGATCCAGTGGTTCGAGAGCAAGCTCGACGAGGATTCGAGCCCGCAGCTCGAAGCCAATGCGCTGTTGTCCGACGGTCGCTGTTCGCTGGTTGGCGGCTACGCGCTGACGCAGGACTCGCTGGTCGTCCCGGGCGTCAAGACGGCGAAGCTTCCGGATTACGACGGCGCCACGCGTGAGGACCGGCGGCGGCGCGTCGCGCTCGGTGTGCTGGTGCCGAGCCAGCCTTATATCTATTCGCCGATGACGGTGGTGCTCGGACCCGAGGCGCGCGAGCGCAAGCTCGCCGGTATCGGCGACCTTGCAGGCCTGCGCATCGCGATCGAGAGCGGATCGCTCGGCGATGCCATTCTGATGACTTTCGACAAGGGCAAGTTGATCGACGACATCACTCATCTGGTGCCCGGCCGCGACGATTTGCTCGGCGCGCTCGACCGCGGCGACTATGATGCGACGCTGCTCGATCTCGCCCGCTTCGACGCCTACCGCACCGCCCATCCCGACACGGCCATCTCCGCGTCCGGCTACTATTATCCGATCGGCGCCAATCGCGGCTATGTCGGGCTTGCCAGCGACCCCGTCCTGATCGACGCCGTCAACAAGGCGCTGTCGGAGCTGTCGTCCGGGGGCAAGATCGCGGAGTTCGGCAAGCAGGCGGGGCTGACCTACCTGCCGCCACGCGAGCCCGCGATTCTCGGCGATGTCTGGAAACAGATCATTCGGCAGTAAGGCGGACGTCCTCTCACGGCGTTCGGCGGCTGGTGAGCTCACCCTCGAAGCCAACGAAGACGCTCTTGAGCGCCCTGTCGTTCGCGAAGTCGACGGCTCACCGGGGTCGGCTCACTCCTCCGGGGGCCCTGCCGCCACACCTCTCGCGCCGACGAATCCGCCGGGACTGCAAGGCGCGGTTTCCACGAAGGCGGGGCCCTTTGAGGATGCCCGCCCGTGTGTGACCAGTTGTACCACGGCCCAATGGCTGGCGGACGCGATTCCTGCTAATCTTGATGGCAGCCCCGCAGCGACCTCGCAGGAGTGAGTGACGAACTAATCCCGGTTTTCGACAGTCCCGACGGCCGCAGAAGATCGTGAAAGCGAACTGAGTTCTCGTCGCAAATCAACGGCATCGAGCCGGTCAACCAGAGCGAAGAGGGAATGGAAATGAAACCGAAATCCGCGTTGATACTCGCAACGCTCGCCTTGAGTTCAGGTTTCGTGGCCGGAGGCACCAAGCAGGCCAACGCAGTCGTCTACTGCCAGTACGTCAGCTATCCCGCCGGCTGCATCGTAAGGCCCGGCGTCGTACTGGCGCCAAGGCCGGTTGCACGAGCCGCCGCGCGCGAAGCTGTCCGCCCTGGAAGGCCCATGAATCGAGGCGGGCCAGTCAATCTTGTCGGCAGATACTGATATTTCTCAATCTTTGAACCAAGGAGGCGATGATGGAACAGATACTGATGAATCTCGTGGCCGGCGCTCTTGGCGGAAACGCAGTTGCAAAGGCCTCACCCAACTTCGATCTCGGCACGCTCGGCAATACGATCTCGGGGCTCGTTGGCGGCGGGGTGCTCGGTCAGGTCATTACGTTGCTGCTTCCGAGCCTGGTATCCGGAAAACTCGATGTCGGCACCATCATCACCCAGCTCATCGGTGGTGGCGCCGGAGGCGCGCTCCTGACGGCAGTCGCTGGGGCCATCAAGAACAGGGCCGCGGCCTGACCTGATCGCCGTACGCAGATTGCACGGTGAACGACGCGCCTTTTCAGCGCGAGAATTTTGCGGTCTTGCGCGAACGTCTCGCTGACAGCGCCGAGGCTCGTCGAGTATCGGTCACGAACAGCCCGCACGCGAGGCGCAGACGGGCCCTAATGTTCGTCGGCGACGCTGGCATTCGGCGGCTGCGCCTTGTGGATCGAGGACGGCACCACGCCAAAATATTTCCGGAACACCCGGCTGAAATGCGATGAGCTGGAGAAGCCCCAGGAAAACGCGACGTCGGTGATGGTCTTGCCGGCGTGCGCCTCGAGCTCCTGGCGGCAGTTCTGCAAGCGCGCCTGCCAGATGTAATCGCTCACAGTGGTGCCGCGCTCGGAGAACAGCATGTGCAGATAGCGCTTGGAGCAGCCGAGCTCGGTCGATATCTGGTCGATGCACAGATCGGGATCGCGCAGGTGCTCGCGGATGAAGAACTGCGCGCGCACATACATCGCCTCGGGCCCGACCCGATCGAACATCGTGTCGGCTTCACGCAACGGCAGCAGCAACAGGTCGATCAGCGAATCGGCAACGCCGACCGCACTGTTCGCCGACAGCTTGGCCGCCTCGTCGAAAGTGGCATGGACGAAATCATGCGCGATCCGTCCCGTGCCGGTACGCGACGTCAGCTTGCAAGCAGGCATCCGCTGCGACGGGAATCCGCGATCGCGCAGCAGCGCCTTTGGCACGATCACCACGTCGTGGCGCGTGAAGGCGGGGCTGATGATCGAATGCGGGCAGGAGACATCATAGGCGATGATATCGCCCGGGTTCAGCTCGATGTGGCGGCCTTCCTGCTCGAAATAGGACACGCCGTAGGTCTGGAAGTGGATCTTGATGTATGGGTGTTCATTGGCTTTGGCGCGTGCCAGCGTGTGCGCGATGCGATGCTGGCTCACCTCGATCTGGCAGAGCTTCAGGCGCGAGACGGACGTGTAGTCGATGCGGCCTTCGAGCGAGGACGCCTCTAGCGGATCGACGTCGAAATAGCCACACAGGCTCGTCAGCCCGTCGATCCAACTCTGGATCTGCCTCTTCGGCGTCAGTCCGGTCGTCGAGAGCGTGTGAATTGTGTCGGACATTAATCCAGCCACTGCCTTCATCCGGGAGATTCGACGCGAATCGCGACCGGTGCAGCCGGTGCCCTCAGCCGTGATTGCGTGACGTTTACCTCAAATTTGGGCGGTCTTTCGGAACGAGCGCCATCGCTCCACTGCTGCCCTTGAAGGCTAATCCTCCGCCTTAGTTGCAGCGCCGTCAAGCGGAACCTGACCGATGCGGTCCACGCTTGCGCGGTGCGAGAAACTTGAATTCGCTCCTGCAAAATCAAAAACTTCGCATCCGTGCGCTATCGAGCAAAGCGGCTTCTCTCTTGGGCAAGTTTCCCGATGGCGAACCCGTTAGGAATTGCGACAGGAACAACAAAAACGGGCCGCTCCTGCACGCGGACCTGTGGCTCTCATCAGGAGGAGGAAACACCCCAGCATCGTTTCTGGTCCCAATCGTGACCGCCCTGCACGAGCAGACGCCGGACGAGAAGCCCGGCGATTGAGCAATGCTTCGGAAACAATAAACGAGATCAACGGAGGAATGACTATGCGCAAGGTGCTACTGGCGACCTTTCTTGGCTCCGCGGCGGCTCTCGCCGTCGGCAGCGCTTCAGCCAATGACGAGCTGAACAAGATGTCGCAGAACCCGAAAGACTGGGTGATGCCGACGGGCGATTATGCCAATACCCGCTATTCCAAGCTAAACCAGATTAACGCTCAAAATGTCGGCAAGCTCCAGGTCGCTTGGACCTTCTCGACCGGCGTGCTGCGTGGCCATGAAGGCGGCCCGCTGATCATCGGCAACATGATGTACGTCCACACGCCGTTCCCGAACAAGGTCTACGCCATTGACCTTTCACAGGAGAACAAGATCGTCTGGAGGTATGAGCCGAAGCAGGATCCGAACGTCATCCCGGTGATGTGCTGCGACACCGTCAACCGCGGCCTGTCGTACGGCGACGGCAAGATCTTCCTGCATCAGGCCGACACGACCCTGGTCGCGCTCGATGCCAAGACCGGTCAGGTTGCATGGTCCGCGAAGAACGGCGATCCCAGCAAGGGCGAGACCGGTACGTCGGCGCCGATGGTCATCAAGGACAAGGTGCTGGTCGGCATCTCCGGCGGCGAGTTCGGCGTTCAGGCCCACATGACGGCCTACGACATCAAGACCGGCAAGGAGGTCTGGCGCGGGTATTCGGAAGGGCCGGATAACCAGATCCTGGTCGACGACAAGACCACCGCCCTCGGCAAGCCGATCGGCAAGGATTCCAGCCTCAAGACCTGGCAGGGCGATCAGTGGAAGATCGGCGGCGGTGCCACATGGGGCTGGATCTCCTACGATCCCGAACTCAATCTCGTCTACTACGGGTCGGGCAACCCATCGACCTGGAACCCGAAGCAGCGTCCCGGCGACAACAAATGGTCGATGACGATCTGGGCACGCAACCCGGACACCGGCGTTGCCAAATGGGTTTACCAGATGACGCCTCACGATGAGTGGGACTATGACGGCGTCAACGAGATGATCCTCTCGGACCAGCAGATCAACGGCCAGCCGCGCAAGCTGCTGACGCATTTCGATCGCAACGGCCTCGGCTACACGCTCGATCGTACCAACGGCGAATTGCTCGTCGCCGAGAAGTACGATCCGAAGGTGAACTGGACCTCCGGCGTCGACATGGACAAGAACTCAGCCACCTATGGCCGTCCGAAGGTGCTCGACGCAGCTTCGACCGACAAGGCGGGTGAGGACCACAACGTGAAGGGCATCTGCCCGGCCGCGCTCGGCACCAAGGACGAGCAGCCGGCAGCCTACTCGCCGGACACGCAGCTGTTCTACGTTCCGACCAACCACGTCTGCATGGACTACGAGCCTTTCAAGGTGAGCTACACCGCGGGCCAGCCCTATGTGGGAGCGACGCTCTCGATGTATCCGCCGCAGGGCGATACCCATATGGGTAACTTCATCGCCTGGGACGGCAAGACCGGCAAGATCGTGTGGTCGAACAAGGAGCAGTTCTCGGTCTGGTCGGGTGCGCTCGCAACTGCCGGCGGCGTGGTGTTCTACGGCACGCTCGAAGGCTACCTGAAGGCGGTCGACGCCAAGACCGGCAAGGAGCTCTACAAGTTCAAGACTCCCTCCGGCATCATCGGCAACGTCACCACCTATGAGAACAGCGGCAAGCAGTACGTTGCCGTGCTCTCCGGCGTGGGCGGCTGGGCCGGCATCGGTCTGGCGGCAGGCCTGACCGATCCGACCGCTGGCCTCGGCGCAGTCGGTGGCTATGCGGCGCTCAGCAACTACACGGCGCTCGGCGGTACGCTGACGGTGTTCTCGCTGCCGACGAACTAGCCTCAACTCCGTATCGCTCCGGCGCGTGGATCAACTCCACGCGCCGGCTCGTCTCCACCGAACGCCCCGAGGAAAATCTCTTGCGTAAAATCTGCTCTGTCATTGCTGCGATGTTCTTCGTTGCGTCCGGTGGAATTGCTATCGCGGACGGCTCGGGTGACCCGACCGCCGTCAAGCAGAACGAAACTGGAGAATGGCTCGATAAGGAAGGTAACCCGACCTACAAGATCTCGGCCGACGGCAACGTGGACTGGTACACCTATTCCGGATACCGCCGCTATCACTCGGACTGCCATGTCTGCCATGGCCCTGACGGAATGGGCTCCACCTATGCGCCGGCGTTGAAGGATTCGCTCAAGACCATGAGTTATGCCGATTTCCTCGGCGTCGTCGCCTCTGGCCGCAAGAACATCTCGACCGCGCAGGAGAACGTGATGCCAGCCTTCGGCGATAACCCGAACGTCGCCTGCTACATGGACGATCTCTATGTCTATCTGCGCGCCCGCTCCGACGACGCCTGGGGTCGCGCGCGCCCCGGCAAGCATGAGGACAAGAACGACGCCTATACCAAGAACGAAGACTCGTGCATGGGCAAGAAGTGAACGTTTGGGGCCCGGCCGAGACTTAAATCTTGGCGCCCTGCGAGAATTTGAGGAGTTTACGATGAAGACACGTGCCGCCGTCGCTTTCGAAGCCAAGAAGCCGCTCGAGATCGTCGAAGTCGATCTGGAAGGACCGAAGGCCGGCGAAGTCCTGGTCGAGATCAAGGCGACGGGCATCTGCCATACCGACGCCTACACGCTCGACGGCTTCGACAGCGAGGGGATCTTCCCCTCGATCCTGGGCCATGAGGGCGCCGGCATCATCCGCGAGATCGGCGCGGGCGTGACCTCGGTGAAGCCGGGTGATCACGTCATTCCGCTCTACACGCCGGAATGCCGGCAGTGCAAAAGCTGCCTGAGCCGGAAGACCAATCTCTGCACCGCGATCCGCGCCACGCAGGGCAAGGGCGTGATGCCCGACGGCACCAGCCGCTTCTCCTACAAGGGCAAGCCGGTCTACCACTACATGGGCTGCTCGACCTTCTCCAACTTCACGGTGCTGCCCGAGATCGCGGTGGCGAAGATCCGCGAGGACGCCCCCTTCGACAAGAGCTGCTACATCGGCTGCGGCGTCACCACCGGCGTCGGCGCCGTCGTCAACACCGCCAAGGTCGAGCCGGGCTCCAACGTCGTCGTGTTCGGCCTCGGCGGCATCGGGCTCAACGTGATCCAGGGCGCCAAGATGGCCGGCGCCGACAAGATCATCGGCGTCGACATCAACGACTCCAAGGAGGAGTGGGGCCGCAGGTTCGGCATGACCGATTTCGTCAATCCCAAGAAGATCACCGGCGACATCGTCCCGCATCTCGTGACCCTCACCGACGGTGGCGCCGACTACACTTTCGACTGCACCGGCAACACCACGGTGATGCGCCAGGCATTGGAAGCCTGTCATCGAGGCTGGGGCACATCGATCATCATCGGCGTCGCAGAATCCGGCAAGGAGATCGCCACCCGTCCGTTCCAGCTCGTCACTGGCCGGAACTGGCGCGGTACCGCCTTCGGCGGCGCGCGCGGCCGCACCGACGTGCCGAAGATCGTCGACTGGTACATGAACGGAAAGATCCAGATCGATCCGATGATCACCCACACGCTCAAGCTCGAAGACATCAACAAGGGCTTCGACCTGATGCATGAGGGCAAGTCCATCCGTTCAGTCGTCGTGTTCTAACTCAGAAGCGTCACACCCAAGGAGGATCGACCCATGACTGCACTCCACCCCTCGATCGACAACGGCGTCAAACAAGGCACCGGCCACTTTGCTGGCGGCACGCTCGCCTGCAAATGCAAGGACCACCAGGTCAAGGTCGGCATCAAGGGCGACGTGGCGCACAACCACGCCTGCGGCTGCACCAAGTGCTGGAAGCCGGAAGGAGCGAACTTCTCTGTCGTCGCGGTGGTGCCGCGCCAGAACGTCACCGTGCTCGAGAATGGCGACAAGCTCCAGATCGTCGACGCTTCCGCGGCGATCCAGCGTCACGCCTGCAAGGCCTGCGGCACGCACATGTACGGCCGCATCGAGAACAAGAACCACCCGTTCTACGGGCTCGATTTCATCCATCCGGAGCTGTTCCAGGAGCAGGGCTCTCAGGCGCCGCAATTCGCCGCCTTCGTCTCCTCGGTGATCGAATCGGGCGTGAAGCCGGAGCAGATGGCCGGCATCCGTTCGCGGCTGAAGGAAATCGGGCTCGAGCCCTATGACTGCCTGTCGCCGGCGCTGATGGACGCGATCGCGACCCATGTGGCGAAAGCCAAGGCTGCCTAGACCAACAAGGCTGCCTAAACAAACAGGGCCGCCTGAGCAAGGCCGCCAGACTTCGCTGTACCCGTCCGCTCGCTGACCATAACCACGGCCAGCGAGCCGGGCGGGCGCGGCTCGCTGATGATCGCGGCCAAATCTTCACGGCGATCATCGCCGCCAGTGCGCTCTGCGTGTGCGAGGGCGTTCCGCTCCTCAGTCTTGGTGTCTGAATGACTGCGCAGTGCCCACAACTTCCCTCTTGAAGTCCGCAGGTCCTGCGTTTCTCCCTCCCTCGACTGAGGCATCCTGCTTCGTCCGCGCAGTCCCTCTGGCGGACGAAGCCTTTTTCGCGACGTCGCGCTGATTTTGTAATCGCGCCATGCACGCGACGTGTTGCCGCGCCCTGCTTTTGACAAACCACGGATGCAATCTTTTCACGTCGAGAACACCCGGCTGTGAATGCCGGGCCGGCCCGATCTCTGCTACGATCGCGGCGTCACGATGCCGCGCGAAGTTCAATCAACTAAGAACAAAACGGGAGGTATCGAGCACATCCGGACATTGCGATTCGCATTTCTGTCCCCTGCAGGGATTTGCCCGCGCGGGACGACGGGCCGGAGTGCGGCTGCGACGACGCACGGACCATTATGCCGGCCGACGTTGGCGAATTCTGAATCGGCAAAGCTTATGAAGAGCGAGGGACGATCATGATCAAGGTGAAGATCAACGGCCAGGAACAGAGCTGGGACGGCGACCCGGATCTCCCGCTACTCTGGTTCCTGCGCGACGAGGCCGGGCTGACCGGCACCAAGTACGGCTGTGGCCAGGCCCTGTGCGGCGCCTGCACGGTCATCGTCGACAAGGAGGCGGTGCGCTCCTGCATCACGTCGATCAACGACGTCGCCGGGCGCGCGGTCACCACGATCGAGGGGTTGCATCCGACCGGCGATCACGCCGTCCAGAAAGCCTGGCGCCAGGTCAACGTTCCCCAATGCGGCTTCTGCCAGGCCGGCCAGATCATGCAGGCCGCAGCACTGCTGATGGACAATCCAAAACCATCGCACGACCAGATCCGCGAGGCGATGTCCGGCAATATCTGCCGCTGCGGCTGCTATCAGCGCATCGAGAACGCGGTCCACCTCGCATCGACGGGAGTGTGACATGAATTTCATCGAGAACCCGACGAAGCTTCGCGGCTTCGAGAAGAACGTCAAGGTCGAGAAGATCTCGCGCCGCAGCATCCTGAAGGGGCTCGGCATCACCGGCGGCTTCGTGCTCGCCGCCCCCGTGATGTCGCGCCAGGCCTTTGCCTATGAGACCGGCGCCGGCAAGATGCCGCACGGCGTCGTGGTCGATCCGCGCGTCTTCGTCGCGGTTGCGCCGGATGGCACCGTCACCATCGTCGCCCACCGTTCCGAGATGGGCACCGGCGTGCGCACCAGCCTGCCGTTGATCGTGGCGGAGGAAATGGAAGCCGACTGGTCCAGGGTGAAAGTGCAGCAGGCCCATGGCGACGAGGTCAAGTTCGGAAACCAGGACACCGACGGCTCGCGCAGCACACGGCACTATCTGATCCCGATGCGCCAGATCGGCGCCTCCGCCCGCACCATGCTGGAGCAGGCCGCCGCAAAGCGCTGGGGCGTGCCGGCGACCGAGGTCAAGGCGGTCAACCACGAGGTCGTCCACAGCGCGAGCGGGCGCAAGCTCGGCTTCGGCGAGCTCGCCGCGGACGCCGCCAAGGAATCGGTGCCGAGCATCGAAGGCCTCAAGCTGAAGGACCCCAAGGACTTCCGCTACCTGACCAAGGGCCAGATCGGCATCGTCGACCTCCACGACATCACCACCGGCAAGGCGGGTTATGGCGCCGACGTGCGCCTGCCCGGCATGAAGTATGCCGTGATCGCGCGGCCGCCGGTCACCGGCGGCAAGCTGGTCTCGTTCGATCCGGCTGAGGCGATGAAAATCTCCGGCGTCGAGAAGGTGATGCAGGTCCGTGGCTGGCCGTGGCCCTCGAAATTCCAGCCGCTCGGCGGTGTCGCCGTGATCGCCCGCAACACCGGTGCGGCGATCAAGGGCCGCGATGCACTGAAGCTGGTCTGGGACGACGGCGCCAACGGCAAATACGACTCGGTCGCCTATCGCAAGGAGCTCGAGGAGGCCGCGCGCAAGCCCGGCCTCGTCGTGCGCAGCGAGGGCGATGCGGATACCGCGCTCAAGGGCGCCGACAAGGTGATTGTCGGCGAGTACTACATCCCTCATCTCGCCCATGTCAGCATGGAGACGCCGGTCGCGGTTGCCGACGTCAAGGGCGACAAGGCCGAGATCTGGGCGCCGGTGCAGAGCCCGGGCGGCACGCGCGAGGACGTCGCCAAGACGCTTGGCATTCCCGAGCAGAACGTCACCGTTAACGTCACGCTGCTCGGCGGCGGCTTCGGCCGCAAGTCGAAATGCGACTATGCGCTCGAGGCGGCGCTGCTGTCGAAGGAGCTCGGTGCGCCCGTGAAGGTGCAATGGACGCGGGAAGACGACATCCACAACGGCTTCCTGCACACCGTCTCGGTCGAGCGGATCGAGGCGGGACTCGACAAGAGCGGCAAGGTGATCGCCTGGCGCCATCGCAGCGTGGCCCCCAGCATCGCTTCGACCTTTGCCGCCGGAACGGTGCATCAGGCATCGTTCGAGCTCGGCATGGGGCTCGTCGACATGCCGTTCGAGATCGCCAATATCAGTTGCGAGAACCCGGAAGCGGCCGCGCATACCCGCATCGGCTGGTTCCGCTCGGTCTCGAACATCCCGCGCGCCTTCGCGGTGCAGTCGATGGTCGGCGAGCTCGCGCAGGCGACGGGCCGCGACCAGAAGGAGATGCTGCTGGAGCTGATCGGCTCGCCACGCATCATCAAGCTGACCTCGGTAAAGGACCTCTGGAACTATGGCGAGCCCTATGACAGCTACCCGATCGACACCGCGCGCCTGCGCAAGGTGGTCGAGCTGGTCGCCGAGAAGGGCGAATGGGGCCGTCAGGTACCGAAGGGCCACGGCCTCGGCATCGCCGTGCACCGCAGCTTCGTCAGCTACATTGCGACCATCGTCGAGGTGGCAGTCGACGACAAGGGCAAGCTGTCGGTGCCGCGGGTCGACACCGCGATCGACTGCGGCACCTATGTCAATCCCGAGCGCATCGAGTCGCAGATCGAGGGCGCGGCGATCATGGGCCTGAGTCTGGCCAAATATGGCGAGATCAGCTTCAAGGACGGCAAGGTGGAGCAGAAGAACTTTGACGACTTCCAGGTCGTCAGAATCGACGAATCTCCGCTGGTGACCAACGTCTACATCGTGCCGCCCGGATCCGACACGCCGCCGAGCGGCGTCGGCGAGCCCGGCGTGCCGCCATTTGCACCCGCGCTGATGAACGCGATCTTCGCCGCAACCGGAAAACGCATTCGCGCGCTTCCGATCGGCAAGCAATTGGAGGCGTGAAGCGGAACGGAAAACGGCCTCGCGCCGTTTCCATCGATCTGACAGGAGCAGATCGATGACCAACATCTCAAAGGCGCTCGCAGTCTCGCTACTGTCGGGCGCCTTTTCTTTGTCTGCCGCAGGTGCGTACGCCCAGAGCAACGCCACCCCGCCGACCACGGCCACGCGCCCCACCGCGCCGGACCAGAACTCGCTTCCGAACGCGAACGCCCCGCCCACCTCGACCACCCAGACCACCGGGCAGAGCAGCACCGATCCGAAGGTTCAGGAGATGAACCAGAAGGAAAAGGACAAGGTCGACCGCCAGGGGAAGTAGACTTGGCGCGCACCAGCGTTTCCGCGCCGATGCAAATTGATGTGCCCTCTCCCCTTGTGGGCCCCTTGTTGGAGAGGGCAGTGACACTGACTACCGCGATCTCGCTTGGGTGAGGGGTCTGCCTCCTCGGATAGAGACCCCTCATCCGGCGCTTCGCGCCACCTTCTCCGACAAGGGGGGAAGGGAAGACAGCACTCCGGCACGCGCGCGAAAATGCGGCGGACGTTGCCGTCCGCCGCATTCGCTCGCCCCCGCTCCGCCTTCTTCGATCCGCCGCGGAGCTTATTTCTTCAGCGCGAACACCCAGATCACGCCGCCTTGCGGCACGTTGGATTCGATGCCGATATTGTTGGTCGCGAGCGCGTCCTGGATGCGCTGTGCATCCACGCCCCAGCCGGACTGAATCGCGACGTACTGGGTGCCGTCGATCTCATAGGACACCGGCATGCCCATGATGCCGGAGTTGGTCTTCTGCTCCCACAACACTTCGCCGGTCTTGGCGTTGAAGGCGCGGAAGTTGCGGTCGTTTGTGCCGCCGGCGAAGAGGAGATCGCCCGCGGTCGCAGTGACCGAGCCGAACAGCTGCGACTTCGGGAAGTTGTGCTGCCACACCTTCTTGCCTGTCACAGGATCCCAGGCCTGGAGCTCGCCGAAATGATCGGCGCCGGGCTTCGCCGTCAGGCCGATGTCCTCCGGCTTGGTGCCGAGCCAGAGCTCGCCCGGCTTGAGCGCGACCTTCTCGCCGGTGAAGCCGCCGCAGAAATTCTCGTTGGCGGGCACATAGACCAGCCCGGTCTTCTGGCTGTACGCCGCCGACGGCCAGTCCTTGCCGCCCCACAGCGACGGACAGAACTCGACGCGCTTGCCGATGACGGGCTTGTGCGCGGGATCGACGATCGGACGCCCGCTTTCGGCATCGATGCCCTTCCAGACATCGGTTGCGACGAACGGCCAGCCGGCGACGTAGTTGATCTTGGTCGGGGTGCGCTCGAGAACCCAGAAGATCGCGTCGCGTCCCGGATGGATCAGGCTCTTGATGCTGCGGCCGTCGCGTTGCAGGTCGACCAGCATCGGCGCGTCGACTTCGTCCCAGTCCCAGGAATCGTTCTGGTGGTACTGGTGATAGGTCTTGATCTTGCCGTTGCTGGGATCGAGCGCGAGCACCGACGAGGTGTAGAGATTGTCGCCGGGATGCGTCTCGCCAGGCCATGGCGCGGCGTTGCCGACGCCCCAATAGACCGTCTTGGTATCCTTGTCGTAATTGCCGGTCATCCAGGCCGAGCCGCCACCGGTTTTCCAGTCGTCGCCCTGCCAGGTGTCGTGACCGGGTTCGCCTTCGCCGGGAATGGTGAAAGTGCGCCACAACTCCTTGCCATCCTTGGCATCATAGGCGGCGACGTAACCGCGCACGCCGAGCTCGCCGCCGGAGCCGCCGACGATGACCTTGCCGTCGACAACAAGCGGCATCAGGGTCATGTACTGGCCCTTCTTGTAGTCCTGCACCTTGGTGTCCCACACCACCTTGCCGGTCTTGGCATCGAGCGCGACGACATGGTCGTCGGTGGTGGCGAGATAGAGCTTGTCCTCCCACAGGCCGACGCCGCGGCTGGTCGGATGCAACTGGAACAGATCGTCCGGGAGCTGCCGCTTGTAGCGCCAATATTCGTCGCCGGTCTTCGCGTTCAGCGCGATCACCTGTCCCATCGGCGTTGCCACGAACATCACGCCGTTGTTGACGATCGGCGGCGCCTCGTGGCCTTCGACCACACCTGTGGCGAAGGTCCAGACCGGCGTGAGATCCTTGACGTTCGAGGTATTGATCTGGTCGAGCGGGCTATAGCCCTGCCCGTCATAGGTCCGGCGATAGAGCATCCAGTTGCCCGGTTCCGGATTTTCCAGGCGTTGCGCGGTGACCGGAGAGTAGCTCTCGATCGGACCTGCAACGGCGGCGGTCGAGGCGAGGCAGGTGAAGGCGACGAAGCCGGACAGTAAGCATTGCTTCCTGGTCATGGACGTATCCCCTTTTCATCCGTTTTGAATTCGTTTGGTGAATTCTTGTCGTTTTTCTTGTCGTTGTTCTCGTCGTTCTCGTCACCCGCGCGTTGGCGGATGCGGCCTGTCGTGGCGCGGGCGCGACCCGCGCGATCGGTCATCCCTGCTGCACGCCACCTACCTTTCCGACGAAGTTGCCGGCGACGTTGAGCGAGCCGTCAGCCAGCGCCAGCGGCAGCGCGGCGAGCCGCCGCGGCGCCGGCCCGAACACGACCTGCGCGCTCGCGCGGGGATCGTATTCGGAGTTGTGGCACATGCATTTGAACACCTCCTTGTCGCCGACATCGCTCTTGACCCAGGCGGTGACGGGACAACCGGCGTGGGAACAGATCGCCGAGTAGGCGATGATGCCGTCGACGGCGCGCGCGCGTGTCTGCTCGTCGAGCTCGGCGGGATCGAGCCGGATGATCAGGATCTCGTTGAGCCGCGAGGCGCTTCGCACCACCGATGTCTTGGGATCCTTCGGCCAGGCATGCACGGGCGGTCCGCCGCGCGGTAGATCGGCAGACGTGATGAGCTTTCCTTCCTGATCGCCTTCGGAGAAGACGAGCAGATCGCCCTTCTGCGGTCGTTCGTCAGAGCCGGGCGGATCCTCGCCCGCACGCGCTTGCGCGGAACAGCCGAGGCACGCGGTGGCGGCGGCGAGCGCACCGAGCAGTAGCGTTCGCCGCGTTTGCTCCGTGCACGCGTCGGTTTCAGGTTCCGCAATGTTGTCGGAGGACGAAGAAATTGTGTTGAACGATGCGCTCGACATGCTTGCTAGCAGGCGCTGGAACTCTGCCGAAAAGAAGGCGGAGAATTGGCGCCGCAGTGCATCAATATGTCTTTGCTCGCTTTGATTGAACGGAAACGAACGCATTCGAACGCGTTTTTGCAAGTTCTACATCACAGCGCGCGAACGGCATGATGATTTTGCAGACCAGACCGATGATGTTGGAATTGGTGCGCCGCGCTGTCTTTCAACGCGGCGTTAGCTGACGTTCGCACTGCTGCACGTTTCTCAGGCAGGCATTTTGTATGTCAAGATCGCAGCACGTGGCGCGGCGACGCGATGTGCCCCGCCATCGTCGCCGATGCCATTTCAAAACTGTCGGCGATGCGCCGCGCCTTGTCGATGAACAGCGCAGCCGCGGCCGGCGGACAGATCTCGCACGCGGTCTGCTCGAACAGGTCGAGCCAGCGATCGAAATGGTTCCCGACCAGCTTCAGCGGAACGTGCGCCCGCATCGGCGAACCATGATAGCGGCCGGTCATCAGCACGACGGAGGACCAGAAATTCTTGAGCTTGGCGAGATGCTCGTCCCAATCCTGCACGGCCGCAAACACCGGCCCCAGCAACGCGTCCTCACGCACGCGTTCGTAGAAGCGGGTGACGAATTCCCCGATCATCTCTTCCGTGATCCCGGTGTGCGCGATCGCGTCCTGGACCAGCAGGTTCCGCCGCGCGGCCGCAGCGTCCCGCTCGGCCTTCAGTCGATCCGACATGTCCTTTGCTTTCCGTTCCGTTATTCCGTTCCCGCAGGCCGCCCGAGCGACATTGTCGGGTCAATTGCGCGCGTCGTCTTTGTCGCAGCGCAAATTGCGGGACGAGCGGCGGGCGTTCGACACCCGCCGGCGCCAGGATCAGGCGCTGTAGGTATAAAAGCCCTGCCCCGTCTTGCGGCCGAGATGGCCGGCATCGACCATTTCCTTGAGCAAGGGCGCCGGACGGTATTTGGGGTCGTTGAAGCCTTTATAAAAGACCTCCATCACCGACAGCATGGTGTCGAGCCCGACCAGATCGGCGAGCGCCAGCGGCCCGATCGGGTGGTTGCAGCCGAGTTTCATGCCGGCATCGATTTCTTCTGCCGTCGCGATCCCCTCCTGGAGCGCGAAGATCGCCTCGTTGATCATCGGGCACAGGATGCGGTTGACGGCGAAGCCCGGGCTGTTCTTGGCCGTGATCGCCACCTTGCCGACGCGCTTGGCGAAATCGAGCGCCTTGGCGTGGGTGCCGTCGGAGGTCTGCAAGCCGCGGATCAGCTCCAAGAGCGCCATCACCGGAACCGGGTTGAAGAAGTGCATGCCGATGAAGCGGTCCGGGCGATCGGTCGCCGCGGCAAGCTTGGTGATCGAGATCGACGAGGTGTTGGTCGCAAGCAGCGTGCGCGGCGACAGCGTGGCGCAGAGGTCTTTCAGGATCTTGACCTTGAGCTCCTCGTTCTCGGTCGCGGCCTCGATGACGAGATCGCATTCGACGAGCTTGGCGCGATCGGTCGTGCCGGCGATGCGCTTGAGCGTCGCCTCGCGATCGGCCGCCGACATCTTCTCCTTCTTGACCAGGCGCTCCAGGCTGCCGCCGACGGTGGCGATACCACGGTTGACCGCGGCATCGGAGATGTCGACCATCACGACCGAAAGCCCGGCCGCGGCACAGATCTGGGCAATGCCGTTGCCCATAGTCCCTGCTCCGATGATACCAACGGTTTGGATCATTGCTTCATATCCTTCTCTTTCGGTGGGGTGCCGACACAGACCCGCGCCCTTTTTTCCTGCATCGGGATCTAGCAACGCCGCTCGGCGTCTGCGACCCGATCCTGCCCCTTTCCTTAAAGCATCCATGGCGGGAATAAAGCCCGCTTGAAAGTCGCGAAAAGCATGATTTGGCGTCGTCGCGGCTCGTTTGGCGCGCGTGCTGCGCCTGGTCCGGCTCAGGGCGCGGATATCCGGATTGACAGACCGCAATCATTTCAATATTCGTTGAAATATGGAAACGACGGATACCGTCACCGCGCTCGCCGCGCTCGCGCAGGACAACCGTCTCGACGTCTTCCGCCTGCTGGTGCAGGCGGGCCCCGACGGCATGGCCGCCGGCGCGATCGCGGAGGCGCTGGATCTCGCCCCCAACACGCTGACGTTTCACTTCGACCGGCTGCGGATGGCGGGTCTTGCCACCGTCCGGCGCGAGGGGCGTTCGATGATCTATGCGGCGCGGTTCGAGACCATGAACGCTCTCGTCGACTTCCTGACCGAAAATTGCTGTGGCGGGACGCCATGCGCTCCGGCCGAAACCTGCAAGCCTGCGCGCAAGCGCAACAAGATTCCAGCCTGAAAGGACAATCCATGAAGCGCCTGCACGTGCACGTGTCCGTCGAGGATCTTTCCCGCTCCATCGGATTCTATTCGGCCTTGTTCGCAAGCGAACCGTCGGTGGTGAAATCCGACTACGCAAAATGGATGCTCGAAGACCCCCGCGTGAATTTCGCGATCTCGACGCGCGGACGCGCGCCCGGCCTCGACCACCTCGGCATCCAGGTCGAGACCGGCGATGAGCTCCAGGAGGTCTATGCGCGGCTGCGCCAGGCCGGCGGCGCCATCATCGAACAGGGGCAGACCGCCTGCTGCTATGCCAAGTCTGAAAAATCCTGGATCGATGATCCCGCTGGCATCTCCTGGGACACTTTTCACACCACGGGCGAGAGCACCGACTACGGTGATGGCAGCGGGGAGAACCTCGCGCGGGTTGCGCATGAGCAGCCGTCAGCCTGCTGCGCACCGCAGGCGGCGGCGAAGCCATCACAGGCCTAATGCTGAAGGTGTTGGCGATGGATGCGATCATCTACCACAATCCCGCCTGCGGCACGTCGCGCAACACGCTTGCCATGATCCGGAACACCGGCATCGAGCCGCACGTGGTCGAATACCTCAAGACGCCGCCGTCGCGGGCGCTGTTGCAGCAGCTTGTTGCGCGCATGGGACTGTCCGTGCGCGACCTGCTGCGCGAAAAGGGCACGCCCTATGCCGAGCTGGGGCTCGGCAACGCGGCCCTGACCGACGAGCAGCTTCTCGACGCCATGATGGCGCATCCGATCCTGATCAACAGGCCGGTCGTGGTCACGCCGAAAGGCGTCAAGCTCTGCCGCCCGTCAGAGCTGGTGCTGGAGCTCCTGCCCGCGCACCAGGGCGAGTTCGTCAAGGAAGACGGCGAGCGCGTCCGGCTGGACCGCGGCACCTGATGCGCGGCCTTGCGCGGCGCGCCTTCGCCGAATGGCTCGGAACGACGTTCCTGCTTGCCGCGGTGGTCGGCTCGGGAATCATGGCCCAAAAGCTCGCGGGCGGAAACGTCGCGCTGGCGCTGTTGTGCAATACGATCGCCACCGGCGCCATCCTCGTCGTGCTGATCCTGACGTTCGCCTCCCTGTCGGGGGCCCATTTCAATCCGGCGGTGACCCTGGCATTCGCCCTCCGCGGCGAGACGCCCTGGACCGATGCTGCAATTTATATCGCCGCACAGATCACCGGCGCGATCATCGGCGTATGGATCGCGCACCTGATGTTCGGGCTTCCAGTCCTCCAGCTCTCGCTGACAGAACGCACCGGAGCCGGACAATGGCTCGCCGAAGCCGTGGCGACCTTCGGTCTGCTGTTGACGATCTTGGGCGTCGCGTCTCGAACCCCCGCAGCCGTTCCTTACGCCGTCGGCTTGTACATCACCTCGGCGTATTGGTTCACGGCCTCGACGTCGTTTGCCAATCCCGCAGTCACCATCGCCCGATCGCTGTCCGATACATTCGCCGGCATCGCCCCGCAGGGCGTGCCGGCATTCATCGCCGCGCAAATCATCGGGGCAATCGTTGCCATACCACTCGCGCGCTGGTTTTGGGGCACATCCTCGGTGACGCACAGCCCCGCCCCGCTTGCGTCCTGAAGGCAGAATCACAGCCGCGATATTCGCCTCCGAATAAATCGAGTTCCCAAACCGTTCCTTCCAAGTATTCTGTGAATGTCGACAGGACTCGCAGAGGATAATCCGTGAAGCGACTTCGTAGCCTTGACATCGACGGATGAACGACTTCGTGCGATCCATTGGCGCCGCCTTCTCGCTGATCGGCGAAGCCAACGCCGAACTCCTCGGCATCGTCGCATTGTCGTTGCGCGTCAGCCTGACGGCGAGCGTCGTCGCGCTAGCAATCGGGGCACCGTTCGGCGCCTTTCTTGCGATCGCCCGTTTCCGCGGACGTCAAGTCATCATCGTGCTGACCAATGCGCTGCTCGGCCTTCCGCCGGTCGTTGTCGGGCTCGCCCTCTATCTTCTGCTGTCGCGGTCCGGTCCGCTCGGGGCGGCCGGCCTGCTGTTCACGCCGACCGCCATGGTGATCGCGCAGACGCTGCTTGCCGCGCCGATCGTGGTGGCGCTGGTGCACAGGCCGGCGAGCCTGTTGTGGGCCGAGTATGGCGACATGGCGCGGACGGACGGGCTGTCGACCCTGCGCAGCATTGGCTTGTTGTTCGCGCTCGGCCGGACGTCGCTGCTGACGGCTTTCCTCGCGGCCTTCGGGCGCGCCATCGCAGAGGTCGGCGCTATCATTATCGTCGGCGGCAACATTCGCGGCTTTACGCGAACCATGACGACTGCCATCGCGCTGGAGACCAGCAAGGGTGACCTGCCGCTGGCGCTCGGACTCGGGCTGATCCTGCTCGCGCTCAGCGTGACGGTGTCGACCGTTGCTTTCCTGCTAGTGGGACGCGTTGGGGAAAAATAGCTGCTTCCCGCCGACCCTGTAGCCGGCGATCGCATCCTGCCCCTTCGACGAGACCAGCCAGTCGATGAAGGCCTGCCCGTCCTGCGCTTTCACGTTCGGATGCTTTGCCGGATTTACCAGCATGACGCCGTACTGGTTGAAGAGCCGCTTGTCACCCTCGGTCAGGATGGCGAGCTCACCGCGGTTTTTGAATGACAGCCAGGTGCCGCGGTCCGACAGCAGATAGGCGTTCGTCGACGACGCCATGTTCAGCGCCGGCCCCATACCCTGGCCGATCTCGCGATACCAGCCATCCTTGCCGACACCGATGTCGACGCCCGCCTCCTTCCATAATCTCAACTCAGCCGCGTGCGTGCCGGACTTGTCGCCTCGCGAGATGAACGGCGCTTTCGCCGCCGCGATCTTTCGCAGCGCCTCGGCCACGTCCTTGCCGCCGGCGATCTGCGCGGGATCGCTCTTCGGCCCGACAATGATGAAGTCGTTGTACATGACGTCGAAGCGCTTCACGCCCTGCCCTTCGGACATGAACTTGTCCTCGGCGGGCCTGTCATGGACGAACACCACGTCGGCATCGCCCCGCCGTCCGATGTCCAGCGCCTGGCCGGTGCCGACGGCAACGACCTTCACATTGATGCCCTCGGCCTTCGAGAAAAGTGGAAGCAGATAGCCAAACAGGCCCGACTGTTCCGTCGATGTCGTCGAGGCGACGGCAATGGTGCGATCCTGGGCAAAGGCGACGGTGGACCAGAGCAGAACTGCTCCGATGGCGGCAAGCTTCCTCATGCGTCGTCCTCACAACAGGGAATGGGCGGTCCAGATTACCCTTGGGAGAAAGAAGCAGGAACCCCCGACGTTCGGCGTGGCGGCACCGTCGGCATGGTCACCGGTGTTGACGGGCGTGGTTCTGCCGTCACGAGGATCGCAGCCGTGTCGAGAAGATCGAGCAGATGTCGCGCCGACTGCGCCGACCCGCTTGCAGCCGCCGGATCGATCACGGTCAAGCCTTCGGTCAGGCGCGCGATGACTTGCACGAGCTCGTCGCGCCGGCCCTGAAGATCGGCAAGCGTTGCGTCAAAGCGCTCGTCGAGCCTTGCGCCTTGCAACGAACGGGTCGGAACGATCCTGTCATCGGGAGGATCGGACATGCGAGCGTTTCGCCTTGCTGCCCGCTCATCCTATGCGTGACGTCTCGAAACTCCGCGGCGGTGCTTTGTTGCATGCGGGTTCCCGAGAGACCTCGTCGCCTGCAAGCAGGAACCGCTCACGCCCGCCTCACGCCTTTTGAACCCCGCGTGAACTATCGCGAGATCATGCGGCAGCGCGGAATATCACGCGTCCCATCCGATCATGTCAATGGAACGGTTTGGAGCCTCCCATGACAAAGACAGCTATCTTCACAGCCTTGCGGCTCATCCTCTCGCTCGCGATAGCCGGCCCCGCGCAGGCCTGGCCTGGACAGCCCGGCGGCGCAGGGATCGTCTCGCCGTCCGGCGCGCTCGCCGTGGCGCTTGTTCGCAAACCCGCCCCGGCACATTCACACATCCGCAAAACGGAGCATGCGACCATCGCGCTTCCTCCGATGCGGAGCCTCTCCGATCGTGAGCAAGATCCGCTCGCATCCATGCATTTCGAATAGACACGGCAACGCAGCTGGCGTCGCGATCCGTGGACGACAATCCGGAAGGCGAGACGGCTGCTGCATCGCCTCTCGCCCGACGGACGTCCGGATGTTCTGCAATTGGTCCCGCCTACATTGACATCGATGTGACGGCCGGGGCAGTTTTTGCGTTGCTGACGAATCAGCGATTGCCTTACGCCGAGTACCTCTTGGACAACTCCCAGTGCTATCGAGACTGATATCGTTGCTGTGCCGCATTCCTGCGGTGCAATGGGCGTTCACCCGGCTTCGGCCTCTGCCGCGCAGCGGCAGCATCGACGTGGCACCGATCGCTGCGGCTGAGCAGTCTACCACCATCGTCGACATCGCGGATGCCGTTCCGGCTCTCGACACCAGCAACAGCATTGACCCGTTGCGCAACGACGCAGACATTGCAGTCGCAGGGGATGACACGACTATCTCTGTCACCGCGGAGAGCCCATCGGCCGCGCCGTCCGATAGCCACGCCAGCGACGATTCATCTCGGGTGGCGCTTCCGGAAATCGAGCCAGTCGTCGAAGACGAGGCTTCGGTCTTGTCTGACGTCGACAGCGAGCCGGCTGATGTTCCTGAACTCGTCATCAGCAGCGAGCCATCCGCCGAACTCCCGACGGACGTTGAACCCGTCGTCGCGGAGGAGATCTCCGTCTCGTCTGTCGACGTCGAGACCGCCCCGGTCGATGTCCTTGATATCGTGATCGACGAAGATCCCTCCCCCAGCGTTCTCGAAAACGTTGAGCCAGCCGTCGCAAGCGACTCGTGTGCCGCCCTTGTCGGCGCCGAAGTCTCTGCGGCTGATGCCCCCGAGATCAACATCTGCAGCGAGCCATCTCCCAGCGTCGCGGTAGAGATCGCGCCGGTCCTCGCCAATGATCCTCCGCCCATCGCCACTGTTGCCGCCGAAGACTCTTTCGCCGCCACCGTCGCCGCGAGCATCGAGCCATCTCCCGCTCTTGCGTCTCCCTCTCCGGAGATCCGCAGCGCACCGAAGGCGCGCGCAAGAGCCGCGGAACCTGTCGATCGCACCACGCTGATCCGGCAACGTTGGGCCGAAACCGGGATCAGGATGTGGAATCCGCGGCTTCACGGCGCTGGCGACGCCACGCTGAACATCCAGGGAAGCGTCGAGCTGCTGCCGCCCGCACCCGGCGAGACGATGCCGCGCTATGACAAGCTGGAATTCAAGATGCTCGGCGGCCACATCGTCTGCGAGGGCGTGATCGTCGAAGCGCCCGCGCAGGCCGACAAGCGCAGCTTCACCCGGCTCGCCGAGCCGGGGAAACCCGACCGGGTTCGCGAGCCGTTGCGGGAACGCCAGGCCGCTCTCGCCTGATCCTTTTGCTCGGCGACGATGCTCGCCATATGCTAGGCTGACACCCTGGATATGGGAGATCGCATGCCCGCAAAATCGGTGCGATTGGTCGTGATCGCCGCCCTCTGCTTCTCGCAAGGCGCCTTTGCCGCCTCCAGCAAGCGGCCACGCCACGCGCCTTCGGTTGCCCCCGCCACCGATCCGGCTGCGCCCTACAAGGCCGACCGGCTATCATCTTCGCGCGGCGAGCCGATCCTCAATACGCCCGGCCAAACCACCGTGCTGACGCGGCAGGTCCTCGACGACATGAACGCGACGAGCCTGAAGGACGCGATGCGCTCGACCGCCGGCGTGACGATCGGACGATAGGCGCTCCGCACCGACCTAGGGAATTGGATAGCCCTTCCAGACCCACTCCAGCGCTGCCGGCAGCGTTTGCGCGATCGTCGGCCGATCGACATGCTTGGCGTTGCGCACGAACAGGAACTGGTAGTGGTAGCCCTTCTCGGCCAGCACCTTTGCCGTCAGTTCGTTCGACAAGGTCCAGTCGTGCATGCCGTCGGGAATGGTGGGATTTGGATAGAACAGGTCCTGGTCGCCGCCGAAGAACCAGAAGCGGATCGGCTTGGTCGGCGCGCTCAGGATCAACGGGACGCCGGGCGGCTCGGCCGGCGTAAGCACGCCCGCCTTGGAGATGAGGTTGGGCGTAGCCGGCCCGGTCCAGGCGCTGTGATATTCCCAGGCGCCGCCGCGCAGCGACGGATCATGCGGCCATTGCTGGTTGACCATCGTCGGCGAGAACGCCAACACGCGGTGATAGAGATCGGGATAGAACCACGCCATGGTGAAGGCTGCCACGCCGCTCGAGCTCAGGCCCATGGTCGCGCGCCCATCCGGATTCCTGATGAGCTTGACGCCGGCATTCTGCTCGACCAGCGGCAGCACCTCGCGCTCGACGAACTGTGCGTAGGCACCCGAAACCGCGTCATACTCGCGCCCGCGCTGGCTGCCCTGCGCATCCTGACCGCCATTGCCGATCTGGATCGCGATCATCGGCGGCACGCGACGCTGGGCAATCAGGTTGTCGAGCGTGGTCGGGAGGTCCTTGTAGGCATTGGAGCCGCCGTCGCCGATCACGATGAACGGCGCCTCCGTGCCGGGCACATATTGCGCCGGCACATAGACGTCGATCGTACGCGACCAGACACCGGGATGGCTGGTGGTCACGAGCATATTCGACTTGTCGTCCGGCGCGGTGACGGTCGTCATGATCGAGGAGTTGGTGCAGCCGGCGACGTCGTCACGGATCAGGCCGGGATTGTAGATCGTGCTGTCCTTGGACGACAGCGTGAAGGACTTTGTCGTCCCGCGCGGCACGCCCTCCTTCGCGATGGTCTCCGGCGCGGGATTGTGGGCGGGACCGATGACGAAATTGCCCTCGGCGCCTGGCGGCGGCAGCGTGCCGTCGGGGAGCTCGGTCGCACGCGGATAGTTGGGGTTGGAGGGATCGCGCGTCGGCGGCGCCGTTTTGAAATCGAGACCAGTGGTGTCGACGAAGAACGGCGCCGTCTTGTCGGTGGTGTTGGCGCCCGGCGGCACGGTCATGTTCTGGGTCACGCAGGCCGGCTGCGACAGCGCAATTGACGTGAGGGAGACGACGGAAATCAGCGTCCCCGCGAGGACGGACAATGAATTGGTCATTTCAGCTCCCGGTGCCGACGAGTCTTGCAGGCTCGTCTTGAGAGGAAGTATGGCGGGCGGCCTGCGTGCGGTCAAACGCCAGCTGGCCGCGTTGCAGCAACGGCCGCCATGCTCAAACCGGACAGGGACCGTTATTCCGCGCATGGCGTGAAATTTTTCAGACGTGAGCCCGTTGCTGCCGTATCGCGCAACACGTAGCTTGCGGCCGGTCGGGGCGCGCGAAAGTCACGTGCGATCACAACGGCAAGAAAACATTGGGAGGAAAACCATGAGAAAGCTCACGGCCGCGCTATGCGCGTTCGCATTGTTCGCCCCGGCTGCGCAGGCCCAGACCATCAAGGATTTCCTGGCGGCGGTCATGGTGAAGTGGACGGCGCCGTTCGAGCCGTTCCAGCTCATCGACAAGATCTATTACGTCGGCACCGACGGGATCGCCGTCTACATCATCAAGACATCGCAGGGCCTGATCCTGATGGACACCGCGATGCCCCAGTCGACCAGCATGATCAAGGACAACATCGCAAAACTCGGCTTCAAGGTGGCCGACATCAAGATCATCCTCAACACGCACGCCCATCTCGACCATACCGGCGGCTTCGCCGAGATCAAGAAGGAGACCGGCGCGCAGCTCGTGGCCGGACAGCGCGACAAGCCGCTGCTCGAAGGCGGCTATTATCCGGGCGACGAGAAGAACGCGGACCTCGCCTTCCCCGCAGTCAAGGTCGATCGCGCTGTGAAGGAAGGCGACAAGGTCACGCTCGGCGACACTACGCTGACGGCGCATGAGACGCCCGGCCACTCGCCGGGCTGCACGAGCTGGGAGATGACCGTCAAGGACGGCAGCCAGGAGCGCGACGTGCTGTTCTTCTGTAGCGGCACCGTGGCGCTGAATAGGCTGGTCGGTCAGCCGACCTATGCTGGCATCGTCGACGACTACCGTGCAACCTTCGCCAAGGCCAAGGCGATGAAGATCGACGTGCTGCTCGGGCCGCATCCAGAGGTCTACGGCATGCAGGACAAGCGCGCACAGCAGATAAAGGACGGCTCGCCGAATCCGTTCGTCAAGCCGGGCGAGCTTGCCACCTACGCAACGAGCCTGTCGGAGGACTTCGACAAGGCGCTCGCCAGGCAGACGGCCGCGCTTCAGCCTGCGAAGTAGCAGCTGCGGACTGTCTGCTGCGCTGTCCCCAAGGTCGACCGCCAGGGCTATACTTCGCAAAACCCATGCCCGTCGACAATCGACGGCTATCTCGCGAAGAAGCGGCAGCGCCTCGACGGCGACGCGGCGCGCGGGACAAAGGAGGCCTGAAACCGCAGCTATTTCGCCAGGCTCGGCAGATCGAGCCCGTTGGCTCGGGCGCAGTCGATCGCGGTCTCGTAGCCCGCATCGGCATGGCGCATGACGCCGGTCGCCGGATCGTTCCAGAGCACACGCTCGATCCGCTTTGCGGCTTCCGGCGTACCGTCGGCGACGATCACCATGCCGGCGTGCTGGGAGTAGCCGATGCCGACGCCGCCACCGTGATGCAGCGAGACCCAGGTCGCGCCGCTGGCGCAATTGAGCAGCGCGTTGAGCAGCGGCCAGTCGGACACGGCGTCCGAACCGTCGCGCATCGCCTCGGTCTCGCGGTTGGGGCTCGCCACCGAGCCGCTGTCGAGATGATCGCGACCGATCACGACCGGCGCCTTCAATTCACCGCGGGCGACCATCTCGTTGAAGGCGAGGCCGAGGCGATGACGATCGCCGAGGCCGACCCAGCAGATCCGCGCCGGCAGGCCCTGGAACTTGATGCGCGCCTTGGCCATGTCGAGCCAGTTGTGCAGGTGCTTGTCGTCAGGCATCAGCTCCTTGACCTTGGCGTCGGTCTTGAAGATGTCCTCGGGATCGCCCGACAGCGCGGCCCATCGGAACGGCCCGACTCCGCGGCAGAACAGAGGTCGGATATAGGCAGGAACGAAGCCTGGAAAATCGAAGGCGTTTTCCAGGCCCATGTCCTTCGCCATCTGGCGAATGTTGTTGCCGTAGTCGAGCGTGGGGATTCCTTGCGCGTGGAAATCCAGCATGGCCTGGACGTGCTCGACCATCGACGTCTTCGACGCGCGCTCGACCGATTTCGGATCGGCGGCGCGCTTCGCCTCCCACTCGGCCAGCGTCCAGCCCTTCGGCAGGTACCCATTGATCGGATCATGCGCGCTGGTCTGGTCGGTGACGATGTCAGGCTTGACGCCGCGACGCACCAGCTCGGGAAAGATCTCGGCCGCGTTGCCGAGCAGGCCAACCGAGACCGGCTTATGTGTCTTGGCTGCCTCCGCCATGATCGCCAGCGCTTCGTCGAGCGTCGCGGCCTGTCGATCGAGATAGCCCGTGCGCAGCCGCATCTCGATGCGGCTCGGCTGGCACTCGACCGCGAGCATCGAGGCGCCGGCCATGGTCGCGGCCAGCGGCTGCGCGCCACCCATGCCGCCGAGGCCGGCGGTAAGGATCCATTTGCCGGCAAGGCTGCCGCCATAATGGCGGCGCCCGACCTCGACAAAGGTCTCATAAGTGCCCTGCACGATGCCCTGGCTGCCGATATAGATCCAGGAGCCCGCGGTCATCTGGCCGTACATCATCAGGCCCTTGCGATCGAGCTCGTTGAAATGGTCGAGCGTCGCCCAGTGCGGCACGATGTTGGAGTTCGCGATCAGCACGCGCGGGGCATCCGCATGGGTGCGGAAAACGCCAACCGGCTTGCCGGACTGAACCAGCAAGGTCTGGTCAGATTCGAGCTTGCGCAAGGCGGTAGTGATCCGGTCAAAACTCTCCCAGTCGCGCGCGGCGCGGCCGATGCCGCCATAGACGACGAGTTCGCTCGGGCGCTCGGCGACATCGGGATCGAGATTGTTCATGAGCATGCGCAGCGGCGCTTCCGTCTGCCAGCTCTTCGCACTGATGTCGCTGCCGCGAGGGGCGCGGATGGTGCGGTCGTTATCCAGTCGGCGGTTCATGAGGACCTCTTCAGTCAAGTCTCGGAAATGGATCATTCGAGAGCGCCGTGAGCGCCATGGCCGGCAACGCATCGGCTTCCACCAGCGCTGCGGCCTTGGCGAGATCCCCGGCCATGTAGCGGTCGGCGCCGAGCGCAGGCACCTGTTCGCGAAGCGCGGCGATCACGGCGACAAGCGCCGCGCTCGTCGCATGCGGCGCACGCAACGTGATGCCTTGCGCGGCGACCAGGAACTCGATGCCGAGGATGGCGGCAAGATTGTCGGCCATATCGGACAACCGCCGCGCGGCGTGCGCGGCCATCGAGACATGATCTTCCTGGTTGGCGCTGGTCGGCGTCGAATCGATCGAGCAGGCAGCCGCGCGCTGCTTGTTCTCGGCGTAGAGCGCGGCGGCCGTGACCTCGGCGATCATAAAGCCGGAATTGATGCCGGGATCCGGCGTGAGGAACGGCGGCAGGCCGAAATTCAGCGCGGGATCGACCAGCGTTGCGATGCGCCGCTCGCTGATCGCGCCGATTTCCGACAGCGCGAGCGCGATGGCGTCTGCAGCGAACGCGACCGGTTCGGCGTGGAAATTGCCGCCCGAGACGATCTCGCCGGTCTCGACCAGGACGAGCGGATTGTCGGTGACGGCGTTGGCCTCGACGATCAGCGTGCGCGCGGCCTGCGTGATCAGGTCGAGGGCTGCGCCCGCGACCTGCGGCTGGCAGCGCAGGCAATAGGGATCCTGCACCCGCTCATCGCCTTCGAGATGCGACAGCCTGATGTCGCTGCCGTCGAGCAGCGCGGTCAACGTCGCGGCCGCCGCGATCTGGCCGGCATGACCGCGAAGCGCCTGAATTTCGGGGCGGAACGGCGCCGTCGATGCCATCGCCGCATCCACCGAGAGCGCACCGGTCACGAGCGCAGCACGAGCCAAGCGAAACGCGCGCAGCACGCCGGAGATGGCATAGGCGGTCGAGAACTGCGTGCCGTTGATCAACGCGAGCCCCTCCTTCGGGCCGAGCGTCAGTGGCGCGAGGCCGGCGGCGGCAAGCGCTTCACCACCGGGCACGGTCTTGCCGTCGAGGATCGCCTGCCCCTCGCCGATCATGACGGCGGTCATGTGCGCAAGCGGGGCGAGATCGCCGGAGGCGCCAACCGAACCCTGTTGCGGCACCAGCGGACAAACGCGCCGCGCCAGCATTGCCTGTAACTGCTCGATCACCTCGCGGCGCACGCCCGAGGCGCCGCGCCCGAGCGAGATGATCTTCAGCGCCATCATCAGCCGGACGATCGGCTCGGGTGTCGCCGGCCCCACGCCGCAGCAATGCGAGACGATGAGGTTACGCTGGAGCAACGCGGTCTGGTCGGGCGGAATCCGTTTCGACGCAAGTTTCCCAAAACCGGTGTTGATGCCGTAGACGGGCGCGGCGGCCTGCGCGGCCTTGGCGACGATCTCCGCGGCGGCATCGACGCGTGGCCAGAACGACGGATCAAGCATGACAGGACTGCCCGCGAGCACGCAAACGAGATCGTCGAGACTGACTGTTCCCGGTTTGACGACGATCGGCACGCCCTGCTCCGTCACTGTCCCCTCCACACCCGGCGGTACAGCGGATTGAAGCCGATGCGGTAGACGAGCTCGGCGGGCCGCTCGATGTCCCAGATCGCGAGATCGCAATATTTGCCGGCTTCGAGCGTGCCGGTCTCATCCAGCACGCCGAGCGCCCGAGCGCCTTCACGGGTGACCCCGGCGAGGCATTCGGCCACCGTCATCCGGAACAGCGTCGCTCCCATGTTCATGGCGAGGAGAAGCGAGGTCAGCGGCGAGCTGCCGGGATTGCAGTCGGTTGCGAGCGCCATCTTGACGCCGTGCTTGCGAAACGGCTCCACCGGCGGCCTTGCGGTCTCGCGGATGAAATAGAAGGCGCCGGGCAGCAGCACGGCGACCGTGCCAGCCTGCGCCATCGCAGCCGCACCGGCTTCATCCGTATGCTCCAGATGATCCGCCGACAACGCGGAAAATCTCGCGGCAAGCGCCGCGCCACCGAGATTCGACAATTGATCGGCGTGAAGCTTGACCGGCAGCCCGAGCGCCCTCGCCGCCTCGAACACCCGCGACGTCTGCTCACCGGAGAACGCGATGCCTTCCATGAACGCGTCCACGGCATCGGCAAGGCCGGCGTTCGCTACCGCGGGCAGCATCTCGTTGCAGACGAGGTCGATATAGCGGTCCTTGTCACCGTCTGCTTCTGGCGGGAGCGCGTGCGCGCCAAGAAAGGAGGTTCGGATCGCGACCGGCCGCTGGCCGCCGAGGTTCCGGGCGGCCGCGAGCTGCCGCATCTCCGTCTCGGTGTCGAGGCCGTAGCCGGACTTGATCTCGACGGTGGTTGCGCCCTCGCCGATCAGCGCGTCGAGCCGCGGCAGCGCGCTTGCGACGAGATCGGCCTCGCTGGCCTTGCGCGTCGCGGCCACGGTCGAGACGATGCCGCCGCCGGCCCGCGCGATCTCCTCATAGCTTGCACCCTTCAGGCGCAGCTCGAACTCATGCGCGCGATTGCCGCCGTAGACAAGATGGGTGTGGCAGTCGACGAGGCCGGGCGTGATCCAGCGGCCCTCGCAATCGATCCGCTTGATGGCGTCCGCATTCGCCGGAAAATCTGCCACCGCACCTGCATAGACGATGTGGCCGCCGCGCGCGGCGATCAGGCCGTGTTCGATCTCGCCGAGATCGGGACGGTCGGCCCGCATCGTGGCGAGCCGGGCGTTGTGCCAGATCCGATCGAAGCGCTCTGCCATGCGGTGGTCCCCTCGCGGATGTCCCTGCGCCGTGGGATGCTTGACTTATATGTCTAGACATATAATCGTGAGGCCGTCCTGTCCAGCCGGCGTGTAATCATGACACGACTGCATTTCACCTCCGCGCTCTTGCCTTCGGGCTGGGCCAATGACGTGCAGGTGGTCGTCACCGCCGGCGCGATCGAAGCGGTGACCCCGGGCGTGGCGCCGGTCGCCGGCGACGAACGCCACGGAATCGCGCTTCCAGGACTTGCGAGCCTGCACAGCCACGCGTTCCAGCGCGGCATGGCGGGACTGGCCGAATTGCGCGGCGGCTCGACCGATACATTCTGGACCTGGCGCGAGACGATGTACCGCTTCGCGCTCGCGATGACGCCGGACGACGTCGCCGCCGTCGCGACGTTGCTTTATGTCGAGATGCTGGAGCAAGGTTTTACCCGCGTCGGCGAATTCCACTATCTGCATCACGATCGCGACGGCTCGCCCTATACCGACCTCGGCGAAATGGCTGCGCGCATTGCGCAAGCTGCTGAAGCGTCGGGCATTGCCCTAACGTTGCTGCCGAGTTTTTATGCGCATGGCGGCTTCGGCGGTGCCGCGCCACATGCCGGCCAGCGCCGCTTCATCTGCTCGGTCGATCTGTTCGCCGCCCTGATGGCTGCTTCGCGCATGGCAATCAGCGATTTGCCGGGCGCTAATATCGGCATCGCGCCGCACAGTCTGCGCGCCGTGACGCCGGATGAGCTCGCGGCCATCATTCCGCTTGCCGATGGTGGACCTATCCATATCCACGCCGCGGAACAGGTCAAGGAAGTCGAGGATTGCCTGACCTGGTCGGGACGACGGCCGGTGCAATGGCTGCTGGAGCACGCGCCTGTCGATCAACGCTGGTGCCTCATTCACGCGACCCACACCACGAGAGAGGAAGTCAATGCATTCGCCGGGACCGGCGCGGTCGCCGGCCTGTGCCCCGTCACCGAAGCGAGCCTCGGCGACGGCACTTTTCCGGCCCGCGAGTTCCTCGATGCCGGCGGCCGGTTCGGCGTCGGCACCGATTCCAACGTGCTGGTCGGCGTCGCCGACGAATTGCGCCAGCTCGAATATGGCCAGCGGCTGAAGCATCGCGAGCGCAACGTACTCTCCTGCGGCGCGGGCGCGTCGACCGGGCGCGCACTGTTCGACCATGCGCTGGCGGGCGGTGCGCGGGCGCTGGCACAGACGACCGTCGGCCTTACGCCGGGCGCACGTGCCGACATCGTCACGCTCGACGCGGCACATCCGTCGCTGGCCGGACGTTCGCGCGACTCCGCCATCGACGGCTGGATTTTTGCGACAGGGAGCGATGCGATCGATTGCGTCTGGGCCGCAGGCAACAAGGTGGTCGAGGGCGGACGGCACAGGCTGCGCCAGACCGCGCGCGAACGCTTCAACGCATCCGTGCGGAGGCTCGTCGCATGAGCCTTGCCACTGACGCGACCGACCAGCCGACGCTCTACAAGCGGATCCGCGCCGACATCGAGAAGCGCATCCTGACCGGCGAATGGCCGCCGGGCCACCGCATTCCCTTCGAGCACGAACTGGTGACGCGCTACGGCTGCTCGCGCATGACGGTGAACAAGGCGCTGTCGGAGCTGGCGCAGGCAGACCTGATCGAACGGCGGCGGCGCGCCGGTTCCTTTGTGCGCCGGCCGCAACATCAGTCTGCCGTGCTCAAGATCGCCGACATCCGCGCCGAGATCACCGCGCTCGGCCGCAGCTACGGCTACGAGATGATGCATCGCAAGCTGCGCACGGCGACCGCCGCCGACCGCGATCGCCTCGGGATCAAGAAGGCCGGCAAGGTGGTCGCGATCGCCTGCCGCCATAGCGCGGACAAGGTGCCTTTCGCGGTCGAGGACAGATTGATCGATCTCTCCTCCGTGCCGGATGCGGCGACCGCGGATTTCGCGCGTGAGCCGCCCGGCTCGTGGCTGCTTCATCATGTCCCATGGACAGAGGCCGAACATACGATCAGCGCCATTGTCGCGGACGATCGCGCGGCGGAGGCGCTCGACATCGCCGTCGGCGCGCCCTGCCTCGTCATCGACCGCTACACGTGGCGCAGCACGCGTACGATTACGGCGGTGCGACTGCTGTATCCCGGGGACTCTCACCGCCTTGTCGCCCGATTCCAGGGAAGTTGAGAAGACGATGTCGGCATAATTCGTGCAACGCTTCGGGCAACGGTCCGTGTGGGCCAACATGAAGAGATCAACAGGACGTCAAACCATCGATCGGCAAGAGGACGACAATCATGCGTAGTTCGAAAGTATTTGCCACAATCATTGCTCTCGCGGCCTCCACTCCCGTGCTCGCCGACGACGTCAAGGTCGGAATCGGCATCTCCGGATGGACCGGCTTTGCGCCGCTGACGCTGGCGAAGGAGGCCGGCATCTTCAAGAAGAACGGCCTCGACGTCACGATCAAGAAGATCCCGCAGAAGGACCGCCACCTCGCCATCGCCTCCGGCGACGTCCAGTGCGCGGCAACGACGGTCGAAACCTGGATCTCCTGGAACGCCAACGGCGTTGCGACCAAGCAGATCTTCCAGCTCGACAAAAGCTACGGTGCCGACGGCATGGCCGTGCGCAATGACGTCACATCGATCAAGGAGCTGAAGGGCAAGACGGTCGCGGCGTCCGCGCCCGGCACCTCGCCGTATTTCGCGCTGGCCTGGATGCTCAAGAAGAACGGCCTCACGGTGAAAGACGTCACCGTCGTGAACCTCGAGCCGGCCGCCGCTGCGCAGGCCTTCGTCTCCGGCCAGAACGACGCCGCCATGACCTATGAGCCGTATCTGTCGACCGTGCGCGCCGCGCCCGACAAGGGCAAGATCATCGCCACCACGCTCGACTATCCGATCGTAATGGACACTTTTGGCTGCACGCCAAAATTCCTGAGCGAGAATCCGAAGGCGGCGCAGGCGCTCGCCGACAGCTATTTCGAGTCGCTCGACATGATCGCCAAGGATCAGGCCAAGGCCTACGAGATCATGGGCGCGGACGTGAAGCAGACCGGCGAGGCGTTCGGCAACTCGGCAAAATATCTGCGCTGGCAGGACAAGGCCGCGAACCAGAAATTCTTCGCAGGCGACTTCCTCGCCTTCAACAAGGATGCCGCTGAGCTCCTGCTCGAGATCGGCATCATCAAGACCGCACCGAAGGTCGAGGACCTCTTCGACGCCAGCTACATCAAGTAAACCTCTCACGAACTGCCGGCCCCGTCTCGCGGCGGGGCCGGCAAATTTGCTCACCGCCCGGATAGACCGTTGATGCGCCCCCTTGATCCCGTGACATCGAAGCAGCGCGTGGCCTACGGCCTCGCGTTCTTCGTGGTGTTCGTTGTCCTCTGGTCGTGGGCGACCTTCGGCGGCCATGTATCGAAAGTGTTCCTCGCTAATCCGCTGACCATGGTGCAGGAAGGCGTCGATCTGATCACCAAACAGGGCTTCCTGTTCGACATCGGCATGACGATCTGGCGCGTGGTCGGCGGTTTTGTGCTGGCCGCGATCATTGCGGTGCCGCTCGGCGTGCTGATGGGCGCTTATAAGCCGGTCGAGGCGTTCCTTGAACCGTTCGTCTCCTTCGCGCGCTATTTGCCCGCCTCCGCCTTCATTCCGCTATTAATTCTGTGGGCGGGCATCGGCGAGCTGCAAAAGCTGCTCGTCATCTTCATCGGCTCGGTGTTCCAGATCATCCTGATGATCGCCGTGACTGTGGGCGCGACGCGGCGCGACCTGGTCGAGGCGGCCTATACGTTAGGGGCCAGCGACCGCGGCATCATCCGCCGCGTGCTGTTACCCTCCTCGGCACCCGAGATCGCGGAGATCCTGCGGCTGGTGCTGGGCTGGGCCTGGACCTATGTCATCGTCGCCGAGCTGATCGGCTCGTCCTCCGGCATCGGCCACATGATCACCGACAGCCAGGCGCTGCTCAACACAGGTCAGATCATCTTCGGCATCATCGTGATCGGCCTGATCGGCCTTATCTCGGACTTCCTGTTCAAGGCGTTCAACGCCTGGCTGTTTCCGTGGAAGCTCGCATGACAACGCTGAAGATCGAGCAGGTCTCGCGCACCTTCCCCGCGCGCCATGGCAACGCTCCGACCAAGGCGCTTGAGCCGACTGACCTCATTATCGGCAACAACGATTTCGTCACCATTCTCGGCCCCTCCGGCTGCGGCAAGTCTACGCTTCTTCGCATCGTCGCCGGCCTCGACCGTCCGACCAGCGGGCGCGTCACACTCGACGGGCGCGAAGTGACCGGACCGGGCGCCGATCGCGGCATGGTGTTCCAGTCCTACACGCTGTTTCCCTGGCTGACGGTGCGCGAGAACATCGCCTTCGGCCTGCGCGAGCGCGGCGTTCCGCAGGAACAGCGTCGCAGAATTGCTGACGCCTTCATCCGCCAAGTCGGATTGTCAGGCTTCGAGAACCACTGGCCGAAACAGCTCTCCGGCGGCATGCAGCAACGCACGGCGATTGCACGCGCGCTTGCCAACGATCCAAAGATCCTGCTGCTCGACGAGCCCTTCGGCGCGCTCGACAACCAGACCCGCGCCTTGATGCAGGAGATGCTGCTCGGGATCTGGGAGCGCGACCAGAAGACCGTGCTGTTCGTGACGCATGACATCGAGGAAGCGATCTTCCTTGGCAGCCGCGTCGTCGTGATGAGTGCGCGTCCCGGCCGGATCAAGGCCGACATCGCGATTGATCTGCCGCATCCGCGCTCCTACAAGATCAAGACCACGCCCGAATTCGTCCAGCTGAAACAGCGGTTGGTCGAGGAAATCCGCACCGAGGCGCTGAAGGTTGCCGAACATGCCTGACAATCGTCCATCCGCCGACGGCAAGCGCGTTCTCGCCGATCTCAATGCGCTGCGCGCCATCGGCGCCTACAAGACCGGCGTGCACAAGCCGACCTTCTCCGAGCCGCACAAGCAGTCGCTGGAGTGGTTGGCGCAAAAGCTGCCCGACGCGGGCCTCGCCGCCACGATCGACGGCATCGGCAACGTCTTCGGCACCAGCGCGAAGCCCGGGCCGAGGCTGCTGGCCGGATCGCATCTGGAAAGCCAGAACTACGCCGGCTGGCTCGATGGTCCACTCGGCGTCGTCTATGCGCTCGAGGCCGCGCGCGTCCTGAATGCCGATCCCTCACTGCACGGCGCCGTCGAAGTTGCCGCCTGGTGCGACGAGGAAGGACATTTCGGCAGTTTCCTCGGCTCGAGATCCTATGTCGGGCAAGTCACCGAGGCGGAGATCGATGCCGCGCGCAACCGCACCAGCGGCCAGAGCATGCGCGACGCGCTAAGCGACATGGGGCTCGCTGGTCGCGCGCGGATCACCGTCGAGCCGAGTCGGCACGTCGGGTACCTGGAGGCGCATATCGAGCAGGGCGACACGCTCGAAAGCGGCCGCCTTGCGATCGGCGTCGTGACCTCCATCGTCGGCATCTGGCAATACCAGATCAATTTCGTCGGCGAGCAGAACCACGCCGGCACCACCCGCATGGTCGCGCGGAAAGATGCTGGACTGGCGCTCGCAAAGTTCTGCGTGGCGATCGACGAGCGCTTCCCGGCCACGTGCGGGCCACGCACCGTCTGGACCACCGGCCGCGTCACGCTCGATCCCGGCGCACCAAGCATCATCCCCGGCGCAGCCCAAATGCTCTTCCAGATCCGCGACGACAATCCGGTCGTCATCGCGCGGCTGGAGGAGTTGCTGCGAACCATGGCGGACGAGGTCAACGCGAAAGGCCCCTGCACGGTGACGGTCGAGAAACTGCGGACCGGCGCGCCCGCAATGATGAACTCCGGCTTTCAGGACGCGATCGAAGCCGCGAGCAAGGCCTTCGCCGGAGGACGATCCCTCCGCATGCCCAGCGGCGCCGGCCATGATGCGCAGATGCTCGCGACCGTCATGCCCGCGGGCATGCTGTTCGTGCCATCGATCGGCGGCGTCAGCCACCATTGGACCGAAAACACCGCCGACGCCGATATCATCACCGGCGCAGACGCTTTTGTCGACGCCTGCCGGCGGATCCTGGGCGGCTAGAACGACGTGCCGCCGCCGAACCTGAACTCCTGGACGACGTCGTATTTGCCCTTCGTGATCGGCACGGCATAGTCGAAGCGAAGCGGTCCGAACGGCGAGGCCCAGATCAGGCCGACACCGACCGACGAACGCACCACATTGCCGTCGTCATATTGGAGCCCGCAGGTTGGGCAGGACGGCGTATTCACTTCGCCTGTGGCCGTCCAGGATGTCGGGCCCTGGTAGCCCCAGAGCGAGCCGGCATCGGCGTAGACCGCGCCCTTCAGGCCGACCTCCTTGGGCAGGAACCAGAACGGCATCTGCAACTCCATGGAGGCGCCCCAATATTTCGTGCCGCCGAGCGCATCGCCGCTGGCGCCCAGGCTTGCATAGGTGATGTCACGCGGACCGATGCCGTTGGAGGCGAAGCCGCGCACGAGGTTCGGACCCATCTGGAAATGATCCAGCATGCGCAGTTCCTGGTCGCCGAGCTTGTTGAGGATGCCACCCTGGAGGTGGATCACGCTGACGATCTCGGACACCAGCGGCGTGTAGTACTTGGTATCCAGCGCAGTCTTCAGGTAGGTCACATCGCCGCCGACTCCGGCGAAATCCTGCCTGAAGTCGATGAGCAGACCGTCGGTCGGGTTCTTGGTGTTGTCGAGCGTATTGTAGTTCAGCGTGTAGCCCAGCGCCGACGTCCAGGTCGCGCCGTTCGCCAGCTCTTTTCGGACCGGCAGGCTCGATTCGCCGTCGCCGTAGCAGCCGTAGCCATAGACCCCTGAATCCGTGGCATTGGTCGGATCGACGCCGCCCAGGACATTCTTGATGTAGGCCGGGGTCGGGTTGAAGGCCAGCGACGCGTTGGCCGCGTTGTTGTTACAGTTGTTATAGGCGTCCGCGAGCGTGATGCTCTGCTGATAGAGCGAGTAACGCAGCTGGAGCGAGAGATCCTCCCGCAGCGCGAAGCCGAGGCGCGGGGCGAAACCCAGCGTCGTCACGCCGTAGCTGGTGTAGCTGTTCGCCAATTGCTGGCGGTATGAGACGTCCAGCCCGAGGGCAACCCGGTAATCGAGCAGATACGGCTCGACGAATGACAGCGATATGCCGCGCGAGTACTGGCCGTAGCTGACGGAGGCTTTGCCATAAAGCCCGCGGCCGAGCAGGTTGCGTTCGGAAATCGAGACCTCGGCCAGCGCGCCATCGGTCGTGGAGTAACCGCCCGAAATCGAAAAGTCGCCGGTCGATTTCTCCTCCATCTCGACGATCAGGATCACGCGGTCGCTGGAAGAGCCGGGCTCCGTTGTGATCTTGACGCTCTTGAAGTAGTCCAGATTCTTCAGCCGTCGCTCGGCCCGATCGACCAGCGCGCGGTTGTAGGCGTCGCCCTCGGCGATGTCGAATTCGCGCAGGATCACGTAATCGCGCGTGCGTGTGTTGCCGCGGAGATTGATTCTCTCGATATAGGTGCGCGGCCCTTCGTCGACATTGAACACGACGGACACGGTATGCGCTTCGAAGTTGCGGTCGCCGCTGGGCCGTATCACGGCGAAGGCATAGCCGCGGCGCGAGGCCTCTATCTGCATCTCTTCGGTCGACTTCTCGAGCAATTCGACATTGTAGAGCGAGCCGACATTGACGCGCGAAAAGCTACGCATCGAGCTTGCATCGAAGTTGGCAATGCTGGAACGGAAATCGACCGTTCCGACTCGATATTGCTGACCCTCTTCGATCTTGAAGGTGACTAGGAAGCCTTTCTTGTCCGGATCGTATTCGGTCAGGGCGGCCACGACCTGCGCATCCGCAAAGCCGTTCTTGAGATAGAAGCGACGGATCAAGTCGCGATCGGCCTCGACCCGGTCGGGATCGTAGATGTCGTTGTTGCCGAGGAAGCTCAGCAGATTGCTCTCATGCGTCTTGATCACGTCGTGCAGGCGCGCGGCGGAGAAGGCGCTGTTGCCGATGAACTCGATCGATTTGACGCCGGTCTTCGCCCCCTCCACGATCGTGAAGATGAGATCGACGCGGTTGCTCGGCTGCTCGATGATCTCAGGCGTGACGCGTACGTCGTAACGGCCTGAGCGACGATAGATCTCGGCGATCCGCAGTGTGTCGGACTGCACCATCGCCCGCGAGTAGGTGCCACGCGGCTTGGACTGGACTTCGGCCGAGAGCTGCTCGTCCTTGATCTTCTTGTTGCCTTCGAAGGCAACGCGGCCGATCACGGCATTCTCCACCACCGACACCACGATGTGGCCGCCGACGCGGTTGACTCTCACGTCCTGGAACAGGCCGGTCGCGATCAGCGCCTTGAGACCTTCATCGATGGTCGGTTGATCGAGCTGCCCGCTGGCGGCGGGCCTGAAATAGGAGCGGACCGTCTCGGCCTCCACGCGGCGATTGCCTTCGACCGCAATCGTCTCGGCGGCTTGCGCCGCCGCCGGCTGCGGCAACAGCACCAGGGGAAGTGAAGTTGCAATCGACACGCCACTCACGACCACCGCGACAAGCCAGGCCCGCAAAACCGACATTCCACACCTCAAGAGCACCTAGTTGCTCTGAAACGGGAAAGCTGTGGCCACGGTGTGGCTTTGTGGTTGCTATATTGTTTCCGAGGATTGAGTTTGATTGTGCCGATCGCCGGCGCCCACGCAAGTAACCCCGCGCGCGTCCCGTTTGCGGGAGCAGCCAGCAACATCGCGTAAAACATGGCTTGTTTACAGATCGCAAGACCGATGCGAGAGCCGTCGGCATCAGCCAACACGCATGGAATGCCCGCAATGAACCTGATCGTCACGACCAGACTGATGCTGGTCGCCGTCCTCGCCTCGACCGCAACCTGCAACGCCGACACGGCTGGCAAGCGCGAACGGCAGCAGACGGCGCGTGAGGCCGTCTATGACTACGGTCCGCACGGCCCCAATCGATCCTATCGGTCCGATCCGCACACGCGCATCTATGTCAGCAAACGGTCGTGGCTGGATGGCGGGACCGAGGTGCTGCCCGGCGACCGGAAGTTCAGCGACTACGCCTTCCCGCCCGGCACATCGTTTGCCCGCCAGAACAACAACCGGCCACTAGATCGGCAGCCCCTCAGCCCGACCTCGGACCTCGGTGGATTTGAGCAGAGAATCCCGCTCGCCTGGTAACCGGCATGCGGCGACCCTGGCGGACGTTGCCGGCGCGCGACGGCCGGCAACATCTTCTCATATTCAGCAACACTGCGCCGGCCGGAAAAACGGCGATCGGGCAGATGCGGATATCCTGCCCGGATTGCGCGCATCGGCTACGCGGCGCTATCGCAAGCCGCGGCATTTTGTCTTCGCACGAAGACACCTGTATATGGGGCAGGAACATCAACATCCCAGGCGACTTGTCGACGAATTGGCCGAATTCGTGCGGCACCGTTCATGACATTCATCGCCTCCTCTCTCCCGGAGTTCTCATGCTCTCTGCCGACCGGCCGGCGACTCGCCTTGCGACGCGGCTCGCCTTCCTGGTTGCCGGCTTCGGCATCGCATGCTGGGCGCCGCTCGTGCCGTTCGCAAAAGCGCGTCTCGCCGTTGACGACGGCATCCTTGGATTGCTCCTGCTCAGCCTCGGCGTCGGTTCCGTCGCTGCGATGCTTCTGACTGGCGTCCTGAGCGCGCGTTATGGCAGCAAGCCGATCATCGTTACGGGCGGGCTCGGTCTTGCGCTGCTGCTGCCGCTACTGGCGATCGCGAGCTCACCGGCGACGCTGGCATTGGCGCTTCTCGCATTCGGCGCGGCGCTCGGCTCCATCGACGTCGCCATGAACATCCACGCGGTCGAGGTGGAACGCGCAGCAGCTCGCCCGCTGATGTCCGGCTTCCACGCGCTGTTCAGTATCGGCGGATTTGCCGGATCCGCCGTGATGACCGGGCTGCTCTCACTGCAACTGGGTGCATTCACGTGTGCCTTGATCTGCTCCGTCCCGATGCTGCTCGTAACCCTGGTGGCCTGGCCGCGCCTGCTTCGCTCGGCGCAAGCGCAGCAGGAGCCGCTCTTCGTGCTGCCGCGCGGAACTGTGCTCCTGCTCGCACTGCTCGGCGCGATCACCTTCCTCGTCGAGGGCGCCGTGCTCGATTGGGGCGCGCTGCTCGTGATCGGCGTGGGCCTCGTCTCCGAGGCCCACGGTGGCATCGGTTATATCGTGTTCTCGATCGCAATGACCGCCGGCCGGCTGGCCGGAGACGCAGTGGTTGCCCGCATTGGCGATCGCACGACACTGTTCTGGGGCAGCCTGCTCACAATCGCAGGCTTCACGGTTCTGTTGCTCGCGCCCGTGGCGGCGGTCGCCATGGCCGGCTTCCTGCTCATCGGCCTCGGGGCGTCGAACCTGGTGCCGATCCTGTTCCGGCGCGCGGCCACCCAAACGGCGATGCCCGTCGGCCTCGCCGTCGCAGCAATCACGACCGCGGGCTATGCAGGCGTCCTCATGGGCCCCGCCGGCATCGGCTTCGTCGCCCATGTCGTAGGGCTTCCGACGGCGTTCTGGATCCTGGCCGCGCTCACGGGTCTCGTCACCGCGTCGGCGCGCGTCGTGACGGCGAACCGGCGCTAGCGCATGCGAGACCGCATGACCACTCCCCTGCTCGGCGCGCCGGGCGGCCTCAGCGGCTATCGCTCCAGACGGCGTCGATCTCCACGATCCCGGCGGCCTCGAACGAGTGCATGAAGCCAGCGACGTGGAAGATTTCCGATATCGATGCCGATCGAGGCTAGCAGCTGTGTGGTGGCGTCCATGGGCCACTTCACCGGATGCTGCGGGGTCGTCCTTGCAAACTATCCTCGCGGGAGAAGCAAAACCGGTCCATCCCCATTAACGGACATTTACTCCGAACGAAGCTCGATCCGAGAGGCGCGCCCTTCGCAACTCGTCGGTGTCTTTGATCGCATCGCGTATCGGTGGTATTGTGCGCGCTGGAGCCCGTGGAAAGCCGAAAGTGTAAGCCAAGATTGTCGTTGCAATGCGGACCAGGCTCCAATTTCGTGACGTGACCAAGCCCCTGGGCCAAGCGGCGGTGGGCGCGTTGACGATCGGAATACTGCGTACCGCTCGCCATTTCGATCCAACCAAGACGGCCAGCTTATTCGCTCGGATCACTCGCTCAATCGGGCCCATGATGCCGGAGCAAAAGACCGGTCGAGCCAATCTAACCGCCGCATTTCCGGAAAAATCGCCTGCAGAGATCGAGACCATTCTCGCAGGCGTCTGGGACAATCTCGGTCGTGTCGGCGCCGAATTCGCGCATCTTGATCGCATCTGGAAGTACGATCCCGCGCTGCCCGAGGATAGCCGGATCGAAATCGACAAGCGCTCGTATGATTTGTTTACGCAGCTGCGGCTTGACGGAAAACCGGCGCTGATCTTTGCAAGTCATCTCGCGAACTGGGAACTTCCGGCCCTGGCAGCCGTCGCGCACGGGCTGGATACCGCGATCCTGTATCGCCGACCCAACATCGCGTCCGCCGACCGCATCATCCAGGATATGCGCGCCGTGAAAATGGGCACGCTCATTCCAGCGGGTCGTGACGCGCCCTTAAGACTTGCCGAGGCCCTTAAAAGTGGCCAGCACGTTGGAATGCTGGTCGATCAGTATCTGACCAACGGCGTCGATGTCACTTTCTTCGGCCGCAAGACCCGGGCCAATCCGATGCTTGCCCGGCTGCTGCGGCAGATCGAGTGCCCGATTCATGGCGTGCGCATCATCCGTCTGCCCGGACACCGCTTTCGTGGCGAACTGTCTGAAGAAGTGAAGCCGGTCCGCGATGCCGCCGGGCAAATCGACATTCAGGGAACGATGCAGGCGGTCACGTCGGTCATCGAGGGTTGGATCCGCGAATATCCCGATCAGTGGCTGTGGCTACACCGTCGCTGGCGGTAGCACTTGCCTAACCGCAGTGGCCCTCAGCGGAGGTACATCGTCCAACTCGGCAATGCGGCGGTCAATCTCGCCGATGACGCGTTCCGAGAACGGCCCGAGGTGCATGTACAGCGCCATCAGCATCACGATGTAACGCAACGCGCCTGGATTGGTCTTGGCGACGTCGACGAAGGTCTTCCAGAACGGCTCACGAACCTTCGGCAGGGCCCGCATGATCTTGTGTACGCTATCGATGCCGCCAAGCCTCTTGCGCACGTCGCCATCCGGAAGATCGCGGCGCCGGTCGGACCGGTCGAGCATGGCTGCGAGACGGGACAGCCGTCCTGCATATGCTGCCGGACTGTAGACGTGTCCGAGCACCGCTTTGTAATCGGTAAGGACGTCACGAAGCGGGCGCTTCGTATCGAAATTGCATCCGAGCGTGCACTGATCGCCCGCCTGCTCGACGTTCATGAGGTCATGGCCCTGGTGCAAGCGGCCTTCCGCGGCCAACCGCCGTGTGAGCTGTGTGCCGGGCAGCGCATAAAGCAGTCCAACGATGGAAACTGGAATGCTCGCCTCCTCGATGAGGTCGGCCATTGCCTGTCCTATCGAGGCATTTTCGCTATCGAACCCAACGATGAAGCCAGCGGTGACGAACATGCCGTAGCCGTAAATCTTGTGAATGCACTCGGCGATGTTGCGCCTGGTGTTCTGCTTCTTCTTCATCTGCACGAGCGTCTCGGGATCCGGGCTCTCGATGCCGACGAAGATCGCGAAGAAATTCGCATCCTTCATTGCCTGCAACAGCTCGCTGTCGTCCGCGATGTTGATCGAGGCTTCGGTTGAGAACTCGAATGGATAGTCGTGGTCTTCCAGCCAGGCTTTGAGCCGCGGCATCAAGGTGCGGAGGTTCTTCTTGTTGCCGATGAAATTGTCGTCGACGAAATCGACATGCCCGCGATAACCGTGATCGTAGAGCGCCTGCAACTCTGCGAGAATCTGATCGTTGGTCTTGGTACGCGGCACGCGACCATACAGCTCGATAATATCGCAGAACTCGCAGGTGAACGGGCAGCCACGCGAATACTGCACGCCGATGTATAGATAGTGATCGAAGTGAAGCAGATCGTAGCGAGGCATCGGGCTCAGCGTGACATCAATCTTGAATTTCTCGGCGATGAACACGCCCTTGCGTTCGCCGCTTTCCCAGGCGACGATGAACTGCTCGATGACATGCTCGGCCTCGCCGATCACCTGAAAGTCCGCGTCCGCGTAAAGATGCGGGCTGGAGGAGACGTCCGGTCCACCGACACATACTGGCTTGCCGTGCAGGTGGGCGAGATCGATCAGGTAGATGGCATCCGGCTGCTGGTTGAGCATACCGCCGATCATCACAAGATCGGCCCAATCGAGGTCCGCATCTGTCAAAGCCTCGGTATTCCGGTTGACGAGCCGGATGTCCCAATGCTTCGGCAACATGGCGGCGACGGTAATCAGGCCGAGTGGCGCCGTTGGATACTTCGCGCCGACGAGTTCGCAGGCCTCCGCGTAGTTCCAAAACGAGTTCGGAACGAACTTCGGATAGATCATCAGGACGCGGCAGGGGGTTGTCATGCTGTTCCAGCCCGGGCGTGGATGGCACAATGCCCCGCTGTTTATCGGGGCTCAAGGGTTCGCTTCGCTCGTCGATAAGGCGTTGAGTGCTGATTGTGGAGGTGTGCACCGCGGTTCAGTTCGCGCACCTCGAGGTAGTGCATTGCGAATCAATCAAGAGCCTGACGCGAACATCGCGGACCGCAAGGCTAGCATCAGTATCCGCAGATACGCGTTCTATTTGGATTTTTTTGGGGCATGCTTTTTCGATCCAGTTCCGGTGGACGACTGAGCGTCGTCCCCACGGCAGGGCCAAGCATCTCTGAATGCTTCGATGGCGACAGTGATCCCCGGTTCATTCACTCGATTCGGATTGTTATCAAGATACCGCAGAAGAACCTTGGCACTTTGCAAAGTGCTGCCTTGCGCGGGGGGGCATGCACGCACGTCAGCTGGCAGATTTGGTGAAAAGAGCATCGCAGTCTCGATCATTCCCTCACATACGCCGGCGGACCGAGCTTCGTCCTGATTGCGAAAAGAGTTCTGAACAAGTAGTTCGCAAGACTTTTGCGCGTCGGTTCCTTTATCGACAACCGTGGCGCTGGCCGTCCCGATGACCGATAGGATTAGGCCGGCAACAATCATATGGACTCGCATCCGCGTCCCCCGAACAGCGGCGCGATAGCTTGCTGCATTCAGTATGCCCCAATAGAGCGGCCGCCCGCGCCGTTCCAGGCGGCTCAGACGGCTTAGCTCAAAAAAAGCGTCCGATCCACCGCGCTCAATACGAGTGACGTGAACTCAGCTCTAAATTTCCACAAAGCCCAAAGAGCGCTTGTCGACTTGAAAACACGCAGCTTACGCGCGTGACAGCCGTAAAGGTCGGCGGTACCGATCATGATCGAGGATCAACATAGGCGACGATCAGTGTACCGATGGTATCGATCTCGATCCGGCATCTGTCATCCGGCCGTGTACGCGAGGTGCATTGATCGATTGATGTCCATGCTCGGCCTCGACGCAGCATCATTGCCTGTCCGACGATCTTCGTCTCAAGGTGCGAGCGCTGAAGACAGAGCGTCGCGTCGCTACGGCCATAGGCGAAAGATACGATTTGCGAACCTTCCTCAACTGCGCCAAGCAGGACTTCGCCCTCGCAACGGTTTCCAACAAGAGCTTAGCCATGACCAAGAGGAGGTGGAGCTGCCTTGCTTCGCAGCACCGCAGACATTCCCACGATCTCCCAGCCGATTCATCAACCAAGCGAGGTAGCGCACGAATGCCGTTGTATCGAACCGCGCCCTCGAAGAACACGCTCGCTTGAACTTCTTGAAGACCTCGCATCTATTCTGACGGCAAGAAGAACAGGATGAACTCTATCCGAGGGTGCTAGCTTCGATCAGGTTCGAGTTGAGCCGTTTTTCGCCCGCCGTTAAGCTCTCTGAGTTGGTTTACGTATTCCTCAGGCTTTAGCAGATGAAATGGAGCCTTAAGGCCCATAAAGGTCGCTATGCGGCCGATGAAAGCAGTGCAGTTTGCCGTTGCTGCATTCCAGAGCGGCGAAGTCTCCTGCAGGTGCTTGATATAAGCAAAGACCTTCTTGGCGTCTGCCTCAGACAAATAGACGCGATAGCTGGCGGTCAAATATTGCTCGTCAAGATCACCGTAGGTCGCACCTGTCTCAGAGGGGACAAATATGACGTGTCCCAAAATGTAGGGTATCTCGTCGCCGGCCGGAGCCAGGCCAGCGACATCGACCTGCTTTTCGTTCGTCTTTCCGTACCAGATGAATGCATGCCCGTACGTTGCTGCCGTGCGGGCACGAAAATCAACGTAGTAGGGACCCGTGGAGGCAGCTCTTCGAACTGGCTTTACATCGGATATGGCCGGCGGGGCACCCGGCGTAGCAGAAGCCATGCTTTCCGCATGCTTTGTCGCCGAACTGGGGAGAGCGTCCCGTTGCTGCTGGTCCGTACGCGCCGCGAGTGGTTGTGCGCTACTGATTCCGGCCCCCAAGCCCACAAAGGCCGCCAGCATGGCGGCCTTTGCAAGAAGCTCAAGACCCGGATATTTCCGAATCACTCCCGCCATCTTCGAATCCTCTTGGATCCAAGATCCGATGCCACAGTTAATCTGCTAGCCCAAGCGAACGCCGCTGGCGTCCGAATGGATAGTCAGATCAACCTTTGGTCACCAACGGAGCCGGGGCAGCGACCGGGTATTTGCCCACGGGGCTCTTACCGACGGGGTATTTGCCGACGGGGTATTTGCCGACGGGCGCCGGGGCGGCAGCAACCGGCTGAGCCCGTGGCAGGTCGGCAGCAACTGCGGTTCCCACGAAAGCCAAAGAAGCGATTCCAAGGACAACGAATTTCAACATCGGGATCTCACCATTGTTCGGGAGGGATTGGATTCACCTGACCGGCATAGAAATAACCTGACACTCGCCACGACACCAACGAATAGACCGGGGGGGCGGGGGTTCCGACAACTTTTTCTGCCGTATGTTGCGGAAATGGCACGCAAATTGAGGCGTTTGGTTCCAAATCAATCTCGTGGGTACCCACAGGTCAAGACGTGCCGGGACCTACTTCAGAGTATCCATGGGAAGACCCGACCGGTCCGCGCCATATACTCGCTATAGCTGTCGCCAAACGTCTGCAGCATCATTCGCTCTTCTCTTGCGACGCGGCCAAAGAACAAAATCCCGAAGCCGGCCAGGCCCGCGAAACCGGCAATCCAGTTAGGCAGCAGCAATGCCTGGGCGATAGCCCACAGCCAAAATGCCGAATACATCGGGTGTCGAACTTTCCGGTAAATCCCTTCCGTCACGAGTTCATGGTTCTCCCGCACGTCGAGACTTATCGACCAATTCCGGCCGAGTGCACGGTGAGTCAGGTGAAAGACGCCCAAAGCCGCAATCGCAAAGAGAGACCCCAGCCAAGCCAACCAGGGATAAAAGCTGTAAGCTGCGAAACGAGGTATTCCTGTCGCTACGTAGACGAGCGGCACAAGTCCAAGCCCCGAAAGAGATATGAGCAGGAGCGCAGTTTCCAGGGGGCCGCGAGCGCTCCACACAACCCCCGCACGGCGGGAACGCCGCGCGTACTTGTAGCGTATAAGGTACCAGCCGATCACCAACGCGACGAAAATGATTTTTGAAATGGTGGGCGTCATTTGAATCAGGCTGCCGCGCCCGGGCTTCCCAGCAGTTCGCTTGCTGACGGCGGTGCGCTCGCAATAAGTCCTCCGTTGTCAGCGATCATCGACACGGCGCCATCCGGGGCGAGCGTCTGGGATTTGGCTGAAATAGGTCCGCATGTGAGCATGAAGTAGTCGTACGATGTTCGCCTGTCATTTCCACTGATGAACTGGCAGTGCAGTCGGAAGAAATTGAGACGGATGCGTTGATACATGTCGTCGTCAAGCATTCGGCTAAGTCTCACGACCTTGACGGTCGCTTCGTTTTCCGTCGACAAGCCCATTTCGGCCATTGGCCGGCTTTTGTAAAAGTTCAACGGGTCGACGAGGGCCTGATAGTCGCCCCAGAAGATCCCGCGCGACTTGGCGACGCGTTCCATCGTCGCGCGAAAGCGTGTTGCCTTCGGATGCAGGCCGACCTTGAGTATGGATGATCCAACGCTCAAGAAGGTGACGGGAATTTTGTTTCGACCGAGCACAGGGTCCAGCTTCAAGGCGCGATCAAGCAGATCAACCGCAAGTACCGCGCCAAGACTGTGCCCTATGACCAAAATTTCGTCTGCGGCAAAGTTGCTCGCCGCAGCCACGAGCTCGGTGGCCAACCTGTCCAGCCTTTGCTCGATTTCTGAATTACCGAAGCGAATATACTCGCGAGAAAAAATCCAATCGTCGAACAAGTCGCCCAGGTGCAGCCAGCGCCACGGACCCGCCAACACGGCCGCGAACCCGAAGAGACCGGTACCAGTAGCAATGGGAATTGATCCGGTGATTTTGAATGCAAACACGCCAATCAAGACAGCGGTCGCGGTGAGCAGTCCGAACATGACGAACGGATAGAGAAAGAAACCTGCGTAACGCCAGTTGGTCAGCAAGTAACGCCAAAGGGTGCCGGCCAAAACGAAATCCAGAAACGCAAGAATGCCGACGGAGATGCGTGAGCCAATGCTCCGACGCCCGAAGGCCTCAATTACGTCGTGCCACCGGACCAGACGGTAATCGGTTTCGACGAGCCAATCGGGGCCGGTTGTCGTCACATTCCATCGAATCTGATCGACGGTATCCTGCAAACCGTCAACGGTCGCTTTCACTGACCAGGTACGTTGGAACCTGGCAATTTCGCGCACAAAGCGTCGTTGCGCGCTGACATGCGACGTGATTGGATCATAGCCGCCGATATGGAATACCAGCCGCTTCGCTAGGGGCTTTCCGGTCATGGTCTCACCCGCGACTACCCGCGGATTCATCGTGTTACTCGCTGCCCACGCGTCAATCGACCTGTAACTCAGGGACATAGCGAAACGTCTGACGCCAACGGTTGTCAAGAGAGAATCGACCAGTTATTGGGGGAACATGTTTCTGACCTATTTTGCCATCCGTACCCGAGCCGCTGGAATAATGGCGTCAATCGGCGCGGCCCTGCTTATCGGATTGTCTGGCAGTGGGTCCTCTCAAGCGCAGGACGAGTTATCATCTGCCGAGAAATGCCTTTCAGCAAATTTCAACGCCTCGCTGGGTGCACAATTGCCCCGCACGGCGTCGCGTTTGAAATCTGGTGAGCCGCTAAGGATTGTAGCGATTGGATCATCGTCGACGGTGGGACTCTGGGTACTTAGGTCCGCGGCCACATATCCGGAGGTGATGCGCCGAGAACTCTCGAGACTTAGATCCAACGCCACGATCGAGGTCATCAACAGCGGTCGAGTCGGCGATACGATTCCGAACAACGTCGCACGGTTCGAGCGTGACGTTTTCGCGCACACGCCTGATCTCGTTATCTGGCAATTAGGTACTAATGACGTCGCCTGGGGGGGCCGGCCGGACCAAGGGCTCAAAAGAAGCGTTCTTGAAGGGGTAAGGGCACTTAAGGCGGGGTCTGCCGATGTCGTGTTGATGGATCTGCAATATGCGCCACAGGTGCTCGCCTCAGTTGGCTATTCGACGATGGAGGACATCATCATCGATGTCGCAAAACAGGAACGGGTCGGGCTGTTCTCTCGTTTTGCGCTGATGCGAAACTCGGTCAGTGCCGGAGTTGCGCAAAGCGCGCTTGTAACGTGGGACGGATTGCACAACACCGCCGATGGTTATGATTGCATTGGACGAGCCCTTGCCCGAGCTATCTCAACGAGTGCGCGTTGAGAGGCTCTAGCTCAGGCGAATCGAAGGCTGCGGGTTCGCATGAGTTTGGACACCGGCCGTGACACGAGCGTGCAGATGCCCACCAACGCGAACAAAGACCAATTATCGTCGACAATCACCGCATCTCTCGCAGCGGTGACAGCAATTCGCGCCAACGCTGTCAGGAGGTGCGCTCATGCACCATTATGCCAGCCAACTTGTTGACCTGTTACTGGTGCTTGTCGCCGCGTGGATGGTGCCGGCCACCATTTTTATAATCTACGCCTATTTCGCTCGCCTTAAGAATCCGGTCAGCGAATCGGTCTTTGGACGTGTGGTCATCATATCCTTGTTGTTCATAACCACGTCGATCTGGCTCCCGATAATTCTGACCGCCATAGTCCTATCACTGATCGGTCATTTGTGGTTCCGCTTAAGGGGACAACTACGCAAGTAGCTAGATATTGCTAGAGGCGAAAAAGATGGAGTCGAATTAGAGCAGCCCCTCAGCAAACTGAAAAAGGAAGTGAAGCAATGTCCGCGTTTCTTCCAGCTCTGACGATAGCTGCTATCAATTTTATAACAATCGCCACGGCTGCAGAATGGCGACCGCAGTTTCTCTCAGCGTGCCGAAACGGTTGCGCGCAGCAAGGCGGTTTTTCGACGGACGCTTGCTTGCAGATTTGCATCTGCATGGCGTCAGAGTTGGAAGCGAAGTTTAGTACCGAGACTCTCGGCTCCATTGATCCTCCGAGTGCTGAGCAACTACACCAAACTAACGAAATCAGAATGCTTTGCGTCCGGCGAGTACTAGGACGGTAGAGCTGTTGCCATTGGCACGGAGGTCATCAGCTTGACCCTGACGTACCTCTCCGTCCTTCCATGGCCAGCGAGCGGCTGCGTACTGCACCCTCTCGCCAAGGACGCTCTCGAACTGGTTACGATCCGGGACGAACTGCCGATCGGCCGCATCCACAGGGCGCCGGGGTTGGCGGTCATGACATCTGGAACTGGACCTACGGCCTCGCCAACGTGCCGCAGCGCTCGGCGCGCGTGGAAAGGGCTGAAGGCCGAGCTCAGCCACGATCAGATCCAGAAGGCGCGCGTGATCGCAGGCGCCCCGAGCACGACTCCGATCAGCTCGAAATGTCGCACGGCGTGCGACTGATTTTGGTCGCACAAACGGGTCGCACGGCGACCAAAAGAACGAAACCAGGCCTGCTTAAGCGACTGTGACGTGGGGTAATATGGTGGGCGCACCAGGGCTCGAACCTGGGACCCGCTGATTAAGAGTCAGCCCCGGGTTGAGAATAATCAATCACGTACTGGTCGCACCACTGGGCTTATCCGACCGAAACTGGGCATTCGTCGCACGATCATAGTCATCGCACTGCCTGAGAATTGAACAGGTTATTGAAAGCCACTCGTTCTTGCCGAAGCTCAGCGATTACGCAGGTAATCCAGTTCGCGCTCGCCACTGGGATGAGGCGAGGCGAAATCGCCAATATGCAGTGGAAGGACGCCGTGACGCATGACCAAGCAAAGTCGATTGCGTGACCTAGACTTTCGTTCTCTTGTCTTTATCAAACCGAACATACTCTGGATCAAGTAGGTCCAGCAGATCGATTAAAGCGTGATCCAAAGCAGCTAATCGCGATTCTCCCGCCTCAAGATTTTGCTCGAGGGACGATACATCCTTGCGAAGTCCATCGATGAAGGGATACGCGCCGCTGTCAACGCGCTTGAGGAACGTGCCATATCCTACGCATTGCGGCCCTTTAGCGCCCTCTTCAATCAGAGCTTCACCAACTGCTCGCTGCTCACCGGAAAACAGACGAAACGGCTTCTTGTATTGATCCGTGCCGAAGAGGCCAGAGATTTGATCTTGCAGCTTTGTTAGCTTCCGCGTTCTTTCCGTGCTACCCAAATCGATGAATTGAATTTCCCGGCGTGTCAGTTCGGTCCAGCAAAGATACTGTCCAACTAGAAACGCAGTATTGTTGATCACGTATGTCTTCTCCCGCTCATCGCCCTTCGCGACAAACGCGCCAATCATGTTTTGCCTTAAGATGTTCTGGATTCTACTTTGAAGGTCATAAGCTGCCCGCGCCAGCGGCTCCCGAAACCCGGAAAGCTCCTTCTCTCTTTGAGACTCGATCCTCAATTCTTCAACTTGATTGCTAGTGATAGCAGTGATTACCACTGCTCCGATGGAAGCCGCCGCAGCGACAATTGCAACAACGATTTCTGTTTTCATCCCTCCCCCTCCTCATCGAACGCCGTTCGCGTTGCAGACACAATCTTGCGATGATACAACTCGGATGGCAAGTAGCGTCCAAATAGATTCGCGGGGCCGACTGCAAGCCGGGCGCGCTCGCTTGCCTACAGAGCCTTGCTTGGAATCCCAGGCGTGCCCGTTTCAAAAGCTGTTCCCCCCGATCACGTCGTGACAGTTCTCGCGATCGGCGGCGAGCTCGAAATGGTCCTCGAGACCACGTCGCAGAGCAGACAGTGCTGGTTTCCAGTAACGACCTGCCGTCCGGTGAGGGGGCGCCTCATAGGGCCACATTCAATCATCAGGTTGCCAGCTCGTGCACTGCTTCTCGGCCAGCTGTTGCCGTTGAGCCCTCGCGCTTGACTTGGTTAGGATCGCCGCCTCTTGATTACCTCGCCGATGGTGACCGACTACGACGAGATCCCTATGGCAACATTGTAAAGCGGTAAGGACCAATGGAGCCGGGGAGTTCGCTTTCGGCATCCCCTACCTCGGGGTCGGCTTATGGTCATCGCCCTTCCAGATCGTGATGCTACTCGGGCGTATTGACCGGTTGCGGTGCAGGAGCGCTCGCATGGCTCGCAAGCAACGAAGGACCCAGCTCGCAGCCTCCTGGATCACGACCGAGTACCAAACCTGCATCGAGCATTGTCGGATCGGGTCTCACCAGCTTCGCGGTGCTCACGCCCGCATTCGGATCAACTGCCATTTCGTAGTCTCGTTCAAGCAGCTCTCGCAGGCGCTCGATGCGAGCGAACCGGAATGGATGGACCAGTTTGATCATCGGGCTAGGCCCCTCGGGTCGAAGCGAACAACCGGATGATGAAAATGAAGAGCGTGCGAGGGGTGACGCTCATGAGTCGAGCTGTCGGTTCTCCGCCGAATGCCAGTCCGCGCCGTGGAGGCGGATCATCTCCCGACGGGACCGCTCGATGAAGATGCGCTCAACGCAAAAGCCGGCTGCAACTGAAGCCGCCAGCGCAAGGCCGCAGGCCATATAGTCGTTCATGAAATTCCAAAACATGTTGCAGCCGGCAACTCCTACAAAAGTAAGTGCCATGACCATATTGCGAAATACCTTAACCATGCTGCCCCCAGTCAGTCGGCGAGGAACTTTTAGCCTTGCAACCAAGGCGATTGGCAGCGTTTGACCCTTGTGATGCGCCGTCTTTCTGCTCGATCAGCCTGGGTCCGGCCGCGCTGTCGACCGCCGTGGGGCTCGCTCTTCCCACTTAAGAGGGCACGGGGCAGTGATAGCGACGCCGGCATACTTCATCACGGCGGGCCCCTTTCCCGAAGTAAGCATCCGGCGAAGACCGCGCGCGGGTCATTTTCGGCTCAGGCGGCTTGATCAACGTTCCGGATGGCAGAGCGCCAATTCCATGGCAGCAGTTCGTCGAGCCTTTGGACGGGATGCTCTGCGATGCGCGCCAGAACGTCGGCGAGCCAGGCTTGCGGATCGACATCGTTCATCTTGGCGGTGACGATCAGGCTGTACATCACCGCCGCCCGCTCGCCGCCGCGATCCGGGCCGCAGAACAACCACGACTTGCGACCTAAAGCGATGCCGCGCACGCCACGCTCCGCCGCATTGTTGGACAGGCAGATGCGGCCGTCGTCGAGGAAGCGTGTGAACGCGATCCAGCGCTTGAGCATGTAGTCCATTGCTTTGGCGATGTCGTTGCGACGTGAGAGCTTGGCGCGTTGCTCGCGCATCCAGGCTTCTAAATCGGCGATCAGCGGCGCGCTCAGTTCCTGGCGGACGGCCCGGCGCCGTTCGGGCGTCTCGCCGTTGATGCCTCGCTCGATCTCGAACAGGGCGTCTATCCGGCGGACTGTTTCCAGCGCCAGCGGCGAGATCACTGCCGGCTTCTTGCCCTGAGCCTTGCGACGCGCATTCTCGGCCAGATCAGCCATCACGAAGAACGGCCGCCGGGCATGGACCCAGCACGCGGCTTCCAGGATCGGACCTGCGTTGCGGCCCGGTTCGTAAAGCCTGCCATAGCCGCCATAGGCATCGGCCTGGAAGATTCCGCTGTAGTTGGCCAAGTGAGCCTGGGGATGCTCGCCGGCCCGATCGCGCGAGTAATAGAACACCGCCCCCGGCGGGGCCTGCCCTCCAAAGGGCTTGTCGTCGCGCACATAGACCCAGATCCGGCCGGTGTCGGTCTTGCCTTTGGCCAGGACCGGGACCGTGGTGTCGTCCCCGTGCAATCGCTCGGCGCTCAGCACATAGGCCTCGAGGCGCTTGAACAAGGGTGCCAGCGCCGCGGTGCAGTCGCCGACCTGGTCGGCCAGGGTCGACAGACTGATCGGCACACCCTCCTTGGCATAGCGCTCCGCTTGCCGGTTCAGCGGCTGATGTTGACCAAACTTCTCGAACAGCACCATCGCCAGCAGGCTTGGCCCCGCCCAGCCGCGGGCAAGCACATGGAACGGCGCCGGAGCCTGGCTGATCTTCTCGCAATCACGGCAAGTAAACTTCTCGCGGACGTGCTGGATCACTTTCCAGGATTTCGGGATCACCTCCAGCGTCTCGGTGATGTCCTCGCCGAGCTTGGACAGCCGCGCGCCGCCACAGCAGGCGCACGCCACAGGTCCCGGCACCATCACCCGCTCGCGAGGCAGATGCTCCGGGAACGGCTGGCGTGACGGCCGCTTGCGCGTGAACGACGCCACCTTCGTGGTTTTGGCCGCGGCCATTTCGGCGGTGAGTTCGTCCTCCGTCGCCGAACTCTCCAGCTCCTCCAACGTCAGTTCAAGCTGATCCAATAGCCGCGCGGTACGCTCCGAGCGCGGACCATGGCGGTCGCGGTTAAGTTTCTCGATTTGCAGCTTCAGATGGGCGATCAACGCCTGGTCGTCGGACTGCCGGGCACGGGCGGCCGCAGCCTCCGCCCGAGCAACGATCAATGCCGCTTGCAGCGTTTCGACGTCGTCTGGCAGCGATTCAAGGCCGTCACCCATGGCCCCGATGGAATCACAAAAGAGGCGATTTGAGGCGTCTTTTCTTCCGCACCTCAGAACTTTTTTGAGCCTATCCTGCGCTCTGTGGCCGCCACGTGTGCTGCGGATTGCGCCAGTCGATCGCCTCCAGCAGATAACTCATCTGCGCCGCGCTCAGCCCCACCACACCGCCCACCGTCGCCGGCCAGACAAAACGGCCACGGTCCAACCGCTTCGCGTAGAGCGACAGTCCAACTCCATCGTGCCACAAGGCCTTGATCAGCGAACCGCCGCGTCCGCGGAACACGAAGACATCTCCGGCGAACGGATCACGACCAAGGCTTTCCTGCACCAATAATGACAAACCCTGCATGCCCTTGCGCATGTCGGTGTGGCCGGTCGCAATCCAGATCCGTGCGTTCGAAGAGATCGGTATCATCGACGCTCCAGAACCTGCAGCACCCGCGCCAGCGCTGCCGCATCGACGCTGGCGTCGACAATCACTCGACGATCCCCGCCAATCACGATCACCATCTGCCCACTCGGCGGTGTGGCAGCAACCGCCGGCTCGACCTCAGCGGCCAGGACGACCCGCGCAAAGCCAGATTGTTCGCTTTGAGGGCTGATCGGCTCGGGCCCGAACGCGCGAGTGCGTTGCGGCTAGGGGACGCGCCCGACGACTGGGCGCGTCCCAAGTCACGCCATGTCATCAGCAACGAACGTGATATGCCATGGCGCCGTGCCGTCGACGATATAGCGCGCGGCGCTTCAAAGCTCTCGCTCACGATCCGCAGCTTCTCGTCATCCGACCAGCGCCGACGACGACCAGTCTCGACCACCTCAAGCCGTTCAAGCTGAGTACTGCGCTTATGGCTGTCCATAAGGACTGTTACGCACCAATTGGACTAATCCAACAAGGCGGCCCTCGCCGGAGGGAGACTTCCCGAATGCCCCCGGCGAGGAGCTCCGCATCCCTTTGCGCGAGGGATGGACGCCGCACGGCGTGCGCCGTTGTGGCGTGGAGAAGAAGGGCCACCAAGCTCGCAATCATTCCGCTAATCGTTTCGTCAGACCTTTTGATTAGCAATCTGCCGAAGATGCGGGAGGATTGCCCCGCAAGTCATGCAATCTAGACGTTCCGCCTATTCCACGTCCGGGCGGTCCTCCACTTTGCCGGCGTGGGTTGGGGGATCGCGCCTATGCCGCAGGGGTTTGTCTACGTACTCGTTTCACCAAATAGCGATTACATAAAAATCGGCCGCACCGAACGGCCCATCGCTGAACGCCTTCGAGGAATAAATGGCGGTGAGGCGTACGTTCCCCATGGTCCGTGGGAATTGTCAGATTTCGTGCATGTCACGGACTGCACCGCAGTAGAGAGCGCGCTTCACCGTCACTTTCATACCCGAAAAGTGGAAGTCGAAGGGACGCGGGAGCTATTCAGCGTGGCTCCGCACGAGGCTAGAGAACAATTGCGCTCGATTAGCGAACTGCTTCGCGTCGATCACGAGAGGACGGATCGGCTCTTCCACAATCCCGATGTCAGCCTGTTTCTTTTTCGCTTATTCCAGCTTTCGGGATTGTACGGCAACCTCGACATTCAGGGCGCGTGGACCTTAAGCGTTCTCCCGCAGACCAACGGAGGGCGTTGGTTCACGTTAAACATCGGGTCACACGAAGTCGCTTTCAGCACTCGAACACCTGCGGACGGAAAGTTCTCGCACTACCTCGTGCTTGACCGTCTCATTTTGGACTATCCCAAAACAATCATGTGGCTCGGCCAACGTGCTGGGGATGTTCAACCGGCCGACTACAAAGCTGCTGAACGTGCAGTAAGTGTGATTTTCGACCAGGATTTTGCAAAGGCCGAACGCATCTTCGCGCTCGACGGAGTTCGCCGCGCCATGGTCGCTTATTGGGCTGATGCTCTGGCCGATCTTCGCGAGAGGAATGCAAAGAGCGTCTACGCAAGGTATCATTCCTACGATACGGTGTCGCAGCTGCTCGAATATAAAAGAGCAAGAGACAAGGTGGTGGTAGGCGAGCGATGAAGAGATCCTTCAAGGACGGGAGCGCCTTGGGTGAGAGCCCGCCAGCAGCCTGCCCCGGCGGCGCCCTCGCTCAGCCCGATTGTCTGTTAAGGTACTTTGTCCTGCCTCAGCCGGTTGGATCAATTGCTCGGCGATGTACTTCCGGCTCTCATGATCGCCACCGTGCGGAAGCTCGGCACGCACTTGCTCTAGGACCGTCCATGTTTGCCTAGCCTGCGGTGAGACCATGAGCTTCCGAAAATCGATCTACGAACCATTGCATCAGCGGCTATTGAGGCGAGCACGGGCAAATCGTTAGGCTGATCTTCTCCGAAATGGAAGAGATACTTTGGAGAACGCTTCCGGCAGCGGCACACAAATTCACGGCGTGGTGGAGCAAGGAAAGCTCCATGAGGGCCGGGCACACCCAAGCAAGGGCGTGGATGAACGTGGGCTTTCGGGCGCATGCTCCGATTAAAGTCCCGTCGTCGAACTCCGCCGGGTTTGATCAAGATGTCTGGTTTTAGCGCTTGTCGAAGGCCTTCGCACGCTGGAACAGCACGGTTTGAAGTCCGGTGATGATCAACTTGTTCAACGTCTCACAATCGTTCGGCGACAGGTGGGGAAGCTGGCGCGAAGTCTTCCACTGCTCAATGGCGGCGGTGACAGCGGCGCGCAATTCGTCATCAGTCGGGCTGGTCATCGGTCGACCTCAATGCGATCGTTTACAGCTTGGCGCCTTTTGAAGCGGATGCAATTGAACCTTCGATGTATCGGTTGAGGGTTACTTCAGCACGGGCGAACGGACGATGCGATCGGATCGCTACCTTAATTCCGCTGCGGATGTGATCCTGCGACCTTAAAGATCGATGGCCGTCACTCGATCACTCTGCTAACTGAGCAAAGACTTTCCCACTCGTCCTACTCGCCCGCCCTCGCTGTTTTTGAAAGCGCTGCAAGCGAGCGTAGACCGCTTGGCGGGTGCGGCCTAGCCGTTCGCCGACCTCCTCAGCTGTGGCACCTGCGCCAAACAGCGAGAGCAATTCCGCCTCTTCGTCCGGCAACCACGGACTCGTCGATGTGCGATCGTTCGTCATTCGCGATGCCTGCAATGCCTAAATCCGCGGCGGCGCTGGCCGCCGCGGCGGGTCGGGAAAGCGAGCTGGCCGCTCTGAGCGCGGCGGCGCCGGCAAGCGGCCGGGCTCAAGCACGCGATTACCGCGCGTCATCCACGCTGCTAGACGAGCGTAGCTTCGCCTGAGAGCCGGAACGAACCAAGCGGATGCGTCCTCGTGATCCATGCCGCAGAACAATATCCATGAACCATTTAGAAAAGATTGCCGGCTGTTCCCGATCCGTAACCGATCGTAAACGATGCGATGGCAACAAACGGGCATGGAAACCGAACGCCCGCTTGAAACGATACGTCAAGGCATCGGTCGGCAGGAAAAGCGCAGGCCGCTTTTTAATCAGTTTCACCGGCAAATGCTCGATCCTCTTCGTGACCGCGATTGGGTGTCTTCTTCGAAGCTTCCCGATCATCCCGGAACAACGCTCGCTCTTTTGCGAAACGGATGGATGGAGCGACGCTCAACCGGCGAAGGTGTGGAATATCGTATGACCGAAGCCGGTCTGACAGAACTTAGCCGCCCCCGATAATCCGCAAGCCGGTGGGAAACGACGAACATGTCAAAGGCCATGGAATTGATCGTCGCTGGCTACGTGAAGGTGCGGGACCGTCGCGCGCTGACAGACTTGCTGGCACATCGTCGCAAGGTGCTCGCCCAGCTGCAAGCCGTATCAGGCATCAACCCAGAAAACGCAGTAACAGCGATCCAAGATGAATTGGCGCTGATCGAAGCCGGCCTCGAAGAACTTAAACCTCCGCCCGGTTCGCTGCCTGAGAACGAGTGGAGCTAGCGATGCGCGTTAACAAGATCAATTGGGACAAAATCGGCCGGGTAACGGAGCCGGGTCGATATAGGTGCTTTTTTGGATATCTAAACGTCACTTCAGAGGACATTGAGGTGTGGACGCGCTACCCCGATGCGACGTTCACCTTGATCACGCGGCCGACCACTGAGCAATCGGTGGGCGAAGATTACCGTCTAGGCGCGTTCGACATCGGCAATCCTGAACAGTAGGACGGTCCACCGTCGTCGCCTGGGGCACAGCCCCGACGGGCGTTGAGTGCGCGAGCCCGTCTATCCAGACCGCTTTGCCACTTCTGCGACGAGCAAGTCCCGTTCCTGCAAATGAGCCTTTTGGGTCTCAATCAGGGTGTCCAGAATGGAAAACGCGAGAGCAAGATCACGTCCCTCGCGCTTGAGCTGGGCGATGACCCTCTCTTGCTCACTGATGTGTTGCTCGCCTTCGTGAAGACGGCGTTCGGCTACGATCAAGCGCTCGCGCAGGCGCGAAAGCGGCCGCTCCTGCCTCCGCTCCGGTTCAAAGCGGGCGAGACGCCGTGGACCACACCAAACCTCGACAGGGTCGTTCGCCACCGCGGGAGAGCCCAGCTGTAGAGCCTCTTCGGCGTTATTGCAGTCGATCTCTTGCGCGTTCAGTGTCCTACCGCAGTCGTAGAGCGTGAAGATATAGCAGCGCATCGCAGTTTCGCAGCTGTTGTTCAGTCAGGAATTCCAACGCAGGCCTAGACGTTCCTTCTTATTCACCGGCTCAGAACCTTCCGATGCGGCTTCTCGGTTCCCGAATTAACTTCCAGCGCGGATATCAAGCTTAATTTGACGCGTTGATTGCGGCGACGCGTCGGAGGGTTAGCTTTGCGCACCGGACATTGCCCGGTCCGGGAACACCCCAGGCGAAGCCGTCGCGCCATCATATTCGGCGCGGCGGTTTCGTTTGCCCCAGCACGCCCGCGAGTGCGATTTTGAAGAGGCCGTCAAAACAAGAAGCGCTCGATCTCGCCGAGATGCGTCGGCAGATCATCGCTGTGCGAAGCCGGCACTCAGAAAATTTGCGCTTACGTATCTGCTGAACAGATTGCTGATCAAGATTGCATATCTCACTGAACCAGAGAGCCCTACTCACGCGGAGCAACTGCGCAAAGCGTTCACCCGAACCATGACGGATGTCGAGACCATCACGAGAGAGGACCGCACCGCGCCGCCCGGTAAGGCTAACTAGTAGATTACATTGCAGGAGACCATTTCTGGGTCGAGCCTACCTGTAGTCGCGGAGGTGCCGATGTATCGCGTAAACGCTGCCTTCGCGGCAAGGGGCCGCCGCTGTCACAAGCGGCGGCCCCGCCCGCGGGCGGTCTAGTAAGCACGCCGCACTACTCGGGGCAGGGATGGCACTCTCGGAGAAAACCGGTGGGCAAGCGCGAGCACTGCGGCTTCGTCGGTTTCGAGCGCGATCTTCTGCGCGAGCATCACATCGCCAGCCGCCAGGGCCCGTTCGGGAACGAAACACCACCCGATCTTAGGCTGTCTTTCTTCATCAAGTTCCAAAACATTGCTCATGGTGCCCTGATGAATTCGATATCGTCGGCCGGTGTGAGAGCCCGCGACATCGAAATAACCCTCGGCATCAAACTGCGCACGCTGATCCGGAGATAGCCAATCGCGCAAAAGACGCCGCGCACGCGCTTCCGGCCCTTTTTGCTCGAAGAAGCTCGAATACAGCGAACGCAGGGCGCGCAAACGCGCACTACTGCCGACGCCGTTGCGCCTGAACAAAAACATTTGCCGTGCCGCGAGGGTGGCTAGCCGCCGACGAGGCGCGGATAGAACAGCGTCTCGTCCGCAGTCGGATCAAATGTCCGTACGGCCTTGAGATCGCCGACTGGCGTCCGAGTAGCAGCGGTAAATCCTTGGTCTGTCAACTTCTTAAAGCGACGCTCAGCCTTGGCCAGCCCCTCGAGGGCGGTTTGGTCAAAAAAGTGTCTGCTGTCGCCTGTGTGGTCCATCACGATCTGAGTAGCCATCGAAGAGAACTCCGTAAGTGCTAACCCTACGGCGGAAGAACCTCGCGGCGCCGGCTGGTGTTCCTAGTCTGGGGAAATTTGCTGTGTTTCCCATTAGGCGTCCCTGACCGGCATCGACGAAGCCTGATCCGCCGCGACCTGACCGCAGCGCAGCGCACTGACCTGATCGCGAAGCGGAAGCGGCATATAGAGCCGTGCATCCGGAGACGAAGCACGGCGCGACCGGGCGCCGCGGGAAAAAGATGCCAACGTGGCGTCTTTTACTTCCGATACCGCCGCAAGACAGGAAAACCAGAACGGACCATCCAGCGCGACGCGAACCGCGCCAAGGCGCTAGGCCCCGATCTGGACCGTGTTTCAAGACGTCGCGTACCAACCGACAGGACAGCCGTCGTGGCCGCGATCCTGCTCTGTTTGATCTTCAGCCCTGGCTAATCCAGCGCCCCTTAAATGGGGCGAGACGCCGTGATTGCGCAGCCGTGTCCACGGGACTGCCGGGCGGATAGGAGTCGTGCCAAAAGAGGACCTACAAGCGGACCGCCGAATTGGAAAAGCCCGCGGAGAGTAATCGTACTCTGCCGGAGCCCTGAAAGGACATGCCGTAGGGTCATGCCACCCGCAGCGGCTACGCGGTTGCCACCGATCGCGAGCAACCACCGATCGTAGTCGACATCGACATCGGCATGCCGATCGCGGTGGTGCTGCCGTTGGCGTCGACAACGACATGTCGACTATGATGATCGACGCCTTGCTGCCGAACATCATCATTCTGCTGGCGGCCGTAGTCGGAACTATATCCCACCGAGTTGTCGACGGCATTGCTTGGCTCTGGCAATCAAGTGCTCGGCGAGGCGCCCGATGATGGCATTGTCCAATCCGTCTTTCCGCCCTTGCTCCCGTACGGCGGCTACAATGTCCGGAAGCTGCTCGGCCATGGAAATCAGTCCGGCGATCACCTTGTCAGGATCGAGGCGCGTTTCGCGTGCGAATTTCTGCCAATCGCGCAAACCAATCTGGCTGAGCTTGTAATCACCGCCGATTTTCATCGCGAGCTTGATCTTCTGCAGATCGATGTCATCGTAGGGAAGAATGCTGGCGATGTCGTAGAGGGGGGCGAGTCGTACGTGAGGGCCGCCGGCCAGCAGCAGCGAATAGTTCTTGGCATGAGCATCCGTACCCGCAATCAGCCAATTGAAGCCTAGCGCCTCGACAAACGTGTCAACGTCGACGACGCGATCCGTGGAGTAGGTGCGCAAAAGCTCGATCACGTCGGCAGGGCTTGGTCCGCCATCGTTTTGATACTTTCTGGTCGGCAGGATCCCGAGCGCCTGGCAGATATCCTCCTGGTGGACACGGACAATCTCGTTCCCACTGAACTGCCTGTCGTAGCGCTCGATGACGATGGCGATTTCTTTTCCGAAGCGCATCACCTGGGTGTCGGCGACGGGCAGACCGAGATTGCGGGCGAGTATGAGGCAGATATGTTCATTTTCCGCGTGTCCATCGAAATGGCCGGTCGGCGGTTTGAGGATATGCGTCGTCGGAATGCGCCCAGAGGGAATTCCCCATTTGCCCTTTTGCAAAAGCAAGGCGGTTTTGGGTTGGGCGCCCGCAAGGCTGAATTGTCCGGCATCGCGCGGCAACCGCCATGCGGCGTGATCCTCGCGCAAGGTCTGCAGGCGTTTGGCGATCGCCGTTTCGTCAAGCCATTCGACCTTGTCTTCGGCGCCGCTTCGCAAGGCGTCCAGCCGATCGGGCGTGACGAACTGGACGGCGCCGGCGCAGTCCTCGCCGACATGGGAAATAAGGGCAAACACGTTGCGCGCCGACACCTGAAATCGTCGGGCCCACCGTTCGAGCACGTGTTCGTTGTCGGGCAGGAGTCCCCAGAGGAAAGCCTGCACGGCGGAAGGTCCGTGCTCTTCGGCCGCGAGCGGCATGGACAGTGACAGCGGATAGGCTCCTTCGGCCTGGCGCCAGTCCTTGTCATAGACAAGGGTGAGCCGGCCGCGGGCGTCATTGCGCACGCGGCCGATTTCCCGGCCGTCCAGCAGAGCAACAAGTTCGCTCGTCATGCCTTTTTCTTCCTGGCCTTGGCCACGATGGCATTGATATCGACGGCTGGCCTGGTGGCCCCGCGGGCCGGCGCTTGTTCGGTGCTCGCATCCAGGCGGATGTCCAGGGCGTCAAGGGCGCGAAGGATCAGACCGAGTTCAGCGCGCGCGTGACCGTGCTCAACTTCGATCACCCATTGGCGGCTGACGCCAATGCGTTTGGCAAAAGTCGATTGATCGAGTTTGAGCTTCTTGCGCCGGTCGCGAAGGACGGCACCGAGTTCGGCCGGTGTGCGTACGAGCATGGGATTTCCAAATGTCAACGTTCGCTTACTTTAACATATGTTGGCGTTCGTTGACAATTTGTAAATGACAGCGATCGATGACATTATAAAAAGTCATCGATCGCTGACATAGGCTCCGCAATTCACGCGTTTTCATTGCGCCAGGCCGATTGGCATCGATATTCACCAGCGCGCTCGCACCGGCTTCTCATCGATTACGGCACCGGGGGGCACGATCACTATCGGCGACAATGTCTGAATCTATCAGGCGGTCACGCTCGAGGCGCGACTTTCCGACGGATGACAAAGGCAACGTGATCAGGAGCGACACTCGCCACCCGATCTTGGACGACGGCGTCGTGATCTACGTCGGCGAAACGATCCTTGGCCGTATCACCATCGGCTGAAGCACGATTCGCCGCGGATCGACCATCGGCGGGAATGTCTGGCTGATCCGCGACATGCCGCCGAGCAGCATGGTGACGCTGGCCGCCGCGCGAAAAGTTGAGCGGCGCCTGATCCCTAATCTCATGCCGTCACTGGCGCCTTCCACCGCATGAAGCGCCGCTCCACTGCCTCCAGAATGGCATTGAACGCCAGCCCGATGACGGTGATGCCCAGGATGCCGAAATACATTTGCGGAATCAGGAAGCTGTACTGGCTATTGATGATGAGATAGCCGAGGCCGGCCTTGGCGCCGACCATTTCGGACGCAACTAGCACCAGCATGGCCGACGCGCTGGCCAGACGAATACCGACGAAGATAGTGGGACGCGCAGCCGGCAGGATGACCTTGCGAAACAGCTGCTGCGGGGTTGCACCCATGGTCCGCGCCGACTTGATCAGCAACGGATCGACCTGTTTCACCGCGGCAACGGTGTTGAGCAGCAGCGGCCACGCGCAGCTATAGACCACCATCGTGATCTTCGACGTTTCGCCGATTCCGAGCAGCAGGATGAAGACCGGCAGCAGCGCAAGCGGCGCGGTGTTGCGGCAGATCTCGATGAACTGGTTCACGAGATTGCCGAGACGCGCATACCAACCGACGGCCACGCCAAGCGGGACGATCAAGGCGACAGAAATCAGAAATCCGCTCAAGGCACGCAGCAGGCTGGCGGAGACGTCATCATAGAGCTCGCCGGTTTGCGCAAGCTGCCAGCCCGCGGCGATCACCTCCGAGAAGGGTGGCAGGAACACCGGATCGATCAACCCGAGCCGCGGCGCCACCTCCCATGCCGCCAACAGGGCAATCAGCAGCAACGAGCGGTGCCCGAAGGCAGCCAGCCCGCGGGCCGCGGCGAGGATCCGGTCCACCACTGCGATGCCGGTCTTTCCACGCCGGTCAGCGGCTCTCGGCGCCCGTGCGCAACCTCCAGCAATGTCAGTATCTCGAGGCTAGACATGGGTGACCTCCTCCACTTTTCGATCGGCTCGCGCACCAGTGCCGGCGGCCAATTGCCCTTGCTGCGCTTTCAAGACTTCGTCGCGTAACAGACTCCAGACCTCGTGGCGCACGCGGCCGAACTCAGGCAGCGAGCGCACGTCGTCGGCCTCGCTGCGCAGCACGTCCGGAATGTCGATGACCTGCTTGATCCGGCCCGGACGCGACGTCATCACCGCTACCCGCTGGCCGAGCACGATGGCCTCGTCGATGCCATGGGTGATGAAGACGATCGTCTTGCCGGTGGCGCGCCAGATCCGCAGCAGCTCGCCCTGCAACGTCTCGCGCGTCTGGGCGTCCAGCGCGGCGAACGGCTCGTCCATCAGCAGCACTTCCGGATCGTAGGCGAGGCTTCGCGCGATCGCCACGCGCTGCTTCATGCCGCCGGAGAGCTCATGCGGGTAGCGGTCGGCAAAGCCGGACAACCCGACCAGCTCGAGGAAATGCCGCACGATGTCGAGCCGCTGCTTGGCCTTGAACCCGGCGATATCGAGACCGAACTCAACGTTCTGCGCGGCGGTGCGCCAGGGAAACAGCGCATACTGCTGGAACACGATGCCGCGGTCGCGACCGGGTCCGGCAATCGGCCGGCCATCGAGCAGAATCCGGCCGTTGGTCGGCAGCGTGAGCCCGCCCAGCAGATCGAGCAATGTGGATTTCCCGCAGCCGCTTGGGCCAACCAGGGCCAAGAATTCGCCGGAGCGAACATCGAGCGTGATGTCCTCCAGAGCGATGAAGTGGCGGCCTGGTGCGCCTCCCTCCCCGCGCAGGACGAACTCCTTGCGGACATGCTCGAAACGGATCTTGACGGAGGTCATCGGGCCTCCGCCGTTTTTCCGGGACGAAAATAGTTGAACGCATTGGTGTAGGTGTCGGAAGCCTTGACCTGACCCGGCTTGAACAGGCCGTCCTTCACCAGCCAGTCGATCCATACCTGGATTTCGCTGTCCGAGATCAAGCCGCCCTTGGATGCAACACCGGTGCTCTTCCAGTATTTGATCGAGGAGGCATCCTCGTTGCGCTTGCGCTCGGCGATGATCTTGTCGAACCGGGCCCCCACCTCTTCCGGCGGTGTGGTCTGGGCCCATTCGATGGCCCGCGAAATCCCCTCCACCAGCTTACGCGAGGAATTGGGATTATCCTTGATGAATTTGTCCCGCAGTACATAGGCACCGCCGGTGAACTGGCCGAACAGATCGGTGTCGACAAAGAGCGAGCGGATGCCACCCCGTTCCAGCGCCTTGTCGCGCAGGACACCGCCCAACGCGCTGACCTCGACCTGGCCCTGGCGCAACGCTTGCTCGCCGCTGACCGGAGGGATCGCCACCAGCGTGACCTGCCTGGCTTCACCAGCGCTGAGGCCGGACCTAGCCAGGTACTCGCGCAGCACGAACTCCAAATGTGCGCCCAGCGTGTTGACCGCGACCTTCCTGCCGATCAGGTCATGCGCGGTCTTGATCGGGCTGTCGCCCTTCACGAAGTAGCCGTAATAGGTGTTGGCGTCGGAGCCGTAGTAGCCGACCACCGCCTTGACTGGCGCCTTCGCCGCGATCAACTTGAGGATCGCCCCATAGAACGCGCCGCCGATGTCGATATCGCCGGTGACGACGGTCTGGATGTCCTGCGGCCCGCTGATGGTGTTGCCGACCCATTTGAGCTTGAGCGGGGCGAGATAGCCAAGGTCCTCGGCCAGCTCGATAAACGTCACCTGCCCGGCCGATCCCTGGTAGCGGATCTCGGTCTTCTCGAGCGGCGGCTCGGCGAATGCCGGGGCCGTGAGGCCGAGCGCCACGGCGCCCGCCAACAAAACCCGCAACGTGTTGCGGGTGGCCCGTCCCAACCCGGCGCGCCTTGCGGGAAGCAATCGAAGTATAGCGTTCATCATTGTGACTCTCGTGAGCTAATCAGGATCAAGCGGCTTTGGCGGTCTGGGGCTTGGATGTCTTGACGCGCGTCACACTGCGGCGACCGTCGACGCTGAGCGGTACATCGCCATCGATGGTGGCCCGGCGCACAACGCGGTGCTGGTCGCCATAGTCGTTGACCGCGTAATGTTGCGTGGCGCGATTGTCCCAGATCGCAACGTCGCCGGCCTCCCAGCTCCAACGAACGGTGTTTTCCGGCGCCGTGATATGCGATTGGAACAGGTCGAACAGCTTCTGGCCGTCGTATTTCGGCAGGCCGACGAAGCGCTGCACGAAATTTCCGAGCACGAGCGTGCGCTCGCCGGTCTCGGGATGGACGCGCACGACCGGATGCTCGGTTTCATAGATCGTTCCGGTGAACACCTCGTCGAAGTGCTTTTTGTCCGCCTCGGTCGCCCGCGTTTTCACGGCATAGTCATAGGCGTTGCTGTGAACGGCCCACAGCTCGTCAGCGAGCTTGCGCAGAGGCGCCGGCAGGCCGAGATAGGCGGCTGCCGTGTTCGACCAGACGGTATCGCCGCCGTAGGGTGGAATCACCACGCCGCGCAGCACCGAGATTTTCGGATAGGCGTCGACGAACGTGACATCGGTATGCCATTGATCGGCGCGGCCACCGCCCCGGCCCGAGTCCAGCTCCAGGATCGACGTCGTGCCCTTGATCGCACCGACCGTCGGATGGGGCACCAGCTTGCCGAGCCTGATGGCAAAGCGCTCCTGCTCGGCATCGTCGAGATGTCCCTGGTCCCGGAAGAAGATGACCTTGTGTTCGAGCAGCGCCTGATTGATGGCAAGGATGGTCCCGTCCGAAAGATCGCCCGACAATTTGATGTTCCTGATCTCAGCGCCAAGCCTGGCCGCACGCTTGACGATGTCGGCGCGCGGAATGACGTTGTCAATTGTTGTCGTGTTGCTCATGGTCGTGCTCTCGTCACTGCGATCCCCGTGGACAAAGCTCCGCCATGCGCCGGTCGCGGAAACGACGGCGGAGATAGATGAAATCATTTCTGGCTAGGGGCCCTACTCGGGCGCAACGTGCTCCGGCAGACGGCCCGAGCCGGGACATCGGTCACTGGGTTCGGATTGGAGCATGATGAAACGACCTCGCGTTGAGGCCTTGAATGGTACGAGCGATCGATCGTCAGTCAATGAAACAAAACCAGCTTTGTTTTCGGCGAGAGGCAACGAACGCTTCATTAGCAATGCTGACACTGAAAGATTTGCAATGATGACTGCCCGCCCGGCTGCAAGAGCGGCGCAATTTGACGCGACGCAACGCACTTCTCGTCCAGAGGCGCGATAAAATCGTTACAACCGCCGCCGTTCCTCGTGGTGACGACTGCTCTCGTCTTTGATTGGCGCTCTGCTCGCAAGCTTCGTGCCTGCATCCACCTCAACAATGCAAATTCATTTCATCGACATCAGCGCGACTGCAGACGTAGAGTCTCGCTTGCTACAGCTCCCAATGCACGCGGATCTCACAAATGAGCGAACGACGGCAGCTTTCACTCAACTTCTTCATCTATCCAGACGGCCATCACGAGGCGGCCTGGCGCCACCGGAGTTCGGCAGCCAATCGCATCCTCGACGTCACCTGTTACCAGGAGCTGGCGCAGCGCGCTGAAGCGCACAAGTTCGACGCGGTCTTCTTCGCCGACGGCCCGGCGCTGGCGGACAATGTCCGCTATGCGCAACGGTTTCGACTTGAGCCGATCACCCTGCTCACCGCGATCGCGTCCGCTACCAGTCGGATCGGCCTGATCGCGACCGCATCGACGACTTATACTGAGCCCTACAACCTGGCGCGGCTCTTCGCCTCGCTGGATCACATCAGTAGCGGCCGGGCCGGCTGGAACATCGTGACAACGAGCACGCCGCAGGCCGCGCAAAACTTTGGCTTGCCCGAGCATCCTCCGCATCACGAACGCTATGAGCGGGCGCGGGAGTATCTGGACGTCATCACGCGGCTTTGGGACAGTTGGGAGGACGACGCGCTCGTCAACGACCCCATCTCGGGTGTTTTCGCCGACACCGGCAAGATCCACGCAATCAATCACGTCGGAAAGCATTTCCGCGTGCGTGGGCCGCTCAACATCTCAAGGACGCCGCGCCGGTCTATGTCCAGGCCGGCTCTTCCGACGACGGACGCGCCTTTGCGGCACGTTTCGCAGAGGCGATCTTCACCGCGCATCAGACACTGGCGAGCGCCCAGGAATTCTATGCCGACATCAAGCGTCAGGCGCGCGCCTTCGACCGCAGTCCCGATCAAATCAAGATTCTGCCCGGCATCAGTCCTTTCATAGCCAGCACGCAGATCGAGGCCGATCGGCTGCAGGACGAGTTCAACGAGCTGATCCAGCCCGAGTATTCGCTGACCCAGCTGCGCCAGATGATCGGTCTCGACCTCTCCGGGTTTGACCTCGATGGCCCCTTTCCTCGTCATCTGATCGATACGGAGGGCGCCAGCGGCGTTGCCAGCCGCTTCAAGCTGGTGATCGAGATCGTCGATCGCGAGAAGCCTACCATTCGCCAGCTCGTGCAGCGCCTGGCTGGCGCCCGCGGCCATTGGGTGATTGCCGGACCGCCGGAGAAGATCGCCGACAACATCCAGACCTGGTTCGAGAACGGGGCAGCCGATGGTTTCAACTTCATGCCGCCCTGGCTGCCCGGCGGGTTCGACATCTTCGCCGAGCAGGTCGTGCCCATTCTGCGCAAGCGCGGCCTGTTCCGTCACGACTACACGGGCACAACGCTGCGCGATCATTACGGCCTGAGCCGGCCGGCCAGCATCTTCTCCAACGCCATTCAGGCGATCGCATAGTTCGCCTGTCGCAAGAAAGCCTAACGGATTGCTTTCATTGGGCCGCTGGACGGCTAAGGCGCGAATGAGCAACAGATTTCTCTATGCCCCGGAAACCAAGCTGCGGTGTCTTCGAAATGCGGTGCGCTTTGGGAAGCTGGTTTTGGCGATGCACGAGCTTCGCAACGAGAGCGGCTGGTTCGCCGCTCTGGCCTCGGTGGTGTAGGAGCGCGGGCTCAGCCGCTGCGAGTGTAGGATCGATGTGCGGCTCGACACGCTTTCCCAAAGATCAGCCGTGGTGGTGCGTCGGATTGCGCCTTTTCTGCTCGGCAGTGGCGCCGCAGGATCTGTCATCAAACATCGCACTGAAACTCGTCACCGAACGCCCGTTTGCCAATCCGGAAGTCGCCGCCCGCCATCTCCTTCAGCTTGCGTCGGTCATCGAGCCGGTACAGGACGGCCGTGTCCGCATCGAGAAGATCAACTATCCCTTCCTCTACCCACTTAAGGGAACCGGCGCAGAGTTCGGCGCCGGCATGACGTGCGCTGTAGAGAAGGGCGAGCTGCATGAGAGCGGCACATACGTTCGGCTGCAGACGCCCGCCGAGGATCTGCTCCGTCAATAGAGGAGAGTGAAGGACAACCACGCCGCGAGAGACGCGCAGAGGCAAATTCCAAAATAAGGCAATACAAGGCGCATCGGGCTTCCCTCCGAAACGCAAATGTTGATCATCATCTCATGCGCGGACGACGACCACCAGGAATCAGGGGTTGCAATCGCGCGCCTTCCGGCAAGCTGGGCGGCGCGTTCCCAATGGAACATAATGCCGATAGTCACATTTCGGTTTCCGCGAAATTCAGCTTGCAAACGAGAAAAGGTTAGCGCTAGATTTTCCGAACCGGGGCTGGCTGCATATTTCACTTGGATATTTAACCCGGCTTTTTTGACCATGCGCGGGCCGCAGCGATTTAACCTCCCGCTGCGGCCTTCGTACGTGCGGTTACACCCGCTAGTGCGGATCGGTGAACCTCTTTCTCAGCTTGCACGCAGTCTTTTCCCACCCCGGCGAAATCCTCCTGAAACATGCGGGGCGATAGTGGCAGCATCGAACACGGGGATGCCAACATGCTAGTCCTGATGAACCTGATCTGGCGGCGCCTTGCTTATACGATGCTCGGCGGTATGCGGTCCAAGCTCGTCCGGCAGTAGGGTAGAGGGGCTGTCCGCCTGGGGGGCCACCACATGCCTAAGCAGATCGCGATAGCCCTGTGGTGCTGGCTGCGTACGTGATCGCATTCAGCAGGGCAACGCTGGTTGCGTCGCAATAAAAAGGGAAAACCCGCCGCCTCGTGAGACGGCGGGTCTCTATGCCCATGCGCACCGCGGTACTTGTCACCAGGCCGCGATGGCGGCTTTTGTACCTGTTAGGTATTGCCGGCAGGTTACCGGCTCGCTGGGCGTCTGCCGCTCTCCCGCTGTTCGGTGGCGGGCTGAAGGCAGAACGACTCCAAGGAGTCCGCTAGGCCGGTCGGCAGCGCGCCGGCGGGAGCGGTAGCTACGTCCCGCCACCGGGAGGGACCCGTGACCGCTATTCGGCTATCAAAGGCATTGCGTGAAACGGTCGACAAATGGGCTGGCAAGCAGGAGGATCAGTCCGGCCGTTCCGAAGCCATTCGCCGAAGTCGGGATCGGGCTGAAGGCGAAGGCAGAATAAACGCATTCAACGGTCGAGGGGATGGACCATGAAGCGACTATTCGGACTTATCGCACTGCTCATTGCGACTGGCGCGTTTGCTCAAACCGCTCCGCCGAAAGCCGCCAAAAAGCCGCCTGTTCAGGTCAAGCCGCAGGTGCCAATGGGATGCAAGCCCGTCGGCACGGTTAGGGGAACCAAGATTTGGGCCGGCGATTGTACAGCGCCCTCAGATCTCAGGGGCAGCGCACCAGCCGCCGAACCCACGGCGCCAGCAGAACCGCCCGGAGCGCCCGCTAAACAATAGCGGGCTTCCTTTCCCGTTCCGTCCGCGCCGAGCGGGCGAACTTGCCATCGTCTGCTCTGAGGACGATATTCCGATTATCTAAGGTAACTTCCGGCAGCTTACAGGCTCATTTCGATGGAGGCTGCGATGCTCGCATTGGAATTGCCGCGCTGGTTGATTGTTGCTGGCAGCGCGCTGGTGATGGCTGGACTTGTAGGCCTAGGGCTTACCCGAAACAAACAGGTTGAGAGTGATCCCCTTATGCTTCCGGGGGACGTAAGTTCATGGAGATCTGAAAGGGCCGATCCATCGGGGCCCTCGGGCACCAGGGATTCAGGCTAAAACCCCATCCCTCGGAGCGCATCCGCGCGCAGGGAACATTTGGCCTCCCACCGAGTCCCTATCGGGACGTGCTTGTGAGGCGACCAATGGAGAAAGCGGTTGCCTATGCGATCTCAATCGGAATTGTCGGCTTCGGCGCCTGGGGCCTCGTTGCCGGCCGCTCCTCGAGCGTACCCATTTTCTGGTCATGCGTCGCTCTCGTCGCCATTGCAGTCGGCATCTGGAGCGTTTGCAGCGACAGCTAAAGCACGTTGCGGGCGATCATGGACCTGACGGCAACCGAGCGCGATTTCCTGAGCCGTCTGGCTTCGCAATTCTGGACCAGCCCGCCGTTGTTTGACCATGAGCTCGTCGCCCGGTTGGTCGAGCTGGGACTCGTCGAGGCCGAACTGCTGGCATCGGGCGAAGTCGCGTACAGCATTACCGCGGCCGGCCGAGTTACTTTGTCCTGATCGTGTGCCGCGTGAGTGCTCAGGAGGCGGGCTCTGTTATTTGTGAGAATGGCTCAAAATTGGCGGCGTGTCCGTCACGCTTCATCCGAACGCGCCTCCATCGCCAAAGCTTTCTTCAAACGGAGAATACCCGCGCCCTTCCTAGAGCGAAGGGTTTTGATTCTGCTTCGTTCGTATCGGCGTAATCTCGTAAATGGGACGCCGGAGGCGCGTTCGGTCTGTGAATACACCCCGACGTCTTCTAGAACCGCGAACGCCTTTGAAGGTTGCATTTCTGCGAACGCTTCTCGAACAGTGCACGAACAGGATGTGATAAAAGAGAACGGCCCTCGGGACCATTTAGGGAATCTCGCTCCTGCTTCGGCTCGGTCCAATGCTGTGCGGCTTGTTGAGGACGAACTCGCGGTTGCCGAAAGCCGCCTCAGCGTATTGATCAATCGCGACCTGGATGGCCTCGATGTGCGCCCTGCACCATCCTTCACGGGTCGAGAGCCCCCGCGTCTGTTCGAGCGACTTCAGCAAGTCAGGGCCGTCCTGCATGTCGGAAAAGTACTTAGGCCGCTCGGACTTCCTGCCTCCTATAAGGGGCCCCAACGCACAGAGCTGGGGCTTGGAAGCAAAAACGCCGCCTGCTCAATGAGCGCAGGCGGCGGCTTTCCAGCCCCGGGAGGGTGACGCGCAAAATCCCGATAGGGTCCAGGCTATCACGATTTGTGCGAAGGATTTATTAAGCGTCCTCGGTCGCCACTGCGGCGCGTACCGTCTCAGGCTTCAAGTAATTTTGCCTTCCAAAAATCAGCTGCGAGTGCGCCTAGGAAAAAAGGCCGCCGAGCTGAGGGGAACGAAACGTTGCCGCCGACGTCTTCTGCATCTTTGGACAGGAATTCGTTTGCAAGCCAACCATCCGAAAGAACTCAGCAAGCAGGTCCTCCATGCGGAACGCCTCTCCTACACAATCAGCAACATGCAGGCGTCCCGCACATTGAGGACCATAGCCGAACAGCGGCTGATGACCTTGAGCACTCGGAAGTGTCAGCTTGCAAGCAGATGGCTCAGCAAAACCTCCGCTCAAAGACAATGGTGGTCCCGCAGCTGGCAATGTGCGCGCGATTGTCGGCAGTAAGCATGCTTGGAATCGGTCGCAGTCGCAATTGCCGTTCAAGCAAACTGCCGCTGGCCCACCAAACCGTCGTGTGATGGATCAATGTTCGGCTGAAGCGGAAACGCTTCGTGAGCTGGCACTTCCTCAGTCACTACGTTGAAGCGCACAAGTTTCCTTGGTCCAAACGAAGTTGAGATAGCGACGTCAGCCGCGTCCCTACCACGCGCAATTACGACACGACCGATGCGAGGCTGATTATGCCGAGCGTCGAAAGTGTACCAATCCCCGCCGATGTACGCTTCAAACCATGCGCTGAAATCCATCGGCGCCGGATCCGGCGGAACTCCGATATCGCCCAAGTAGCCCGTGCAGTAACGTGCTGGAATGTTCATGCATCGACACAAAGCGACAGCGAGATGAGCGAAGTCTCGACAGACGCCCACTCGTTCTTGGTTACCTTCGAAGGCGGTGCGATCGTTTCGGGCAAAGTGGTAGCCGAACTGAATGCGGTCGTGCACATAATCGCAAATGGCTTGAACCCGCTGCCAGCCTCCGTTGATCTGCCCGAACGTGGACCAAGCAAAATCTGTCAGCTTTTGCGTATCGCAGTAACGGCTGCCCAACAGATATATTAAGGAGTCGTCTGGCAACTCGTGCAGCGGGACCTGAGTAGCATTGGGTGCGACTGCATCGGGCAGACCACTGTCCTCGATGATGAACTCGTTCCGAATCTCGATCAGCCCGCTCGGCGCGACTAAACGCGTACAAATATTACGGAAAACATCTCTGTAATCCCTGGTATGTACAATCGGTGCCACGCGGATGGCATGGTCCATCAAGATCTCTGACGCGCGGGACGGATGGACGGTGAGCATAAGCACCATCGGAACGTCCTGGAAGCACTCGAACACGATTTTGTAGCCTGCCCGAATCTTCAAAGCCGTGTCCTTACCCGTCTGCGTTTACTGTGGCAGACAAAGCCCACTGGCCCTTGTTTGTTCCGGGATCTTCTCAGGTATGCTGCTGAAATGAACGGCATTCGTGGTCGAACAAATCCATTTCCACGTGCGGCCTGCGATCAGGACCGGGTCTTATGTTGTAGTCTAGAGCGAATTCGATGATCGTTTACACCGTCCACCACAGCACCGTTTATCGCTACCGTAGGTCCGTAGGGCTTGGCCAGCATCAAATACTCTTTCGTCCGAGAGACAGTTTTGATCAGCGGCTACTGGACTGCAAACTTGAGGTAAGACCGGAGCCGGTCGAAATCCGCTGGATACACGACGTATTCGGTAACTGCCTCACGCTGGTTGACTTCAACACCTTGGCAGAGGTGCTCGAGTTTGAAACGACCATCCGTCTTGAGCATACGCCAGAGAAAGCTCCAGACTTTCGGATCGAGGAATACGCTCGGGAGCATCCTTTCGCTTATGACGGCAATGAACTGCCGGATCTGGCCCCATACATCCGTCGCCATTATCCAGACGATACAGCCGTCGACGAATAGCTTTTAAAGTTCGTGGCGCCAGGTGTTAATCGCCCTACTGGTCAGTTGCTCATGACGCTCAACGAAGCGATCGCAGAGGGATTTTCCTACCAACGCCGTACGATGCGAGGCACTCAAACACCCGCGGAAACCATACATCTTAAACGGGGAACTTGCCGCGACTTTGCGCTCCTGATGATGGAGGCCGCGCGCTCGCTCGGCTTTGCCGCTCGCTTCATCACTGGCTATGTCTATGTACCCGATCGCGATGGGGGCGTCCGTCTCGGAGGCGGCTCGACACACGCCTGGTGTTCGATCTACGTCCCAGGCTCTGGTTGGGTTGAATTTGATCCAACCAACGGCATCGTTGGAAATCGCGACCTTATCAGGGTTGGCGTCGCTCGGACACCTGCTCAAGCTATCCCGCTTTCGGGCAGCTATTGGGGCGCCCCCACAGATGAAGCAGAGATGGAAGTCTCGGTGAACGTGAAATCGGAACCGATAGACAAAGACGGCATGTGAATCAGCGGCCTTTGCCTTGCTATTGATACAGCGGAAATTGGAACCGTGCTCGACCACCACGCGATCTACTACACGCCAGGTCCGGACCACCCGCGAACGGTAGCGGCGATTGGCTTGGGTACGACGCCTGAGGGACGCTCGCCCGTGGCCTCGGCTGCACTCGACGCCGCTACTACGAAGCAAAATTCACCGTGCTCTTACCATTGTGCCCGTCGCTACGGCTTCCACGCGACGCTCAAGCCGCCGTTCCGGCTGAAGGAGGGGTATTCAGTCGAGGAATTGGAGCGGGCGCTGCGTGCGTTCGTGACAGCTTGGCCTTCGTGCCCGATCGGTCCTCTGAAACTCGATCTACTGGGGGCTTCTTTGGGCTCGTTCCCGTGAGTCCGATTCCCACTTCGCAGGGCTTGCCTTGTGCATCGTCGAAGAGTTCGACGCTTCGAGCCCCGCTGAGTCAGCGCGACTTTCAACGGCGCTTGTGCAGTCAGCTCAACGAGCCCATCTTGTCCGATGGGGTTACTCGTACGTTTTCGATCTCTTCCGCTTCCACATGACCCTAACCGGTCGCGTTCTCGCCGATAGTCAGCCCGAGGTACGGCAGGAGTTGGATGCGGTCTTCGCACCCTTGTTCCTCGACGAATAAGGGCTGGATAGTCGGACAGCCGACGATCGAATTCTCTCGCTCGTCGGGCGGCAAAATCAGCTCTTGGACGGCAACACACGAGATACAACGCTGCGATTGCGCTTGAATTCGGCGTTTGGGCGATCGTTTTTGATGAATTCCACCGTATCGATTGTGCAAAGTTGCGATTCTGTTAAGCGCAGAGCTGCCCGACGTTAGAAAGACATTCGAGGCCGTTGCCCGGATCCGAGTACGGTCTTCCGGCGTTGGGGGAAACCTGTGGTCGGAGCGTAAGTGATGGAGTGTCGCGCCGGTGCGCGACACCACGAATCGAGGGTCTCTTTTTGAACGTGCATCTCGGCGAGCCCCGTATATTTGGCGAAGCCAATTGGTTGGCAAGCAGTAGCCGCCGACATGTAGGCCGGGAGGTCTCGCTGGGAGCCACATACTTCGCGCCACTTCTCGGCATTCTCCGATAATCGACGGAAGTAAGCGCGTGAGGCCCAACACATTGTCCCTGTCTTTGAACCTTGTCAGCGCGAACGAGCTTTGAGCAGGGTCCTAACATTCGACGGCACCGCATTTGGCTAAGCAAGCAACGCGAGGGGGAAATGGCTCTGCTGAGAGCCAGGAGCTGGTGCGGCGATTAACGTTGGAGATCAGGTCCCTCAACGTCTGTCTGGAGGATTTTCTTCACGTCCGAGCCGAGGCACTCGGCATTAGTGGAACACAATTGGCGATCTTGATGGCGGTGATGGACTTAGACAAGGATGGCGGTGCTCCGGCCGGAGTGGTCGCAGAACTGATGAAAGTCGATCCATCCTTCATCACGCTACATTCGAAGGCGCTGGAGAAAGTCGGATTTGTGCGGCGCAAGACCGGTATCAGGGATGCTCGGGTCGTCCAGCTCTCGCTAACGGACAAAGCCCGTAAGCGTCTTGCGGACATCGCTGCACAACAGGAGGAACTGGATCAGTTCGTTTTCGGTGAGCTTGGCATCGAGGAATCGATGAGCCTGTCGAGCCGACTTGCTGGGCTCAGGAAGCGGCTGGAGAGAGCTCGCCTGAAAGCCGAACTGGACACCGGTGGGGCGTCAGACCGAGGGAGGGGCCGACGTTAGAAGGGAGGCGCTTTGGACGATCAACGGTTGCTTGAATGCGTGGCCCGCATGCCCTCATGTGAAGCACCACCATCATGAGGAGCACATCGGTTCCTCGCGCCGGTCGGCCAGTCCCAGCGGTGACAGGCTAAAGTTACCATTGTGGATCGGGAGCTAGTCGATTTGGGCGACCAATACGGGTTCAGTATGAGGCCAGAGTTCTCTTCCGAGCTCCAGATTTCTGGCTTCTCCAACCTGTTACACGCGGTCAGCCGCTAAGCCTTTGTGGAATCGCAAAGCTCTTGCAGATCGCGACAAAGTCCGTCGGCCAAGCCGTCTACGAAGCTGTTTGCCATTGACCAAGATCAAAACATCAATCCTAGATTTTCTATCCTCTCAAGTCTGAACGGAGGTTAAAGGTCTCATGCGCAACCTTCCCTTTATCTGTGTGCTTGCACTTTCCATCCTCATCGGCTTTGGATCGCCATTGACCGCCGCTCCGCGGGGTCGTTTTTTCATTCCACCGGCTCGGCAGGACGTTTATTGCCTCCAGGGACGTATCTGGGGATATCCAGGCAATTGCCAGTTCTCGACCTATGACCAGTGCATGGCCACTGCCTCCGGTACCCTAGCCTATTGCGGGATGAATCCAATCTATGCATTCCAGCAACAAGGAGGGCACCCGCGCTGATGCGTGATCGCCAACTGTGGTCGAGACATCAGTCTTTGCGCCTATAAATCGACCTGCCCTGCTGGTTAAGCGTTGGGCTTCCGCCTGGTTGGACGTCCTCGCTCGAGTACGCTCGCGTCCTCAGTTGCCTCGGGACGCCAAGCACAACGATCGGAACGGGATGGCTCATCGGCCTCACGCGCAATTGGGCAATCTTGTCGCACCGGCACCGGCCTCAATCCTCGACCAAATCCGACCGCCGGTTTCGGGGGAACCCTGTCGCGGCAAGCGCCGCCAGGCTCTCGGAGGCGCCAAGAACCACATGATTGTCATGCCGGACGCCGATATGGTCCACGCGGTCGATGCTCTGAAAAACCTGACGGCTAAGGTCCGCGCCCTGAACGTCGGTCCTGGCACTAGTCCCGAAATGGGGCCGCTAGCAACAAACCACATCTCGATAAGGTCCGAGGCTACATCGACGCGGACGTAGAAGAATGTGCAAAGCTGATCGAAAGCGTCCCTGTTCGGCGATCACCACATGCATGGCCCCGAGGGCGTTCGCTTCTACACCAAGCGCAAGACGATCATGACCCGATGGCCGATGGGATCCGCGCCGGCGCCGAATTCCTCATGCCGACGATGAGCTGATCTTTTGAAGGAGAAGGGCGTGGACGGTCCCACGGCCTTCCCACGTAGCGGATCTCCAGACCCGCCGATATAGCGCTCGGGCGCAGGTTTCTGTGAACTTTGCTCGATCGTTGTGGGAAGATCGTCGATCAAAAACCTGGTCGTGGCAAAGGCGCGTGCAATACCCAGGCGCTGCTTCAAATCACCCCAGAATAAGCCACTTATATCGTCGTGAAATGAAGTATTCCATACGTAGCGCTACTGACGAGGCAGGAAAGCCAGACCATGTTTCTCCTCAACCAACACATCGACCACCGCGCTCCCATCGATGCCTCGGACGCCGACGCGGTGAGCGTCGAAGCCGCTCGCGAGGTCGAGCGGTTTCTCAAGCATCGCGATGGCCACAAGGAAACCCCTCTTATTTCTTTGCCAGGCGTTGCCCGCGAGATTGGAGTGGGTTCGATCCATCTAAAGGACGAAGGCCAACGTCTCGGACTTGGGAGTTTCAAAGCCTTGGGAGGTTCCTATGCTGTGATCCGTCTGGTGCTCGAGGAAGCAACTCGGCAGCTCGGTCGCGATGTTGACGTGTCCGAGCTTCACACACCTGAAGTGAGTTCCGTGGCAAAAGGTATGACGGTCTCTTGTGCTACGGATGGCAACCATGGCAGATCAGTTGCTCAAGGCGCCCAACTCGTTGGTGCAAAATGCGCCATCTTCGTTCATTCAGGCGTGAGCAACGAGCGCGTCGTCGCCTTCGCCGGCTTTGGCGCGCAGATGATCCGCGTTGACGGCAACTATGACGATTCTGTCGTCCAAGCATCGCGAGTTGCGGCTCAAGAAGGTTGGATCACAGTGTCTGACACGTCTTGGCCTGGCTATGAGCGGATCCCGCGCTTTGTGATGCAGGGATATACCGCCCTTGTGAGCGAAGCACTACGACAGTTGCCGGAGCCGCCGACGCACGTCTTCATCCAGGCAGGCGTCGGTGGGATCGCCGCGGCCGTTGCTGGACATCTATCAATTCTGTTCGGCGACGTCCGCCCGTTCTTCACAGTTGTCGATCCCTCGCGGGCAGCATGCCTCTTCGAAAGCGCTCGGGCCGGGCACCCTGTCAAGGTAGATCATGGACAATCAACAGTGATGGCGATGCTCGAATGCTACGAGCCTTCGCTCGTCGCTTGGCGCATTCTTTCACGCACGGCGGATGCTTTTATGACTGTCGACGACGAGGACGCAATCAGCGTGATGAAACGTCTGGCAAATCCGACGGATGGCGATCCCGCCGTCGTTGCAGGCGAAAGTGGTGGTGTTGGCCTTGCAGCTTTGCTGAAGACTGCTGGTGACCCGACCTTGCGTGGTAAGATTGGTCTTGGACCCAATGCACGGGTCTTCCTGATCAACACCGAGGGTGCGACAGATCCTCTCCTGTACGAACAGCTCGTCAATGCGACGCCAGCGCAAGTGACCGCGAAGAACAATAAGCCGGTCAAGAACGGCTCAACAGATGGGGCGAGCTCGTGAGCCTTTCGTTAGTCATCCGATCCGCAGGCCCGGGGAGACTGGCCAGCATTCGGCCCTGACGGAAGGCTCATCGCCGCGCAGACGCCGGCCCCTGCGTGGCGCAGGGCGTCGTGTCCCTCTGAGCTGGGCACGCGGATCAGCTCACTCAGAATGAGGGGTTTGAGATGCGCCGGTGCTCTCTGACTCGTCGGCCGGACTCAAACCCCGCGCTACAAACCTCATCGCGAATTAATCGGGCGCTGGCAAATCGACGCTCACGCAAATTTTGCAGAAGACGCATCCGGGATGCCGCGGCCTAGTGCGCGTTGCCGCCGAGGCTCCAACCGCGATCTCCCCGCAGCATTACGTTTCGCACGTTGACTAGCTAAGCCGTGTAACGGCAACTTGAGGCGTGGGCCGATCTCTGCAAAACCGGCCTTCAAGTACAATGCTGAGCTGGGGCTACGGCTCCACATGGGTTGCCTCGGCGCCCCCACTTCGAGCTGGCCCCAGCCTTTTACCGTCCCCAGGCCCACCGCAGCCTCAATGAGACGCATCGCGACCCCAGACGATCGCTGATCCGGCACCACGTAGAGTTCGGTGATAATGCCGTAGGTTCCGCCCGCAAAAAGGGCGGCGCTTTCCGACAACATGATGAGACCGACCGGGCGCTCCTCCGTGAAGGCCAGAAACCCATAGACGCGCTCTTTCATGGCCAGGAGGTCGACAACAAGCCGGGTATCTAGTCCGCCCTGCTTTTGTCCACCCTCAAGTTCAGCAAGTAGGGCAGCAACCATGTGAGTCACCGTTGTGGCGTCATCGATAGAGACTTCACGCGTGGTCACCATGTCATATCCTCTTCCAAGTTTAACCAACATACGATCTGGTCCAGCGGCGGCATCGGAGCAGGAGGCCGCCGCAGCACCCGATCCAAAACAGATATGCCGCACGGTTGAAGGTCAGATGACGTCTTAGTTCACACCGAGGTGATAGCGTCTTTGTGTCGCTCCTAGCTAAGTTAAACTATCTCAGGACTCGAAGGAGTAACTTGTCGAACATCGTGATGGTCGCACGGAGCAGACTCTTCCTCTTTGGACTTGCGTGTCGCCCCACATCGGGTGCTTCGTGTTCATGCTCAGACGTTACAGGGGCGAGGCTGACCGCTTGCGAAAAGGCTCACGGATCTGGTTCTACGCTCCGCCTCGTAGAAAGTTCGAGCGGCAGGCCGACCAGCGATTTGTCGGATCTAGTCCCGAGCAATCACATTCGACGGTCCCATCGCAAGGGCTGCGCGCGTCGCAGAACGAACGCTCATCGGGCCGCGGTAATAACTGAATTACTCACCTTGTCGAAGATGTTGTTGGGCATCACGAGCGTCCCTGACCTCCTCCTTGCCTGAGATCAATGCTCTCAGAGAATCGTGGCACGCGCGAGTCCAAGGCACACTGTTTTTGGTAGTGTTTAGATAATTCATTTTTCTAATTTCTCATCGGACGCGCCATTTGTTGCCGCGCGATGAAGAACATCACGGACGCCCGACGAACGCGTGCAACTTGGTCGTTGAGCGCGGGATTGAGGCCGGCTTCTCTCGTGTTCTCCGAATAGACAACGTCCCGTCCTGATGAGCCGGGTTCACGGCCTGCCATCGCATTGCCGTTAAATGCGTTGTGAGAGCATCGTCGGGCTGTGTCGCGCGAGATCGTTTTTGTCGTTCACTTTGCATCACTTTACGATCTGTTTGTTTGGAAGACCTCTTCTAATGCTTGCGGACACGCGTTACAGCGTGAGCCGGTCGCGGCATTTCGGCAGACGATAGCTTAGGTCACAAGCGGTGGGCTTCTGGATTTCAAAATCAGGAAGTGCTGCCGACGAAGATGCCGAGCGGCTATGCGCGCCTACCACTCCTGCCGGCGCGTAAACGGCAAGGATGAGGCAGACGTCTGAGGTGATCTACGTCAATTGCGGTTCCTACTGCCCGAAACGGCTCAGGCGCGATACCGCCTTCATCATTGCACCGGCTAGCATGAACGACGGCTTAGTGGATTGGGGATGCTCCACTCTGCGCCGCCGTGACATTCCGCCATCAAAGCGTATGGGCGTTCCTTTGCAGCGGCGCCGTCGGAACGATGTGAACGACGTGATAGCCGTTGTCGTGCAGGTACCGTAGGAAGGCGGGCATCATCGCGGCGGTATGTGCCTTGGCGTCGTGAAACAGAATGATCCCCTTCCCCTCGGCATTCAGCCGGCTGGTGATGAGCTTCAGCTCCTGGTCTGGCGTCATTTCCTCCCAGTCGCTGGCCCACAGGTCCGCTCCGAACACGACGATGCCCCGAGACTGGAGTAGCTCGAGCGTCTTAGGGGTCGAGTCGAAATAGGGGAAGCGGAAGAACGGCGTCGAGGGCGCCATCGTCGATACGCCATGGAGCGCCGTTTCGTCGGCCGCAATCCCACGCTCAATGTCCTCTTTTGCCTTCTCGAAGCTGATCTTCGACGCCATCGAATGCGACCAAGTGTGGTGCGCCATGGTGTGGCCTTGCGCAGCGGCGCGCCGCACGAGCTCGGGAAATTGGGCCGACGACTTGCCGACCAGGAAGAACGTGGCTCGGACGCACTCCTGCGCGAGCGCCGCCAGCACCTCTTCTGTGTACGGCGGCTGGGGCCCGTCGTCGAAGGTCAGCACAACTTCGTGGTCGGCCAAGGGCAGCGTCTGGCGAAAGCTCTTCAGTCCGACCCGCGGATATGTCTTGGCGTCAACGACGAGCACGCGCGAGGTCCCGAGCGCGTCCTTACGCGGACAGTCGGCCGCGCCCGCAGCCGTGACGCCGGCAAGCACAGCCGTCGCGGCGCTCACGAGCAGCAAGGTCCATCCGTGCAGACATCTGCCATCAAGGTCGTGCCCGGACGGGTGTCTGGTTGCGGCCTTAAACAAGATAGTCCTGCCGTCCTGGCTGGAGTTGCATCACCATGCCGATGGCTTCAGCCACCTCGTTTTCCATTCCGGACTAGCTGATCCGTCGCAGTGGACCTGTGCTCATATCGGGCAACTTCGCTCCCGAGCGCATCAGATTGTCTGCAGCCAGATCATTTGCTGCGTCGTCCAATTGGAATTGATTTAGCAGGCCATTGTACTTTGCCGGCCTCCACAAACGTCGGCTCGTCCAATGGTCACGTTCGCCTCTACACAGTAGCCATATGGCGATATTGATTAATGCAATGGCGCGGCACTGACGCCGGAATTCCGCGTTCCGATGCCGTTTGTCGGCGGATTTCACCCACGACTGTCGGCTTGGGCCGACGGCGCTCCAGCGATCGACAATTACAGCGACTGACCGGCAATACCGTCACCTTCATGAGGCGACAATCTTCCTCGCAGAGGACATGATATCAATCGAACCGCTTAGAAACGGCGGCTTTGCCGCGGAGCCGCCAATGCTGCAGAACGCCTACTGGATGCCGACGTTCAGCGTCCTTCTCCGCAGCACGACCATCGGCTCAAAATTCCATATGCTCGATGTCGATCGTTCCTCGTTGTCGGATGCAGCCGCTAAGCGAAGGCAAAGACGAGCAGGCTCGAGCAGAGCAGCGCGAGGCCGGCCGCGGTCAGTGCCAGGAAGCTTCCGGAAACAAGGTCATGATTGCGCATGAAATACCCTCGATTGCACCGCAGAAGAGAGAGCAGCAATCGCTGCGTTACGTGCTTGACCGGTCAGCACATAAATTAATATTTAAAACCAGCGCATTATTCCTGCTGTTGTCAGGAGGGAAAGCATTTTTCCAGCGTGGTTACGGCTCGCTCCGCCGTCTTGCGGCGGAGATAAAGAAACCGCGCATGAGAACCGCAGGAGTGTTCAGCGCTTCCGCGTTTGCAGCTCTAAGAGGCTCGGTCCGATTGAACAACTAGCATTTACACGCCGATCCGAGAGCAGATGGGCAACTTGGCTTCGGAAGAAAGGTCAACTTTCAGGCGTGGAGAGCTTGCGGCGTTGACGCGCTGATTTAAGCCGCTTGAACCCTGCACAGGTAGCTGTCTAGTTCGTGCTTCAGCCGAGAGCTTTCCTCAGATAGCAGTTCGGCAGACATCAGCACCTGCATCGAAGCCCCTCCGGTTTCCTTTGCGCGGTTGGTGACTTCACCGGCGCTCGCTGCCACCTGGATCGTCCTGGCCGCCGCTTCCTGCAAATTGAACGCGATGCTCTTGCTGGTCGCCTCCTGTTCCGCGATCGATTCGACCACGGTCATGGCGATGTCCGAGATGCGGCCGATGATGACGCCAATTTCGGTAAGCGCGCCGACCGACTCTGTCGTCGCGGCCTGAATGCCGCCAATGTGCTCGCTGATCTCAACGGTCGCGTGCGCGCTTTGCGTCGCGAGCGATTTCACTTCCTGGGCGACAACCGCGAAACCTCTGCCACGATCGCCGGCGCGCGCGGCTTCAATCGTCGCATTCAGCGCGAGCATATTGGTTTGCCGCGCGATCGCGGCGATCAGCTGGACCACGTTGCCGATCCGCTCCGCCGCGGCCGTCAAGTTAACCATGCGCTGGTCGCTGAGTTCGGCCTTGCGAACCGCTTCGCGCGCCATATTGGCCACTTCTTCGACCCGCCGGCCCACATCGGCGATGGTTGCCGCCATTTCGCCCGTCGCGGCTGCGACACGTTGAACGTTTTCAGACGCATCCTCCGATGAGGAGGCGACCTCTATGGAGAGTTGCCGGCTGCGATCAGCCGAACTGGTAAGGCTGCGTGCGGAGACTTCAAGTTTTGTAGAGGCGGACGAGACAGTGTCGATCACCTTGCCTACGGCGGCTTCGAATTCGCCGGCGAGCCGAGCGATATCGGCCTTCCGCTGCTCGGCTGCGGTACGATCCTGTTCGGCCTTTGCGTCGAGCTCTGCCTGCGCCTTCTCGCGAGCTCTCAGCTTGAACATTTCGACTGCCTCGGCCATCTCGCCAAGCTCATCCTTTCGGCCAAGCCCCGGGAGAACCACATCGAACCGACCGTCGCCGAGCTGGCGCATGGCTTCCGTCATCGAAGCGACCGTTTTTGCAATGCGCTGGCCGAACAGTAAGGCGAGCAGGCCCACGACCATCGTTGCAAGCCCGATCACCCAGATCAGCTTCCGACGAATCTCTTCAGCTCGCATTTCCGCAGCCCGCGAGCGCGCGTCAGCGGCAGCCATGATCTTCACGAGCGCCGGGCGGATACGGTCGTAGATCTGTGCGAGATCGTCGACCTGGTCGCTCAGCGCTTGCTGCGTCACCATGAACGACATAAAACTCGACTTGTATGCGCGGATCAGTTCGAGCATCTGGGACTTCAGCTCTGCGGGTAAGCCGCCCTGATTGAGCGCGGTTTCGAATTCCACCTCCCGGTCCGCCAGTTGATCGCCATATTTGTCTTCGCCGCGCAGCATGAAATCTTTCTCGTGCCGGCGTATCATCAGCATCAAGATCGTGAGGCGGGGCTGGTTCAGCTCTGCCAGCCGTTGCTCGACGGTGTGCACGGCCTTGCGCAGCTTGCCCTGAAATCCGTCCTCTTCGTTGAAGCCGAGGTTGCGTTGCGCTGCCACGAGGTTATGAAAGCGCGTTGCATAGAGACCAATCACCGGCCGCAGGGAAGTCGCCTGCTTCAGCGGGTCATCCTCCGGCAACCCCGTCACAAATGCTTCGACGCGACTCAAGTCTGCGAGCTGCTGCTCATAATTGTCCGCATACTTCTTGATCGACACTTCACTGGGCTTGCGCAGGAAGTCGCTCGCGATTTGTCGTGACTCGAGGAAGCTTTGCGACAACGATACGACATCGGCTTTGAATTGGTTGCTGTCGTTCGAAGCGCTCTGGACGAGGCTCGCGTAATTCAGGGCGGCGGCGCAGATTGCACCGGTGACGAGGACCCCGGAAATCCCGAGCAGTGCCATTTGGCCGCGCAATCCAATGCGTACGCCACGGCAGCCCTTTGATTGCCCGAAAATCCTCGTAGCAATTTTACTCATTTTACCCCTTCAATAAGTTTTTGCCCCAGCGCAATGCTGGTTATAGAGCCGGCCCCGCAAATTTGAACAGGTCGATAAGTGGAGTTTCTGCCTGACAGCGGGCACGCTGGTGCCTGCGAATCAGGAGCGACGATGAGCAGACGAGCACGCCGGAACCACACACCGGCCTTCAAGGCGAAGGTGGCGCTTGCCGCCGTCAAGGGCGACCGGACGATAGCTCAGCTGGCCGAGCAGTTTGACGTCCACCCCAATCAGATTACGGCATGGAAGGCGCAGCTGGAGGGTGGCGCTTCCGGAGTTTTTGGACCTGGCAGCGCTGCGCCGGCCACGCCTGCGATCGATGTGAAGTCGCTGCATGCCAAGATCGGCGAGCTGACGCTGGAGAACGATTCCTAAGAAACGGCACCAGCTCCCGGTTCCAAGGGGTGCAGGACAAAGCCGAATGCCTTGGCACGTCGGTGCAAATTG
>NZ_JBEPRN010000007.1:0-272025 GCF_040548375.1 Bradyrhizobium sp. F1.4.3
CGTCCGTCAAAACGAATCGGTGCATCCAAAGCTCCTTTCGGAGCTTGAATCACGGATGTTCCAATCTGTGAATCCTGAATCTCAACAGACCCTAGAGCATGATCCGGAAAAGTGCGCAGCGGTTTTCCGGAAAGATCATGCTCAAACAATAACCTAAGCAAGAGGCCGGAGCTTGGCTCCGGCCTCTGCGTCGTCTTGAAGCCTCAGGCCGCGCCCTTCAGCTTCTTGTTGCATTCGCTGTAATAGCCGCCGCCCTTCTCGATCCACTTCATGCCGCCATTGCCGTTGGTGGTCTTGTTGGCATTGTACTGGTCGACGCAAGTGTGCAGGCGCGCCTTGCCGGCGCTCTCCTTGGCATATTTCGCATCGACCGCGCTCGGGAAGACGGCGTTGCCCATCGGCATTGTCGGCATCGTCGATGCCGGGGCGGCCGCGGGAGCGGCCTCCTTCTTCGCGGCCGTCTTCGGCTCGGCAGGAGCCGCGGGCGCAGCCGGGGCAGCCGCGGTCGGTGCAGCGGCAGGCGTTGCGTCGGCGCCGCACTGGGCCTTGCGGAAGTCATTCCACTTCATGGTGCCGAGCGAGCCGTCCTTCTTGGCGGCCTGATATTTCGCGCTGCACTCCTGGGAGGTCAGCGCCTGCGCCGGTGCAGCCGCTAGCAACGCCGCAAAGCCCGACACCGCAACCGCACACAATAATTTCGCTTGAATGGTCATCCTTGGTCTCCCTCAGGGAAGCAAAACGAGGATTGCTATCCTAGCGTGCCGGAGACTTCCGACAAGGAAGCGATGGCGTTCGCGGCCAAAATTTAGTGATCGCGCCATTCAGATTATTCATGTCGCGTTCAGCATCGCGGGCCGACGTTCACCGCCCTTCACCAACGCAAGAAGAGTGCAAACGCCATGACCCTCGCTTCGCGCCTCGCCGTCGTCGCCCTCGCCTCCCTGCTCGCGACCGGCACCGCCTTCGCACAGACCGCCGCGCCGGCCGCCAAGACGGACGCAGCTGCCACCACCGACAAGAAGGCGCCGAAGGAGCATTCGGCCGAATCGCTCGAGTGCTCCAAGCAGGCCGACGCCAAGGGTCTGCACGGCAAGGAGCGCAAGAAATTCCGCTCGGACTGCATCAAGACCGCCAAGGCTGGCATGGCCGCACCGGCCGCCGCCGACAAGAAGTAAATCCGTCACAATCCTCCCCGGCGCATCGGCAGGAGGCGCACGCATTGCGGCATGACATAGCCGCAATTGTGCGCCCCTCGCCGATTTGCGATAAGGTGGTGTGAAGCAAATCACCGCCTCCCTTCCGTTCGAATGGCCGAGCCGCGCCAGGGTCTTGAGCACGGTTGAGACGCTGGTCATCGGCGCGGCCGGCGGCCTGGCGTTTCTGGCTGCCGGCCTTCCAGGTGGGCTGATTTCGGGCTCGATGATCGCGGTCGGTGCAGCGGCGATCGCCGGACGCCAGCTCTCGGTGCCGCCGCTCCTGACCCAGACCGTGCTGGTGTTGCTCGGCATTTCGCTGGGCTCCGTCGTCTCGCGCCATCTGATCCAGCAGGTCAGTGCCTATCCGCTGACCATCGGGCTATTGGCGCTGGCGACGTTCTGCTCGACCTTCGGCTCGAGCTATTACCTCCAGCGCGTCCATGGCTGGGATCGTACCTCGGCATTCCTCGCCGGCAGCCCCGGCGCGCTGTCCCAGATCACGATCCTGGCGGTCGAGCGCGGCGCCGACCTGCCGGGCATCGCGGTGGTGCAAACCATGCGCGTGATCATCCTGACGGCGGCGCTGCCGATGGTGCTGGCAATCGCGGGGGTGGCGCCGTCCGTCGCGCCGTCGCTGACGACGGCGATCGCCTCGCCGCTCGACCTGGTCGAGCTGGTTGCCGCCTCGCTGGCGGCATCGCTTTTGTTGCGGCTGATCAAATTTCCGGCGAGCTGGATGTTCGGCGCGATGATCGCCTCCAGCGTGCTGCACGGCGCGGGCTGGGTCGAGGGCGGCCTGCCGGGCTGGGTGCGTGGCGTGGCGCTGGTCGGGATCGGCGCGCTGATCGGCAGCCGCTTTGCCCGGATGCGATTCAAGACGCTGGCCGGCCACATCAACGCGGCGCTGGGCTCGTTCGGGGTGGCCATCGCTGTTTCCGCCATCTTCGTCGGCATTGTGGCGCTCACGACGCAGGTGAAATTCTCCGACGTCGTGGTCGCCTTTGCGCCAGGCGCAATGGACGCCATGCTGGCGCTGGCGCTGACGCTGCACATCGACCCGATCTTCGTCGGCGCCCATCACCTCTCGCGCTTCGTATTCGTGACGATCGCAACGCCCGGCATCGTGCACCTGTTCGGCCGTACGCAGGACGATGTGGACGATTAGCTTGCTTCTCCCGTCGCCTGCCCCTTCAGCGCCGCAAGCTCCGCCTCCAGCTCCGCAATCCGCTGGTCCCTTGACGCTAGCGCCGCCGCGACATCCGCGGCGTCGAACTTCTGCGGAATGTGCTGCGGGCAGTTGGTATCCCAGGCGGCGATCTTGAACACGATCACCTGCTCGGGCCGCGCGCGGTAGCCCCTCGGCATCAAGGACTGCGTCAGCGCATCGTCGTCCTCAACCACGCTCGCCTCGCCCCAGATTTTCACCCGGCGGCGATGGGCGTAGTCCATGAGGAAGATATAGGCCTTGGAGTTTTCCGAGAGGTTGCCCTGGGTGAGGAATTGCTGGTTGCCGGCGTAGTCGGCGAAGGCGAGCGTCTGCTTGTCCAACACCTTCAGAAACCCATTCGGGCCGCCGCGGTGCTGGATGTAGGGCTGGCCGTCGGCCGAGGCGGTCGCGAAATAGAAGCTGTTGGCATCAGCGAGGAACCCGGCCAGTTTCTCGTCGACCTCGGTACGCCAGCCGTGCTGCTCGGCACGGGCATAGGCCTCTCGCGAGCCCTTGCGGGTCTGGATCTCCTTCACCGCGGGCGTGAAGGCCACGTCGCTGGCATAGGTCCGGGCTGCTACGGTCATCGGAACATCTCCTGGAATTCCTGCGCACATCTGCGTCTTTCAGTCGTCAAGATGGACCTCCCAGCTACTAAAACAATCATCCAGCTTGACACTTCATCATTGCGATATATGCAATAATGCCATGGACCGCCTCGACGCCATGAACGTCTTCGTCACCGTCGCCGATTTGCGCGGCTTTGCGCCGGCGGCGCGCAAGCTGCGGCTGTCGCCCTCGGCGGTGACGCGGCTGATCGCGGCGCTGGAGGAGCATCTCGGCGCGCGGCTGCTGCAACGGACCACGCGGCAGGTGGCGTTGACCGACGTCGGTACGCGCTATCTGGAGCGCGCCCGGCGCATCCTCGCCGATGTCGAGGAGGCCGACGGCTCCGCACGCGAGGAGCGCAACCGGCCGAGCGGGCGGCTGGTGGTGTCGGCGCCGGTCGGCTTCGGCCGGCTGCATGTCGGTCCCGTCATGACCGCCTATCTCAAGCGTTATCCTGAGGTCGCCGGAGAATTGCGGCTGTCGGACCATCTCGTCAATCTCGTGGAAGACGCTGTCGACGCCGCAGTGCGTATCGGCCATCTCGCCGACTCCTCGCTGGTCGCACGCCAGGTCGGCGAGATGCGGCGGATCGTGGTGGCGACGCCCGGCTATCTCAAGCGCCATGGCGAGCCGAAGACGCCGGAGGCACTGCTGGAGCACCAGACCATCCAGTTTGGCCCCGCGACCGAATGGCGCTTCGTGCGCGACGGCCGCGATATCGAGATCGCGCCCTCTCCCCGCTTCATCAGCAACAGCGCCGACGCAGCGCTGCAATATGCTGAAGCCGGTGGCGGCGTGACGCGCGTGCTGGCCTATCAGGCCGCCCAGGGGTTGAAGCGCGGGCGGCTCAGAATCGTGCTGGCGAAATATGAGCAGCCGGCGCTGCCGATCCATATCGTCTACCCGACCTCGCGCCTGCTCTCGGCCAAGGTGCGGGCGTTCATCGATCTCGTGGTGGAGACGACGGATTGGAGGTTTGGGTGAGGTCTCGTGTCCCGGACGCGCCGCGGAGCGGCGCAGAGCCGGGACCCAGAAGGCGGCTGGGCTCCGTTCGTGTGGGTAGGCCCCGGCTCTGCAGCGCACCGCCGAAGAAGCGCTGCGCTGCGTCCGGGGCACGGAGACGTCACCTCTTCTTCGGCACCACCCGAAAGGTCCCGCTCGCCCGCGCAATCACGGTGTCGTCCGCCTTGATCAGGCTCTGCGCGAAGCAGATCGTGCTGCCGGCCTTGATCACGTCGCTCTCGACCGCGAGCCATTGGCCGATCTCGGCGGTGCCGACGAAATCGACCGCCAGCGAGATCGTCACGAAGGTCGTCGTCCACCCTGTCGCCTGCGCGCAACTATAACCCATGGCGTTGTCCGCGAGCGCTGCGATGAGCCCGCCATGGATCAACCCGCGCGCATTGGTGTGCGGCTTTCCAAGACGCAGTCCGACGACCACGGCTTTCTCGGTGCGCTTGGAATAGAGCGGCTCCCAGGGATCGGTGAAAGGGCTCTTGCGGAAGTGCGGCTCGAAGCCGTCAGGAATGTCGGGGCTGGTCATGTGCATCTCGCGTCGCTGGCCGGATTGCCGCCATTGAACGCGATGTCGATGACAGTTTCACCGCCTACAAAGTTTTAAACGGAATTTGCGCGGGGTGTTTGAAATGAACTGCGGCACGTCACAATAACTGTCATCGCCCGCCTTGTGCGCAATTGCGCAGTGGGGCGGGCGATCCAGTATTCCAGAGACGGTGACGTGATACGGCGTACTGGGTGCCCCGCCTTCGCGGGGCATGACAGCTGTTGTCAAAACGGCAGCCCCACGTAATTCTCCGACAGCGACGTCATCGCGGCCTGCGACTGCGTGACGTAGTCGAGCTCGGCGAGCTGGATACGGGCGCCGATGGTGCCGGTATCGGGGAATTTGTGCAGCATCGAGGTCATCCACCAGGAGAAGCGCACGGCCTTCCAGACGCGTGCGAGCGCCTTGGCGGAATAGGCATCGATCCCGGCGCTGGATTTCTCATCGTAGAATTCGCGGAACGCGCTTGCGAGATAATGCGCATCGCTGGCAGCCAGGTTCAGCCCCTTGGCACCGGTCGGCGGCACGATGTGGGCGGCATCGCCGCACAGGAACATCTTGCCAAAGCGCATCGGCTCGGCGACGAAGCTGCGGAGCGGTGCGATACTCTTCTCTATCGAAGGCCCGGTGATGAGGCCGTCGGCCGCCTCCTGGTCGAGCCTGCGCTTCAGCTCGTCCCAGAAGCGGTCATCCGGCCATTGGTCGACATGGTCGTCGAGCGAGCACTGCACATAATGCCGGCTGCGCTTCATCGAGCGCATGGTGCAGAGCGCAAAGCCGCGGGCGTGGTTGGAATAGATCAGTTCGTGGCTGACCGGCGGCGTCTCGGACAAGATGCCAAGCCAGCCGAACGGATAGACCCGCTCGAACTCCTCGATCGCCGAGGACGGGACGCTGGCGCGGCTGACGCCGTGAAAGCCGTCGCAGCCGGCGATGAAGTCGCAATCGATCTCGTGGGTGACGCCGTCCTTGACCCAGGTTACGCGCGGGTGACCACTATCGAAATCATGCAGCTGCACGTCATTGGCTTCGTAAACCGTGGTGAGGCCGGCGGCGGCGCGCGCATTCATCAGGTCGAGCGTGACCTCGGTCTGGCCGTAGATCATGACCGTCTTGCCGGTCGCAGCCTTCATGTCGATACGGTGACGGCGGCCGGAAAAAGCGAGCTCGATGCCCTCATGCAGCAGGCCTTCGGCGTGCGCCCGCGCACCGGCGCCGACCTGGTCGAGCAGCGCGACGGTTCCTTCCTCCAGGAGGCCGGCGCGGATGCGCCCGAGCACGTAATCCGGGCTCTGCCGCTCCAGAATGAGGTTGTCGATGCCGTATCTGTGCAGCAGTTGCCCAAGCAACAATCCAGCCGGCCCGGCCCCGATGATTGCGACTTTTGTCCGCAATACTTGCTCCTCCCGATCCTGTAGGGTGCGTCGCGGCTCGCTTGTCGCGTTGGTCCGTGCAGGATAATTATATCATATAACGGTTGGGCAAAAGGGGAGTGCTGGTCGCCGCGCGACAAATCCATGCAACATGGCTGACGTAGATGACGCGCCAGTTCCGGCTTGAACCCGCCGGCCAATTAGATAACATGTTAAATAACGAGACCGGGCCATCGAAGCCCGCCGTTGAAAAGAGGGAGAGACGCGTGATGAGAAAAGCCTGTCTGGCTTTGCTGCTGGCAGCAAGCGTGAGCCCTGCGTTCGCGCAGGACAAGACCTTCGATTTGAAGATCTCGCACTGGGTGCCGGCCTCGCATCCGCTGCAAAAGTCGCTGGAAGACTGGGCGGCCGCGGTGGAGAAGGATTCCGGCGGCACCATCAAGGGCAAGGTGTTTCCGTCCCAGCAGCTCGGCAAGGCGTTCGACCATTACGACATGGCGCGCGACGGCATCGCGGACGTCACCTATGTCAATCCCGGCTATCAGCCCGGCCGCTTCCCGATCATCGGTGCCGGCGAATTGCCGTTTCTGATCTCGGACGCCAAGGGAGGCTCGATGGGGCTGGACGCATGGTATCGCAAATATGCCGAGAAGGAGATGAAGGACGTCAAATACTGTCTCGCCTTCGTCCACTCGCCCTCCTCCTTCCACTCCCGCACCAAGAAGATCGTGATGCCGGAGGACGTGAAGGGGCTGAAGATCCGTCCCGCTCACGCCACCATGGCGAATTTCGTCACCTCGCTCGGCGGCACCAACGTGCAGTCGTCCGCACCTGAAGTGCGCGACATCATCGAGCGCGGCGTCGCCGACGCCGTCACCTTCCCCTGGGGCTCGCTGGTGCTGTTCGGCATCGACAAGGTGACCAAATACCACATGGAGGCGCCGCTCTACACCACGACCTTCGTGTTCGTCATGAATAAGGACAAGTACAATGCGATGTCCGACAAGCAGAAGGCCGCGATCGACAAGAACTGCTCGACCGAAATGGCGGGCGTGGTCGGCGAGCACTGGGGCAAGTTCGAGGACGCCGGCGTCGACAAGGTGAAGGCGGAAGAAGGCCACGAGGTCTACAAGCTGACACCGGACCAGACCGCCGCCTGGAAGAAGGCCGCCGAGCCGCTGGTCAAGACCTGGGCCGACGGCGCCAAGAAGGCCGGCGCCGATCCGGATGCCGCGCTCGCGGATCTGAAGGCATCGCTGAAGAAGTACAACGCGCTGGCGGAGTGACGCGATGCCGCCGCGGCGGGCTCCTCTTCCCCCTCGCCCCGTTCTTACGAGGGCGCGACGAGCTTCGCTCGCGCTGTGAGGGTTGGGGTGAGGGGCCGCTTCCACAAAGATGGTGACAGGTGGGCTCGAGGAGAGTCCCCCTCACCCGGAATCCGCGCTTGCGCGCGCATTCCGGCCTCTCCCCTCACGCAGGGACAGGCGAAGTGCGCGGCGGGGACCAGGATCGATCAATGATATCACGCAGGAAACTCCCATGAAGCGCGCCTGGATGGATCGCTTTATCGATGCGATCGAATGGATCGCGGCCGGCTTCGTCGGCATCGTCGCACTCGACATCTTCCTGTCCGTGCTGCTACGCAACACGCTGAACTATGCGATCCCCGACTCTTTCGACATCGGCCGCATGCTGCTCGGCATCCTGATCTTCTGGGGCATCGCCGCGACATCCTATCGCGGCACCCACATCACGGTAGACTTGGTCTGGGCCAATGTCGGGCCGCGCTATCAGCGCTGGATCGACGTGTTCGCGACGCTCGTGCTGCTGTTCGTCGTCACCGTGCAGACCTGGACGCTCTTCGACAAGGTGCGTGGCACCTACAACGACAACGTCCAGACCTTCGACATGCACATGCCGACCTGGCCGTTTTTCGCGATCGCCTGGATCGGCGATGTTTCCGCAGTGCTGCTGATCGCGATCCGCACTTACCGGCTGATCTTCCATCCCGAAGAGATGCACGACCCCAAGCTGAAGGCGACGGAGTAATCATGAGCACCGATGCCGTCGCCGTTCTCGGCTTCGTTTCCCTGTTCGCCCTGATGCTGCTGCGCGTGCCCGTCGGCATGGCCATGGGCCTCGTCGGCGTCTCCGGTTTCACCTATCTCGTCGGCGCGACGCCTGCGCTGAAACTGGTCGGCCAGACCTCGATGCGCACGGTCACCGACTACACCTTTGGCGTCATCCCGATGTTCCTGCTGATGGGCTCCTTCGTCAGCAATTCCGGGATGAGCCGCGAGCTGTTCCGCGCCGCCAACGGCTTTGTCGGGCATTTGCGCGGCGGGCTCGGCATCGCCACCATCGGCGCCTGCGGCGGCTTCGCCGCGATCTGCGGCTCTTCCGTCGCGACCGCAGCGACCTTCTCCGCCGTCGCCTACCCCGAGATGCGCCGCTTCGGCTATCCGCAATCCTTTGCCACCGGCGTGATCGCGGCCGGCGGCACGCTGGGTGCAATGCTGCCGCCCTCCACCGTACTTGCGGTCTACGGCATCATCACCGAGCAGGACATCGGAAAGCTCTTCATCGCCGGCATCATCCCGGGCCTGCTGGCGATGACCATGTACATGATCACGATCTTCCTGATTGGCTATTTCCGCCCCGACTTCCTGCCCAAGGGCAAGGTGCTGCCGTGGCGCGAGCGCTTCGCGGGCTTGAAGGACATCTGGGCGCCGGTGCTGCTGTTCGTCTTCGTCATCGGTGGCCTCTACGGCCTGCCCTTCCTGCCTCGCTTCACCCCGACCGAGGCCGGCGGCGTCGGCGCCACCGGCGCCTTCATCATCGGCGTGGTGACGGGCCGGCTCGACCGCGAGAAGATTTTTGCGTCGCTGCTCCAGGCAACGCGCACCGCGGCGGCCGTTTTCACCGTGCTGATCGGCGCGCTGATCTTCGGCTACTTCCTCACGGTGACGCAGACGCCACAGAAGGTGACGGAATTCCTCACCGGCCTCGGCCTGGGCAGCTACGGCGTGCTAGCGCTGATCATGGTGATGTATCTCGTGCTCGGCTGCCTGATGGACGCCATGGCGATGATCATCCTCACCGTGCCGATCATCTTCCCGGTCATCACGCATCTCGGATTCGATCCGATCTGGTTCGGCGTCATCATCGTGATGACGGTCGAGCTCGGCCTGATCCATCCGCCGGTCGGCATGAACGTCTTCGTCATCAAGAGCGTGGTGAAGGACGTCTCCTTCTCCACCATCTTCAAGGGCGTGATCCCGTTCGTGGCAACCGACCTGGTGCGGCTGGTGATCCTGATCGCCTTCCCACTGCTGGCGACCTGGCTCCCGACGCGGATGATGGCGCATTGAAAGGTGAAGCGATGAGCACACCGGCTCTTGAGACAAAGTACGTCTTCACCATCACCGCGAAGATCGGCGACGTCATCAGCGCCGGCGAGACTGGCATCGGCGTCCGCCGCATCATTCCGATCGTTGGCGGCGAGGTGAACGGCGCAATCAGCGGCAAGGTGCTGCCGTTCGGCGCGGACTTCCAGACCATCCGTCCCAACGAGCTGATCGATCTCGAAGCCAGATACGCTTTCGAGACCGACGACGGCGCCACCGTCTATGTCGAAAACAAAGGCATGCGCTTCGGCCCGGTCGAGCTGCTGCAAAAGCTCAAACGCGGCGAGCCGGTCGATCCGAAACTGATCTACTTCCGCACCGCGCCGCGGTTCGAGACGGGTCACGAAAAATATCGATGGCTGATGGAGCATATTTTCGTCGGCTCAGCCGCGCGGCATGCCGACTGCGTGGTGATCGACGTGCATCAGGTGGTGTGAGCCCCTCATTGACAAATGCGCGCCCAGTGTGTATAAATACACACCATGAATAGTCGAGAGATTGTCTCGGCCCTTCAAAGGGATGGCTGGGTCCAAGTGGCTCAAAAAGGCAGCCACGTTCAGTTCAAGCACCCGACGAAACAGGGCCGCGTGACCGTCCCTCATCCGAAGCGGGACGTCCCGCTCGGGACATTGAGAAGTATTGAAAGGCAATCCGGCCTGAAGCTGACGTGAGCGCCATGCATCATTACATCGGTTTGATCCATAAGGATGCCGACAGCGATTTCGGCGTGTCGTTTCCCGATCTTCCGGGCGTCGTGACCGCGGGAACCACGCTCGACGAGGCGCGGGACATGGCTGAGGAAGCGCTCGCATTTCACCTCGAAGGCATGGCGGAAGACGGAGAAGAAATTCCAGAGCCTTCGTCGCTCGAAGAGATCATGTCGGATCCCGAGAACCGCTCGGGCGTCGCGATTCTGGTATCGGTGAAGGACGAGCAGCCAAAGATCGTCCGCGTCAACGTCACCTTGCCCGGCGATGTCCTGGAGCAAATCGACAAATATGCCGAGGCCCACGGATACACGCGATCGGGCCTGCTTGCTCAGGCTGCGAAGAAGCTGATTACCGACGCCGCCTGAGACCCTTCCGCGCGTTTTGCTCGATACCGCGTCCAAATTGCCTGATGTCTCCTGGGCCGGAGGAAGCCCTTACGCGCCGCGACCGCTTATTGACTCCTCCCGAATTCGTTATACAACATAACTATTCTGACAAGGACGCAAATGACACAGGGAAACGCCGAGACCGCTGACGCGGGTGCAGCAGGGCTGCTCAAGATTGAGCGGGAGGACCGGGTTCTGACCGTGGGTCTGAACCGGCCGGCCAAGCGCAATGCGCTCAACGACGGCATCATCCTGGAGATCGGCGAATGCTTTGCGTCCCTGCCCGAGGACATTGGCGCCGTCGTCATCCATGGCATCGGCGACCATTTCTCCTCCGGCCTCGACCTCTCCGAACTCCAGGATCATGACGCGACCGGAGGCCTGCTGCATTCGCAGATGTGGCACCGGGTGTTCGACCGCATCCAGTATAGCCGCGTGCCGGTGATCGCAGCGCTCAAGGGCGCCGTGATCGGCGGCGGGCTGGAGCTGGCCTGCGCCGCGCATATCCGCGTCGCCGAACCCTCGACCTATTTCGCCCTGCCCGAGGGACAGCGCGGCATCTTCGTCGGCGGCGGCGGCTCTGTGCGGCTGCCGCGGTTGATCGGCGTGGCGCGGATGATGGACATGATGCTGACGGGGCGGGTCTATTCCGCGACCGAAGGTGCATCTTACGGCTTTGCGCAATATGTGACGGACGCCGGCAACGGCCTCGCCAAGGCGCTGGAGCTCGCGACCAAGATCGCCTCCAACGCGCCGCTGACGAATTTTGCCGTGCTCCAGGCGCTGCCGATGATCGCGGAGGCCAATCCGCAGACCGGCCTGCTGATGGAATCGCTGATGGCGACGGTCGCGCAGAGCGACAAGGAAGCAAAGCGCAGGATCCGCGAATTCCTCGAGCACAAGACCGCCAAGGTGAAGCCGAAATCATGAGCGCACAGCCGTCCTCTTCCAGCACAGAGCGCGGCGTGAGCAATTTTCCGCTGCGGCCGATCTCGTTCGGCGATCCCGCCATCAACATCGATCGGCGCGACGACGGCACGATTTACCTCAGGCCGAAGCAGCCGCTCGGCGACTATCCCGTCCGCATCACCGACCGCCTGCATCACTGGGCGAAGACGACGCCGGACCGCGTCTTCATGGCGGAACGCGAAGGCGGCCGCGGCTGGCGCAAGATCACCTATGCCGAGCTGCTCACCGCGAGCCGGCACATTGCTTCCGCGCTGATTCAGCGTGGCCTCTCGGCCGAGCGGCCGGTCGTCATCCTCTCCGGCAATTCGATCGACCATGCGCTGCTGGCCTTCGGTGCATTCCATGCCGGCATCCCGTTCTGCCCTGTGTCGCCGGCCTATTCGCTGGTGTCGAAGGACTACGGCAAGCTCTCTTACTTGATGAAATTGCTGACGCCCGGCCTGGTCTTCGCCGAGGACGCCGACAAGTTCGCGGACGCGCTTGCTGCCAACGTCTCGCTCGGCACCGAGATCGCCGCATCCTACGGCAGCGTGCCGGGTCGCGACGTCATGCGGCTCGCCGACCTGATGGCGACGCCGGTCCGCGGCGATCTCGATGAGGTGCACGGCAAAATCGGCCCCGATACAATCGCAAAGTTCCTGCTGACCTCGGGCTCGACCGGAAACCCCAAGGCCGTTGTCAACACGCAGCGCATGATCTGCGCCAACCAGGTGATGCTGCGCGAGACGCTCGCCTTCCTCAAGGATGAGCCGCCGGTCATCATCGACTGGCTGCCCTGGAATCACACCTTTGGCGGCAACCACAATATCGGGCTGACGCTCTACAATGGCGGCTCGATGTATCTCGACGCCGGCAAGCCGATGCCCGGCGGCATCGAGGAGACCGTGCGCAATCTCCAGGAGATTTCGCCGACCGTCTATTTCAACGTCCCCAAGGGCTACGAGTCGCTGCTACCTTATCTGCGCGACGACCAGGGCCTGCGCGCAAAATTCTTCGACCGGCTGCACGCGATGTTCTTCTCCGGCGCAGCACTCTCGCCTTTCGTATGGAACAGCCTCGACGAACTCGCGGTGAAGGAGAAGGGCTATCGCGTGCCGATGCTGACCGGCCTCGGCGCTACCGAGACCGCGCCGTTCTTCATGTCGGTCAATCCGCGCACCAGCCGGTCCGGCCATGTCGGCCTGCCGGTCTCCGGCAATGACGCCAAGCTGGTGCCGAACAACGGCAAGTTGGAAGTGCGCTGCAAGGGACCGAACGTGATGCCCGGTTACTGGCGCCAGCCCGAGATCACCGCAAAATCTTTCGACGAGGAAGGCTTTTACAAGCTTGGCGATGCACTCAAGCCGGCCGACCCCAACGATCTCGATGCCGGCTTCGATTTCGACGGTCGCATCGGTGAGGATTTCAAGCTCGCGAGCGGCACCTGGGTCAGCGTCGGCCCCTTACGCGCGCGCTTCGTCGCGGCGTGTGCACCGCTGGTGCGCGACGTCGTGATCGCCGGCATCAATCGCGACGAGGTCTCCGCGCTGGTCTTGCTCGATCTCGACGGCTGCCGCCTGATCAATCCGACACTGCCGGCCGACAATCTCGCCGTCACCGCCCGCGACCGGCTGGTTCGCGAGGCTTTCCGCGAGCGACTGACGCACTTCCTGGCCTCGGCCACGGGATCCTCGACGCGGATCACGCGCGCGATCCTCATGGACACGCCGCTCTCGATCGACAAGGGCGAGGTCACCGACAAGGGCTCGATCAACCAGCGCGCGGTGCTGGAGCATCGCACAGCATTGATCGAGGAGCTCTACGCTGCCAATCCATCGGACCGTGTGATATCGGTCGGGTAAGAAATCATAAGGAGAACGCCATGTTGTTGAAGGATCAGGCCGCGATTGTCACGGGCGGTGCATCGGGACTGGGCGCCGCGACCGCGCGAAAGCTCGCGGCGCAGGGCGCCAAGGTTGCGGTTTGCGATCTCAATGCCAAGCTCGCCGAGACCGTTGCCGCCGAGATCAAGGGCGTGGCGGTGACCTGCGACGTCTCCGATGCCGCCTCCGCTGAAGCCGCGATCGCGCAGGCGACCAAGGCCCATGGCCCGGCCCGCGTGCTGGTCAATTGCGCCGGCATCGGCGTTGCCAAGCGCGTCGTCGGTCGCGACGGGCCGATGGCGCTTGCCGATTTCGACAAGGTGATCAAGGTCAATCTGATCGGCACCTTCAACATGCTGCGCCTCGCCGCGACCGAGATGTCCAAGCTCGAGCCGCAGGCGACCGGCGAACGCGGCGTCATCATCAACACGGCCTCCGTTGCCGCCTATGACGGCCAGATCGGCCAGTCGGCCTATTCGGCCTCGAAGGGCGGCATCGTCGGCATGACGCTGCCGATCGCGCGCGAGCTGGCGCAGTTCGGTGTTCGCGTGCTGACGATTGCGCCCGGCCTGTTCCTCACCCCGCTGCTGGCCAACCTGCCGCAGGAAGCCCAGGATTCTCTCGCCGCCGCGATTCCCTTCCCGCGCCGGCTCGGTCACGCCGACGAGTTCGCGGCACTTGCGCTGCACATGGTCGAGAATTCCTATCTGAACGGCGAAGTGGTCCGGCTCGACGGCTCGCTGCGCATGGCGCCGAAGTGAGCCGAATGACTCGATCTGCGGCCGCGATTTCGACCTTACCTCTCCCTTGGGGAGAGGTCGGCGCGGAGCGCCGGATGAGGCGCTCGGCTCTATCGAGGGACCTTAATCCCTCACCCGAATTGCTTTCGCAATTCGACCTCTCCCTCCGGGAGAGGTGTGGCACAGCGCTAATGGATACATAACGCATGTTCGTGAACCGGCGCGACGTCCAGATTCAGTGGGGCGATTGCGACCCCGCCAACATCGTCTACTACCCGCGCTATTTCGGCATGTTCGACGATTCGACCTCGGTCCTGTTCGAGACAGCCGGCTTCTCGAAGCAGGACCTGGTCCACAAATACGGCCTGGTCGGCATCCCCATGGTCGACACACGGGCGAAATTCTACATCCCCTCGACCCATGGCGACTGGATCACCATCGAAACCAGGATCGAGAGCATCAAGCGCTCGAGCTTCGAGGTGAAGCACAATGTCTACAAGGGCGAAGATCTCGCCATCGAGGCGTTCGAAACCCGCGTCCTGGTCGGCCGCGACCCGGCCAATCCGGACAAGCTGAAATCGGCACCCTTCCCGCCCGAAATGGTGGCGAAATTGGTGGGGAATTAGATTCTGGAGCTAAATCGCCGCATCACCAAAAGAGGGGGCTGAATTACCCCCCGATATCTGCTTTCAAAGAAACACCCAAAGGGAGGAATGAATGAAACGGCTTTACCTGACCGCCGCGATTGCGGCGGCTTCGCTTGCCTTGCCGGCCCTGCCCGCGCTGGCCCAGACCAACGAAATCACCATCGGCATCACCACCACCACGACCGGCCCGGGCGCTGCGCTGGGCATTCCCGAGCGCAACGCGCTGGAATTCGTGCCGAAGGAAATCGGCGGCGTGCCGCTGAAGGTGATCGTGCTCGATGACGGCGGCGACCCGACCACTGCGACCACCAACGCCCGCCGCTTCGTGACGGAATCCAAGGCCGACGTCATCATGGGTTCGGCGATAACACCGCCGACGATTGCGGTCTCCAACGTCGCCAACGAAGCCGGCATTCCGCATTTCGGCCTCTCCCCGTTCCCGATCACGCCGGAACGGGCCAAATGGTCGGTGGCGATGCCGCAGCCGATACCGATCATGGGCAAGGTGCTCTACGAGCACATGAAGGCCCACAACGTGAAGACGGTCGGCTATATCGGCTATTCCGACTCCTACGGCGACCTCTGGTTCAACGATCTCAAGGCCCAGGGCGTGCCGATGGGCCTGACCATTGCTGACGAGGAGCGTTTCGCGCGTCCCGACACGTCGGTGACCGGACAGGTGCTGAAGCTCGTCGCCGCCAATCCTGATGCGATCCTGGTCGGCGCCTCCGGCACCGCGGCCGCGCTGCCGCAGACCGAGCTGCGCGAGCGCGGCTATCAGGGCCTGATCTACCAGACCCACGGCGCGGCCAGCATGGATTTCATCCGCATCGCCGGCAAGGCTGCGGAAGGCGTGCTGATGGCCTCCGGCCCGGTGATGGATCCCGAGGACCAGCCCGACAGTGCCCTCACCAAGAAGCCGGGCATGGCGCTGAACACGGCTTATGAGGGCAAATACGGCCCGAACAGCCGCAGCCAGTTCGCCGGCCACTCCTACGATGCCTTCGAGATCCTGAAGCGCGTCATTCCGGTGGCCCTGAAGACGGCCAAGCCCGGCACGCCGGAATTCCGCGAGGCAATCCGTCAGGCGCTGCTCTCGGAGCGGGAAATCGCCGCGAGCCAGGGCGTCTACAACTTCACCGAAAAGGACCGCTATGGCCTCGACGACCGCTCGCGCATCCTGCTCACGGTGAAGGACGGCAAGTACACGCTCGCGAAGTAAGCGCGGCGACAGTTTGAGGCGGCGAGAGCCGGCCCAATGGGCCGGCTCTTCTCTTTTCCAAATTGATAACGAACTGCGTCTGCGGTGTTGCTGCGCCCCCTCTCCCGCTTGCGGGAGAGGGCTGGGGTGAGGGTGCCGCCTCGTTGGGATTGTCCGGGCCTTCAGAGGAAGTCCCCCAGCGGAGAGAGCCCTCACCCGCCGCGCTCTGCGAGCGCGTCGACCTCTCCCGCAAGCGGGAGAGGTGCACCGAGCCCGTGGACGCGCCGAACGCTAGGCCGCCTGCCGCAGCGGCGTCCAGGCGAACTCCGGATAGTATGTGTCCATCATCCGGTCGACATAGGCGGTGAGGTTCGGAAATCCCTCGGCGCGCTCGCGCAGGCGGGATTCGAAGAACGGCGTCAGAATTCCGGCGAGCGCGCCGAACGCGGTCGCATCGACACCGCTGGGCTTGTTACCCATCAAATAGGACTTGTCGCCAAGCTGCACCGACAGCGCGAACAGCGAGCGCACCGCGAGATCGACGTCGTCATCGGGCGCGTGACGGCCGAGGCCGGACAGCAGATAGTTCTCGGCGACACGGAATTGCGCGTACTCGCGCAGCTTCTCGCGATTGTGCTCCGGCGCGCCATCGAAGAAATGCGCAGGCCCCTTGGCGAAGTTGACGGCGTCGACCCAGCGCGCGCCGACCAGCGACCAATAGACGTGATGCTCGATCATGCGCTCGAACGCCCAGGCCTGCGCACGCTCCTGCAAACTGAGGCCGGCGTCGAAATCGAAGCCGTAGCGGCGCTCGATATGGGCGCGGATGAAGGTGGAATCGGCCACCGCCTCGCCGCTATCGTCGATGAACGGCAGCTGCCCCTTTGGCGAAGCCGGCGGCATCGCACGCTCCTTCCGGTAGGGCAGCCCCGCCATCCTGAGCTGCACCTCCGTCTTGGTGACGAAGGGGCTGATTTCCGGCAGGCCAAAGCCCGTGCCAAAGCCGTAAAGCGTGATCATGTGAGCTCTCCTGAACCACCGAAAGAGTTGACGGAACCTAACTGCCGGCTGCTGCCACCATGGTGGCAGCAGTCGTGATATCTTCTGCGAAACGGGCCCCTCGCCAGGCGCGGCTCATGACATGGCGGACCAGCGCGTCCGCGGCCTGCATCAGCGAGCGCGTCACCACACTCACGAGTACCAGGCGGAGGTCGACGGCCATGAGATCGAGGGACACGAGACGGCTGAACGCCCAGGCCTGCCACGCCTGGACGTTAAAAGCCTGGGCCTGCCACAGCGGACCGGCCGGGCCGAAATGGGTTGGAATGATCATGGACAAATCCTCTTCAGTCGATGTGTTGTCCCGGTATAGAACTCCCCTGCTGACAACATCCTGTCAGCATCCGCGCGCCGCTTTTTGAATCGATCATCGATGAGAGAATTGTCATGAGACGCGCCGACCGGCTGTTTCAGATCATCCAGGTGCTGAGACGCACGCGTAAGCCGTTGACGGCGGATGCGATCGCGGCCGAGCTGGAGACCTCGAAGCGCACCATCTATCGCGACATCGCGACGCTGATGGGCCAGCGCGTGCCGATCCGCGGCGAAGCCGGCATGGGCTACATCCTGGAAAAAGGTTTTGACCTGCCGCCCCTGATGCTGACACCCGACGAGATCGAGGCGGCGGTGCTGGGCGCGCAGTGGGTCGCCGGCCATGCCGATTCCACGCTGGCACGCGCGGCCGAAGACTTGATGGCCAAGATCGCCGACACTGTGCCGGAGCGCCTGCGCCCCTTCGTTCTGGAGCCGGCAAGCCGCGCGCGGCCGAGCTGGAACCGGGAGCCGGACCGCCTGGACATGGCGCGCACGCGCACCCAGATCCACGAGGGCAAGAAGATCATGCTGCGCTATCGCGACGAGCAGGGCCGCCCCAGCGAGCGCATGATCTGGCCGATTTCGGTTGGCTATCTCGAAGCGGTCCGCCTGCTCGCGGCCTGGTGCGAGCTGCGCAGCGACTTCCGCAGCTTCCGCACCGACCGCGTGGTGGACGCGACCTATCTCGACGAACGATACCCGGAGCGGCGCGACGTGCTGCGCGCCAAATGGCGGCAGAGCCTGGTCTGGGGCCCGCCGAAGGACACGTGACGACGATGAATGAGACGTCCGCGATCGACCTGTCGAGCTGCTGCCAGAGTTGCGGCGCCTGCTGCGGCTATTCGGCGAACTGGCCGCGCTTCTCGATCGAGAGCGACGAGGAGCTTGCGTTGATCCCGGAAGCTCTCGTCAACGAACGGCAATCCGGCATGCGCTGCGAGGGCGATCGCTGTTCGGCGTTGCAGGGAGAGATCGGGAAGGAGACCGCCTGCGGCATCTATGCGGTGCGGCCGGAGGTGTGCCGCACCTGCATGCCCGGCGACGCCGAATGCGCGATGGCGCGGCGAAAGTTCGGGCTGCCTGTGATCGAGGTAGCTTAGGCCGGAACGGCTTCGCTGATCTCGTCGTCGAGTTCGTCATCGATCGGTGCAAGCACCGAAAGCGGCTTGGTCGACAGCGTGATCGGCTTGCGGCCGCCCGACAGTGATGGCGACGCTTTGGCCGAGCCTTCGCGCGACAGCGCGTAGAGCGTCGAGCCGACACGGCCGCCGTTTTCGATCAGGTCGCGCTCGTTACAGCTGGCTGCGATCGCGACCGCCAACGAATGCAGATGGCTGCGGCGATAGCAGAACAGCGCCAGCATGGCGCGGACGTTTGGGGAAACAGTTTCAACCAGCCTCGGCAGGCCACTCTCATTGGCGCGATACATTTCGCCAAGGAGTTCCTCGCGGACCGGGCAGAAATCGCTTTCAAAGGCGTCACGGCTTGAAAACATTGCAGTTCTCCCTCGTGTGGGAAGATGCAGCGCAATTCGCTAATGAAAGGTTAACCACCCTGGGCGGTAGTCACCCGGGGTCCTTGCGCCTATGACGCGAATCAGGGGCCGCTGGGACCGCCATTGCGGCCATCCTTCGAGACGCCCGCCATGTCGGGCCCTCGGGATGAGGGTCACAGCAAGTGGCGCGATCGTTGACCCTCATGGTGAGGAGCGCCGCCTTCGGCGCGTTAGCGGACGGTGCTTCGCATCGCCGCGAGAACCATAAGGTCGAGCAGCCTCCCAGAGCTGCCGACCCGTCAGTTGGCGGCCATGAAGATGGAAAGGCCGAAGCCAGTGAGATGATGCAGCGCCTGGTCGACGCCGATCAGGGTCCAGAACCAGGGATGCTCCTGGTTGACGCCGAAATTGGCCGAGACCAGCCCCTTGGCCCGGTCGATCGTGATGTGGATCGCGAAATCGATCAGCGCCACGAACCAGAATCTCGGCGCGACGATGAGGATCAGCGGCAGCGCAACCGCAAGGTGAATCAGGCAATGCACAAGAAGCGGCAAAGCCCAGCCGTGCTTCTGGTCCTTGCCTTGCGCCATCCAAGCGGTCTGCAGAACGAAATCGGCGATGATGTGCTTGAAGGTGAGCAGCAACATCCAGCCAATGAGCGCTTCGACCGGAACCGCCGATGACATGGGTGGAAACGACAAAGCTGACGCCCTCGTTGACTTCAAAAGAAAAAATAGAGCGTTCAGCGCAACTTCTTCTTGGACCCGTCAGATCGTCGGGACCGATGATTTATGACATCTCCTGCGGCGGAATGCAGCCGGGGGGAACTGGAAAATCGTCAACTGTGGCTAAACGGTGATAGGAGGACCAAGCGCAGCGGATGCGCCGAGTAAGGTTACCTTCGGCGCGGAATTTGCATTCTATTGCCGGAGCGCTATCATCCCCAGGCAGAGGAATATCGTTCTTTTTTTCAGGCGTTTAGGAATTGCAGGGCGCCCGCCGCGATCAAATCCGCGAGCCGCCCGTGAGCCAGAAAATAAGGCCAGAGTGCTGCCATGAGTGCTGAAGGCCCGACCTCGTCGACCGAGCTCCCGCCCCCCCGGCGTCCCAAAGTCATCAAGACCAACCAGCAGCAGGTCCTGCTGTACGTCGTGCTGACCCTACTGCTGTCACTCGCCACCGTCTGGGCCGGCCGCGCCATGTGGCACAATTCGGAGACGCTGACCTTTGCCGTCGGCACTCCCAACAGCGACGAGGCACTGTTGGCGGCCAAGCTCGCCACCGTGCTGAAGAACAACGCCTCGCGCTTCCGCATCAAGGTCCTCAACAACACCGACAATGTCAAGGCGCTCGCGCAGTTCGACCGCAGGCAGGCCGATCTTGCCGTCCTGCGCACCGACGCCAAAGTGCCGCCGCGGGCGCGGACACTCGCGATCCTGGAGCACGATCTCGTGCTCCTGCTCGGGCCCGGCAGCAAGAAGATCAAGTCGCTCGCCGAGTTGAAGAAGAAGAAGGTCGCCGTCATTGCCGAGAACGAGGCCTCGCTCGCCTTCGTCCGCAATATCCTCGACATTCCCGACGGTCCCGACGCCGCGAAGATCCAGATGGCGCCGCAAGGCGCGACCCTCGACAAGCTGCTTGCGCCGGCGAGCGGTTTCAGTGCGGTCATCGCCATCGTCCATGCCTCCAAGGCGGTGCGCGACAAGGCCTATGAGCAGGTCGCCAAACGCGGCGGCTTCACGCTGAATGCGATCGACGAAGCCAAGGCGCTGGCGCGCAAATTCCCTGGGATTTCCGACGAGACGCTGACGGCGGGCACGCTGTCGGCTTCGCCCGAGATCCCTGACGACGATCTTGATACGATCGGGCTCGAGTGGCTGCTTGTCGCGCAATCCAAGATGTCGGCGACCACCGCCGGCGAGATCGCGCGCACCATCTACGAGAACAAGTCCGCGCTCGGACTCGACAGCGGCTTCGCGACCCACATCGAGCCGGCCTCCGTCGAGAAGGACGCCTTCGTGATGGCGCATCAGGGAGCCGCCGATTACATCAACGACGACACCAAGTCGTTCATGGATAAGTACAGCGATCTGATGTACCTGGGCGCTGCTGCGCTCAGCGTCATCGGCTCGATCTTCGCCGGAATCTACGCCAAGGTCACCCGGATCGCGCCGGAGAAGGCGAGCGAGCTTTCGACTGCCATTCTCGATATCGGCGAGCGCATCGAACACGCCCATTCGCTGGACCAGATCGAATGCCTCCAGGACGAGCTGGAGGGCATCTTGCGCGGCGCCGTCATAGGCTTGCGCGACGGCACCATCAGTACTGACGGGCTCGACACCTTCAAGCTCGGCTACGAATTCGTCCGCGACGAGATCGGCATGCGCCGCGATTACCTCAAGCGCCACGCCGGCGAAGTCGAGAAGGCCGCCCGCGAGGCCGCCCCTCCCCCGCATGACGACACCAACGTCGTGGTGGTGAAGACAGCTCAGAGTGCCTGACCTATTGGCCCGAAGCTTTGAGGACGGCGGGTGACCGGCGTTTCCGGTGATTCGCCGCCCCGAGCCCGGGAACTCTCCCGACCTGCAACCGTTGGCTCCCGGCACAACCGGAGACCGCACCATGCGTATGCTCCTTCTCATCATCTTGCTGGGAATGCTGGTTGCGGTTGGATACTTCGCCTACTCGGCTATGGCGGTCGAGGGCGAGCCGATTCCGACGGAAGGTTATGTGGCACTGGCGCTGGGCGCGGGGTTCTCCGTGGTTGTCGGCGTCGGCTTGATGCTGCTGCTGTTTTTGAGCAGTCGCCGCGGCTACGACGAGCCGCCCCACTTCAAATAGCCGCTCAGCTCGGCACTGCGTCAGCAGCCACCCCGAGCGCCCGCGCCCGGATCTGGGCGATGGCGCGCTTCAGCGCCGTCTGCCGTCGGTCCGGCTCGGCCGCGGCACGTACGTCGGCCATTGCGTCCGCGAGGTCCCCCAGCGGCAGCGTGCCGTCGAAGGTCGCGAGGCCATCAATGATAGCGTGCCAGTCGGCGAGCCCATGGCGATACGGATCGCCATGACCCGTGATCATGTTGGCGCTGTTGATGATCGCCGGCACTGCCTTCGGCTGCTTGACCAGCGCACGCGAGATCATGTGGAGCCAACGCTCGACCCAGGCGCGCTCCTCGACATAGCGGGTCGAGTACAGCCGCCAGCGTTTGAGCGCGGCTTCGAGCTTGAGACGCCCGATACCGGTCCGGCTCGCGTTCGAGAAACGGATCGAGACCCGTCGGTGGCGCCACCCGATGGCATCGAGAGCATCAAGCACCGGTTCGCCGGCGATCGCCGGGAGCGCCAGGATCAGCTCGTCGAAGCGGAATTTCCTGACCTCGACTGACGCCGGCTTGCCTTCGGCAAGCTCCATCAGCTTCAACTGCGCGATCCGGATCGGATCCTCGTAGGCCATCCGCATCGCCATCAGGCGCGCGATGTCGCACAGCGCGCGGCCGTCGTCATCAAGGCGGCGGACGAAGCGGCAGACCCGGTCGACATAGAGCTGGGCGTAGCTCGTGCCCTGATATTCGATGAGCAGATGAACGCCGTCGCTGACAACACTTGCCGCAGCCTGCGGCAAGCCCTCGGGCAGCAATGGCGGCGTGTCGTCTTCCTCTCCGATGAGGTCCTCGAAGAGATAGCGAAGCGAAGCCAGAATGCCGTCATCGTTCGACACGCGATCAATTTCCTTGGGCGACGCGAGACGTCACGCCGGCTTCGGCGCAGCCGCTGTCGCGGCCGCAAGCCGCTGCTCCAGCGTGTTGAGGTTCTGGAACAGGCGGGCGCTGGAGAGCCGCAGGAAGTAGAAGCCAAAGGCCGGATTCTGCACGTAGAGCTCCTCGACCTTGTTGTATGCGACGCTGAGGATGACGCCGGGCTCGATGCATTCCAGCGTCTGGGTGCGGGTGTTCGACGGCGACAGCATGCCGAGCTCACCGACGATGGCGCCAACCGGCAGATCGATGCCGGATTCGACCAGGCGGAAACGGCCGCTGACGATATAGGCCATGTCCTCGGCCTTCTCGTCCTTGTAGAACAGCACCTCGCCCGCCTTGCACTTGCGCTCGGTCATGAACGGCTTCAGCCAGTCCATCGAGAGATCGGAGTTAACCGACTTGCGGACGTCGCGCATGAGCTGGAGCATCTGGTGCAGGCGATAGCCGTTCAGGGCGAGCACCAGGCTCTGCACGCCGATCACCAGGTAATTGTGCCCGGGGATCGCGGTGGCGATCAGGACGAGGTTGGTGAGGATACCGAACACACGGAGCGGGATCATCGTCCGCATGGTGGTGGTGGCCACCACGAACACCGAGGCGAACAGGGCGCCGGCCGTTCCTGCGTGCTGTGCGATATGTGACGTATCCATCGGGCCAACCAACCTCAAGATGAAAGTAACGGGCTCGCCGGGGCACAAGGCCCTAAGACACCGGCCACGCGGGTCCCATATATGGGTCAATCGGAGGGCTTGTCTGTGATTTAGCCCATTTGACGGACGGATTCCGTCACTCTATCCCGGCCCGGCAAGACCGCCCGCGCCCATCGTTGACGGCCTCCGCCCGGGCGGGCACTTTGGCACTGAGGTCCCAGCCGGGACCGCAAAAATCGAGACCGAGCCGCCGTCCCGTATGTCCAAGCCGATGATTCCCGCTTTGGCCCAGTTCGTGGCCGCCACGGCCGGCCGCAACATGACCAAGGCGGCCTATGTGGCGGTGACCGTCGGCGTGCTCAGCATGGTGCTGCTGACGGTCAGCCCGGCCTATGAGACAGCGCATCGCTGGGTCGATCTCCTGCTGTGGGCCTGCCTCATCTATTTCGTGTTCGAATGGCTGGTCCGGCTGCGCCATATGGCGCGGCAGCAGCGCCTGGCGCTCTACATGTCCTCCTCCGCCGGACTGGTCGATGCGGTCGGGGCGCTGGCCGTGCCGGCCGCGCTGATTCTCGGCGCCGAGCCCAAGACGGCCTGGCTGCTCAGCGTGCTCTGGGTCCTGAAGGTGGTGCCGGGTATTCCCGGCCTGCGCCAGCTCCGCCGCGTGCTGGTGCTGGAATCGGGGCCGCTGCTCAGCGTGCTCGTGATCTTCCTGATGGTGGTCTTCCTCGCCTCCGTCGCCGAATATTTTCTGGAGCGGGACGTGCAGCCGCAGACGTTTGGCAGCGTCCCGGCCGCGCTGTGGTGGGCCGTCGTCACACTGACGACGACCGGCTATGGCGACGTCGTGCCGGTGACGCCGCTCGGCCGCATGGTGGCGGCGCTGGTGATGATCTCCGGCCTCGGCGTATTCGGCCTCTGGACCGGTATTTTGGCGACTGGCTTCGCGGCCGAAACCCGCCGCGACAATTTCCTGAAGACCTGGGAATCCGTCAGCAAGGTGCCGTTCTTCGCCGCGCTCGGGCCTGCGGCCATTGCCGACGTCACCCACATGCTGCGAACCATGGAGCTGCCGGCGCGCACCATGATCATCCGCAAGGGTACCCAGGGCGACTGCATGTATTTCATCGCCGCCGGCGAGGTCGAGGTCGATTTGCCCGGCAAGAAGGTGCAACTCGGCGACGGCGCGTTCTTCGGCGAGATGGCGCTGCTCGGCAACAACATGCGCGGCGCGAATGTCTCGACCACGAAAGTGTCGCGGCTCCTGGTGCTCGACCTCGTCGACTTCCGCGTGCTGATGGCGCGCCACCCCGATCTCGCCGAGACCATCGATGCCGAAGCGAAACGGCGCACACTCGAAAACAGGTAAATGGAGACAAGGATGTCGGATACCGCCGACGCGGCCAGCCCGCCCGTGCTCGAAATTGACGGCGCGCGCGCCACCATCCGCCTCAACCGGCCCAAGCATCTCAACCGGCTCCAGGCCGAAGATCTCGGCGAGCTCGTCAACCTGTTCGACCGGATCGAGGCCGATCCGGCGATCCACGTGCTCGTGCTGACCGGCACGGGGCGTGCCTTCTCCGCCGGCTATGATCTCAACTCGGTCGCCGAGCGCGCGGTCAGCGCCAACGAACAACAGAGCGCGGGCTCGGCCTTCGAGGTGGTCGTCAACCGGCTGGAGGATTTGGGCGTCCCCACGATCTGCCGGCTCAACGGCGGCGTCTATGGCGGCTCGACCGATCTCGCGCTTGCCTGCGATTTCCGCATCGGTGTCGACACGGCCGAGATGTTCATGCCGGCGGCGCGGCTCGGGCTGCATTATTACAGGAGCGGCATCAAACGCTACGTGACCCGGCTCGGAGCCGACAATGCGAAGAAGCTGTTCCTGACGGCGCAAAAGATCAGCGCCCCGGAGATGCTGCGGATCGGCTATCTCACCGCCATGGTGGCGGTGGAATTTCTGGACGAAGAGATCGACAAGCTCGCCGCGATCCTCGCCGGCAACGCGCCGCAGGCGATGCGCGGCATGAAGCGCGCCATCAACGAATTCGCCCGCGGCGAGCTAGATGAACCCGCCGCCGACCAGCGTCATCGCGACAGCATGCGCGGCGACGAGATCAAGGAAGGCATCAAGGCGTTTGCGGAGAAGCGGGCGCCAAAATTCTGATCACGCCCGCTTCGACCGCATCGCGCGCACCTGCGTGAGCTTGGGATCGCGGACGAGCGCCTGGTAGCGTTTGCTGTCGATGGCGTAGATCGCGATCCGGCCCTCACTGTCGGCATGAACGCCCCAGCCGAAGCGCTTGCCCAGGCTCGACGCCCTCATGCACGCCTGCCCCCGGGAGAAGAACGCTTCACGGGCCGCATGCTTCTCCGCTTTCGTCGCCTTCACATCGAGCTCGCGTCCCGGCGCAGACGTCGCGAAGATCACGTCGTCGGATGTGTATTTGTAGGGCGCCTTGGCGATCATCCCGTATTGCAGGCACGCCACCGTCGGCTTTCCCCCGCGGAGCGGCGGCTCCTCGCCAGTACGCGCGGGACAGTCTTCAGCAACCCGGATGAAGGTGTTGAAGCAGTTGGTCGTGTGCATCGGTTTCGTCATCTGCAACCCTGGATCATTCAACCACTAGTGGCCGCGGCATGCTGGGCGGCCATCTCATCGTCGGCGGCATTGATCCGCTGGAACGCAGGACGCGACGTAATCCGCTCGGAATAACGAACGAATACGTCTTTCTTCGGCACGATCCCGAACATCATCGTCCAACTGAACGCGACACCCCACAAGATATCCGCGCTCGTCATGCGCTCGCCGAGCAGATACGGTCCTTTCGACAGCTGCGCCTCGAGCGCGCCCAGCATGGTGTCGTAATCAGCATAGGGCGATTGCGTGATCGGCGCCGGCTCGCGCTGCATGAACTTGTCGATCAGGGCCGGCTCGAAAGACGCGCCGTAATAAGCGATCCAGCGCAAATAAGGACCGCGCAGCGGATCGCTCAGCGCAGGCGCGAGGCCGGCCTGCGGAAACAGATCGGCGAGATAGATGTAGATCGCGACCTGCTCGGTCACGAGCGCCTCGCCATGGCGGATGGCCGGCACCTTGCCGAGCGGATTGATGGCTAGGTAGGCGGGCTTGCGCTGCTCGCCCGCCTTCATGTTGAGGACATGCAGATCGTAGGGCGCGCCCAACTCCTCCAGCAGCACCCGCGTGCCGGTGGCGCGGCTTTGCGGCGAATAAAACAGCGTGACGCGGTTCGGATCGGTCATGGCGGGTCTCCCATCTGGCGGCTGGCGATGGCGCGCTTGTAGCCGACCATACCTGACATCTTATGTCAGGTATGGTTTAAGAGACCATGCGCGCGAGCCGGATGCTGTCGATCCTCACCACTCTCCAGGCCAAGGGGCAGGTCACTGCGCCAGAGCTTGCGGAGGCCTGCGAGGTGTCGGTGCGCACGATCTACCGCGACATCGACGCGCTCGCGGCATCCGGCGTCCCTGTTTATGCCGACCGTGGCGCCGAGGGCGGCTATCGCCTGCTCGACGGCTACCGGGTGCGGCTGAACGGATTGTCGCAGAGCGAGGCGGAAGCGCTGTTCCTCACGGGATTGCCGGGCCCGGCTGCGGCGCTCGGACTCGACGCGGCGATGATCGCCGCCCAGAACAAGCTGATGGCAGCACTGCCCGCCCATCTGCGTCAGGATGCCGGCCGAATGCAGGAGCGTTTTCACCTGGACGCACCCGGCTGGTTCGGCGAAGCGGAGGAGCCGAAACATCTGCGCGCCATCGCTGGCGCGGCTTTGCGCGGAACGCTGATCAAGATCCGCTACCAGAGTTGGCGCGCGGAGAAGCAGCGCCTGGTCGCCCCGCTCGGCCTCGTGCTGAAGGGCGGCAGCTGGTATCTGGCAGGGCAAGTCGACGGCAGCGTGCGCACCTATCGCGTCGCGCGCGTGCTCGACTGCACCGCGCTCGACGACCGCTTCGATCGTCCCGCCGATTTCGATCTCGCCGCCTATTGGCAGACCGCCACGTTCCGTCTCGAGGCCGAGATGCATCCCAATGTCGCGATCGTGCGGCTGTCGCCGTTCGGCGTCAAACTGCTGGACGCGCTGAGCCAGCCTTATGTCAGAGCGCGCACGCAGCTTGAAGAGACCGCCGACGCGGACGGCTGGCGTATTGCCAGAGTGCCGACCGGCAAGACGTCGTGGCACGCCGCTGCCGAATTGCTGCGGCTCGGGCCCGAAGCCGAGGTGCTGGAACCACCCGATCTCCGCGAGAAGATGGCAGAGCTGGCGCAGGCGATGGCCGCGCGCTATCGCGCGTCGTCGCAGGCCGCGGAGCCGACGGCGCGGAAAGCCTGACGACGGCGCATACTGCCGCTCCCCACGAAACACTCCTGAAACACGATTCTCCAGACGCCTCATGAACGCGTTCGCGCTTCGACCCGACCGAGATGCAGGGACACAACAACGGCTTCGCGCCACACTGGAGAATGAAGATGTTTCGTAAGTTCGCACTCGGTCTGATCGCTGCCGGCTCGCTCGGCGTCGCCGCTCTCGCGCCCAGCGCCGCCTCGGCCCACGGCTTCCACCATTACTGGGGTCCCCGTTGGGGCTTTGGCGGCCTCTACGTCAACACCGGCGTCAGCAACTGCTACCAAGAGCGCGCCGTCCAGACCCGCCACGGCGTGCGCGTGCGCGTCGTGAATGTCTGCGCCTACGGGATCTACTGAGATCAGACGTCCACGACAACGCCCCGATCGCACCGCGATCGGGGCTTTGCGTTCAGCTACCCCACCTGCCGATGCCGGCGAAACCAGGCCCAGGTCTCACGCGTGGTCGCGATGTAGCCGCGGCCGCGATGGACGATCTCGCCGTCGACGATGTCGTTGAGTTTCGGCAGCGCGTGAAACGGGATCGACGGATAGGCGTGGTGCTCGACGTGATAGGGCATGTTCCACGCGATCCATTTGACGATCGCGCCGGTATAGGTGGTGCGGGTGTTCTCGAAGGCGCTGCGGGTGCGCTCGCAGCCGGTGTGCTCGGCATAGAGATAGGGCCGCAGAAAAAACTGCCCGATGATCAGCGGCACGATCCAGACCCACAGCAACAGGGCCGAAGAGAACCACAGCGACAGCGCGAGCAGCAGGACGTAAAGTCCGGCATAGGCGCGTGCTTCGGTCACGATGGTGGCGTGTTTGGTCTCGGGAATCCAGGGCACGATGACCTTGCCGGTGACGGCATGGCCGAGCATCAGCCGGAGCCGGCCGGCGACCTGAAGCAGGCCACTATAGGCCATCGCGAGCTGCGTGTCCGATGTCGGCTTGACGCCGACGATCAGCTCCGGGTCCTTGTCCGGATCCTGGGTGTAGCGATGATGATCCCAGTGAAACAGGCAGTAATATTCGTAAGGCAAACCGATGATGAAAGCGGAGAGATAACCGACCGCAAGATTGAGGCCGCGACTTTTGAACGCGGTCTTGTGCGCGGTTTCGTGCACCGCCATGAACAGGAAGGCGACGAAATAGCCCTGCACCGCCATCAGCGGCACCGCCCAGAGGACGCCATAGCTCGCAGCGACCTTCCAGATCAGTACGCCGGCCATCACGATGACGCCGTAATGACCGAGGCTTTGCGCGGCCCCCCTGAGGTTGGAGCGAACGGACAATTCTCGCAGCATCGTCGGTGTCAGCGGCTTCAGGCGATGGCCGTTCTCTGAAACGATTGCGTCAGTCATGATCGGATGCCTGCCCTATCTACTGAGGAGCTCTGCGATCTCGGCCTTGAGGAAGGCGTGATCGCGCGGATTGCTGACGGGATTGCCGGCGCGGTGGCCGTGGAGCGACGGGATCGGATGCAGCAGCGCGGACTTCGCGCTGACCAGCTTGCCGAGCTCGTCTTCGTTGTCGCGCACGTCGAAATAGCGATCGGTCGCGCCCGGCATCAGCAGCATATGCGCCTTGACCGCCGCAAGCGCGCGATCGAAATCGCCGCCGAATTCATCGCAGCGGCTGATGTCGCCAGCTTGCCAGATGCTGATCTGCGCGAGGAGATCATTGGCGTCGCGCCGGGCAAAGGTCGCATCCCAGGCGCGGACGAGATAGTCCTCGAGCGAGGTGAATCCGGCCTCGCGCCAGATCTCGTCGCGATAAAAACCGTGCGACATCGCCCAGCCGGCATAGACCCGCCCCATCGCGCGAAAGCCCGCAACCGGCCTCTCGACGAAGCGGCCGTCGCGGAAGGCGGGATCGGCGGTGAGCGCGGCCTTCACGCCTTCGAGAAAGACGTGGTTGTAGGGCGCGCAACGCGCACTGCCGCAGACGACAGCGGCGCGCTCGACCATATCGGGGTAACAGGCCGCCCAGTGATAGGCCTGCATGCCGCCCATCGACCACCCATAGACCAGCGCGAGCCTTGAGATACCGAAGCGTTCTGCGAGCAGGCGGCGCTGGGCGGCGATGGCATCGTGATAGGTGAGCTGCGGGAACGGCGTGATGGAATTCGACGGCGACGACGACAGGCCGTTGCCGAACAGGTTCGGGATGACGATGAAGTAACGCTCGGGATCGAGCACACCACCGGGCTGGATCAGCCACTCCGTGTCGTAATGCTGCGCGCTAAACGAGGTCGGGTAGAGAATGACGTTGTCCTTGGCCGGGCTCAGCGTGCCGAAGGTCTTGTAAGCAAGCCTCACGCCGGGGAAGACGGTGCCGGATTGAAGCGTGATGTCGCCCGCTTCGAAGATCTCGTAATCGCTTTGCGCAATCATGCGCTCAACTCCGGCTCATGCGGCCGCAGAACGCGCCGCTGGTTCAACGATGCATCGATCGTGCCGAACCAGCAAACGCACCGTTGCGTCGCGCTTCATAACTGTACCAATAGTACAGTTATTAGATAAGGGCAAGGAGAATTCAGGGTGCCGCGAGGCTCAGGCGATCGCCGCGATATATCGCGTCGCCGACGCGGCGAACGCAGCCTTGGCACCGGCAGCAATGTTGCGGCCCCACCAGGCACCATAAATTCGGTCGAAGGCGAGCGGGTCGACGGCGGCCACGATCCGCCGCACCGCGGCGGCGTTGAGCGGCATGTAGTTCGGATAGGAGTACATGAAGCTGACGAAGCGGCGGTCCATCGTCACCTGCGCAACGTCGCCGGTGAGCAGTGCGCCCTCGCCGCCGGCACCGTGCGCATAGTGCAGCATGGTGGCGCCGGCGAAGTGACCGCCGGTGCGCAGCAGCAGCACATCGTCGGAAAGGCGATGGCTGTCCCCGGCCCAATGCACGATCGAGGCACACGGCCGCGTCACCCATTGGCGATCATCCGCGTGCAGATAGACCGGCACGCCGCCGAATACCTCGCTCCAGTCGGCGAGAGCGCCATAATAGTGCGGATGCGAGATCGCGATCGCGTTGAGACCGCCCAGCGAACGGACATGCGCGATCGCTTCCGGCGTCGCCAGCGGTATGCAATCCCACATCATGCAGCCGTCGCCCAGCGGCACCAGCAGCGCGCGCTGGCCAATGGCGAAGTTCGGCTCGAGTGCGAGGCCGGTCAGGCCGAGATCGTCGCGCCAGACGAGGCGATGGCTCTCAGCCAACGCCTCGCGCGTGAGGAAGGTTTGCCCCTTCCAATTCACATATTGCCGCTCATCCTCGCAGATCGCACACGCCGCGGGCGGATTTCCGCTGTCGGGGAATTGCGCGCCACAGGTTTCGCAGGTCCAGAGGGGCATGGTTGTCATCCAGCTATCGCATGTACGATCGGAACCAACGCGATGAGCGCAGGTTACGTTCTGGTCAGCGCCGGCACAATGGGCCGGCAATCTTCGCGTCGGGCGAGATCCTATTCGATCGACAGGAACACTTTCAGCGTCTCGATGACATCGCGCCCCTCCTCGCCCCGCCTCTGGCCCCTGTACGCAGTCAATTTCTTCATGGCCGACATGCAGTCGGGCATCGGGCCGTTTGTCGGCGTCTTCCTCCAGGAGCGCGGCTGGGCGAGCGGATTGATCGGCACGGCGATGACGATCGGCAATGTCGCGGGGATGCTGGTCACGACGCCGATCGGCGGCTTTATCGATTCCAGCCGCAACAAGCGTTTTTGGGTTGTCATCCCCGGCATCTGCGTGGTGCTCGCGTCCGCGATCATCCTGATCTCGCAAAATTTCTGGGCGGTGACGTTCTCGCAGGTCGCGCAATCGCTGGCGAGCGCCGCGATCGTTCCGGCGGTGACCGGCATCACGCTCGGCATCGCCAAACAAAAGGGCTTCAATGCGCTGAACGGGCGCAACCAGGCGTTCAACCATGCTGGCAACATGGTCGGCGCGGCATTGTCAGGCTACCTCGGCTACAAATTCGGCTATGTCACCGTGTTCGTCCTCGCAGCGGTGTTTGGTGCCATCGCGGTCGCCTGCGTACTGATGATTCCGGCGAAATCGATCGACGACCACGCCGCCCGTGGCGGCAAGGAGGACGATCCCGACAGTCCGCCGAGCGGCCTGTCCATCCTCTTCAAGCACAAGCCGCTGCTCGTGCTGGCACTCGCGCTGGCGATCTTCCATCTCGGCAATGCCGCGATCGTTCCGCTCTATGGCCTCGCGGCCGTCGCGGAAGCCCAGGCCAATGGCCCGAGTTTCGTGGCGACGACGGTGGTGATTGCACAGGGCGTGATGATCGCGACCTCGCTGATCGGCATGCAGGTCGCGGGCAAACGCAACTACTGGCCGGTGATCCTGGTCTCGTTCATGTGCCTGCCTGTCCGTGGCATGCTTGCCTTCTTCGTCACGGGATGGTGGGGCGTCGTACCGATGCAGGTGCTCGACGGCATCGGCACCGGACTTCAGACGGTCGCCGTCCCCGGCATAGTGGCGCGCTCGCTCAACGGCACCGGCCGGATCAATCTCGGCCAGGGCGCCGTGATCACGGTGCAAGGCATCGGCGCAAGCTTAAGTCCCGCGCTCGGCGGCTGGATCGCGGAGTGGGTCGGCTACAGCCCGACCTTCCTGCTGCTCGGCGGCTTCGGGCTGGCGTCGATGGCGCTATGGCTGGCGTTCGGCGCACACGTGAAAAAGTATTGAGATCGAGGTCCTCCCCTCTCCCCGTTCTTACGGGGAGAGGGCTGGGGTGAGGGGCTGCTTCCACAATAACGGTGAAAGACGAACGCGCGGAGCCCCCCTCACCCGCCGCGCTTCGCGCGTCGGCCTCTGCCCGCAAGCGGGGAGAGGCGAAGGATGCCGCGTCATGCGAAACAAACGCGTCACGTCCCAAAATTCTTCTGGATCGCCTTGTCGAGCGTCTCGCCGCCGACAAAACGCTGGCGCAGTTCGCGCTTGAGCAGCTTGCCGCTCGGGTTCTTCGGCAGGCTGTCGACGAAGATGACGCGCTTGGGCACCTTGAAATGCGCCATCTGGCCGGCGCAATGCTTGATCACGGCATCCTCGTCGAGCTTCTCGCCGGACTTGACCACGACGATCGCGGTGACGGCCTCGATCCAGCGCGGATCGGGCAGGCCGACGACGGCGACCTCCGAGACCGCGGGGATGCGATAGACCATCTCCTCCACCTCGCGGCTCGCGACATTCTCGCCGCCGGTCTTGATCATGTCCTTGACGCGGTCGACCACGGGTGTGGCCCTCGGCATCGACGGTAGCGAGATCGCCGGAATGAAACCAGCCGCCGGAGAACGCCGCCGCGGTCTTGACGGGATCGTTGTAATAGCCGGACAACAGGTGCGGCGAACGGTGCACGATCTCGCCGACCTCACCGACCTTGACATCCTCCATTGCGACGTTGACCACGCGCGTCTCGACATTGAGCACGGGCTTGCCGGCGGAGCCGGCCTTGCGGAGTTGGTCCTCGGGGCGCAGCACGGTCGCGAGCGGCGCGATCTCGGTCTGGCCGTAGAAATTCCAGAACTTGACGTTCGGCAGGCGGCGCTGGAGCTCGAGCAGGACTTCGACCGGCATGATCGAGGCGCCGTAATAGCCCTTCTGCAAGGTCGACAGATCGGTCTTGTCGAAGTTCGGCGAGCGCAGCATCGCGATCCAGATCGTCGGCGGCGCAAAGAACGACGTGATCTTGTGCGCCTGGATCAGCGCCAGAATATTGTCGGCAGTCGGCTTGCCCGTGATCACGCCCGAGGCGCCGAGATAGACTTGCGGCCCCAGGAACACGTCGAGTTGGGCGCAGTGATAGAGCGGCAGCGCATGCAGATATTTATCATCTACGCTCATGCCGCCGTCGATGATGCAGCTGACATACTGCCACATCACGGCCTCATGGGTCAGCGTCGCGCCCTTCGGCAGCGATTCCGTGCCGCTGGTGTAGACGATCTGCGCGAGATCGCGGCTGTCGACGGAAGCCTCCAGGAACGAGCTGTCGGCGGCGAGGAGATCGTCGAAGGTGGTGAGGCCCGCGGGCGCGGTGGCGGGATCCTCGCCCGGCAGCCAGATCATCTTCTCGACCGCGCAATCCCTGGCGCTTGCGACGCGCGCGGCCTCGACGAAATCGGGTCCGGCCGCGAGCAGCTTTGCGCCGGAGCTCTTCAGGATGAAATTGATCTCGTCCGGATTGAGCATGAAGTTGATCGGCACCAGCACGGCGCCGATCCGCGCCACCGCGAAGCGCAGCGCCGCAAAGGCGTGCGAGTTGCGCGAGAGTACGGCGAGACGGTCGCCCTTCTTGACGCCGAGGCCGAGCAGACCTCGCCCGAGCCGGTTGCAGATCGCGTCCATCTCGGCGAACGTCCAGCTGACGCTGCCGCAGCTCACCGCCAGCTTGTTTGGCTCGCGGCTGCCTGCGCGGCGCAGGAGATCGCCGATGGAGTGCTCGCGCGCTTTCGAGATGGTGGCTGCGATGTCGCCGGTCATATGTCCCTCCGTTTGATGTCTCTGTTTTTTTTAAATTGATTTGAAGTCGTGGAGCGCTATCTGCGCCGGGCCGCCTGCGCGTGCTCCATGTACATGTGCTCGACCGACCGATCGAGCGAAGCGATCTTCTCGAAACCGCGCCGCCAGTCCTGCAAGTGCCTACGGGTCCAGAGCACACCGGCCTCGCGGTCGCGGCGGCGGATCGCCTCGATGAGATGGCGGTGCGCGGCGACGAGGCGCGGGCCGCCTTCGACGACGCCAGTCACGATCATCTCGGTGGTCGGATAGAACAATTGCGCCGCCGGCTCGCGCGCGAGCTGCAGCACACGGTTCTGCGAGGCCTTTGCGACCAGAACGTGGAATTCGGCATCGCATTCGGCAAGCATCGCGGGATCGCCGACCACCGCCTCGCTGCGCGCAAGATTGTCGCTCAGCTCTGCAAGGTTTTCTTCCGTCGCGCGCTCCACCGCGCCTTCGATGCTAGCCACCTCCAGTGTCATCGAAGCCTCGTAGAGCTCGCGGAAGGTCACCTCGTGCAGGACCAACGCGCGGCTGAGGCGGCTTGCCAGCTTGGTGTAGCGCGGCAGGCAGGCGTGCAGCCGGCGCGAGGAATCGCGACGGATCAGCCCACCCTCCTCCAGCACACGAATGCCTTCCCGGATGGTCGAGCGGTTGACGCCGAACTGCCGCACCAGCTCGTGCTCAGTGCCGATTGGATCGCCAGGCTTGATACGGCCGTTGACGATCTCACGTTCGATCGCGTCGGCGACCTTCTGATAGGCCGGCGCGACATCGATCGGACGGAAGAGCGGTGCGAGGGGCAAGGATCGTCTCCGATGGCGATTGTCGGACAAACTATAGGAACCGTCTCTGAAGACGTCAAACTGCGTCACTGATGCCGCAGATGCAACAAATTGACTCCTGCGGAACCCAGCCCTAACTTTGTCGGACAAAGGGGCAGCATAGTCCCGCACAAGAGGAAACGTACCCATGAGACCTATCGCAGCACTCGTGTCTGCGGCCGGCTTGTTGTCGGCTGTCCTGATCGCCCCCGCTCTCGCCCAGCAGACCCCGCTCAAGATCGGCGTGCTCTCCGATTTCTCCTCCGTTTATTCCGACATTGGAGGCCAGGGGAATGTCGAGGCCACCAAGATGGCGATCGAGGACTTTGGCGGGCAGATGTTCGGCAAGCCGATCGACATGGTCTCCGCCGACGTGCTCAACAAGCCCGACGTCGCCTCCACCATCGCCCGCAAATGGTGGGAGACCGAAGGCGTTGACATGATCATCGACCTGCCGACCTCGGCCACAGCGCTTGCGGTGATGGAGCTGTCGAAGCAGTACGAGAAGATCATGATCGTGACGGATGCGGCGAGCTCCGACATCACCGGAAAATCCTGCTCACCCTACACCGCGCACTGGACCTACGACACCTATTCCAACGCTCACACCGTCGGCAGCGCCATCGTCAAGAACGGCGGCGACAGCTGGTTCTTTCTCACTGCCGACTACGTGTTCGGCCATTCCATCGAGCGCGACACCGGCGATGTGGTGAGGGCGTCGGGCGGCAAGGTGCTCGGCAGCGTCAAGCATCCACTCAACACCGCGGACTTCTCGTCCTTCCTGCTCCAGGCCCAGGCCTCCAAGGCCAAGATCATCGGGCTTGCCAATGGCGGCGGCGACACCATCAACGCGATCAAGCAGGCCGGCGAGTTCGGCATCGTCGCCGGCGGCCAGAACCTGGCTGCGATCGTGATGTTCATCTCCGACGTGCACAGCCTCGGGCTCAAGCTCGCGCAGGGGCTGATCATCACCGAGGCCTATTACTGGGATCTCAACGACAAGACCCGCGCCTTCGGCAAGCGTTTCATGGAGCGCGTCAAGCGTATGCCGACGATGAACCAGGCCGCGACCTACAGCGCGACGCTGCATTACCTGAAAGCGGTCCAGGCCGCCGGCACCAGGGATACCAAGACCGTGATGACGAAGATGCGCGAGCTACCGGTGAAGGATGCTTTCACCGACAACGGCAGCTTGCGCGAAGACGGCCGCATGGTGCACAGCATGTACCTGTTCCAGGTGAAGAAGCCCGAAGAATCCAAGGGCCCGTGGGACTATTACAAGCTGCTCGCGGAGGTGCCCGGCGACCAGGCGTTCCGACCGCTGAAGGATGGCGGCTGCCCGCTGGTGAAGTAAGGTTTGCACCTGTCATGGACCTGCCTCCCGTCGCGGAGCAGGTCCAGACATAGCATGGCGCGGAAAAAGCGAGCGAGCGCTCTCTCAGAAAATCTGCTCCGACCCCTTTCCCGACAGCCACGCTCTGCGGTAGGAATGACGACAAGGGCGCAAAGCCCACGCCCGGATCAATAACAACGCCAAAAGGTCCGGGACGAAATTTGGGGAGGCAGCGTGAATCTCGCGCGCCAACGACGTTGGACGAACGCGTTCTCGACAGAAGCGCTGTGCACGCGCATTCTGGAACGTCATCGCGCCTCGATCCGCGTGCAGAAGCCGCGTCTCGCCGTCACAAATCTCGCACGCATCATCGGCGCTACCCTCACGCTCTCCAACAAGCAGGGCTTTCACGCGACAACGCTGCGCCAGCTTGCGGAGGCCTCCGGCCTCAGCATGGGCGGCCTCTATACCTATATCGACAGCAAACCCAGGCTGCTGTCGATGATTCTCGGTGAGGTCGCGGCAACGGCGACCGAGGTGCTGACGGCGCCTCCCGACGACGTCAGGAGTGACGCCCACAAGCACCTCGACTGGATCATCGCGACCCACATTCGCATGAGCGAGGCGATGCAGCCCTGGTTCGTGTTCGCCTTCATGGAGGCGAAGTCGTTTCCGCCGGCGGAACGTCAGCGCGCGATCGACATGGAAGCCACGACCGAGAAGATCATCGCGGACGTTCTCAAGCAAGGCGTCGCCAGCGGTGACTTTACGATCGACCATGTCAGGCTGACGGCGTCGTTGATCAAGCCGCTACTGCAGGACTGGTACGTGAAACGCGCCAAATATCGCAAACGCGGCACGTCGATCGACGGATACATCGATGGCGTCGGCAACTTCGTGAGCGCCGCCTTGTCGAGCGGCAACCGCATCAATGGACGCAAGCCCGCCGGGGTGCGCTCGAGGCCAAAGCAGATGGCGCACCCATAGAACGCAGGAAGGACCAGGCGATGAAGCGTTTTCGTTTTAATCAACAAGAGATCGTCTTCGCCGTGTTCGCGCTGCTGTTCCTGGTGTTTTCGATCTTCCTGAGCGGTTTTCTGACGGCGGACAATATGCTGACGCTGCTCCAGAACGTGGCCGTGCTCGGCATCCTCGGCCTTGCCATGGCGATCGTCGTGATAGGCCGCGGCATCGACATCTCGCTGATTGCGGCGCTCGCGGTGCCGCCGGGCCTGGTCTTGCAGATGGTGCAGAACGGTCACTCGCTGCCGGCTGCGCTTCTGACCGCCGTGCTGCTCACGATTGCCTTCGGCCTCGCCAATGGCTGGCTGATCGCCTATGCCGAGGTTCCTTCGCTGTTTGCGACGCTTGCGAGTGGCCTGCTGCTCGCCGGGCTCGGACAGGCCGCATTGTTCCAGCTCGACGTCGTGCAATGGAGCCCGGGTATGGACGGCTTCGAGCGGCTCGGACAGGGCACCATCCTGGGCATTCCGACGTCGATCGTGATGTTCGCGATCGCCTGTGTGGTGGTCGCCTTCCTGCTGCGCCAGACGCGGTGGGGCGCCTATATCTATGCGATCGGCGACAATCCTTATGCCGCACGTGTCACCGGCATCCCTTCCCGCCCTATCATCGTCCTGCAATATGTGATCGCGTCATTGATCGGTTGCTTCGCCGGCCTTGTGATGGCCGCATCCGTCAATTCGATGCCGACCCGTGTCTTCAACTCGACGCTGATCTACGACGTCATTCTGGTCGTCGTGCTGGGCGGCATCGGCCTGTCCGGCGGGCGCGGCGGCGTGTTGAACGTCGTCATCGGCACGCTGCTGATCGGGACCATGCTCAACGGCATGACCATCATGGATATCTCCTACGCCGGGCAAAATCTCATCAAGGGCGTGGTCCTGTTGCTCGCCGTCATCACGGACTCTTTCCTGAATCCGCGCAACGAAGAAACGGCACAGCAGGGCGACATCTGAACGACCGACAAGAACGACAACCATAACCAAGGAGGAAGCAATGAAACATCTCTGCAGCCCGACAAAGGCGATCGTTGCCGCACTGGCTCTTGCGGCAATGACCGCACCGGCTCTCGCCCAGCAGGGCCTGGACGAACCGTTCCAGAAGCCGTTCAAGGAAGCGCTGGCCGGCAAGACGGTGGCCTATGTGCCGGTCGCGATGAACTTCGACCTTACCGAGGGCTGGTATGCGGGCTTGAAGAAGGAGCTCGAGCCGTTCGGCGTCAAGTTCGTGATCCGCGATGCCAACTGGAACACCAATGCGGGCGCGCAGGCCGTCACCTCTCTGATCTCGGAGAAACCGGCAGTGATGGTGGTTCACAATCCGGACGTGCAGACCTACGCCAAATTGCTCCAGCGCGCCGAAAACGAAGGCATTTATGTCATTCAGATCAACATGGGCTCCGCCTATCGCAGCTCGGCGTTTGTCGGCGCCAACTGGGTCGAGATCGGCGAACGTCAGACCGAAGGCGTGGTCAAGGCCTGCGAGGGCAAGTCGAACAAGATCGCGATCATCCAGGGGGCGCTGTCGGCGGCCGCGAGCGCCTATACGCTCAAAGGCGTCGAGAACGTGCTCGCCAAGCATCCCGAGATCAAGGTGGTGTCCAGCCAGGCCGCCGATTGGGATGCCGCCAAGGCCAAGGCGATCACGCAGACAGTGCTGAAGCAAAATCCCGATCTCTGCGGCATCGTCGGCTTCTGGGACGGCATGGATATCGGCACCGCTGCCGCGGTCAAGGAGGCAGGCCTTACCGGCAAGGTGTTCCTGGCGACGTCGGGCGGCGGCGAACGCAAGGGCGCCTGCGAGCTGGTGAAGTCCGGCGCGTTCGACCTGAACATGAGCTACGACGTGCCAACTCAGGCGGCGCAGATGGCGGGTACGATCAAGTGGCTGCTGTCGTCGGGCGTCAAGCCCGGCTCGATCAAGGGCTCGGAATACACCACGCTGATTCCGATCACCAAGGAGAACGCCGACAGCCAGACGGCCTGCTGGAATCTCAGCGACCTGAAGAAATAGTCCGGCGCTGACACTCGGGGTTCCTGGCGGCCGTTCAGTCCCCTGGGACCTCGCTCTCAACTTTTCCCATGCCCCGCTGGAATGCCGATGCGCGATACCCTGACAAGCCTGCGTTACCGCTACTGGCCGGATCATCTGCTCGGCGAAATCCTGTCCAAGCGGTGGACCGAGACGGCCATTCCGGTCATCCTTCTCCTCATCATCGGCATCGCGCTCAGTCGATCCATCGATAACTTCCTGTCGCCGGCGAGCCTCGCCGACACCGCGCGCCAGGCCGGAGAGATCGGCTTCATCGCGCTCGGACTGGCGCTGGTCGTCATCGTCGGCGGCATCGATCTGTCCGTCGGTTCGATCTTCGCGCTGACGGATTTCTGCGCGCTCTACCTTCTCGACGTGTTGGGCTGGCCGGTCCCGGCGGTGGTCGTCGCCACGCTGCTCTGCGGCGCACTGCTCGGCGCCGTCAACGGCATGCTGGTCGGATATCTGCGGCTACGCGCCTTCATCACCACGCTGATCACATTGATCATCTACCGCTCGGCCTACGATCTCCTGATCCAGCGCTACTCCAACGCGATCGCGTCGGCTTTCCCCGACATTCCATCCTGGGATTTCATCGGCGGCGGCAGCGTCTTCGGCATTCCGACCGTGGCGATGGTCTACATCGTGATCGCCATCTTCGGTCATATCTTCCTGACCCGGTTACGGCCGGGCTGGCACATCACCGCGATCGGCGGCTCGCGCCGCTCGGCGTATAATTCCGGCATTCCCGTTCGTCGCACGATTGCGCTCTGCTACGTCGCCAGCGGTGTGCTGACAAGCATCGGTGCGCTGTTCTTCGCATCCCGGCTCGGAACCGTCGGCGGCGATATCGGCGTCGGGCTGGAAGTGATCGTGCTGACAGCGACGGTGCTCGGCGGCATCACGCTCGGCGGCGGTAAGGGCTCGGTCGCCAAATCGGCGGTCGGGGTGCTGATCGTGCTCCTGATCACCAATGGCCTGACGACCATGAACGCGCGCGGCGGCGTCAACCGGATGGCGCTCGCCGGCATCCTGCTTGTCGCAGCAATGGTCGATATCCGCTGGCAGAAGAACCGGACCCGCATCATCAGCAAGGTCTACGTCGCGCCGACCTATCACGCGCTGCCGCCACCGCCGTCGACCGAGATCGGGCACGGCGGCCCGTTCGAGCAGAACGACAAGCTGCGCGATGTCGAGCTGATCGGGCTCGGCCGCATCGAGGCGCCGGAGGACGTCATCCTCGACCGCCACGACAATCTCTATGCCGGCTCGCGCCACGGCGACATCATGCGCTTTCTCGCGCCCGACTATCAGAAGATGGAGGTGTTCGCCCATATCGGCGGCCAGCCGCTCGGCATGGCCTTCGACCGCCAGGACAATCTCTACGTCTGCATCGGCGGCATGGGGCTCTATCGCATCAAGCCGGACGGCACCGTGGAGAAGGCGACCGACGAGACCAACCGGAGCATGCGTTCGGTCAACGACGACAGCCGCCTGCGGCTCGCCGACGACCTCGACATCACCGACGACAGCCTCATCTTTTTTTCCGAGGCGACCGTGCGCTACGAGATGGACGAATGGCCGATCGACGGACTCGAGGCGCGCGGCAACGGCCGCATCATCTCTTACGACATCAAGACCGGCGCCACGCGTACCGAATTGCGCGGCCTCAAATTCCCCAACGGCATCTGCGTCGCCAGCGACGGCCAATCAATCCTGTTCGCCGAGACGTTCGGCTGCTCGATCAAGCGCTATTGGTTCGCGGGACCGAAAAAGGGCGCGGTCGAAGTGGTGATGGACAATTTGCCGGGCTACCCTGATAACATCAACCTCGCCTCCGACGGCAATTACTGGCTGGCGCTGGTCGGCATGCGCAGCCCTTCGCTCGACCTCGCCTGGAAGATGCCGGGCTTCCGCCGCCGTATGGCCAAGCGCGTGCCGGTCGACGAATGGCTATTCCCCAACATCAACACCGGCTGCGTGGTCAAGTTCAACGAGCAGGGCAAGATCCTTGAATCGTTCTGGGACCTGCGCGGCGAAAACCATCCAATGATCACCTCGATGCGCGAGCACCGAGGCTATCTCTATCTCGGCGGCATCGCCAACAACCGGATCGGCCGCTACAAGCTCGACAACGCCGACCCGAACTTCGTCCAGTATGACAAACGGTGGGGGAAGCTGTCGTGATCGCGGCCGTCAGGGAATTCGCCAATCGCTTTCTTGGGCGCGGCGAAGCCACCATCACTGTGCCGTCCTTCGACGGCGCGCTGAAAGCCAACCAGAAACTGGAATCCGCCGAGACCCTGCTGACGTGCGAGGCGCCGGAAGACATCGCCACCGACGGCCGCAACCTCTTCATCGCCGACGGACAGCGACTGATGAGCCTGAATGGCGGCGCAGCATCGGAGGTTCGCACCTTCGAGCGGCCGATCTCCGCGCTCTGTGCCCTGCCCGGCGGCGGCCTTGCCGTCGCGCTCGGGGGACGCGAGGTGCATCTCTATGCAAGTCCCTCGGACGAACGGCCAAGCGCGACGTTCGCCGATGCCGCCTTCAACGCGATCAACGCGCTCGCATTGGCGGACGACAACGCCCTGATCGCAACGGACGGATCGACCACGTGCGGCGTCGATGACTGGGCACGCGACCTGATGGAGCTGAACCGGACCGGCCGCGTGTTCCGGCTGGATCCCGGCGACAAGACCGTGACGCGATCGGCCCAGGGGCTCGGTTACGCCTTCGGCGCCTGCGCACATGGCAACGGCATGCTGGTCAGCGAGAGCTGGCGCCACCGCCTCGTTCTCGTTTCACCGGGCGCATCGCCACGGGTCGTGCTCGGTCACCTCCCAGTCTATCCGTCGCGGCTGTCGAAAGCCTCAGGCGGCGGGTACTGGCTCACCGCCTTCACCGCCCGCACCCAACTCGTCGAGTTCGTGTTGCGTGAGCCGGCCTACCGGCGCCGCATGATGGCCGAGATCGATCCGGAGTACTGGGTTGCGCCCCGCCTGCGCTCGGGCATCTCGTTCAAGGAGCCGATGCAAGGCGCGCACATCAAGACCATGGGTGTCATCAAACCGTGGGCGCCGCCGCGCTCCTATGGCCTCGTCATTCGCCTTGATGCGGACGGCCAGCCGCTCTATTCGCTGCACAGCCGGGTCGACGGTGCCAATCACGGCATTGTCGCCGCGATCGAGATCGGCGACGACCTCGTCCTGATCGCCAAGGGGCCCGGCCGTGTCCTGAGACTGCCCCTGACCGGACTTGCCGGGGAGTTTTGCTCATGAGCGAAATCGTGCTCTCGCTGCGCAAGGCCACCAAGCTCTACGCCGGCGTACCCGCCATCGAGGCGGTCGACTTCGATCTCCGCCGCGGCGAGATTCACGCGCTGGTCGGCGAGAATGGCGCGGGCAAGTCCACCCTCACCAAAGTGATGGCGGGCGTGGTGACACTGACCTCGGGCGCCATGACGATCGACGGTGTGGACGTCGCGCCGAAGACACCGCTGGAGGCGCGCAATCTCGGCATTGCCATGGTGTTCCAGGAGAACAGCCTGGTGCCGACCATGACAGTGGCGCAGAACCTGTTTCTCGGGCAGGAGAAGTTCTATAACCGCCTGCGCGGCATCTACATCGCCGCGCAGCAGTTCCTGCAATCGCTCAATTTCGACGTCACGCCGACCGCGACCGTGAGCGGCCTTGGAGCTGCCAAGAAGCAGATGGTGGAGATCGCGCGCGCGGTTCTGCACCGTGCCAAAGTCATCATCTTCGACGAGCCGACGGCGTCGCTGACGCCGGAGGAGAAAAAATACTTCTTCGACCTCGTCCGCGACCTCAAGAAGCGCGGCGTCTCGATCGTCTTCATTTCGCATGCCCTGGAAGAAGCCCTACTGCTGGCCGATCGCATCACGGTGCTGCGCGACGGCAAGCATGTCGTGACTGATGATGCCGCCAAATTCGACCGCGCCGCGATCATACAGGCTATGGTCGGGCGCAACCTCTCCAACACGCTCTACGGCGCGCGAAAGAGCAGCGTGCGTCCGGTCGGCGCGCGCGTGCTCACGGTTCAGAACCTGAAGATGGCGCCGATGGTGAAGAACAATTCGCTGTCGGTGTTCGCGGGGCAGATCACCGGCGTGTTCGGCCTCGTCGGAGCGGGCCGCACCGAAACCTTCAAGATCGTCGCCGGCGTCCTCAAGCGCGACTTCTTCCATGGCGGCGAGATCCTGCTGCACGACAAGCCAGTGCGCTACCGGGTGCCCGCGCCGGCGGTCAAGGCCGGCATCGCCTATGTCACAGAGGACCGCAAGGTCGAAGGTTTCTTCGAAACATCCTCGATCGCACGCAACATCTATCTTGGCCTGCTGTCGAAGTTTCCCAAGGGCCGCATGATGCTGTCGCGGCGGGAAACCAATGCGGTCGGCAAGACCTGGATCGAGCGGCTCAAGGTTCGCGCCATCGGTGACAATGGCAAGGTGGTCGAGCTCTCCGGCGGCAACCAGCAGAAGGTCGTGATCGCCAAGTCGCTGGTGCAGGAGCCCGACCTGATCATCTTCGACGAGCCAACCCGCGGCGTCGACGTCGGCGCCATCGTCGAGATCCACGAGCTGATCAATCGGCTCGCCGACGAGGGCAAGGCGGTCGTGGTCATCTCATCCTACCTGCCCGAGATCATGGCGCTCTCCGACCGCATCCTGGTCTCGCGCCAGGGCAAGGTCGTGGAGGAATTCTCCGCGCTGGAGGCGACGGAGGAGAAGATCATGTACGCGGCCATTCACTAGAGGCTGCCGTCTAGGGCTTTTGCCCCTTCTGGCGCAGCGCCTCGGTGAGGCGCTGTTTCAGTTCGTCGGCGGCCTTCTGGCTCACGTTCTGGCCGATCTGCGCGCTCGCTTGCGCCAGCGCATCCGACTTCTCCAGAAACTTTCTGCCCGCAGGCTGAGTATAGAAGGCCTCGATCTGGTGCAGCTCATCTATAGTGAAGTTTGAAGCGTAGACCGCGGCGATCTGGTCGATCATCGAGGTCACGAACGGGGCGTAAATTTCGGCGCCCGGCGCTGTCATCGCGTCATAATCGCGCTCGATCTCCGGCCTGTCCTGCGCGACCACGGGTCTCAGCTTGAGCAGGAGCTGCGGGAGAGCCGCGCGATACTGATCCGCAATCTTCAGCGTGGTGACGAGTTTTCGCGCAGCATCCATCGCCTCGGGCGACGGCGCTTGCGCCGACGCGTTGCAAAGGACGAGCAGAAGGGCGCCGGCAATCGTCAACAAGAGTCTCGACATGGATATCTCCTGAAAGAACGTCCGCACGACGCAATGGGTACTTAGCGGCTAACGGGAGCTGCGGCGATGACCGTTACCGGCGCGCCTTCGGCGGCGGACTCCGGCTCATCGTCAACGTCCGTCACCTTGACGAAGAGGCTGGGCACCCGCTTGGCGCGGTCGAGCAGCCACGCCGCCCCGAACATGATGACGAAGCCGGCGAACGAGACGGCGAGTTGCTCCCAGACACCCCTGGTGTATTGCATCAGGATCCAGTGCGCCGAGAACGACAGGAACACGCTGAGGCAAAAGATCGGCAGCGAGTGCTGGCCGCACAGGATGACCGGGTGCAGCCATTTCAAATGCAGCGCTTTCCAGTGGCGCGGGACGAAATAGGTCACCCAGATCGCCAGCGCCAGGAAGTGCGTGAAGCGCAGCATGTCAAGGTCGGTCTTGTCGATCGGGTAGATCGCCTTGATCATCCATTTCGGGATAAGCGCCTCGAGTGCATGAACATGCCAGGTCATCACGATCAGGAGGGCGAAGGCAATCCATGCCGCCGCCAGGCCCATCACCGGCTTCGACCAAACCCATTTGGCGATCTTCTCGATCTGGCCGATGCCGCACCAGGCGGCGAATACGAACATGAGCTGCCAGCAGAACGGATTGAAATACCAGGTCGTGCCGGGCGGATAGGACGCGATGTTCCAGTCGAACCAGCGCGACAGGACATAGAGCACCGCAGAGCACAGCAGCGTCAGGTTCGGGCGGCGTACCAGGCACCACACGATGAAGGGCGCAGCGAGCACCAGCGTGATGTAGAGCGGCAGCACGTCGAGATTGACCGGCTTGTAGCGCAGCGAGAGCGCCTGCCCGATCAGGATGTCCGGATGGTCGAGAAAATTGTGAACGTTGAACTCGTCCTCATACATCGGATTGTCGAATCGCCTGACCGTGCGGGCGATCTGCGCCGTGAACAGCAGGAACAGCATGATGTGGGCGACGTACATCTCGGCTGCGCGCCGCCACAGCCGCTTCAGCGCGGCGAGGAACCAGCCGCCGGCGACGATCGGCCCGTAGATCCAGCCGACAAGATAGCCGGAGATGAAGACGAAGAACTCGGCCGCATCGCTGAAGCCGTAGTTGCGCAGCGTCAGCCAGGCCACGACGTCGTGCGGGATATGATCGAGGAAGATCATCCACAGGCCGACGCCGCGGAAAAGATCAAGCCGCAAATCGCGCTCGACAGGAGCCAAGAGAGCTTGCTGGTCTCGTGTGATCATGGCCCCCGCCTCTTTCGGTGGGCGTCGCGCCGTCGCGGCACCGGCAAAATCGGATGCTAAAAAATATCGGTCGAAAGGTCACCTAACCCTGCGGCTAGCGCGCCAACGGTAGCCGACCTTGGCGCCCGCGCAAGGGACTTTGTCATCACAATGGTTGGTCACCCCCGGCCCCCCCTTCCTGCGCTGCACAAGCGGCGGCGGGCAGCCCATGATCTCGGCCGCCCCCTCCAACAAAAAATGTCGAAAACAACCCCATGCACAGTAGCCGTCAAGTCTAGACCGACCTGGGGAGCCCGTTTGACACGTCGGGCAAAACACCGGCACGATGGTACGATCACACGCCAAGCCGTCAGAGGGGGCGAGGTCAGGACAGCCGATCGCCCCGGACGGTCTGGTGTTCGGCGCGGACGGCAAGCCGATTACGGCGCTCTGAGGCTGAGCGGAGCTCGGCGCAAAATGGCCCGCGCAGGGCGGGCCATTTGTTTACCAAACCGGTCAATTCCGAACCTGGTTGGCCTAGCCGGTGACCGTGGCCTCCCCGTAAGGCGCCACGTGCTTCGTACGGTTGTCGATGCTGAGAGCGCCGGCGCCGAAGGCCGCGATCTGGAGCAGTCCGCCCGCCATCATCACGTTCTTCAGGAAATGAATCATCTGGTTCTGGTCGGCGAAGTTGCTGTGAAACGAAATAGCGGTCGCGATTGAGAACACCGCGAGCACAAGCGCGACAGTGCGGGCCTGGTAGCCTGCGATCAGCAGCAGACCGCCGCCCAGTTCGACGGCGACGGCCACCGCAAAAGCAAGCGGCGGGAAGGGCAGCCCGACCGTACTGATGAGGCCTGTGGTCGCGGCATAAGCGCCCAGCTTGCTCAGGCCGCTCATGGCAAACGGGAGGCCGATCAGAACACGGCCGGCGAAGGGGAGATAACGGTTGACACTCATGATCGCGATCCTTGCTCGAGTTGATTGAATGCGGCGTAGCCAGATCTTGGTTTCGTGGAATCTGGCCTTACCGGTCGCGAACCATGCCGGCGTTCGCTTCCCCCCTGTTATCGGTCCGAACCGGCCTGGCGATTAGTCGGTCAATTTCGGACGGATCGTTCCATTCGGTGAACGATCGCCGGCAGCGACCCGGCGCAACGTCGTTCAGCCAATGGAACGCTCCGTCCGACACATGGCGGCTAATGCGGCGGATCAATCGTCGCTATAACCGGCTCATTGAAGGAGACGGATCATGTTCGACATGCTGAAAATCAAGCTGATCGAGACGCTGCGGAGCTTCCAGCACGCTTGTTTCACGCCGGTGATGCGGGACGACGACGGAGACGACGGTGACATCGCCACGCCGAAGACCTGCGCGGACGATGACGTCTGAAGCCCGACTTGAGATGATCTACGCCGCATGCGTCATCGCAATAACTCGATCTCTCAGGTCACGAGCCCTGCCTGCCACATCCCGGTCTCTCGCCTCGCGCGGGGCGCGCGTCGCGACGATTGGGCGTTGAAATCCGGGAGAAATTATGATGCGGATGAATGCCCTGATCCCGCCCGACGCGGGAGGAATCGATCCGGCGGCGCCTTTCATGCGGGACTTCAACGATCTCTACTTCTTTGCAGCGGTGGTCAAGCACGAAGGGTTTTCGGCGGCGGCCCGCGCGCTCGGCTTGCCGAAGTCCAGGATCAGCCGCCATGTCGCGCTGCTGGAGGAGCAGTTGGGCGTTCGCCTGATCGAGCGCTCGACGCGCCGCTTGAGCATCACGGCGGTGGGGCGGGACGTTTACCGGTACGCGCAGACGGTGGTCGACGCCGCAGAGGCCGTCGATGAAGTCGCCCTGCGGATGAAATCCGAGCCTCAGGGCCTCATACGCATCGGCTGCCCCGTCGGGGTCCAACGGGCGCTTGCTCCGCGATTGCCCGAGCTTTTCGCGAAGTATCCTCGCCTCAGGGCTCAATTCCTCGTCACCAACCGGCCAATCAACCTGATCGAGGAGCAGGTGGACATTGCGATTCGCATCCGGGAAAATCTTGATTCCGACGGCGAGATGCAAATGCGCAAGATCGGGATCAGCCGGAGGATCCTGGTCGCGAGCGCCGACCTCCTGAAGGAGCATGGAACGCCCAAGGCGGCGGGCGATCTTGCGCGGCTGCCGATCCTCGATGCGACCGAAACGCCGGGGCCGCGGACATGGGAGCTTTCAGGCCCGCGCGGCCAAAAAGCCTCGGTCACGGTCGAGCCAAAAGTCTCGGCCGGAGACTTCACCATTCTCATTCAAGCAGCCCAGGCCGGGATCGGCGTAGCCCTCCTGCCCGAACTTGAATGCCAAGGTGCCCTGCATGATGGAAAGCTGGTGCGTGTTCTGCCGGATTGGAGCGCCAAGGACGGCATCATCCATCTGGTGTTTCCGTCCCGGCGCGGCATGTTGCCCGGCGTTCGGGCCATGATCGATTTTCTGGCCACCGCGCTGAAGGCGCAGGTCTAGCGCGACGTCATACGGCTTTGCGGCTCTGTCGGCGCGACATCAACTGAGGAAGCTATCGACCCGATACAAAAGCGGCGGAAGCTTCATCGTCTCTGGTCGGGGCGGACGGCAAGCGGGACGAAGGTCTGAGATGCGCAGGTCGCGCGAAACAGCACGCGAATCATCTCTTCTCCATTACAGGCGTAGCAGGACCTTGATGGCGCGACGCTCGTCCATCGCCTGATATCCTTTGGCGACATCGGCAAGCGGCAGCTCGAGGTCAAACACCTTGCCGGGATTGATCTTGCGTTCCAGCACCAGATCCATCAGGTGCGGCAGGAAGCGACGCACCGGGGGCAGGACCGCCCATCAAACCCTTTTGCGCGAAGAAGAGCTGTTGTCCGTCGAACTCGACACCGTGGGGAACGCCGACATAACCGATCATCGAACCTGGCCGCGCGCACGCGAGCGCCTGTGCCATCGATTCCCTGGTGCCGACGCATTCCAGAACCGAGTCCGCGCCGACGCGTTTGGTCATGTCCTTGATCCCTGCGATACCCTCTTCGCCCCGCTCCGCGACGATGTCTGTCGCGCCGTATTCGAGCGCCAGTTCCTGCCGCTTCTTGTGGCGGCTCATCGCGATGATGCGGCCTGCGCCCATCTGCCTGGCGGAAAGGACGCCCATGAGGCCCACGGCGCCGTCGCCAACGACAACCACCGTCGATCCCGGCTGCACGCGGGCGGCGTCGGCGGCATACCAGCCGGTGCCAAGCACATCCGACGTCGCCAGCAGGCTCGGGATCAGATCGCCCGGCGGCACTTCGGCCGCGGCAACCAGTGTGCCATCTGCCAAGGGGACGCGCGCCAGAGGCGCCTGCGCCCCCGTCATGAACTCACGCTGTTCGCAGGAGGATTGGAAGCCGAACTGGCAATGCGGGCACGTGTTGTCGGACAGGCAGAATGAGCCGACGACGAACTGTCCCGGACGCACGTTTCTGACGGCGCCACCGACTTCCTCGACAATGCCGCAATATTCGTGGCCCATGGCCGTGGGCTCGGTCGTTTCATTCAGGCCGCGGTAGGGCCAAAGATCGGAGCCGCAGATGCACGTGGCGGCCAGACGGATGATGGCGTCCGTGGGCTTGAGGATTTTCGGCTCCGGCACCTCTTCGCAACGGATGTCACGGGGGCCGTGCAAGATAGTTCCCAGCATGTTTCGGGCCTTTGATTGTTGCTGTTGCGGTCTCTCTGGTTCGACGTCGCGATCACCGTCTTGTCGGTGTGCCGGCCGAATACTGCGCGTCCGTCACCTTCTCCAGCCAGTCGACCGGGCTGCCGTTCAGCTTTTCAGCGATGGCGATATGCGTCATCGCCGTACCGGGACTGGCGCCGTGCCAGTGCTTCTCTCCCGGCGCGAACCAGACGATGTCTCCCGGCCTGATTTCTTCAATCGGGCCGCCTTGGCGCTGCGTCCAGCCGAGCCCTGACGTCACGATCAGCGTTTGACCGAGTGGGTGGGTGTGCCAGGCCGTACGTGCGCCCGGTTCAAACGTGACGGTCGCGCCACCGACGCGCGCGGGATCTTCGCCGGCGAACGGCGCATCGATCCGCACGGTCCCGGTAAAGTATTCGGCAGGGCCCTTTGCCGAAGCCTGCGACCCGCTCCGTGTGATGTGCATGATGGATCTCCGTTGTTGCCGCGTCGAATAGGACGCGGACGATCCTGCGATTAGGCGCGGAAACCGGCATGCACCTATTAGATTTGTTCATAACTGGCCCAGATCGACGGGCCCGATCTGCGCGATTGTTGGGGCGGATGACGGTGAGCGTGCACGTAATCGTGTGCTGGCAGAGGTCCCAATTGCTGAGGTGTCTCAACCGGATCGCCAAAATAAAAAATGGCCCGCGCGAAGCGGGCCATTTTCGTATCGGAACCGGTAAGGTCCGAACTTGGTTGCGGGGAGGCGCAGCCACCGATACCGACATTCGCTGATGGTGGCCATTTGAACTATTTCGATCCACCCTAGTCGGTTGACTTTACATAGCAATTCCTTGACCAAGGTCGCTGCTGGAACGGGATGGCCGAGAGAGCGTCTCTCCATCGACAGTCGTTGGGACTGCCGATGGAGCAGGATGCTGGTTAGGGAATCAGTAGCACCCGGCCCACCGCCTGCCGGCTTTCGATATAGGCATGGGCCGCGGCGGCTTCGGATAGGGGGAAGCTGCGGTCGGTCACCACCTGAAGCTCGCCACGGGCCGCCTCATTGATCAGGCGCTGAACGTTGTCATGAAACCGGTCGGTCATGATGTCAGCTCCGAACAAGACACCGTTTAGCGAGCGGTTGCCGCCCATCAGGGTCGAGACGTCCACCACCTGCCGCTCGCGCCCGGCCTGACCTACGATTGACACCCGGCCGCGAAAACCCAGGGAATTGATCGAGGCCTGCAGGGTCGAGCCACCGACTGAATCCACCACGAGGTCGACGCCCTTGTTGTCGGTGAGCCGCATCACCGCCTTGGCCAGGTCCTCGGTCTTGTAGTTGATCCCTTCGTCGAGTCCGAGCGGCTTTAGACGCTCCAACCGTTCATTCGAGGAGGCGGTAGCCAGCACCCGCGCCCCGGCCCGCTTGGCGAGTTGGATCGCCGCCGTGCCGACGCCGCTGGCGCCCGCCTGCACCAGCACGGTCTCGCCCGCTTTAAGGTGCCCGGCGAGGAACAGGCAGTCATCGGCGGTGCCGAACGCGACCGGAATCATGGATGCCTTACCGATGTCGAAGCCGTCGGGTACTGGCCACACCGTGCGGGCATGAACAGAACGCAGCTCCGCGTGAGACCCGAAGGCGTTCATCGTCGCCACCCGTTGGCCAACCTTGAGGTGACGGACCTCAGAGCCCACCTCCACAATTTCACCCGCCGCCTGATAGCCGACGATGTGGGGCTTGGTGATGAGTGCGCCGCCGAACCGGTTCAGGACATCTCCACCTTCGATAGCGATGGCCTCCACCCGGATGATCACGGCGCCGGGATTGCAGGTCGGATCGGGCGCATCCTCGTATTTCAGAACCTCTGGCCCGCCATTTTCGTAATAGACCGCCGCCTTCATAGCCGCTCTCCGTGATGTTTCGCGCTGTTTTCGTCATGGAAGCCCCCCCAGTTTCCTGGGGGAATGAGGTCACAGGCTCAGGTCCGGGCGGCCCAATCCGCCAAGCCCGCACGGGAGAGCAAGGCGTCCCTGAAGGCCTCGAACTCCATGCTTTTGTAGGCCGGAATAAAAGCGCGCGCGTCGGCCCCAGCCACGTAGCGGAACTTCGGCGTGGTCGTCGTTACCGCCTCGAACACGAGGTCGGCAACCTCTTGGGGATCAGCTTTGCTCCCGTCCATCGACGGTCGCATAGCACTGCGATAACGCTGAGCGTTGGCCCAATGAGGCGAGCCCTCTGTGAAATTGGGGTCCGTCACGACATTGCTGTGGAAGTTTGTCGGGAAGACGCCGGGCTCCACGACCGCAACGCGGATGCCGAATGGCGCCAACTCGTACCAGAGGGCCTCGGACAGCGACTCCACCGCGTGCTTGCTGGCGGAGTAGGCCGCCGTATAGGGAATGGTCAGCCAACCCACGATCGAGGAGAGGTTGACGATTGCGCCCTGCTTGCGATCGCGCATCTCCGGTGCGACCGCGCGGATCATACGGACGACCCCGAGGACGTTAGTGTCGAACTGCCGGGTCAACGCCTCGTCGGAGAGGGAGTCTACCGGACAGGCGAGTTCGTAACCTGCATTATTGATCAGAATATCGATCGGGCCCGCCGTCCGCGCCTTGACGATCGCTCCATCGATCATGGCCTGATCGGTGACGTCCAGATGAACAGGGCGAATGTTCGGGAGCTTAAGCGCCAAGGCTTCCAGATCGCGCGCACGATCCTTCGACCGAAAGCCGGCATGAACGATGTGGCCCGCTTCGGCGAACTTGCGGGCGGTCAAGAGTCCGAAACCGCTGTTGGCGCCGGTGATTAGAATGTTCGACATAGCTCAATCCTTCCTCGATCAGATGACGAGGAAGATTTGACACTTTGTACTTAAACTGTCAAGTCGTCAGTCAATCAACCAGCCGACCAGTCGGTGGATTCGCGCTTTGAACTTTGCCTTTGGGACATAAACCTCGCCGGATCGCATCAGACCCTTGGCGGCCGCGATGAGCGTGTCCGCGACGGCGTCCACATCCTCTGCTCGCCCATGGCGCATAAGGGCCTTCACGACGAGCGCATGAAACGCCTTGTCAGCGGCGCGGGTCGCCGGCCCTGTGACGCGGTGACCAGCGTCCACCAGTTCCACGCCATGGGGACTTTCGGCGAATAGGACGAGAGTCCGACCGAACTTCGCTTCAAAAAGACCTGTTAAGGCTGCGTCCAAGGTCTGACTTTTTTCCAGCACCTCAGCGGCCGCTTGCAGACTTCTGGCGTTGAGTTCATCGACAACAGCCTGAAGAACCTCGTCTTTGCCTGGGAAGTAGTAATAGAGCGCCGTACGCGAAACGCCCGCTGCGACAGCAATGTCGGCCATGCTCGCGCGTTCGAAGCCATAGCGCAGGAATGCCTTGCCCGCCCCCTCTAAGATGAGGCGTCGACGGTCAAGGGCAGCGTCATTTTCGTCGCGCAAGGTCTCCACCACACAGTTTAAGTCAGCAATCGTAAGGGCTGGAAGAACTTTGAGACAAACGCAGACCCCGTACAAATGCCGTAAAGTTCGGTCTGCCTCGCCTACCTCCTGCGTGACGGGGCGAGAAGTGTCAATCCTTGAACCTCCTCCGAATTGATGGACACCTGTAGTAGGCTCGAGGAGCCAGGAGGTGTTGGATGGAAGGACGTCAACGTCGGTCGTTTACGGACGACTACAAGCGGCAAGCGGTCGACCTGGTGGCTTCGAGCGGTCGCTCGATCGGGTCGGTGGCCAAGGAACTTGGCCTGCGCGGTTCCGTGCTGCGGCGCTGGCTGGAACTACGCGGGGCTGGGCGGGAGCCGACGGCGGCGGAGCGGCACCCCACAACGCAGGCGACGCTGCCGTCAGCGGACCACGCGGTAGAGATCGCTCGTTTGCAGCGAGAGAACGAACGGCCGCGTATGGAGCGCGACATTTTAAAAAAGTCGATCGCGATCTTTGCTGGAGCGCGGACATGAGATTCCGTTTCATCGAAGATCGCCGCGCCGACGATCCTGTGCGACGTGCTCGGGGTCTCGCCGGCCGGCTATTATGCCTGGCGCTCGCGCCCGGAAAGCCGGCGATCTGCCGCCAGTCGTGACCTCGTCGATGACATCAAGCGGGTCCACCGCGACACCAGCGGGCGTTATGGCAGCCCGCGTATCCATGCCGAGCTGAAGGCGCAAGGGCGCGGGGCGAGCCGCGGTCGTATTGAGCGTTTGATGCGCTATCACGGTATCAGGGCCATCATGGCGCGGCCACGCTGGGTGCGGACCACCGACAGCCGCCACGACCTCCCGATCGCTCCGAACCTGCTCGGTCGAAACTTCTTTACCGCGGCGCCGAACCGGATCTGGCTCGCCGACATCACCTATGTCGAGACCGATCAGGGCTGGCTCTATCTGGCCACCGTCTTGGACCTCTACAGCCGCAGGATCGTGGTTGGGCGATGGCCGATCATTTGCGCACCGACCTGGCGTTGGCAGCATTGAAGATGGCCATCTCGGCGCAGCGGCCTGGCCCCGGCCGAAGGCGCTGTTTTCCGGGTTGATCCATTGCGGCGTTTGCGGTGGCCCCTGCGCGCTGCGCGGTCAGGACCGCTATGCCTTGTTCGGCCCGTGTTACTAACGGCTCCTGCGCCAACACCCGCACAATCCCACGGGTTGACCTCGAGCAGCGTGTACTTACCGGGCTTAAGGACCGGATGATGGCACCGGAGATGGCCGCAGAGGCAATGCGCGCTTACGCCGAGGAAACGAACCGGCTCAACCGCGAGCGCCGCGCCAGCGGCGAGGGTCATCGCTCGGAGTTGGCGAAGATCCACCGCACCTTGAAGCAAATGCTGAGTGCGATTGAAGAAGGCGGACACACCCGCGGCATGACCGAGCGTATGCGTGAATTGGAGGCCCGCGAGGACGTGCTGAAGGAACTTCTCGCGCAGGAACCAGCGGATATTCCGGTCATACATCCGAACATGTCGGGTATCTATCGGAAGAAGGTCGAGCGGCTGACGGAAGCGCTGAACACCCCCGAGGATCGCAATGAGGCGGCGGAAGCGATCCGGGCACTGGGTTGAGAAGATTACGCTGCGCCCCGGTCCGAACCGCGGCGAAATCGACGCCACCTTACACGGCGAATTGGGCACAATCCTCGGATGGATCGCAGCGCAAGCCGTTGGAAAGACTCGGAAACGCGAAACTCTCGCAGCTTTCGCCACGGGAGTGTCGGTATCGGTGGTTGCGGGGAGACGCAACCACCGATACCGACATTCGCTCTTGGTTCAGATCTAGCCGGGTTACGCGCCACCAACCGATCGAAAAAGCTCGGCTCCTGGCTTGATCCACCATGGGCCCGACGAAGATTTCCGGCTTGTCTTTTAAGCCGCTATCCCGGTTCCGCCGACCTCTCTCGTCGAACAATGTCTTCGGCGAACGCATGTGACGGATGACGCGCGTCGCCACGCCGGTTTTGCGGGCGTACGTACATGATGACGGCTTCCGGAAACTCTGCCTTCACTTTCAGCGCGGCCGCGAGCGCGTCCTGTGCGTCCAGGACGACGTGATCGGATTTTCCATTCAGCTTGAGCCCAACGGTAAATTGCATCCACAAACCTCCGCGCCTTACGCCGTTACGGCATCCTTGCGAACTTCTTCCGGCCGGCACAGTCCCAACCCGACTGGAGCTTTTTCCGTTCCGATAGAATCGGAACGAAAGCTCCAGATTTTTTGTTTGACGCGTTTTCTTCACGCGAACCGGTATCCACTTCGCTGGAAAACGCTCTAGCCCAGCGAGTTGATGATTTCCCGATAAGCGGCTTCGGGAAACGCCTTCAGCGTGCGGGTCCGGACGTTTCCCTGCATCCCCAGTTGCAGGCTGAAACGCGCCGCGACAGCGTCGTCCGGAGCTTCCAGGATCACGACCATGTCATAGTCACCCATGGTCAGATAGAAGGATTTGATCTCGCCGCTCATGTCCTTGAGAGCTTTCTTCGCAGCGTCCAGACGGCGTGGCGAGTCCTTCGCCTTCAGGATGCCTTGCTCGGTCCAATTTGCAAGCATGACGTAGGTTGTCATAGCCGTCCTCCTCCTGGCACGAAAGCAATGGTAGCTACGCCGTCGGCGCGAAGAACATGACCCGGAGCAGATGCGTGTAGTCGGATTCGAACACCATGATCGCCACGAAGACCAACACCAGCACCGGCGGCAGCAGGATCGCATAGGCCAAAGCCAGCCGCTCCCACGCCATGTGCATGAAGACCGCGACGATCAGGCCAGCCTTCAACACCATGAACAGCAGGATCAGCGACCACCGGAGATGGCCATGGAGGCCAAAATAGTCGACGAGATAGGAGCAGGTGCTGAGAACGAACAACCATCCCCAGACCACGAGATAAAGCTTGATCGGATGCTGCTGGCCCTTTGTGTGCGTGGTTCCTGATGCGGCTGCGTCATACACGTGAGCTTGCGGCGAGTGTTGCTGCGCTTCCAGATGTACTGCGACGTTTGTCATGCTGCGACCTCACCAGAGATAAAAAAGCGCAAAGATGAACACCCACACGAGATCGACGAAGTGCCAGTACAGGCCGGTGATCTCGACGATCTCGTAATGCCCTTTCCGGCTCGTGAAAAAGCCGCGCCTTTCGACATCGAAGTCTCCCCGCCAAACCTTTCGCGCAATGGCGATCAGGAAGATCACGCCGATTGTCACGTGAGTGCCGTGGAAGCCCGTGATCATGAAAAAGCTTGATCCAAACTGCTCCGCACCCCACGGATTGCCCCAGGGCCGGACGCCCTCCCTGATCAGCTTGGTCCATTCGAAGGCCTGCATTCCGACGAAGGTTGCGCCGAATGCCGCTGTGGCCAGCATCAAGGCTGCCGTTTTCACGCGGTCGCGGCGATAACCGAAATTGACGGCCATCGCCATCGTCCCGCTGCTGCTGATCAGGATGAAGGTCATGATGGCGATCAGGATGAGCGGAATTTTCTTATCCCCGATCGTGAGGGCGAAGACTTCGCTGGGGTTGGGCCACGGCACGGTCGTGGTCATTCGCGTCGTCATGTACGACAGCAGGAAGCAGCTGAAGATGAAAGTGTCGCTGAGGAGGAAGATCCACATCATGGCCTTCCCCCAGGAAACGTTCTTGAAAGCGCGCTGGTCCGAGGACCAATCGGCGGCGATGCCTCGCAAGCCGGCGGGCCGCGCCGGCGGCTCCACGTTGTTTATCAGCGCCGTTTCTGCCATCTGGTCCTTGCCCTCCCTAGCTCAGCAACTGGCGACAGATGTCGACGACATTGTCTGTCCAGCCCGTCAGCAGGCCGAGCAGGACCAGCCAGACCAACAGCAGGAAGTGCCAGTAGATGGTGCAGAGTTCCACGCTCAGGCGAATTTGGCTCGCCTCGGCGCCACGCAATACCTTGGCCGTCGTTCTGCCGAGGGCCACCAGGCCGCCCATCAGATGTAGCCCGTGCACCGCGGTGATCAGGTAGAAGAACGAATTGGCTGGATTGGACGCCAGGAAGTACCCGGCGCCGCTCAGCTGGCGCCACGCCAGCAGTTGCCCGACAAGGAATGTAATGGCGAACGCTCCACCGGCGCACAGGCCGATGCTTGTGCCGTCGATGTCGTCGCGGCGCGCGGCCATATACGCCCATTGCAGTGCCACACTGCTCAAGACCAGGACGCCGGTGTTGAACCACAGCAACGGCGGCACCGGCAGCGTCCGCCAGTCCACCAGGTTCATCCGCATCGAGTAAGCGCTGATGAAGAGTGCGAACAACGAACCGACGACCGCAAGAAACACGCCCAATCCGATCTTCGCCGGAGGCAACGACGAGGTGCTCTCCTCGCGAAGATCGACGAGCACGCCTTCCTCAAGCCAGGGCTTGGCTGTCAGCCGCTGCTGCGAGAGCCACCAGCCCGCAATTGCGGCTATTCCGGCCATGAACAGGATGATGGCGCTCACGGGTGGGCCCCCTGCGCCGACAATCCAGCCGGCGGTTCATTTTGCGCCACGAAATCTCTGGCGGCGCCGGGGACACTGTAGTCGTAGGCCCAGCGATAGACGATCGGGAGCTCCTTGCCCCAGTTGCCATGCCCCGGCGGGGTCTCCGGCGTTTGCCATTCCAGCGACGCGGCGCCCCAGGGATTGCCGCCCGCCTCTTTTCCTTTGAGCAGGCTCCAGATCAGATTGAACAGGAACACGAGCTGGGCGAAGCCGACGATCAGGGCCGCCACGCTCATGAACGCATTGAGATCATGGGCGGATGCCGGAACGAAGGCCGTTTCGCCGATGTCGTGATAGCGGCGGGGCATACCCAACAGGCCCAGATAGTGCATGGGGAAGAAAATCGCATAGGCGCCGAGGAACGAGACCCAGAAGTGGAATCGTCCAAGCGCCTCATTGAGCATTCGTCCGGTGACTTTAGGGTACCAATGATAGATTCCGCCGAACACGGCCATGATCGGTGCAATACCCATCACCATGTGAAAATGAGCGACAACGAACATCGTGTCGGATAACGGAACGTCTACGACCACGTTGCCGAGAAACAGGCCGGTCAGGCCGCCGTTTACGAAGGTGATGATGAACGCCAGCGCGAACAGCATCGGGATGGTGAGATGAATGTCGCCACGCCAAAGGGTCAGCACCCAATTGTAAACCTTGATCGCGGTCGGGATCGCGATGATGAGCGTCGTGGTGGCGAAGAAGAACCCGAAATACGGGTGCATGCCGCTCACATACATGTGGTGCGCCCACACGACGAAGCTGAGGGCGCCGATTGCCACGATCGCCCAGACCATCATGCGATAGCCGAAGATGTTCTTCCGGGCGTGGACGCTGATCAGATCGGAAATGATGCCGAAGGCCGGCAACGCGACGATGTAGACCTCGGGATGGCCGAAGAACCAGAACAGGTGCTGGAACAGGATCGGGCTGCCACCGCCATATTTCGTCAGCGTGCCCATCTCGACCAGCGTGGGCATGAAGAAGCTGGTTCCCAGCAAGCGGTCGAGCAGCAACATCACGGAGGCGACGAACAGCGCCGGAAAGGCCAGCAGCGCCATGACGGTGGCCGTGAAGATGCCCCACACCGTCAAGGGCAAACGCATCAACGTCATGCCGCGCGTGCGCGCCTGCAGCACGGTCACCACGTAGTTCAGCCCGCCCATGGTGAAGCCGATGATGAACAGGATCAGGGAGGCCAGCATGAGAACGATGCCCCAATCCTGCCCGGGCGTACCGGAGAGAATCGCCTGCGGCGGGTACAGCGTCCAGCCGGCGCCGGTGGGCCCGCCGGGCACGAAAAAGGTCGAGGCCAGCACCACGACCGCGAGCAGGTAGACCCAATAGCTCAGCATGTTCACATAAGGGAACACCATGTCCCGGGCGCCGACCATCAGCGGGATAAGGTAGTTGCCGAAGCCGCCCAGGAACAGCGCGGTGAGAAGGTAGATCACCATGATCATGCCGTGCATGGTGATGAACTGGAGATACTGGTTCGGATCGATGAATGAAAACGTGCCGGGGAATCCGAGTTGCAGCCGCATCAGCCATGACAGCACCAGCGCAACCATTCCAATGGACATTGCCGTGATCGAGTACTGGATGGCGATGACCTTGGCGTCCTGCGAAAAGACGTACCTCGTCCACCAGCTTCTCGGATGATAGAGCTCGACCTCGCCCACTTCGGCGGGCGGGACGCCTGCGACTGTGTCAAACGGGACATCGACCATCGGAATACCCTCCTTGGTCTTTCTTTAAAGCGCGATGAGATTGGGATGAATCGTCATCGCGCTTTAAGTTGTTGTTTGAGCATGATCTATTCGGAAAACCGCTACGCACTTTTCCGGATCATGCTTTAGCGAAGAGTTCGCCCTCTGCTATGCGGCGCTCCTCGCCGTTATTTCATTCGCTCTCTCTCGTGTAAGCCGCTTTCGCGACATCCCGCTGCCCGGAAAGCTCGGCGAACGTGTGCTGCTTGTCGAGCCACGCGTGATAGTCTTTCTCTTCTTCCACGACGACCTTGCTCCGCATCTGCGCGTGCGCGGCACCGCAGAGCTCCGCGCAGAGAACCTCGAATGTCCCGGTGCGCGTGGGCGTGAACCAGTAATATGTGACCGAGCCCGGTATCATATCCATCTTCGCCCGAAACTCCGGCACATAGAAATCATGCAGGACATCAATCGAGCGGAGCAACACCTTCACCGGTTTCCCAAGCGGCAGGTGCAAGTCGTCATTTTGAATGACGACATCGTCTTGGCCGGCGGGATCGTCGGGATTCAACCCCATGGGATTTTCGGCACTGACATTGCGGGCATCGGAAGTCCCGAGCCGGCCGTCCTTTCCGGGAAGCCGATAGCTCCATTGCCACTGCTGTCCCATGACCTCGACCTCGGTCGCATTGGCCGGAACTGTGACGAACTGGTGCCAGACAACCAGGCCGGGTGCCAGCATGGCTGCGACGCCGATTGCAGTCCCGACGCTGAGCCACCATTCGAGCTTCTTGTTTTCGGGATTGTAGGCTGCGCGCCTTCCCTCCGTGTGTCGAAAGCGGAAGACGCAATAGGCCATGAATGCGACGACCGCGAAGAAAACCGCCCCGGTGATCCAGAACGTCAGGGTGATCGTGTCGTCGATGTAGCGCCAGTTTGAGGCGAGCGGGGTCCACCACCACGGGCTGAAAATGTGAAACAGCACCGAGGCGATTGCGACCAACAGCAGTATGATTGCTACAGCCATCCTTTATGCATCCTTGCCGGTAAAGGCTGCGGATACGTGCTAAAGGGCGAAGCTCACGTCTGTCGCGATGGCGAATTTCATCTTCGCCATCGTCGTGCCTCTTGTCTCGCCCATTCGACCGGTCGCGACGTAAAAGGTTGACACGAACTGCACGTCACGACCGCTCACCTCATAGGAGCCGGGGCCGTTCAGTGTTTTCAGGATGGTCCCCGTCAAGCCCGGCGTCAATAGAGGAGTGTGCCGCCTTGGTCGCGGCGCGTGTTGGCCCGAATGCAGCGCAAGTGTCGAAGAACACCGTCGGCACCGCTACTCGATGACGCAATGCAACAAATCGATTTGTGCGGGTGCACAATTCGCTCAACTGCGAACGCCATCCTTGCTTCTATCGCGTATCGCACTAATTTCACTGTACCGGTCGCGACAGATGTCGTCCGGCAAAGCTCCTTCACGTTGAACCTGATTTGCCGGGCTCGATCGCGATTTTCGCGCACGAGACGGATGCGCGTGTTTTGAGTGCGCTCCGTTCCCCTGCGATCAGAAGCAAGGAGATCGGCGCCATGACCACGGTATTCGCAAGACCCAAACTGCAAGTGTTTGGCGTCTCTACCCCCTTTGTCGTTCGCAAGATCAGCCTTTCCGATTTGGGCAACGCGTTGCGCCTGGGCTGGGAAGACTTCAACGCCATCCCAACTCACGCCATCGTCCTGTGCGTGATTTATCCCGTTCTCGGACTTGTCCTGTTCAGACTTGTCATCGGCTATTCGGTGCTGCCGCTGCTGTTTCCACTGGCCGCGGGTTTTACGCTGATCGGTCCCTTTGCCGCGCTCGGCCTCTACGAGCTCAGCCGCCGCCGCGAGCGCGGAGAGGAAGCCGCAGCTTGGGATGCCATGCAGGTGCTGCGCGCACCGTCCTTCGGCGCCATGCTCGAACTCGGCGTCCTCCTGCTGGTTCTGTTCGGCGTCTGGATCGGCGCCGCGAACGCGATCTACGTTGCGACCTTCGGCCACGCTCCGGCTGCAAGCATCCCTGACTTCGCAACGCGTGTTTTGACGACGCCGGAAGGATGGTCGCTCATCATCGTCGGCTGCGGCGTCGGCTTCCTGTTCGCCGTCGTGGCCCTGTGCGTCAGTGTCGTCTCGTTTCCGCTGATGCTCGACCGGCATGCGACCGCGATCGACGCAATCCGGACGTCGCTGCGGGCCGTAAGGGAAAATCCTGTTCCGATGGCGGCATGGGGTCTGGTTGTTGCGGCATTGCTGGCGATCGGTTCGCTACCGTTCTTCGTCGGTCTCGCCGTCGTGCTGCCGGTGCTCGGTCATGCCACCTGGCACCTCTATCGGAAGGTGGTCGAGCCTGACCCGAATCCGCCGGAAGAACAGCCCCGCCCACCGATAGGTCACCGCTATGCGGCGGATTTCCCGGCCTCACTTTTCCCATGGAGTCGCGAACGCTAGCCGGAGGCAGCAACGAACGGTCGCACCATCACTGTGTTCGGCGGAACCGGGTTTCTCGGCAAGCGCATCGTTTGCCATCTGCGCAGTCACGAATTTCCCGTCCGGATCGCATCACGTCATCCGGACGTGCAACTTCAATCCGTGGCGGCCAACATTCACGACGAGCGATCCGTCGCGAATGCGCTGGTCGGCGCCTACGGCGCCGTGAACGCGGTCAGCCTTTATCGCGAGCGCGGAGGGGAGACGTTTCACTCCGTTCACGTCGAGGCGGCTCAACTTGTGGCAGCCCAGGCCCACCGGGCGGGAGTCGAACGGCTTGTTCACGTTTCGGGGATCGGTGCCGACGCCGCCTCGCCATCCCTCTACATCCGAAAGCGCGGCGAAGGTGAACGGGCGGTCCGCGCGGAATTCGCCGATGCATTTATCGTCCGCCCGGCCGTGATGTTCGGACCGGACGACGCGTTCCTCAGCACCGTCCTCACGCTCCTTCGCCGGCTTCCGATCTATCCGATGTTCGGCGGCGGCCGGACCAGATTGCAACCGGCCTATGTCGAAGATGTTGCGGAGGCGGTTGCCCGAATCATGGCGCGAGCCGAGACCCACCCGACGGTCTTTGAGTTCGGCGGCCCGACCCCCTCCTCTTACGAGCAACTGCTCAGAGCGATCGCGCATCAAGCTGACCTCGCGCCTCGCCTGATCCCAATTCCGTTTGCCATTTGGCACGCGCTGGCATGGGCCTGCGAAATCCTCCCTCGTCCACCCCTTACCCGCAATCAGGTGGAGCTGATGCGGATCGACTCCGTGTCATCACCGGAGATGCCTGGATTTGCCGAGCTTGGCATTTCGCCACTCTCGATCGAGGAAATGGTCCAGAGGATGTTATCGAATCGAGGATGAAAGAAGCGTCCCGACTCATCCGCTTTGACGGCCGACGGTTCACGCGCGAATGCTATTCGGGTCGACTCGGTCACCAAAAGAAAACCCCAGCAATCATGCGAGATTGCTGGGGTTTTTCATCAACTTGGTTGCGGGGAGGTGCAACCACCGATACCGACATTCGCTGATGGCCGCCATTTGAGATAACGGCCGGGGTGTATTCAGCTCGAAGGTCTAGAAATACCGCAGTGTTTCAAAGGCCCCTCTGATATTTTCGGTGTTTTTGGCCCATTGAGATCATTGCAGATCTTCTCGTTGTCAGAATGGCGGTTGTTGCTCTGGACCACGCATGATCCACACCGCACCCCAGCACTCCGGAAGCACCTCTCGTCGCAGGAGGGATCTCGATGTTCCCCGACGGATTCGGTTTCCTTGTCAAAGACCGATCCACCGAGATACCGACTTTCCCGTCGGACCGCCATTTGCGACCGGACCTTTTGGTGCTCCGTCACATTGATCAGTTCTTGACTGCACCGCTGGATATGCCGTCGATGAAGCGTCGTTGCAGAAGAACGAAGAACAGAATTGTTGGTGCGGCGATTAGCGTTGCGGTCGCCATCATCTGCGGCCATTGGCTACCGTATCGACCGCTCAGTTGATAGAATCTGGCGGTGGCTGTGGCGGCCGAATCGGTTTGCAGAAAAGTTATCGAGATCAAGAACTCGTTCCAGGTGTTGAGTGAGACAATTAGCGCGACCGTCAGCAGGCCGGGCGACGTCAACGGAAAGATGATGCGCGCGAAAATTTGAAAGTTGCTGGCTCCGTCGATCCTCGCGGCTTCCTCAAGCTCGACCGGAATTGAAACGATATAGGTTCGCAGCAAGAAGAGCGAGAATGGCGTAAAAATTGCCGCATAGACAAACATCAGCGCGAAGTGATTGTTGATGAAGCCAATCTTCGCGAACAGAAAATAGAGCGGGAAGATGAACATCTGAACCGGGATCGTGGTCGTCGCCAGGAAATACAGGCTGATGGCCAGCCATCCGGGCACGCGCCGACGTGCGATGACCCAGGCGGCCGGCGTTGCCACAAGACAAACGATTGCAACGGTGCCCGCAGCTACCAGGCAGCTGTTCATGATCGCGCGGCCAAGGCGCGTTTCGATCCAGACCTGCTTGTAGACGGCGAAATTCGGGCTGTCCGGAAATCCGAGCGGGCTGCTGAGAATTTCAAAATCTGTCCGAAGACTATTGGTGATCATCAACGCCAGCGGGAAGATAACCGAGAACGCAGCTGCGCACAGCAACACGTATGCAAAGACTTGCGATGCCGACCGACCTTGATAAGGGATCATGACAGTTTTTCAGACTTATATTGAACGCGCAGATAGATCGAGATGGCAACAAGGCCCAGTATGCTCATCACCAGCGAATAGGCGGAAGCCCGCCCGACGGCCATCTGCTGGAATGCTGTCTTGTAGGCGAGCGTACCAAGCACTTCGCTCGAGAAGCCCGGGCCGCCTTCTGTCAAAATGAAGACCCAATCGAACACACGGAACGACCAGATGACCGTCATGAGCAGCATGAACAGGATCGTCGGCATGATCATCGGCAGCAGGATGAAGCGGAACGTGGCGATGTAGGACGCTCCATCCATGAACGCGGCCTCGATCAGGCTGACGTCAACCTGACGCAGTGCTGCGAAATAGATGACAGTAAGATAGCCCCACCAGTGCCACATATCGACCAGCAACACCCCGTAGAGGGAGGTCGATGGATCTGCGAGCGGATTTGAAACTGCGAGTCCAAGTCCTTGCAGCCAACCCACTACGCCCGTTACGGGGCTGTAGATCATGCCACGCCAAATCTGCGCGAGGATGATGGTTGCGATTGTCACCGGCAGGAAAAAGACAACTTGAAAGAACGTCCTGCCGAACTTGATGATCAGCAAGAGAGCCGATGCGATGAGCGCAACGATCATGGGTAGCGTGACGAACACGCTTGTGAAGATGAAGTTGTTCGACAGCGCGATCCAGAATCGCGCTTCGCCGAACAGCGCCCTGAAATTGTCCAGTCCGATGAAGTGTGGCGTGCCCAGACCGTTCCAGTCGGTGAAGGAAAACACAACGGTCGCGATGACGGGAAACGCGACCACCGATGCACTCAGCACCAGGGCAGGAAGAACAAACAGCCAAGCTGAATCCCGCTCGACCGCCGACCGAATCTTGGCGGGGACGGCGGTTACGGGCGCACTTTGGACCTTCAACATCGAACCGTCTTTCAGAAGCTAGGCGCGCGCCGGCAGCGTCTTCACAAGACCGTCTTTCAGGTCTTGTTGGAACACCTCATCGACCTTGTCGCAGAATTGCCTGGCGGTAATCTGGCCGAGCCAGACTTCCTCTATGCCACCCTTCATGTAGTCGTCGGTGCGAGCCGGCCAGAATGTCCACGGCGCATAGCCGTAGGTCTTGTTCTGCAGCGCCGATGTCGTCTCGTAATTCAGCTTCACCGCAAGCGCCGTCATGCGATCGAGATTGGTGGCAGGCTCGGGGGGAGAAACCAGAGGAGAATCCCACTCCCCGCCCCATGCCTCGGACATTGCAAGAATGAATTTGCGGTCGAGCAGCGCGTTAATTGCTCTCGCTGCTCCTTCCGGCACCTGCGAAGCAGCATTGATCGCAAGATCTGCACCTATGCCCAGCGGGAAGACCGGGTAAGGCGCTTGGCCGGACAACTTCGGGATCGGTGTCCAGTTCATCTCCTGGCGGGTTTTCTTGAACGTCTCGTCGACCCACTGGAAGGCCCAGCTTCCCTGGATGGCCATACCGCATTTTCCGATGGCCATCAGCGCAAAGGATTGCTGCCCGCTAAGGGCAAAATATTTCTGGCCGCCGAAGTAACCCTTGTCCCACCAGCTCTTCAAAAGCTGGATCGATTCGACGAACACCGGGTCATTCCAAGGCAACTTTCCGGTGAGCGCAGCGTAGACACTGTCAGGTCCTGCGCAGCAACTGAACGACGCTCCAACATAGTGGCGATTGACATAGCGCGCGCCGGAATTTCCTGCGGCGAGCGGCTGCACACCGGATTTGATCATCTGGTCGGCGAGCGCCTCGAAAGCGGCACGATCGGTCGGCGGCGTCCATCCGTTCTTCTTGAACAGCGTATCGTTGTAAAACAGCACCTGGGTTTCGCTGGTCTTCGGCAACGCGAACAGCGTTCCGTCATACGTTCCCATGCCAAGCATGAAGGGAACGATCCGCTTGTCCCATTCAAACTTGCTGGCGAGATCCTTCAACGGCAGCAACCGTTTGGCGATTACAAGGCGCTGGGTCCAGGCAGGGCCGTTGGTCAGGATGATATCGGGACCGCTACCGGCCGAAAGGGCGACCAGCAACTGGTCGGGCAACCCGGAACCCCTGAACTCGACAACCAGCTCGTATTCCGATTGCGATGCGTTGAAGGGTTTGACCAGAAACTGGTCCAAGGCGGCCTGCTGGGCGGCCGTCGCGCCTTCGTACCACCATACGACCCGCCTGGGTGCGGCACTGGCCTTGACTGTAGCAAGGCCGACGATCGCGGCTCCTCCGGCCAGCACTGATCTGCGCGTTATGTTTGAAGCAACCATCATGACCTCCCGAAGTAATTCAGATCGAAATCAAGGGCACCGCCGAAGAGCCAGCATCTCGCTTTCGACCTTCGTGCGCGCGACGGCTGCAAGCCGGGAAGCCAGTTCGATCTGGGCTTGTCGGGATTTGCCGGGCAGCTTCTGGACCAGCGGATCGTTCGTTGGCGAGACACCGCTAAGCGCGCCGCAAATGCCCGCCGCCATGCACGCAATGGTGTCGGAGTCGCGGCCAAAATTCGCACCGAGAATCGCGGCCTGGCCTGGATCGCCCTTCGCTAGCCAGACGATGGCAAGCGTTGCCGGAACCGTTTCCCGGCTGTCACACGCGATCGGCTTGCGGAACTTCTCATGATAGGCCTGCCTGAACGCCTTGTAGTCCCCGGTCGCGCGCACGATATCGAGCGCCGACTTGATCAACGACAGCATTTCCGCGCCGCTCCACGGCTTCACGTGATCGATCGCGGCCTGCAGGACTGCATCTACGGTCGAGCCGACGGCAAGTGCTTCGGCCACCGCCGCTGCTATTGCAGCAGCGCCGTCCTGACAAAAGGCAACGTCGGTGACGTGGATCAGGCTTGCCAATTCCATCGCCTGCGCGGCCGCCGCGCGCGGGTTGCCGGCATTCACAATTCCAACCGGCGCAATGGCCATCGCCGAACTGGAACTTGGCATCGTGCCCGCCGCGATGGTTCGAGGCGAATATCCGTAGCGGAGCTTGGCTGCTGCATGCAGCACCGAAGGAAAGAAGCGCCCGACCTTTTCACCGAATATCTGGTTGTTCTGCTCGCGCCACTGGACGGCCCAACTGTCCGCGTCGGCGTAGCCATTGGTCCTGATCAAGGCCGCGGCGATCAGATCGCGCATGATGGAATCGTCGGTGCCATCCCCCTCGAATGAATTGATCCAGCCAAACCTTTCTTCGATTTGGGCAGGTTCGAGGTTTTCGGTGGGTGTTCCCATGGCATCGCCGATGACACCGAAGGAGAGACACGCGAAGGCGTGGCTCTCGAGCCGGCTGACTGCGGTAGTGTGCACGAATGACCTCCCGGGACATTTATGAAAACGATTACATGATACCGTATACGGGACCCGGATCGTGTCAACTCACATAATAAAAACGGCCCTCAAATTCCATTCTGCTCGACATCGACCCTGCAACCGCTTTCATATTTGGACTCAGATGAGATTTTACTCGGCAGGGGCCGGATCATCACCGGAGGCTCGAGGAGGCCTGCATTTTCGATATCCCCGCGACCGATCGCCCTTCAATCCGAACCAGACATGACCGGCCATTGATCAGTTGATCCTGAAGCAACTACAACCGCGCACCGGTATCCCTGTCGAACAGATGCGCCGCGCTGGTGCGTGGCCGCAGATATACGCGGTCGCCCGGCTTGACCTGGCGGCGATCCCTAAAGATTGCGATGATGTCCTGGGTACCAATCCGCGCCACGATCTGGGTTTCCGATCCCGTCGGTTCAACCACCACCACCTCGGCCTCGATCCCGACATCGGCAAATTCGAGATGCTCGGGACGGATACCATAGATGACCGGCCTTCCATCCGAGGCGACGGGGGCCGTCGCGATCGGCAACTTGTTGCCGTTAGCGGTTTCCACCCATGGTCCACCGCCATTCATGCAGAGCTTGCCGTCCAGGAAATTCATCGCGGGCGAGCCGATAAAGCCGGCGACAAACTTGTTGTCCGGACGGTCGTAGAGATCGAGCGGCGAACCCACCTGTTCGACGATTCCATCCTGCATGACGACGATCTTGTCGGCCATGGTCATGGCCTCGATCTGATCGTGGGTCACGTAGACCGTGGTGGTCTTCAGGCGCTGGTGCAGTTCCTTGATCTCGGCGCGCATCGCGACGCGGAGCTTGGCGTCAAGATTGGAGAGCGGCTCGTCGAACAGAAACACCTGCGGGTCGCGCACAATGGCACGTCCCATGGCGACGCGCTGGCGCTGACCTCCGGAGAGTTGACGCGGATAGCGGTCGAGCAACCGGCGCAAGTCCAGAATGCCGGCGGCGCTGTTGACCTTTTCGGCGATCACAGAGGTATTGGCGCCTCGCAGCTTCAGCGAAAAGCCCATGTTGTCGGCAACCGTCATATGCGGATAGAGCGCATAGTTCTGGAACACCATTGCGATGTCACGCTCTTTCGGCTGGATATTGTTGACGACGCGGCCACCAATCGAGATTGTGCCTGAAGTGATGTTCTCCAGTCCTGCCAGCATGCGCAGCAATGTCGATTTGCCGCAGCCCGACGGCCCCACCAGCACGACGAACGCGCCGTCCTCGATCGGAACGCTCACGCCGTGCAGCACCTCAAAACCTCCAAAGGATTTACGCACGTCGCGAACCTGCACTGAGGCCATACCAGTTTCCCTTTCCCAAAATTCAACGCCGTCGGCTCACGGCTTGGTCCTCGACGCTTCGTAACGGGATTTGCTTTCCGCATTTGGCGGATAAAGTCCCGGTAGCGGAATGCCCATCTCAACCTCATTCATGATCCAGCATTCAAGGCGCTCCTGCTCTACGCAAAGTGCCGTAACGTCTCCGACGATCGCCTTTGGGATAACGACAGCACCGTCCGCGTCGACGACGATCACATCATCCGGAAAAATTGCCACCCCGCCGCACCCGACCGGTTCTTGCCAGTTCACGAAAGTGAGACCCGCAACAGAGGGCGGAGCTGCCGCACCATTGCACCATACCGGCAAGCCTGTGCCAACGACGCCCGCGACGTCGCGAACGACCCCATCTGTCACCAATGCAGAGACGCCTCGCTTCTTCATGCGAGCACAAAGGATATCTCCGAAAATTCCAGCATCAGTTACGCCCATGGCGTCGACGACGGCAATACAGCCTCCGGGCATCGCCTCGATAGCGCCGCGGGTCGAGATCGGGGAAGACCACGACTCCGGTGTCGCCAGATCCTCGCGAGCTGGCACAAATCGAAGCGTAAAGGCACGTCCAACGAGGCGAGGTTGGTTGGGTTGCAATGGCTTCGTTCCGCGCAGCCACACATTGCGCAGGCCCTTCTTTAGAAGCACCGTCGTGATGGTCGCGGTGGTAACCAACTTTAGCGACTCGAAGATTGATGTTTCGTCCGTCAAGATCACCTCATCAGTTTTAGTCTGGATTGAAGCAAATGAGATCGCAGTCGACCCAGACCGCCATATCAGCTCATCCCTTCCAATGGACCGCTGAAACCGTCCTGGCAGTATGGCCCGCCCTGAAAAGCAGCCGACACTGGCGTCAGGCTTTCGCTGTTGTCAGCCAGCACCATGTCCGTCGCATGAGATTCCGCATCGTCCTGGGGCTTGAACGGCAAGCGACCATAGGGATTCTTGTACCAGCCGCGACTATTGTTCGAGATGCCGTAGACGATTTCGAAATGGAGATCGTCGGTATCCAGGCAGCAGCGCACAAGCGACACCAGGTCGCGACCGCTGATCCAGAGAGAGAGCATTCTCGGATTGGTGGGCCGCGGTCGAAATTGCCCGATGCGAACGCAAACACTCTCAATGCCGTGCTTGTCGGCGTAAAGCCGGGCCATTGCTTCGCCGACAACCTTGCTCACGCCATAGCGCGTGTCCGGGCGTACCGGTGCCTCCCTGCCGATTGGCGTATCGCGGTGATAGAATCCGACCGTGTGATTTGAGCTCGCGAAGACGACCCTGCGCACACCTGCGAGCCGCGCGGCCTCGTAGATGTGATACGTGCCATCAATATTGACGTCGCGAATTGTATTCCAGTCCGCTTCCCGCGGAACACCCGCCAAATGGACGATCGCATCGACACCGTTCGCGACTCGCTCAGCATCCGCAGGAATGCGAAGGTCACCTATCTCGATTTCCTCCCCGTGACGCACCCGTCCAAGAGGAGCAATGTCGGTGCTGCGGACTATCGGATAGGCACCGACCAAGCCTTCCCGTATGCAACTGCCGAGCAGTCCAGCGGCTCCAGTAATGAGGACTCGTTGATAAGCTGTCATCGTAACTGCCGTTCGTTTACCGAGGAATTCCGATCTTCCAGACTTTACGACCATGCCTCTGCCTGGCATCTCGCGATGGCCATCTCGTCGAAACGGTAGCCAAGACCCGGTTGCTGCGGAAGCTTGAGACGTGCCCCGACAATCTCAAGTTGGCGATCGATCAGCCTTCGAAAGTTCAGCACTTTGTCGTCCGCGAAGAATTCGACAAACCGGGCATTTGCGCAGGACGCGACCAAATGGATATGCAGGTCATGGAACCAATGCGGACACATGGTCGCGCCGTAGGCGTCCGCCAAGGCGGCAATTTTTCTGAACTCGCTGATGCCACCGCAGACCGCGGCATCGGTTTGAAGAATCGCAGCGGCCCCCTTGTCCAGAATTTCCTTGAACCGCCACCGCCCGGCTTCGATTTCTCCAGTCGCGACCGGCACCTTGATCCGCGAAGCAAGGTCGGCGTGCTCATTGATCTGATCCGGGCTGAAAGGCTCCTCGATCCAGTACGGGTCATAGTCAACGTAACGATCGATATAGCGAAGCGCGGTGGGGACGTCGGACCATGCGTTGTTAGCATCGAGCATCAACAGAACGTCCGGCCCGATAGCGGCGCGGGCAGCCGCGATCCTCGCCTCCTCCTCTTTGGGCGAAAGGCGGCCCACCTTCATCTTGACGGCCTGAAAGCCCAGCGCGACATAGCCAGCCATTTCCTCGCCCAGAGCCTCAGGCGACTTGCCGTCGAGATAATATCCCCCACTCGCATAGGCCGGGACCGAGTCCCTGCTGGCGGCGCCCAAATACTTGTAGAGGGGCAGTTTTGCTGCCTGGGCGTTGCAATCCCAGAGAGCGGTGTCGACGATGCTGATGGCGCGCATGACTGAACCGGCGCGGCCGTGCAGGAGCGCTTCCTGATACATTTCCTGCCAAAGGATCTCGGTGTCGCAAGTGTTCTGACCGATCAGGAGCGGCCTCAACAACAGCCGAACAGCCTGGCTGACGAGGTCCGCGGCCGCGTGGCCGCCATAGCAGTGACCAATCCCTTCAACGCCATCGGCGGTGCGGATACGCACGAGCGCGTATTCCCGCTCCAATACGCGCCGACGGGCGAAAGCCGTTGCCTTCTCAAGCGGCGCCCGCACGGTGCGAGCTTCAACCGATACGATCTTCGACATTCGATACCCTTGAATATGTAAACGCTTTCATCTACGATCCGTATTGAAAGGACGGGAAACTGTCAATAGACCGGAAGGGAACCTTCGCGAGTTAGCATGTCCGAGGTACCCGTCATCAGACGAAAACGCTCGCCCCCGCAAGGCAAAGGGCTGGCTGGCCTGTTGGATGTGGCCGCGTTGGCCGGTGTTTCCACCGCGACGGTGTCGCGTGTGCTCAATGGCTCAGCGAAGGTATCCAAGACGGTGGTCGAGCGGGTGGAGAGCGCCTGCCGCCAGCTTCACTATGTTCCAAACGGCCCCGCGCGGGCTCTCTCGTCAAGACGAGCGCGGACAATCGGCGCCGTTGTTCCTTCGATCGAGAATGCGGGATTTGCGCTTGCAATCGGATCCCTGCAGCGGCTTCTCGATGCGTCAGGCTACACGCTTATCGTAGCCAGTTCTGATTACGATGCATCGGTCGAACTACGGCAAGTGTCTATGCTGATGTCCCGCGGCATCGATGGTCTGCTCCTCGTCGGCGATGAGCATGCCCCCGAACTCATCACGATGATTGAACAGCAGGCTCTTCCCTTTATCGAAACCTGGTCCTTGAGTGCCAAGAATGCCTGTGTCGGCTTCGATAACGCAGCAGCCGCGAGAGCGATGGCCAACTACCTGCTGGACCTCGGGCACGTTCATATCGGCGTAATCTCCGGCAGGACAAAAAACAACGATCGAGCATCCGGTCGAGTGGCGGGTATCCGCACTGCTGTCGAAACGCGCGGGCTGAAATTGGCCGCCGAATGGATGATCGAAAGGCCCTATCGCATTGGCGAAGGCCGACTGGCGATGAGAGCCATATTGGCTTCGCCGGTAAGACCAACCGCTGTCATGTGTCTCAATGATCAGCTGGCGTTCGGTGCCTTAATCGAGGCAAAATCGAGCGGCCTCTCCGTCCCGCAAGATATCTCGATCACCGGCTTCAACGATCTCGACTTCGCCGCCTTTCTCGATCCGCCGCTGACGACGATACATGTCCCGGCTGACAGTATAGGCGTTGCTGCGGGAGAGTATCTTCTGGCACGGGCGAGCAACCGCCCGGTTTTGCGGGTGAATGAGATAGAGACAAGGCTCGTCGTTAGATCGAGCGCCGGTCCGCCCCGCGCGGTGTCCAGACAGGGTCGAAAGCCTGCTCGAATTTGACGACGCCAGACGACAGATTTCCGGGCTCGCTTCGATCACCGAATCGCGGTTCGCTACTGGCGTCCCATATCGACGCTATCGAGCGACATCCAAGATAGCGAGGATCAGAACAGATGGCGTGTACGGTGAAACGTCAGGCATCTGCGCGGCGAAATCGACGCCACCGTACACGGCGAACTGGGCACGATCTTCGGATGGATCGAAGCACAAGCCGTTGGAAAGACTCGGAAACGCGAAACTCCCGCAGCTTTCGCTACGGGAGTGTCGGTATCGTTGGTTGCGGGGATAGGATTTGAACCTATGACCTTCAGGTTATGAGCCTGACGAGCTACCGGGCTGCTCCACCCCGCGTTAAACCGTTGCGCGCCTTCGCCAAAATGCCGGGGACGGTGGATGGAGGGCCGACGCTGTTCGCGTGGCTTGCTCTTCCGTCCCAAAGGCTTCCTTGGAAGGCAACCCCGGGCAAAGCCCAACGGGTGCGGGGGGTATGTACCAACCCGGGCTGCCTTTGGAAAGGGCTGCGGGGACGTTTTTTTCGACTTTTATGACAGCCAGCGCGCCCGGATTCCGGCCCATTTGCCGCGCGCTTGCCAGAAGTTCCACAAAGGGCCAGCTTGCGGCAACAAGATAAGGGGGAAACGCCAATTTGAGGGAGAGCGGCATGGACCACGCCTTGGACCACGCCTCGGACCGATCCCCGACAAGCGCTCCGCTGCGGGCGCTGGAGCACGCCTTCCATGCCATGGTCGCGCGGTCGCGGGCCGAGGCGGCACCTGATCTGGCCGAGCGGCTCGACCGGCTGGCGCGGCTGCGCGCAGTGGTCGCGGACAACGAAGAGCGCTTCCGGCAGGCGATCTCGGCCGATTTCGGCCACCGCTCGGCGGTGGAGACCACCATCGCCGAGACGATGCTGGTGTTCTCCGAGATCCGGCACGCCACAAAGCATTTGAAGACCTGGATGGCGCCGCAGCGGGTGGCCACCGCGCTGCAATTCCTGCCCGCGCGCAACCGGCTGATCCCGCAGCCGCTCGGCGTCGTCGGCATCATCGCGCCCTGGAATTATCCGCTCCAGCTGACGCTCGCGCCCGCGATCGGCGCAATCGCCGCCGGCAATTTGGTGATCATCAAGCCGAGCGAACTCGTGCCCCACTTCTCGGCGCTGCTGAAGGAGATGGTCGCGCAAAAATTCGACGCGACGGAACTGCTCGTCACCGGCATCGAGGACGAGATCGCAAAGGCCTTTGCCACGCTGCCGTTCGATCATCTGGTGTTTACCGGCTCGACGCGGGTCGGCCGGCTGGTCGCGGAGGCCGCGGGGCGCAATCTGACGCCGGTGACGCTCGAGCTCGGCGGCAAGTCGCCGGCGATCGTCGATGCGTCCGCCGAGCTCGAGGAGGCGGCCGAGCGCATCGCCTACGGAAAGCTGCTCAACGCTGGGCAGACCTGCATCGCGCCGGATTATGTGCTGGTGCCGGAGGGCTCGGTGCAGGCCTTCGCCGAGAAGGTGCGCGCGCAGATGCGGCGCATGTTCGGCACCGATCCCGCCAACAAGGACTACACCTCTGTTATCTCCGACCGGCATTATGCACGGCTGGAAGCTCTGGTCGCGGATGCCGCGCAGCGCGGCGCAAAAATCCTGCAACCGGCGAAGCCCGACGATCCGAACTGGAAATCGCACCGCAAATTCCCGCCGACGCTGATCGTTGGCGCGACCGAAGACATGGCGGTGATGCAGGAGGAGATCTTCGGGCCGGTGCTGCCGGTGCTGGGTTATCGCGACCCGGCCGAGGCGATCGCCTTCGTCAACGCCCGCGACCGGCCGCTGGCACTCTACTGGTTCGGCAAGGACCGCGACGCGCGCGACGAGGTGGTGTCGCGCACCGTCTCCGGCGGCGTCACCGTCAACGACTGCCTGTTCCACTTCACCCAAATCAACCAGCCGATGGGCGGCGTCGGCGCGTCCGGCACCGGCGCCTATCACGGCGAATGGGGCTTTAGGACGTTCAGCAAGCTGAAGCCGGTGTTCTACCGCTCCAAGTTCAACCGCCTCGCCGACCTCTATCCGCCCTATGGCGGCAAGATCGCGCGGCTGGAGAAGATGATGCGGTTCATGTCGTAATTCATACCAACGCCGTCATTCCGGGGCGCCTCGAAGAGGCGAGCCCGGAATCCATCTCGCCACCAATGATGCGGATGAATGGATTCCGGGCTCGCGCTACGCGCGCCCCGGAATGACGAACAACAAAAAATCTTCACGGGGGAAACAGAAGTGACTGACACATTCGATTTCGTCGTCGTGGGCGCGGGCTCGGGCGGCTGCGCTGTCGCAGGAAGGCTGTCGGAGGATGCGGCGACATCCGTCGCGCTGCTCGATGCCGGCGGGGCCTGTGACAATTGGGTCGTGACCACGCCGGGCGCGCTGGTGCTGATGGTCGCCGGCAGCGTCAACAACTGGGCCTTCAACACCGTGCCGCAGAAGGGGCTGAACGGCCGCATCGGCTATCAGCCGCGCGGCAAGGGCCTCGGCGGCTCCTCGGCGATCAACGCCATGGTCTATATCCGCGGCCACCGCTCCGACTACGACCACTGGGCATCGCTCGGCAATATCGGCTGGTCCTACGCGGACGTGCTGCCCTATTTCAAGCGCTCGGAGAACAATGCCGATTTCGACGGCGAGTATCACGGCAAGGACGGCCCGCTCGCTGTGAACAGACTGCGCTCCGGCAATCCGGTCCAGCAGATCTTCTTGCAGGCGGCACAGGAAGGGCAATTCCACATCCGCGAAGACTTCAACGGCGAGGACCATGAAGGCCTCGGCGTCTACCAGGTGACGCAGAAGAACGGCGAGCGCTGGAGCGCCGCGCGGGCCTATGTGCATCCGCACATGGGCAAGCGCGCCAATCTGCGTGTCGAGACCCAGGCGCATGCGACGCGCATCCTGTTCGAGGGCAAGCGCGCGGTCGGTGTCGAATACCGGCAGGGCAAGGAATTGAAGCAGCTTCGCGCGCGGCACGAAGTGATCTTGGCCGCAGGCGCGTTTCAATCGCCGCAGCTCCTGATGCTGTCAGGCATCGGCGATGCGGTGGCGCTTCGCGCGCATGGCATCGAGAGCCGGCATCATCTGCCCGGCGTCGGGCAGAATCTTCAGGACCATCCCGACTTCATCTTCGGCTACATGTCCGACAATCCCAATTTTGCCGGCATCTCGCTGAAGGGCATGCCGCGGCTGATCCGCGCCATCCTGCAATATCGAAAGGAGCGACGCGGGCCCCTCACCTCAAACTTCGCCGAATGCGGTGGCTTCCTCAAGACACGGCCCGAGCTCGGCATCCCCGACATCCAGCTGCATTTCGGCATGGCGATGGTGGACGACCACGGCCGAAAGCGGCACAAGGGCACCGGCTTCTCCTGCCATGTCTGCCTGCTCCGGCCGAAAAGCCGCGGCAGCATTACGCTCGCGGGCGGTGATGCGATGCTGGCACCGCTGATCGATCCGAATTTTCTCGGCGAGGACGAGGACCTCGAGACGATGGTCGACGGCTTCAAGACGACGCAGCGGCTGATGGAGACGCCGGCGCTGCGCGCGCTCCAGACCAGGGACATGTTCACCGCGAACGTGCGCAGCGACGACGACATCCGCGCCTTGCTGCGCGATCGCGTCGACACCGTCTATCACCCCGTCGGCACCTGCAAGATGGGCACCGATGCGATGGCCGTGGTCGATCCGGCGCTGAAGGTGCACGGCGTGGAAGGCTTGCGCATCGTCGACGCCTCGATCATGCCGACGCTGATCGGCGGCAACACCAATGCGCCGACCATCATGATCGGGGAGAAGGCGGCGGATATGATCAGGGCAGAGGCGCGGTGAGTTAGCACGACGCTCTCTCAACATCGTCGTCCCGGCGAAGCGCGCTTGTCCGGGACGACAGCGGCGTTCAATTCAACAAGAACCCGCCATCGACCGTCACCACGCTTCCTGTCATATAGCGCGACGCCTTCGACGCCAGCAGCAGAATCGCGCCGTCAAGATCGGATTCGGCGCCGACGCGGCGCTGGGGGATGCGTTTTGCCAATCGCTCGCCAGGCGGCGTCGACCAGAAGGCGTGGTTCATCTCGGTGTCGATATAGCCCGGCGCGAGCGCGTTGATGCGGATATTTTGTCCTGCGAGCTCCAGCGCCATCGCCTTCGTCGCCTGGATGATGCCGGCCTTGGAGATCGCGTAGGGCGAGACCGCCTTCAGCACGCCGGTGCCGAGCACGGAGGCGATGTTGACGATGTTGCCCTCCTGCTTGCGCGCGATCATACGCCGCGCGACTTCGGTCGCAAGGAAATAGGCGCCCTTGAGATTGGCGCCGATCACGGCATCCCAGTCGGATTCCGTCTGTTCGGTCGCAAGCTTCTCGATGGCGATGCCGGCGTTGTTGATCAGCACCGTAATGGAACCGAGCGCCGCTTCTGCCGCATCGACGGCCTTGGCGATCGAGGCGATATCGGTGACGTCGAGCGCGACCGCGGCGGCGCGGCCGCCCTTGCCGCGGATCTCCTCTTCCAGGCTCTTCAGCTTGTCCGTTTGCCGCGCCGCAAGCACGACAGCCGCGCCGTTTGCCGCCAAAACCCGGGCAAACTGCCGCCCCAGCCCCTGGCTCGCGCCGGTCACGAGGATGGTTTCTTTACTGACGTCGAATAGGTCTGACATGGGCGCAATCCCTCGGCTTTTGGGGCATCAATACAGACGATTTTAGCGATCTGAAACCGGAATGATCGGTTCGGCGTTCATTCGTTCCATGGCAGGGTCGCGCTCATGAACAGTTTCGATCTCGCGGTCTATGCGGCACTCGCGATTGCGGTCGGCTTCGGCTTCCGGACCGGCCTGCTCCGCAGCGCCATGACCATCCTCGCCTATCTCCTCGCCGCGCCGATCGCGATTGCGCTGATGCCGCTGATCGCACCGCAGATCACAGGCAATCCGAACGCGCCGCTGCTCCAGAACTGGATCTGGTTCTTCGGCATCTTCGTGGTCGTCGGCATGCTGTTCGGGCATATCGGCCGCGTCGCGTTGAACGACACCATCGGCGAGGCCGGCATCGGCGACCGCCTCGGCGGCGCTGCGCTCGGGGCCATCAGGGTCGGCCTCGTCGCCACCACGCTGGTACTGGTGTTCGACCAGGTCGTGCCGGCCAATCACCAGCCGCCCTTCCTCGCCGGCTCGCGCCTGCGGCCGCTGTTCTCGGTGGTCGGCCAGATGGGCTTCAAGTCGCTGCCGCCAGAGGCCGCTTCCGCCATCGACCGCCTCAAGCAGGAGCAGCGCATCTGATCAGGCGCATTTGCATCGCCGCGCGAGCGCGCATGCATTTTGATGCGGGCCGGTCCCTTATCAGCGGCGCCGAGGTTGGCTAGAGTGGGGACCTCTAAAAACCTGCCTGACATTACGGGAGTGAAACAGTGGATCTTGGGATCAAAGGTCGCCGCGCCATCGTCTGCGCATCCAGCAAGGGCCTCGGCCGCGCCTGCGCCATCTCGCTGGCCGAAGCCGGTGTTCACGTCACGCTGACCGCGCGCGGCGCTGAGGCCCTGAAGAAGACGGCCGACGACATCCGCAAAGCCTATCCTGATGTGACGGTGACCGAGATCGTCGGCGACATCACGACGCCCGCGGGGCGCGAGGCCGTTCTGAAGGCCTGTCCGGAGCCGGACATCCTGATCAACAATGCCGGCGGCCCGCCGCCCGGCGATTTCCGCAACTGGACCCGCGACGACTGGATCAAGGCGATCGACGCCAACATGCTGACCCCGATCGAGCTGATCAAGGCGACCGTCGACGGCATGATGGCGCGCAAGTTCGGCCGCGTCGTCAACATTACTTCGGCCGCCGTGAAAGCGCCGATCGACATCCTCGGCCTCTCCAACGGCGCGCGCGCCGGCCTCACCGGCTTCATCGCCGGCCTGTCGCGCAAGACCGTGATCAACAACGTCACCATCAACGGTCTGTTGCCGGGCCCGTTCGAGACCGATCGTCTGACCGGCACCGCCAAGGCCGAGGCCGACAAGCGCGGCGTCACGCCGGACCAGATCCTGACGGAGCGCGCCAAGCTCAACCCCGCCGGCCGCTTCGGCCAGCCCGACGAGTTCGGCTATGCCTGCGCGTTCCTGTGCGGCGCCAAAGCCGGCTTCATCACCGGGCAGAACATCCTGCTCGACGGTGGCGCCTTCCCCGGAACGCTCTAGTGCCACCGATTTGAAGTTCCTGCGGTGTATGCCGAGAGTTCTGTCGGGAACTTCAAATCGATAAGTGGCACTAGAACTTGTAATCTCTTTCTGGGGCCCGCTTTCCGAAGTTCGCGTTCGAGGTAGCAGCAATGGTTCACGAACTTCGGAAAGCGGGCCCCAGATGAGGGCGGTCTGGTACGAGCAGACGGGACCGGCGGTCGACGTCCTCACCTACGGTGAGATGCCGGCGCCGGTCGCTAGTCCCGGCGAAGTGCGCATTCGCCTGGAGGCTTCCGGCGTCAATCCGGCCGATGTCGGCCGGCGCGGCGGCAGCTATCGCGCGATGGACTACCCGCGCGTGATCCCGAACAGCGACGGCGCCGGCTTCGTCGATCAGGTCGGCGACGGCGTGACGCGGTTCAAGCTCGGCGACCGCGTCTGGCTGTTCAACGGCCAGCGCAACGGCCGCGCCTTCGGCACCGCGGCCGAATATATCGCGCTCGCCGAGCAGTTGGTGACGCCTCTGCCGGACAACCTCTCCTTCGCGGAAGGCGCGACGCTCGGCATTCCCGCGATGACGGCGTGGTGCTCTCTGTTTGCGGACGGGCCGATCGTCGGCAAGACGGTTCTCGTCACCGGCGGTGCCGGCGCGGTCGGACACTATGCCGTGCAGCTCGCCAAATGGGGCGGCGCGCAGGTGATCGCGACCGTGAGCTCCGCGATGAAGGGCGAGCAGGCGCAGCGCGCGGGCGCCGATCTCGCGGTCAACTACAAGGACGAGGACGTGGTCGCGAAGGCGATGGCCTTCACCGGCGGACGCGGTGTCGATCACGTCGTCGACGTCGATTTCGGCGGCAACATCGCGACCACGCTGAAGCTGATGGCGGTCAATTCGACGATTGCGGTCTACGCCACCAACGGCAACCGCGCGCCGGTTGTGCCGATGCGCGAGCTCATGGAGAAATGCATCGCGCTCCGCGCGCTCGTGCTGTTCGCGCTGCCGCCGGCGCTGCTTGCAGCGGGGCAGGCCGACATCTCGAAATGGTTGGCGGCCGGCCCGCGCATCCACAACGTCGCGGCGCAATTTGCGCTGTCCGACACGGCGCAGGCACATCTCGCCGTCGAGAAGGGCGACAAGCTCGGCACCGTGATCGTCGACTGCGCGCGCTGAATGCTACACGACCGGCGTAGTCCGCTCGTCGGTCCAGTCGATGCCGAGTTCGTCCATACCGTCGGCCAGCAGATCGCCCAGCATCGGCTCACCCAGCAGATATTGCGCGGCTTCTCGCCGCGGGTTCTTGTATTCACCGCGGGCCTCAAGGGCGCGGGCGCGCAGATCATCCCATTCAATCGCAGTGCCGTCACCGCGGCCGAGCCACATCAGCGTGACGAGGTCGAGCTGCTCGTCCTCGTTCATCGCCCGGATGAAACCCGCGAGCTCGGCGGCAACGGGATCGGATGTCGCATCCTCGAGCACATCGATCTCGTCATCGTCGGATGGGTTGGATCCGGATTCCGGATCGGACGCCTCTTCCTTGACGTCGAATTCGCGGGCCTTCTCGATGATGAAGGTCACCTTCTCGGCGGAAATTGAAAGCTCTGGCATCGTCGTCCCCTTTGGGCTTTTGCTGGGTTCCCGCGATAACGCGGCGCGCCATCAGATGATCCATTGCACTTCATGGCGGAAACCCGCATGTTTCGGCGCCAAAGCAGGGACATGGGGACACACCGCATGCAGTGGAAGGTAGGCCAAGTCAAAATCACCAAGATCGTGGAATTGGAGACGGTCGGCTCGACCCGCTTCATCCTGCCCTTGGCAAGCAACGACGAAATCCAGAAGCTGCCCTGGCTGATTCCGCATTTCGCCACCGAAGAGGGGCGGCTGAAAATGTCGATCCATTCGCTGGTGCTGGAAACGCCGACCCGACGCATTGTGGTCGACACTGGTCTCGGCAACGACAAGCAGGGCCGCAACGTCCCGACCTGGAATAGCCGGACCACGCCGTTCCTGGAGACGATGATTGCGGCGGGGTTTGCGCCCGACAGCATCGACTCCGTACTGTGCACGCATCTTCATGTCGACCATGTCGGCTGGAATACCAAGCTCGTCGGCGGCAAATGGGTGCCGACCTTCCCCAAGGCGCGCTACGTCTTCGGCAGGACCGAATACGAGCACTGGCGCGACCATTCGACCGCGCCGGACAAGCAGGCCGTGTTCAACGATTCCGTGAAGCCGATCGTCGATGCGGATCGGGTCGACCTGATCCCGGGCGACCACCGGCTCTGCGAGGAGATCAGCATGATTCCGACACCGGGGCACAGCCCGGGCCATATGAGCATCCTGATCCGCTCGGATGGCGAGCAGGGACTGCTCACCGGCGACGTCGCCCACCACCCCTGCCAGATGGCGCATCTCGGCTGGTCCTCGACCGCGGATTCCGACCAGAAGCAGTCGGCCGCAACGCGGCGCGAATTGTTCGGCCGGTTTGCCGATACGCCGACGCTGGTGATCGGCGGCCATTTTTCGGCCGGGCATATCCGGCGGGACGGGGACGCGTTCAAGTTTGTGGCGCTGGTTTAGGTCTCGCGCGTCTTCGACGAGCTATGGTGATGCGCTGCTGAGCCGGGGCCCATGCTCGTGGCAATCTGGGTCCCGGCTCTGCGTCGCACCCTTTTGCGCTGCGCCGCGTCCGGGACACGGAAACACCCAACGGTCCGCCTACCGAATTTCGGGGGCTGCAATGCGCTCCTCTTTGAGCGGTTGAATTTCCCGCCGCGCTGTTCCATGAAGCTATTTAACCGATCGGTCCATCTCAGGGAGAAACGAGAATGAAGCTTGTTCGTTATGGCGAAAAGGGTGCGGAAAAGCCCGGCCTGATCGACAAATCCGGCCAGTTGCGCGACCTGTCGGCGCATGTGAAGGACCTGACCGGCGAGGCCTATTCGTCTGATACCCTCAAGAAGCTGGCGGCCATCGATCCCGCCTCGCTGCCCGCCGTCTCCGGCAAGCCGCGGTTCGGCGCGCCGGTCGCCGGTATCTCGAAATTCGTCGCCATCGGCCTCAACTACAGCGACCACGCCAAGGAAACCGGCGCCGCGATCCCGACCGAGCCGATCATCTTCATGAAGGCGAACACGTCGCTGTCCGGCCCGAACGACGCGGTCGAGAAGCCGCGCGGCTCGACCAAGCTCGACTGGGAGGTCGAGATCGCCGCGATCATCGGCACCCGAGCAAAATACATCTCCGAGGCCGATGCGCTGAACTACGTCGCCGGCTATTGCGTCTGCAACGACGTCTCCGAGCGCAACTTCCAGACCGAGCGCCTGGGTCAGTGGACCAAGGGCAAGTCGCACGACACGTTCGGCCCGGTCGGGCCGTGGCTCGCCACCAAGGACGAGGTCAAGGACGTGCAGAACCTGTCGATGTGGCTCGACGTCAACGGCCAGCGCCGCCAGACCGGCTCGACCAAGACCATGATCTTCTCGATGGCCAAATGCATCTCCTATGTATCGCAGTTCATGACGCTGCTGCCCGGCGACATCATCACCACCGGCACCCCGCCCGGCGTCGGCCTCGGCATGAAGCCGCCGACCTTCCTCAATGTCGGCGACGTCATCACGCTCGGCATCGAGGGTCTCGGCGAGCAGCGCCAGGAGATCGTCGCGGCGTAAGCCTCCGCCCTCATCCTGAGGAGCGCGCAACGCGCGCGTCTCGAAGGATGCGCCAAGAACACAGTCACCCGACGTTCGCGCCGGGTGCAAGAGAATGCCTCCCGTTGCCATCCTTCGAGACGCGCGCCAAGGGGCGCGCTCCTCAGGATGAGGTCCGTATGTTTGGATAGAGGTTATTGGACATGAAACTCTCCTTCTCCGCCGCGTCGCCCTTCGCCCGCAAGGTGCGCATCGCCGCAATCGAGCTCGGGCTGATCGACAAGATCGAGTTCACGCCGGCAACCGTCGCGCCGGGCACGGCCAACGAGGACTATTCGCGCATCACGCCGCTGAAAAAGCTGCCGGTGCTGATCACCAATGACGGCGACGTCATCCTGGATTCCTACGTCATCGTCGAATATCTCAACGAGATGGCCGGCGGCAGCCTGATCCCGGATTACGGTCCGCGGCGCTGGAAGGCCAAGACCAATCACTCCCTGATCAACGGCATGCTCGATTCCATGCTGCTATGCCGCTACGAGAAGATGGTGCGGCCGCAGGGCCTGCAATGGCAGGCATGGTCGGACGACCACTGGAACCGGGCCTGGACCGGCATGGCGCGCTTCGAGAACATGCCGGATGTCCTCAACGGGCCGTTCGACATTTCGCAGATCGGCCTCGTTTGCGTGCTCGGCTATGCCGACTTCCGCTTCGCCGATTGCGGCTGGCGCAAGGCCTATCCGAAGCTCGACGCCTTCCATCAGAAGATGCTGGAGCGGCCCTCTGTCAAAATCTCGGTGCCGCCGGCGGCGTAAGACGCAGGAGTTCTCATGAGCCTCAAACTGTCCGTCGGCGATCTCACCATCCATCGAATCATCGAGCAGGAAACCACGTTCTTTCCCGCACTGGAGCTGTTGCCGGGACTCACGCCGGACGTGCTGACCGAGAACCGCGCGTGGATGAAAGAGGCGAAGGCCCTGGACGATCAGGATGTGCTGATCCTGTGCTTCCAGTCCTATGTGATCAAGACGCCGCACCATACCATTCTGGTCGACAGCTGCATCGGCAACGACAAGCCGAGGCCACAGCGGCCGGCATGGAACATGAAGACCGACGACACCTATCTGCGCGGGCTCGCGGCCGCCGGCGTCTCCGTCGACGACATCGACTTCGTGATGTGCACGCATCTGCATGTCGATCACGTCGGCTGGAACACGCGGCTGGAGAACGGCCGCTGGGTGCCGACCTTCCCCAAGGCGCGCTACGTGTTCGCGAAGCAGGAATTCGACTACTGGTCCGAGCAGAACGCGAAGGCCGCTGTGCCGCCCTTCGTCGACAGCGTATTGCCCGTCGTCGAGGCCAAGCGGCACGAAGTGGTCGGCAATGACCACCAGATCGGCGATCACGTCCGCATCCTGCCGACACCGGGCCACACGCCGGGCCATGTCGCCTTCACCTTCGGCCGCGGCAAGGACGACGCTGTCTTCAGCGGCGATCTCATGCATTCACCGATCCAGACGCTCTATCCGGAGATGTCGGTGAAGTTCGACGTCGACCAGGCAGCGGCGGCAAAAACGCGCCGCAGCTTCCTGGAGCGCTATCGCGACACCGACACGCTGTGCTGCACCGCGCATTTCCCCTCGCCATCGGTGGGGAAGATCAGGCGCAAGGGCAGCGGGTTCGTCTGCGCGGCGGTGTGATTTAGCGCGGTTCGCGCCGCGAACTCCCATCCTCCCCTGGAGGGGGAGGATCGGTTCGCATGCAGCGAAGCGGAATGCGAACCGAGGTGGGGTGAAGGTCTTTCCACATCGGACACTGCCCGAGTGGAGAGATCACCCCACCCCGCTCGCGCTTCGCGCGATCGACCCTCCCCCTCCAGGGGAGGGTAAGGAGGAAACATCATGGCCGATCTCCCAGACATCCCCCTGCCCGCCGGAATCCGCTCGCGTTATGTCGATGGCATCAACGGCTTGCGCATGCATGTGCTCGAGGCTGGTTTCGAGACGAAGGGCCGCCCCTGCGTCCTGCTGCTGCACGGTTTCCCGGAGCTTGCCTTCTCCTGGCGCAAGGTGATGCCGGCACTCGCAGCCGCGGGCTATCACGTGATCGCGCCGGACCAGCGCGGCTACGGCCGCACCACGGGATGGACCGCGGACTACGACGGCGATCTCGCACCGTTCCGTCTGTTCAACCTGGTGCGCGATGCGCTCGGGCTGGTGTCGGCGTTCGGTTACAAGCAGGTCGACCTGGTCGGACATGATTTCGGCAGCCCGGTCGCGTCCTGGTGCGCGCTGATGCGGCCCGACGTGTTCCGCTCGGTCGTGATGATGAGCGCGCCGTTCGGCGGACCGCCGCCGCTGCCGTTCAACACCGTCGACGCGCCGGCAAAGCCCGTGGCCGAAGATCCCGTGCATCACGAGCTCGCAGCGCTGCCGCGCCCGCGCATCCACTATCAATGGTACTATTCGACACGCGCGGCGAATGCCGACATGCATCACGCGCCGCAGGGCGTGCATGATCTGCTGCGCGCTTATTATCATCACAAGAGCGCGGACTGGGCCGACAACAAGCCCTATCCGCTCAAGTCATGGTCGGCTGGAGAGCTTGCAAAGCTGCCGACTTACTATGTGATGGATTTCAACGAGACCATGGCGGAGACGGTCGCAAAGGAGATGCCGTCGCCGGCCGCGATCGCCGCCAATCAATGGCTGCCGGACAACGAGCTCGCCTACTACAGCGCCGAATATCGCCGCACCGGATTCCAGGGCGGCTTGCAATGGTATCGCTGCGGCACGTCGGCCGCTTTCAATAACGAGTTGCAACTGTTCGCTGGCCGCAACATCGACGTGCCCTCCTGCTTCATCTCAGGCAAGCAGGATTGGGGCACTTATCAACGCCCCGGCGTGTTTGAGGCGATGCAAACCAGCGCCTGCACCAAAATGCTCGGCTGCCATCTCGTCGACGGCGCCGGCCATTGGGTGCAGCAGGAACAGCCGGCCGAGGTCAGCCGGCTGCTGCTCGACTTCCTGGCGAAGGTCCGTTCCGCCTGATTTGACCAAGGAACCGCGGCGTCCTATATAGTTTAGAATAATTCTAAACTAGTAGAGCAGGGCTGCCGTGAAGAATTTTGCCGATTTGACCGAGCGCGAGGTGCTGGCGGTCGCGATTTCCTCCGAGGAGGAAGACAGCCGCATCTACATGTCCTTCGCCGAGGACCTTGGGGAGCGCTACCCGGACACGGCAAAGATTTTCGAGGAGATGGCCGAGGAGGAACGCGGCCACCGGCATCGCCTGCTCAAGCTCTACGAGGAGCGTTTCGGCCCGCATCTGCCGCCGATCCGCCGCGAGGACGTCAAAGGTTTTCTGCGGCGGCGCCCGATCTGGCTGACGAAAAACCTGCCGCTCGACACGATCCGTAAAGAGGTCGAGACCATGGAGCTCGAGGCCGAGCGCTTCTACGCCAAGGCTGCCGAGCAAGCCGAGGATGTTGGCGTGCGCCGTCTGCTCGGCGATCTCGCCGAGGAAGAGAAGCACCACGAGAACCGCGCGGTGACGCTCACCGACGAGATCCTGAAGCCTGACATACGTGCCGAGGAAGACCGCACGCGGCGGCGGATGTTCGTGCTGCAATATGTGCAGCCCGGCCTCGCCGGCCTGATGGATGGCTCGGTCTCGACGCTGGCGCCGCTGTTTGCGGCGGCCTTCGCCACCCACCAGAACTGGCAGACGTTTCTGGTGGGCCTCGCCGCCTCGATCGGCGCCGGCATCAGCATGGGATTTGCGGAAGCGCTGTCGGATGACGGCTCGCTGACCGGCCGCGGCTCGCCCTGGCTGCGCGGTGCCGCCAGTGGCATCATGACGGCACTCGGCGGGCTCGGTCACTCCTTGCCCTTTTTGGTCCCTGATAGCTGGCCAAATGCATTCTGGATCGCCACTGCGATGGCCGGTGTCGTCGTGTTCTTCGAACTGTGGGCCATCGCCTTCATCCGTTCGCGCTACATGGACACGCCGTTCCTCCAGGCGGTATTCCAGATCGTGCTCGGCGGCGCGATCGTGCTGGCGGTGGGCATATTGATCGGGGCGGCGTAGCTCCGCTCTCCGTCGTCGCCCAATCCTCTGCTGTCGTCCCGGCGAAGGCCGGGACCCATAACCACAGGGAGTAATTTGGCGAAGATCCTCCGTTACATCGTGCGAGAGCAACTCGCACCGCGCACTGTCGATAGATCACGCGGTATGGGTCCCGGCCTTCGCCAGGCCTTCGCCGGGACGACGACGGGACGTGTGACGCCGCTATCGCGTCTGTTTGTCTCCCTTCTCGTTCCGACCGGCCCGCATATCAATCGCGATCAAACGGCGGTTGCGGCCTTCGGCCAAACTGCGCATCATCCCTCCAGTGAAGCGCAGGAGCATGTCGTGGCCAAATCGGAATGGAGTTACAAGAGCGCGGTCGAGCTGTCGGCCGCATTGACGGCGAAGAAGGTCTCCGCCGTCGAGCTCACGCAGGACGCGATCGACCGCATCGAACGTCATGACGGCAAGGTCAACGCAATCTGCGTTCGGGATTTTGATCGTGCGCTCACCGCCGCACGCGCGGCGGACGCGGCGCTGGCCCGCGGCGAGCGGAAGCCGCTGCTCGGCCTGCCGATGACGGTGAAGGAATCCTACAATATCGCCGGCCTGCCGACGACCTGGGGCAATCCCGCGCAGAAGGATTTTATCGCCAAGGAAGATTCGCTGCCGGTCACGCGGGTGAAGGACGCCGGCACCGTCGTGCTCGGCAAGACCAACGTGCCGCTCGCGCTCGCCGACTGGCAGAGCTACAACGACATCTACGGTACCACCAACAACCCCTACGATCTCGGCCGTACGCCGGGTGGCTCGTCCGGCGGCTCGTCCGCCGCGCTCGCCGCAGGTTATGGCCCGCTGTCGATCGGATCCGACATCGGCGGCTCGCTGCGCGTGCCGGCCTTCCATTGCGGCGTTTACGCCCACAAGCCGACCTTCAACCTCGTCGCCATGCGCGGGCATGTCGCGCCACCGGCGCCGCCACTGCCATTCGAGCGCGATCTGTCGGTAATCGGTCCGATGGCGCGTAGCGCCGCCGATCTTTCGCTCGTGCTCGACGTCATGGCCGGCCCCGACCCGATCGAAGCAGGCATCGCCTACAAGCTCGAGCTGCCCGCTGCGCGTCACACCGCATTCAAGGATTTTCGTGTGCTGGTGATCGACACCGATCCGGTGCTGCCGACCGACACGGCCGTGCGCGGCACCATCAACACCCTCGCCGACAATCTCGCCAAAACCGGCGTCAAGATTGATCGCAGCAGTCCGTTACTGCCGGATTTCGCGGCCTCGTCGCGGCTCTATATGCGCATGCTGATATCCTTCCTGGCCGCAAGTTTTGCGCCTGACGTCTATGCCGGCGCCAAGGCAGCTGCGGCGGCACTCCCAGAGAGCGACAACAGCCTTGCCGCCGAGCGGCTGCGCGGCGTCGCGCTGAGCCATCGCGACTGGGTGGTGGCGAACGCCGGACGCACGCGGCTACGGGCGCAATGGCGAGAACTGTTCAAGACATATGACGCAGTGATCTGCCCGGTGATGCCGACGCCAGCCTATCCGCACGACCATTCGCCGGACCAGGAAACCCGCCGCATCAAGATCGACGGCAAGGAGCATGTCTATCCCGACCAGCTTGCCTGGCCCGGCATCGCCACGCTGCCCGGCCTTCCCTCAACCGCGATCCCGACTGGATTTGCGCCGGACGGCCTGCCGGTCGGCGTCCAGATCGTCGGCCCGTGGCTGGAGGACCGCACGCCGCTGAAGCTTGCCGAGCTGATCGAGCGCGAGTTCGGCGGGTTTGTGCCGCCGAAAATGTTCGATGATTAGGAACGACTTCATCCTGAGGAGACCGCGTAGTGGTCGTCTCGAAGGATGGCCACAGGCGAAAGCCGGGCCTTCATGGTTCGAGACGGCGCTTACGCGCCTCCTCACCATGAGGGGCGACAAAGGAGCAACCTCATGAGCAATGATCTCGAAGAGCTCACCGTGCTCAACCGCGACTATGTCGCCTCCGTGCAGAATTGCGACGTCAAGCGCTTCGACGAAATCCTGGCGCCGGAGTTCTATTGCTCCAATCCCGACAAGACGCTGGTCGACCGCGCGGGCTTCCTGAGGCAAACGGCGCAGCCGATCGCGATCCGCAACTTGAAGGAACGCGACGTCATCATCCGCATCATGGGCGATTTCGCGATCATTCACGGCGCGACCAGCTACACAATGGCGGACGGCCAGCAGGCGTCAGGCCGCTACACCGATTGTTGGGTCAAGAAAAACGGCAGGTGGCTTGCGGTATCGGCGCACGTGTCGCGGTGAAGAAAATACACCGTCGCCACCCTCTCCGCTGTCATGCCCCGGCTTGACCGGGCGATGACAGCGGAGTTGCGGCGATGACACCGTAATCGGCGCTAGCTATCGAACACAATCACGCTGCGCAGCGTCTTGCCCGCCTTCATGTTGGCAAAACCTTCGTTGATCTCACTCAGCTTCAGCTTGGCCGAGATCCAGTCCTCCAGGTGCAGCCGTCCGCGCAGGTAGAAATCCACCAGCCGCGGCATGTCCACGCGAAAGTGGTTCGAGCCCATCGACGAGCCCTGGATCCTGCGCTCGCGCAGGAAATCAAAACCGTGCAGCTCGATCTTCTGGCCGAACGGGATCATGCCGACGATAGTTGCTGTGCCGCCCGAGGCGAGCATGCCGAACGCCTGCTCCGCGGTCTCCTTGCGGCCGAGCACCTCAAAGGAATGATGCACGCCGCCATTGGTGAGGTCGCGCACCTGCTGCACCACGTCGCCGTCGGCGGGATTGATGATGTCGGTCGCCCCTAATTTGGTCGCGAGCTGGAGCTTTGCCGGATTGGTGTCGATGGCGATGATGCGGCCGGCACCCGCAATCTGCGCGCCGTTGATCGCGGCCATGCCGACGCCGCCGCAGCCGATCACGGCCACGGTCTCGCCGGCCGTCACCTTCGCGGTGTTCACCACCGCGCCGTAGCCGGTGATGACACCGCAGCCGATCAGCGCGGCGAGGTCGAGCGGCATCTCCTTCCTGATTTTGACGATCGCATTCTCGTGCACCAGCATCTGCTCGGCAAAGGACGACAGGTTGAGGAACTGATGCAGCTTCTCGGAGCGAGACCATTGCATGCGGTTCGATGCGCCCGGCAGCAGCTTCACCGTGGTGTCGGTGCAGAGCACGGTACGGCCCGTGGTGCAGTTGTCGCAGGTGCCGCAGAACACCGACAGGCAAGTGACGACGTGATCGCCCGGCTTCACATAGGTGACGTCGGAGCCGACCTGCTCAACGACGCCGGCGGATTCATGCCCGAGTACCGCAGGCAGCGGATGCGGATAAAGGCCTTCCATGAAGTGCAGGTCGGAGTGGCAGAGGCCGGCGACTGACGTGCGGATCAGGACTTCGCGCGGGCCCGGCTTCGGCAGGCTGACATCCTCAATGACCAGAGGCTTGTTGACTTCATAGAGGACGGCGGCCTTCATCGAGCACTCCCTATCGCTTTTTTTTGCTTTGAACGCGGGCGCAGCCTACGCTGCCAGAACCAGTTCGCCAACCTCGCTCATGCCGGCGGCGCGATCGCCGAGCAGCAGCGCGGCGATCTTCTGTTGCGCGGCATTTTCCGTCAGCCGGAACGGATCACTCGGCAACACGCGGTGATCGATCACCAGCCGCGACAGTAGCAACCGGCGCGCGTCGCCGCGCATGTCGTGGATGCGATGCGCTTCCCAGGACAGCGCGACCGCGCTCGCGACATGATAGAGCAGGCTGGTCGCGCGGCGCGCATCGGCTTCGTTCTCGGCTTTGCCCGCGACCTCGCGCGCAAAGCCAACCGCGCGATCGGTGAGGCCGCGCAGGCTATCACGCCAGGCTTGCGGCACGGATGCACTGTCGTCGAGCCGGGCGTGCAGATCGGCGGCGAGCGCGGATTCGGCGCCGTGGCGTCCGACCGCGCGCCTCAGCGCATCGATCGCGACGATGTTGCCGGTGCCTTCCCAGACCGAGCCGAGATGGGCATCGCGCAGCAGGCGTGCCGTGGCGAATTCCTCGATATAGCCGATGCCGCCGCGCATCTCGAGCGCATCGCCGCAGACTTTTCGCGCGTCACGCGTGGCCCGAAATTTCAAGGTCGGCGTCAAGATCCGCAGCAGCGCGGCCGCATCCTGGCTGCCGGCCTCCGCACGGTCGAGCGCATCAGCGGTGAGAAAACTCATCGACAGCGCCTGTTCGACTGGCAGCATGATCTTCAGCATCTGGCGACGGCCGAGCGGCAGGTCGATGATGCGGTTGCCGAACACCACGCGGTTCTTCGCCACCGTCATCGCATCGTGATAGGCGCGCCGCATCAGTGCGGTCGACTTGACGCCGTTGGAGAGCCGCGACGAGTTCACCATCTCGGCCATCTGCACGAAGCCACGGTCGAGCTTGCCGACGGCATAGGCGATCGCGCCTTCGAGCTTGATCTCGCCCGAGGCCATCGAGCGGGTGCCGAGCTTGTCCTTGAGACGCACGATCCGGTAGTTGTTCTGCGAGCCGTCATCGAGGAAACGCGGCATCAGGAACAGGCCGACGCCACGCGTGCCGGGACCGGCGCCTTCGGGACGCGCCAGCAGCATCACGACCTTGGCATCCGCATTCGAGCAGAACCATTTTTCGCCGAAGAGGCGCCAATGGTCGCCCTCCTGCACCGCGCGCGTGGTCAGCGTGCCGACGTCGGAGCCGCCTTCTTTCTCGGTCATGAACTGGCCGCCCTGCGTCAGCTTGCTCATGTCGGTCTGGGTCAGGCCGTCGAGATATTTTGCCTTCAATGCCTCGCTGCCGAAATTCGCCAAAAGCTTGGCGCAGCCATCGGTGACGTTGATCGGGCAGCCCATCCCGAATTCGGTCTGGTTGAACAGGAAAGTGAAGGCGTGTTTTGCGACGACCGGATATTTGTCCGGCCAGCCCATGATGCCCTTACGAATCGAGAGCGCATGGATGCCGAACTCGCCGAACGCCGCCTTCTCCAGCTCGCGATAGGCGGGGTGGTATTCGATCCACTGCACGTCGCGGCCGAACTTGTCGCGCTGATGCAGCACCGGCGTGTGCCGGTCGGCAAGCCGCGCGCAGTCGTCGAGCGCGCCGCCAGCCAGTTCACCCAGACGATCGAGATGCGGTTCGATGTGGCGAAACAGCGTCTCCGGCAGATGGATGCGCAACAAATCCGTCAACGCCGGATCGGCGCGGTAGAAATTCATGCCTGATGTATCGGGTGCCAGCAGGCCAGATTGCTCGGCCGCGACATTTTTCTGTTGCGTTGTGGCCGGCTGCCGCATGATCGTCCTCTTCGTTTCCGCGCCCTGCGGTCATTTTGCGCTGCTTTAACGCTTGCCGCTTGGGATGATGTCGATCATGCTCCAGCCGACAGATTGGATAAAGCCGCAAATTGTCAGGGAGGCATGATCGCCGCGAGGGAGCAATTCGCTCTGCGGAATTGTGATCAGCCTCCTCGGTGCTCCGGCTGGCCGTCCGCACGGCTGATGCATAGATGAGCGGCTCCTTACCTCCCAGGGATCACGCCATGGAACACCCAAAGTACAAGATCGCGCTCATTGTCGGCGCCGGCGAAGGCTTGAGCGCGTCGCTGGCGCGGCTGCTGTCCGCCCAGGGCATCCGCGTCGCGCTCGCTGCGCGAAAGATCGAAAAGCTCGGCGCGCTGTGCAGCGAGACCGGCGCAAAGGCCTATGCCTGCAACGCCACCGAGCCGGAGGAGGTCGAGCGCCTGTTCGGCCTGGTCGAGCGCGAGATCGGCACGCCAGACCTTGTCGTCTACAATGCCAGCGGCCGTGCGCGCGGCCCGTTCCTCGACCTGATCCCTGCCGACGTCGCGCAGGCGATCGCGGTCAGCGGCTATGGCGGCTTCCTGGTGGCGCAGCAGGCGGCCAGGCGCATGCTGCCGAACAAGCACGGCGCGATCCTGTTCACCGGCGCTTCCGCCAGCGTCAAGGGCTATGCGCAGTCCGCTCCGTTCGCGATGGGCAAATTCGCACTGCGCGGGCTCGCGCAGAGCATGGCGCGCGAATTGTCGCCGCAGGGCATCCACGTCGCGCATTTCGTCATCGACGGCGGCATCCGGAGTGCGGCACGGACGGAGCCGGCGGACAAGCCGGATTCGATGCTCGATCCCGACGCGATCGCGGAAAGCTATTGGAACGTCCTCCAGCAGCCGCGCAACGCCTGGAGCTGGGAGCTGGAGCTGCGGCCCTGGGTGGAGAAGTTTTGAGGCAATAAATTCACAACAACCGTCATTGCGAACGAAGCGAAGCAATCCAGAGATATCTCCGCGGATACAGGCTGGATTGCTTCGTCGCTTCGCTCCTCGCAATGACGAAAGAAAGGGAGCGACATGACCACGGAAACCACCGTCGACACCGGCACCAATGAACTCCTCTGCGTCATCCGCGACCGCGTCGCGGTGATCACGCTGAATCGGCCGGAGGCGCGCAACGCGCTGTCGGACACGCTGACGCCGGCGCTGCGCACGATGATCCGGACCTGCGGCGAGAATCCCAACGTCGGCGCGCTGCTGATTACCGGCGCGGGCGAAGCCTTCTGCGCCGGCGGCAACGTCAAGGGTATGGGCGCGCATCGCGACCCGAAGAAGCTCGAGATGTCGCCGGCAGATCGCGTCGCCGACCTCCAGGAGCGGCAGCGGCTGCTCACCGGCGCGCTGGTGTCGGTGCGCAAACCAACCATCGCCGCGTTGCCGGGACCGGCGGTAGGCGCCGGGCTCGCCATAGCCATGGCCTGCGACATCCGCATCGCCGCGCAATCGGCCTTCGTCGCCACCGGCTATGCCCGCATCGCGCTGAGCGGCGACTATGGCATCGCCTGGCTGTTGACGCGACTGGTCGGCACCGCGCGGGCGCGCGAACTCCTGTTCACCGGCGACAAGGTCGACGCGGCGCGCTGCGAGGCGATCGGCCTCGTCAACCGCGTGGTGCCCGACGACAAATTGCAAACTGAGGCCTTCGCGCTGGCAAAATCGCTCGCCGAAGGGCCGCGCGTCGCGCTGCGCTATATGAAAGACAATCTCGACGAGGCGCTGCAGTTCGATTTCGAGACCGCCCGCGACCACGAAGCAGAACGGCTGATCCGCCTCACCACGACCGCCGATCACAAGGAAGCAGTGCAGGCCTTTATCGAGAAGCGCAAGGCGGTGTTCACGGGGAAGTAAGCCGCCTTCGGGGCGATGCGCAGCATCGAATCCGGAATGACGGTGTGGGGAGAGCCTACGCAACAACAACCGCGGGAAGGCAAAAAAATGCCCGGCTCTGGTTTCCCCGAGCCGGGCCTGGAGTGGTGTCAGGCCGCGGCTGAGGGGCTTACGGCCTGACGGGAAAGAGCGGCGAGGCGCCAGCTGGCGCAGGGAATATCTTTTGGTGCGACCGAGATCTCCTTCTCGAAGCGCACCAGCTTCCAGTCGTCCGGATGGTTGACGAAGGCGAAGCCGGATTTGCGCGCGAGCGAGATCATGCTCTGGTTGGAGCGCAGCGTGTCGCCGAACATGTGCTCCGCACCCAGTGCGGCGGCGCGGCATTCCAAATTCTTCAGCAGCGCGGTGGCGATGCCGTGGCCCTGCCAGCGGTCATCGACCGACAGGCCAAACTCGAGCGTCGCGGTCGCCTCGTGAAAGGCGTAGCGCGCTTCGGCGACGATGGTCTCGAAGCCGTCGACCATCATGGTGGCGACGACAGTGAAACGTTCGCGCTCGCCGACCTGGAGGAAGTCGTGCAGCAACCCCTTCGGCAATTCGCTGATCGCGCCGAAGAAGCGGTTGTAGCGGGAGTGGGTCGTGAGCGAACGGAAATAGTGCTGGAGCTCGTCGGTGTCGCGCGGCTCCACGAAACGAACGTTAAGCGCCTCGCCTTGCCGGGTGCGCAGCGTGTCCGAATATTGCTTCAAGTCGTCCAGGCGAAGGGTGCTCATGACACGTCCCTTAGGAAACCTGCCTTAGGTAATTTGCCTTGCGGAAGGGGACCGCCGGCGCCCCTGTGATCAGGCGGCGCCGGCCTGGCGGCCAATCAGGCCCGCCAAAAGGGTTTCTCGGCTTCGTAGGCAACGTCACTCCAGGACAGGCCGACGTCGTGGAGGTCGCGGGCGGTCCAGTGGGTGAGCTCACGACGGGTCCGGTAGCGCTCGTGCCAGAGATGGAGGGTCTCGCCGATCTGGTAGATCAGGCCCGGTGCATGATGATTTGTCATCGAATGGTCGGTGCAAGTAGACATTTTCAGCTCCTAGAGCTAACTTATGGTGCAATATCTGCTTGAGGCCTCGTTTCGACAAACGACAATTTGTACCCCTTCGCATGAAATAAGCTCATGCATACTGCTGCCAAATGACTGCCAGATTGCCCTCCCTGAACGGATTGCGGGCGTTTGAGGCCGCCGCGCGCCATCTCAGCTTCACGCTGGCCGCAAGCGAGCTGAATGTGACGCAGACCGCGATCAGCCATCAGATCCGGCGGCTCGAGGAGGAGCTCGGCATCCGCCTGTTCATCCGGCAGAATCGCGCGCTGGCGCTGACGGCGGAGGCGCGCGACTACCTCCCCGGCGTCCGCGCCGCCTTCAACGATCTCCGCCTCGCCACCGACCGGCTGCTGCGCAAGGACGACGACAAGGTACTGACGGTCTCGACGCTGGCCTCGCTCGCGGCGAAATGGCTGCTGCCGCGGCTGACCGATTTCCAGGAGGCGCATCCCGGCATCGACGTCCGCATCACCACATCGACGAGCCTCGTCGATTTCCAGCGCGACGATGTCGACGCCGCGATCCGCTACGGCAGAGGCCAGTGGCCGGGCGTGCGCGCCGACTGGCTGATGGCGGACGAGCTGTTTCCGGTGTGCAGTCCCTCGCTGCTGCGCGGCGACAAGCCGCTGCGCCAGCCGGAGGATCTCCGGGGCTATCCGCTGCTGCACACATCCAACGCCAACAGCGACGACTGGCGGCTGTGGCTGACGGCAGCAGGCCTTCCAGTCGATATCGCCAGGCAGCCCGGCATCACCTTCGACATGATCTTCATGACCATCCAGGCCGCGATCGACGGCATCGGCGTGGCGATGGGCCGGACCTCCTACGTCCAGGACGACATCGCCAAGGGCCGGCTCGTGGTTCCCTTCAAGATCGCGCTGCCGGCCGATGCGGGCTTCTACCTGGTCTCGCCGGAGGGCCGTCGCGAAGTGCCAAAGCTTGCCGCATTCCGCCAATGGATGATCGCTGCAACGCAGAATAAAGTCTGAAAAATCATCAGCTTCCGTAGCAAAATCGGTTGACTCGCAACCTCCCGCGCGAGAGGGGTAGTCAGATTGTCGCAGCAACATTTTGTCGCCTGCCGTGAAGATGAGTTCCGGTCCGGCCACGTCTTGAAGGGGAAAAACGTCATGGCTGGACCAGCAGCATCAACCAATCCGCCCGAGATCAAGTCGCGCATCGGCGCGATCCTGCGCGCAACGAGCGGCAACTTCCTCGAGCAGTTCGACTTCTTCCTGTTCGGCTTCTATGCCGCTGCCATCGGCAAGGCGTTCTTCCCCTCGACCAACGAGACCGCGTCGCTGCTCAACACTTTCGGCGTGTTCTGGCTCGGCGCACTGATGCGGCCCGTGGGCGCGATCGTGCTTGGCGCCTATATCGACCGCATCGGCCGCCGCCAGGGCCTGATCGTCACGCTCGGCATCATGGCCATCGGCACCGTCGTCATCGCGTTCTGCCCGAGCTACGCAAGCATCGGGATCGCCGCGCCGATCATCGTGCTGATCGGCCGCCTGCTGCAAGGCTTCTCCGCCGGAGTCGAGCTCGGCGGCGTCTCGGTCTATCTCGCGGAAATCTCCACACCCGGCAACCGCGGCTTCTACACCTCGTTCCAGTCGTCGAGCCAGCAGGTCGCGATCTTCGTGGCGTCGATCCTCGGCTTCCTCCTGTCCGAGGTGATGCCGGCCGACACCGTCGCCGCCTGGGGCTGGCGCATTCCCTTCTTCGTCGGCTGCATGATCATTCCGCTGATCTTCTTCCTGCGGCGGACGCTCGAGGAGACGCCGGCCTTCCTCGCGATGAAGAAGCATCCGACCGCAAACGAGGTGTTCGCCTCGGCGCTCGCCAACTGGCGCATCGTCATCCTCGGCATGATGATCGCGGTCCTGACCACGACGACGTTCTACTTCGTCACCGTCTACACGCCGACCTTCGGCAAGACTGTGCTGAAGCTGTCGACGCAGGATGCGCTGCTGGTTACGCTGCTGGTCGCGGTAACCAACTTCATCTGGAACCCGGTCGGCGGCGCGCTGTCCGACCGCATCGGCCGCAAGCCGGTGCTGCTTGCCATCGCCGGCCTGGCGCTGGTCACCGCTTACCCGGCGCTGTCCTGGCTGGTGGCCGCGCCGACTTTCGGCAAGCTGCTCGCGGTCGAGATGATGTTCTCGTTCTATTTCGGCATGTACAGCGGCACCATGCTTGGCGCGCTGGTCGAGATCGTCCCGGCGCATGTCCGCACCACCTGCTTCTCGCTCGCCTTCGCGCTCGCGGCAGCGCTGTTCGGCACCTTCACGCCGTTCGCCTCGACCCTGCTGATCGACTACACCGGCAACAAAGCCTCGCCCGGCTTCTGGCTGATGTTCGCCGCTGTGCTTGGCATCATTGCGGCGTCGATCGTCTATCGCGGTGGCCGCCAGGCGGTGACGACGTATGATGCGGTGGCGGAGCCGGTTGCCGGCCATTGATCGTCATTCCGGGGCGCCCAAAGGGCGAACCCGGAATCCATCTCTCCCAGCGCTCCTGCGGCCCAATGGATTCTATGATGCGCAATTGCGCATCATAGTTCGATCCTCCCGGGCCGCGCTTTCCGCGGTCCCGTCGCATCGCCCCGGAATGACGGTGGGGTCAGAGCTCCACCATCACGTAGTCGCTCTCGACCTTCACTGGAATCGTCTCCGCGACGTACGGCCCCTTCACGACAGCGGCACCCGGCTCGACATGGGCCGGATACGCCTTCGCGCGGAAGCGGCGCGGGTCGCAATAGGACTGGCCGGTGCGGATGTCGAACTCCCAGCCGTGCCAGGGGCAGCGGATGATCTCGCCGAGTTTTGTGTATTCGATCTCGCCGGGGTCGCTGGATTGCGCGAGCCCGATCAGCGGGCCCTCGCACAACGCCGCGCCCTGATGCGGGCAGCGATTCATCAGGCCGAAATACTCGCCCTTGATGTTGAAGACCGCGATCGGCCGTCCGTCGATCTCCAGGAATTTTCGCGTGCCGGGCGGAAGCTCATCAACCGCGGCAACCACATGCCGCGCCATCAACTGATTCCGTAAAGCGCGCGCGCATTGCCGAGATAGAACGCCTCGCGGTTGGTCTCGCTGACACCTGCCGGCAGCACGCGCGACGGCTCATCATAGTCCCAATGCGGATAGTCGGTCGCGAACAGCAGGCGATCCCAGCCGATCCATTTGATGACGTCGAACAGGTCCTCGCGCCGCTCCGGATCCTCCATTGGCTGCGTCGTCCACCACACCTGCTCGCGGATATATTCGGACGGCGGCCGCTTGACATGCGGCACCTCGCTGCGCAATCGCTGCCAGACCTTGTCGAGCCGCCAGGCGAGCGACGGCGCCCAGCCGAAGCCGGCCTCGATCATCACCATCTTCAGTTTCGGGAAGCGCTCGAACACGCCTTCGAGCACGAGGCTCGCCAGTGCCGATTGCTGGCACTGCGAATGACCGACCATCTCCTCGACATAGTAGCTCGGCCAGCCCGACGGCGTGATCGGGTTGCCGCCAAAGCCGAAGGCGTGGACGCCGACGGGGAGGCCGGCCTCTTCGGCGGCCTGATAGATCGGCCAGTAGCGGCGCTGGCCGAGCGGCTCGACATTGCGGCTGAGCAAGAGCACCTGGACAAAGTTCCTGTCGCCGGCGCGCTCGCGGATTTCGGCGGCGGCCGACAGCCCGTCCTCATTGCCGACGACGATTGACCCCTTCAGCCGCTTGTCCTTGGAGGTCCATTTGTCGATCTGCCAGTCGTTGATCGCCGAGCACAAAGCGGCCGAGAGCTCGTGATTGCGAATGCCCTGCCCGGTATTGAGCGGATTGAGCACCCCCAACTGCACATTGTTGGGATCGAGCAGCTGCTTCTGCATGAAGGACAGCGAGGAGCCCTGCGGGCCGCCTTCCGGCGGATAGGCATCGCGGCGGGAGGCGTTGGGCTGGGCCTTCGGATAGGGAGGCCCTTCCATCATGCCCTGATAGGCATGGACGCCGTAGATTTCGAGATGATGCTGCCAGCGCTTGGCGAGGTAGGGATAGAGCTCGGTGCGGGTGGCGCGTGCCGGATGGATGTCGCAGTCCGCAATCGCGGTCTTGGCCGTGAGGGGGGAAGCGGCTTCGGTGCCTTCGCGGAACTGGATATTCATCGCCTTGCCTCCTTTGGCAGCGGGCTAAGTCAGGCGGGGATAGGTCGCGAGCGGATTATCGATCATGATCTTGCGCACGAGATCGGGGGTGAGACCTTCGGGCAGCGCGTCCTGGCCGTCGAACTGCCAGTGCGGATAGTCCGTGGAGAATAGGACCAATTCGTCCGACTGCATATGATCAAACAGGCGAATTAATGTTGCTTCATCCGGCGGCGCGTCAAATGGCTGTAACGAGAAGCGGATGTTGCTGCGCACAATTTCCAGCGGCGCGCGATCGACCCAGGGCGTCTCCATCCGCACCCCGCGCCAGAATTTGTGCAGCCGCCAGAGATAGGGGGAGATCCAGGAGATGCCGGACTCCAGCATCACCATCTTCAGGCGCGGATGGCGGGCGAACACGCCCTCGACGATCAGGCTGGTGAGCTGGGTCTGGAACGCCTGCGCCTGACCGACATAGTCCTCGATATGGTAGGAACCCCAGCCCACCGCGGTCGGCGGATTGTGATAGGCGGAACCGGCATGGATGCCGACCGGCAGGTCGAGCCGTTCCGCCGCCTCATAGATCGGCCACAGCGCGCGCTTGCCGAGCGGCGTGTCGCCCATCACCAGCATCAGCACCTGCACGAAGCGCTTGTCCTGCGCGCAGTGCTCGATCTCGGCGACGGCTTTCTCGACATTTTGCGTGGGGATCACGATCGAGCCGCGCAACCGCGGATCGCGATCGAGCCATTCTTTCGCCAGCCACTCGTTCAGCGCGCGGCAGAAAGCGGCCTGCATGTCCTCGGAGAACACCATCTGCACGCCGTAGAGCGGATTGCAGATGGCGTGGCTGACCTGGAAGGGATCGAGCACATGGCGCTGCATGTCTCCCAGGCTTTCACCCGGCTTGCCGGTTTCGGGGCGCCAATCAGGCCGCGCCACGATCGGCGAGTTCTTCGGGTAGGATTGCGAGACGAGGTCGACCATGCCGCGCGTCGTCACCTGATCGCGCCAGTAGTCGTTCAGGTACGGCAGCAGGCTGGTCAGATGCGGCACGGCCGGATGCACGTCGCAATCCACCCCGCCGGCGATCAGGGACGCCATAACGTCTCCCTTCTCACGTTTCCTCGATTCTCTGGCGCGGCGCTTCGCCGCGCCCTTTTGCGTCCTGCCATTCAAGCAGGCCTGCCCGCCGCCCGCAACTCGGCCAATGCCATTGTCATATGCTACGAAGACACAGCTCAATTGCGAGGATCAGAGGTGCAGGAATGAAAGAGCTCGTTGGCATTGCGGAACAGGTCGCAGCAAAACTGATCGCGCGCAAACAGACCATCGCGGTCGCGGAATCCTCGACCGGCGGCCTGATCTCGGCGAGCCTGCTCGCAGTGCCCGGCGCATCGGCCTATTTCCTCGGCGGCGCCGTGGTCTACACCCGCGATGCGCGACGCGTGCTGATGGATATTTCGGATGACGGCATGAAGGGCTTTCGATCGTCCTCCGAGCCTTACGCGAAATTGCTGGCCGAGCAGATGCGCGGCCGCTTCAGCTGCGACTGGGGGCTCTCGGAAACAGGCGCGACCGGCCCCACCGGCAACCGCTACGGCGACGCGGCCGGCCATAGCTGCATGGCGGTCGCAGGCCCTGCGGCGGAGATGATGACGCTGGAGACGGGGAGCAACGACCGGTTTGCGAATATGCAGACGTTTGCGGAGACGGCGCTGAAGCTGCTGTTGCGGAATTTGGAGAAGTGAACGTCCTCCGACCAGCGGGCTCGATAGGAGCGGTGATGCGCCAGCCTGCGTTGGCTTTCGCTATCCTGTTCTTCCTTGGGGTGACAGCGGCGCAAGCCGCCGGGGTCAGAAACTTCGACATTCCTGCCGGTCCGGCGGGACCTGCAATCAGATTGCTGGTTTGGACTCCTTGTGCGGAGCCTCCGCGAGAGATGGATGCGCGTGGAGCCACCTTTTTCGCTGTGCCCGGATGTGCGGTCACTGGAGAACAGCTTCCACTGATCGTGATGTCGCACGGCAGGAGAGGATGGTTCGGCGGTCACCACGACACTGCGGCGGCCCTGGCGGATGCCGGATTCGTCGTGGCGACGCTCAATCATCCCGGCGACACCTGGCGCGACACGAGCCGCACCGACAGTCTTTCGGTTCTCGTCGAGCGCCCCGCAGATATGAGGCGGTTGATCGACTATATGCTGGACGCATGGCCGGACGCGCCACGCGTTGATGCACAGCGTATCGGGCTCTATGGATTTTCATTTGGCGGCTACACCGGCCTTGCCGTCATCGGCGGCAATCCCGATCTGCGGAAGGGATTACCGAACTGCGCGACGTCGAGCTTGAGGGCGTGCAAGGAGCTCGAAAACGGCGAACTCCCGGAGCAGCCGATCACCCATGACCCGCGCGTCAAGGCTGCCGTCATCATCGATCCTTACCCGGTGTTCGTCTTCCCTGAGGAGAATCTGAAAGGAATAAATGTACCGGTCCAATTGTGGAGCTCCGACCCGGCACTGAATGCCGACGGTCTATCCGGGTGCTGTGCAGCTGCCATCAGTCAAAGGCTTCCGGTCAAGCCGGACTACCATTTCGCGGAAAATGCCAAGCATTATTCCTTCCTCGCAACCTGCACACCGAAGGAAGCCCAGGAAGCCCCTGCAATCTGTACCGATGCGCCGGGCTTCGATCGCGCGGACTTCCATCGACGGCTTCATGCAGATGTTGTCGCATTCTTTCGCAAGCATTTCGCCGAAAACGCCAAGCCGTGACGAGGCCCTCAGCCCGGCGCGTCGCGGTGTCCCCGCTAAGAACAGGACAAGCCGTTGCCGGGCTCCCGGCATAGCTTCGCGCGAACCTCGACAATATCAATCTTGCACTTCCTTGCTCTCCGTATGCGCGAGGCGTGAGCGGCGCCGCCAGTGTCTCCTGAAAGCAGATTGAGCTGCTTCTTGATGGCCGCGCTCCACATGCGATCAGGATTACCATCGAGGTATCTTGCCTGAGCCCCAAGCTCTTGTCGGGTGAGCTCCGCGAATGGCCCCAGATTCAATTGCGTTTCGATCGCCATGATCTCCGCGTCGCTCGCCTGTGCCCGGGCAACACCATTCGTTTTGCGTTCGAATCCGTTTTCGATCGCCGCTCCATGAGCCGATCCAAGGTTCGCAAACTCTTGCGCCGCTTCCGGAAATTCACCGCGCTGGGAACCAGCCAAAAGATAGGACTTGCATGCCAATGGGTTGCTCGCGAGCTTCAGAAGGGCCGCCAGCTCCGCACGGTCTATGGCATTGATGTGCTCATCGTCGGCATAGGCTTCCATCTCGGCTGCAAGGATCATATTGAGCGCACCATTGGCGGCGGGCCATCCGCCCCCGTTGAACGCCTCTTCAGTCTCACGGAGGAAGACATCTCTGAGATTTCGATCGCTGCGCGCAATCGACGCCGCTAAAGGAAAACGCGCGATGTTCTGATCGAAATCGCGCTCAAAGGCGCTTGGCCCGAAGAGGTGCGTGTACACCAGGCTTCCGGCCATCACGGCAACGCATACGAGCAGCAATATGGATCGCCGGGTCATACGGGAGATATGGCGTGGGCGAACAGCAAGCATGATCTCACGCTGCTCCGCCGACATCCAATGCTATCACAGGTTGCTCTTAATGAACCATTTCACCGGCATCGCAACTTGCGCGTATGCCCGGTTACCGCCCCAAATGCCGCATGAAAATCCGCACCACGTATCCCTTGAACCGCGGTGCTTCGTCGTAGAGATCCGACGCGATCCGTTCGACCGTCTCGCGCAGCGACAGGAACTGAGCTTGGCGTGCGCTGCTTTCGGTACCCTCCATGCCCGCAAGTTCGTCCATGGCGGCGTCGCTGATCTGACACAGCACGACCTCGGCGTCGTTCAGCATGGTGAAACGAAAGGCCAGTCGTTCCAGGTCGTGGCCAACGATCTTGTCGCGCGTCAGCGGCATCCAATTGTCCCGTTCGCACCCCCGAACGGGACAATGCTGAAAATCTGACGCCTTGTCACCATGCGTCGGTGAGTTGCGTTTCGCAGCCAACCCACCGTGCGCGGTCAGTATACGAGCGCCGTGCCAGTCGGCTTTTCCAGCGCCGCGGCCAGCGATTTGTATTCCTCGCAATCCGTCCCGCAAATGGCGGCAATCCGGCTCAGATGATAGAGCGCCTGCTCCCGATTGCCCTGCTCGAGCTGCCATAGCCCATAGTACTGCCAGGTCAGCACGTGGTTCGGATCCGCCTTCAGCGCGCGCTCGTACCAGACCTGTGATTGCTTGTAGTCGCCGAGCTTGCGATAGGAATAGCCAATGAGGTTGGCAACGTTCGGATGGTCGTCATGGCCGAGCGATTTCAATTGCTCGATCGCGGCCGCATAGTCGTTACGCTCGTAGATGGTATCGTAGGCAGCGCGATAGCCGATCGCGAACGCCGGATCGCCGATGCCAGACTGGTTGTTGGGTTTCTTGTTCTTCTGGCCGGCCTTTGTTCCCGAGCGCTTCGGGTAGGTCGGTTGAGCGGTGCTCGGCGTTGAATAGGCGCTCCCATACGGATCGCTGCCTCCGCCTCCACCACCACCGCCCCCACCTCCTCCCGCGGCATACGCCGGGGAAGCCATCAGCGCCGCAAACGTTCCCAGAGTAACGAACCTGATCATCGTTTCGATCATTTCTGTCTCCCGTATTGATCCAAGCGACCCCGGAGACGTGATAACCCTGCGTTGGCTTCGATATTCCGTGACTCGGTGTTAACGGAGACGTCAACATTCGTACGACAGTTCTCCTGTCCTTCCAGTAGCGGAAGATGAGCGCGTTACTGAAACGCCACTTCAGCGAAACTGCGGAGCTTTCGCGAATGCAGCCGCTCCGACTCCTGCTGCTTGAGCCGCTCTAGCGCCTTCAGGCCGATCTCGAGATGCTGGCCGACGCGGCGGCGGTAGAATTCGCCGGCCATGCCCGCGAGCTTGATCTCGCCGTGCAGCGGCTTATCGGAGACGCAGAGCAGCGTGCCGTAGGGGACGCGGAAGCGGTAGCCGTTGGCGGCGATCGCGGCCGACTCCATGTCGAGGGCGACGGCACGCGATTGCGACAGGCGACGAATGACCTCGGGCCCGCTGATCTCCCAATTGCGGTTGTCGACGCTGGCGACCGTGCCCGTGCGCATCAGGCGCTTGAGCTCAAAGCCTTCCAGGCCCGTGACGTCTTCGACGGCATCTTCAAGTGCGACCTGCATCTCGGCCAGCGCCGGGATCGGGACCCAAAGCGGCAGCTCGCGATCGAGCACGTGGTCCTCGCGCACGTAGCCATGGGCGAGCACGTAGTCGCCGAGCCGCTGAGTGTTCCGCAAGCCGGCGCAATGTCCGAGCATCAGCCAGGCATGCGGCCGCAGCACCGCGACGTGGTCGGTGACGTTGCGCGCATTGGACGGACCGGTGCCGATATTGATCAGGGTGATGCCGCGATAGCCGGGCTCCACCAGATGGAAGGCCGGCATCTGCGGCGTGCGCGCCGGCGCAACACCGGTCGTCGCGCCGCCATTGTGGGTGATCACGTTGCCGGGCGCGACGAAGGCTTCGAGGCCGGCCTCGCCGGACTGGAGGCGCTGCTGGCAGAGCTGCGCGAAGGCGTCGACATAGAACTGGTAGTTGGTGAAAATGACAAAGTTCTGGAAATGCTCGGGGTCGGTGCCGGTGTAGTGATAGAGCCGGCGCAGCGAGTAATCGACGCGGGCGGCGCGGAACAGCGACAACGGCTCGGGCGCGCCCGGCTGTAGCTCGAACGTGCCGTCGGCGATTGCATCGTCCATGGTGGCGAGATCGGGCACGTCAAATGCATCGCGCAGCGAGCGCGTGACGGGCGAGTTCTCGCTGGTGGTGATGGCGGCTTCGATATTGATGTCGCGCCGGTAGGCGAAGTGAACGGGGATCGGCTCGCCGGACTCGCCGATTTCGACCGGCACGCCGTGGTTCTGGATCAGCAATCCGATCTGCTCGGTGAGATAGGTCCGGAACAGATCCGGCCTGGTCACGCTGGTTTCGTGCACGCCGGGCCGTGCGACGAAGCCATAGGCGAGACGTGAGTCGAGCCGCGCATGGGTCGCGGTCGTGACGCGGACGAAGGGATAATGGGCCCGCACCCGCGTCGTCATCTCTTCGCCGTTGACATAGGCCTCGAACCGGTCGCGCAGGAATTTGGTGTTGCGTTCGTAAATGTCCTCGAGGCGGGCAACGGCGGCGGCCGCATCGGAGAAGGCTTCTGTGGCGACGGAGGGCGGGGTCTGGATGGATTGCATTGTTCGACGCCGGGTTGCTGGGCTTGAGTCGAACTATAGCAAGAATGAAGACGCGTAGGGTGGGCAAAGCGGAGCGTGCCCACCATCCTGATTATCGCGGGAAAAATGGTGGGCACGGCGCTGCGCGCCTTTGCCCACCCTACGAGATCGAGTCTATAGCCCGAGATCCCGGATGCGCGCTAAGCGCAGTTCTGGATCACGCGCTTTCGCGCGTCACTTCTCCCGGAACGCCCGCATGAACTGGTCGTGCAGCGGCTTCATCAGGTAGGACAGCATGGTGCGGTCGCCGGTCTGGACGAAGGCTTCCGCCGGCATGCCAGGGATCAGCTTGGAATCGCCGAGCTTGGCGACCTCTTCCGCCGACATCGACACACGGATGGTGTAGTAGCTCTGCCCGGTGCGCTGGTCGGTGGTGACGTCGGGCGAGACACGGCTGACGACACCGTTGAGCTCGGGCGTGGTGCGCTGGTTGAAGGCGGAGAGGCGCAGCAAGGTCTTCTGGCCGATCTGGAGCTTGTCGATGTCGACCGGATTGACCTTGGCTTCGACCTGGAGATCGTCGGCCTGCGGCACGATCAGCATCAGGGCGTCGCCGGCGGTGACGACGCCGCCGACGGTATGCACGGTCGATTGCAGCACCATGCCGTCCTGCGGCGCGCGGATGTCGACGCGTCGGAGCTGGTCCTCGGCTGCGACCTTGCGCTCGATCGACTCGCCGATCTTGTCATTGGTCTCGCGCAGGTCCTTGGAGACCTCGCTCACCATGTCCTTGTCGACCTGGATGATCTGGAGCTCGGTCTCGGTGATCTTGCCCTTGGCCTGCGCCCGCGAAGCGATGTACTGCGCACGCTCGCCGTTGAGGCGGGCGCTGTCGCGCTCGAGCGTGGTCAGGCGCGAGATCTGCACCAGGTGCTTGTCGTAGAGATCGCGGACACCGGTGAGCTCCTGCAGCACCAGCGAGATTTCCTTGTCCTTGGCCGTCTCCTGCGCCGAGAGACCTTCAATCTCCTCGTTGAGCTGCTGGATGCGCTCGCGAAGCTGTGCCTTCTGGCCGGCGCGACCGTTGACGCGGACGTCGAACAGTTTGGTCTCGGCGGAGAGCAGCACCTTGACGTCGGGATCGTTGCCGCGATCGAGTAGCGATTGCGGAAACTCGATCTTGTCCAGTCCGCGCTGCTCGGCCTGAAGCCGCGCCGCGCGCGCCTGCGATGCATCGAGATTCTTGGTGACGATGGCGAGGTTTGCCTTGGTGACGGTATCATCGAGCCGCACCACGATGTCGCCCGCCTTGACCACGTCGCCGTCGTGGGCGCGCACCTCGCCGACCACGCCGCCGGTCGGATGCTGCACCTTCTTGACGTTGGATTCGACCACGACCTGGCCCGGCGCGATCAGCGCGCCGGAAATCAACACTGTCGACGCCCAGCCACCAAGGCCGGCGCCCAGGACCAGCACGATCCCGAGGCCGAGGATCAGGTGAAACCGGATCGACTGCTGCACACCCTTCTTCGCGGCAGGCTTTTTTGTGTTGCCGATCGCCATCGTGCTCATGATTTGGACACTCCGCCTTCGCTGACGATCTTGATCGGCGCCGGAGGCGCGACGCGGGGCTGGAGGACCTGGGCGAGCACCTGCTCCTTCGGGCCGAACGCCTGCATGCGGCCGTCGCGCAGCACCAGGATCTGGTCGACCGCCTCGACGCCGATCGGCCGATGCGCCACCACGATGACGATGGCGCCACGCTCGCGGGCGACACGGATGGCGCGGGTCAGCGCCTCGTCGCCCTCGGTGTCGAGATTGGAGTTAGGCTCGTCGAGCACGATCAGGAACGGATTGCCGTAGAGCGCGCGCGCCAGCGCCACGCGCTGCGCCTGGCCTGCGGAGAGCGAAGTGCCCTGCTCGCCGACTTGCGTGTTGTAGCCCTCGCGCATCTTGATGATCATCTCATGCACGCCGGCCTCTTTGGCCGCAGAGATGATGCCATCAGAGGTGGCCTCGGGATCGAAGCGGCTGATGTTCTGCGCGATGGTGCCGCCGAACAATTCGACGTCCTGCGGCAGATAGCCGATGTGGCGGCCGAGCACGTCGGACGCCCACTGGTCGAGCGCCGCGCCGTCGAGCCGCACCTTGCCGCGCACCGGGTGCCAGACGCCGACCAACGCGCGGATCAACGACGATTTGCCGGAACCGCTCGGCCCGATCACGCCCAGGCCGTTGCCGGCTTCCAGCGCGAAAGTAACGTCCTGGACGATGAGGCGCTGGTCGCCCGGCGGCACCATGGCAACGCCTTCGACCGAGAGCCGGCTGGTGGGCGCCTGCAATTGGGTCGGCGTCGCCTGCGCCGGCATCTGCTCCAGCAGACGGCTGAGGCGATGCCAGCTCTGGCGGGCGGCGACGAAGGATTTCCAATGCGCGATCGCGAGATCGACCGGCGCCAGCGCGCGGGCGGAGAGGATCGAGCCCGCGATGATGATGCCGGCGGTCGCCTCCTGATGGATGACGAGATAGGCGCCGACCGCGAGCACGGCCGATTGCAGCATCATGCGCAGCACTTTTGCGACCGCGCCGAGACCGCCGGCGACATCGCTCGCACGCTGATTGCCGGCGAGATATTTTTCGTTGGCCTCGCTCCAGCGCTGGTTCAGCCGGCCAGCCATGCCCATCGACACCAGCACCTCGGCATTGCGGCGGCTGGACTGGGCGAGATCGTTGCGCTGGGCGGCAAGCCCCATCGCCTCACGCGCCGGCTGGCGGGACAGGAACTCGGTGACCAGCGTCAGCCCGACCAGGATGACGGCGCCGATCAGCGCGGTCACGCCGATCATGACATGGAAGGCGAAGCAAATGGCGAGATAGAGCGGCAGCCAGGGCAGGTCGAAGAACGCGCTCGGTCCCATGCTACCGAGAAAGGAGCGGACATTGTCGAGATCACGCAGCGGCTGAAGCCCTTCGTTGCGGCTGCCGACCAGCAGCGGCAGGCGCACGATGGTGTCGAACACGCGCTTGTTCAGGGCTTCGTCGAGCGCGGTTCCGATCCGTCCCAGGATGCGACTGCGGATCATGTCGAGCACGCCCTGCGCCATATAGAGGCCGCCGGCGAGGACGATCAGGCCGACCAGTGTCGGGATGCTGCGGCTCGGCAGCACCCGGTCGTAGACCTCCAGCATGAAGATCGACCCGGTCAGATAGAGCAGGTTGATCATGCAGCTCATCAAGCCAAGGCCGATAAACGCCATGCGACAAGCGCGCAGCGCGTCACCGAGCTCTGAACGGCGGAGGCCCGGAACGGCTGCCATCAGTCTGATCTCTTTCGGGTGGGGGCAAAACCCCTGATTTCAAAAGCCAATTCAGGGGTACTCGACCCGGATTAACACCGCGTTCTCCCCCGTCGTCCAACGCAGTCGAATTAATCCAGGACCCCCAACGTCCCACATCTACCCCGACCGGCCTTGCACGCAAATCCGGAATCTCACAGCCTTGCGGCTTTTTCTTGCAGGCATGTCACCTCTCCCCAGGCTGGGAGAGGTGGAAAGTTCCCATGCGTGAACCGAGGCGCCGCTAGAACCGGCCGCCGCCGCGGACCAGCCGCACCACCAGCAGCAGGATAACCGCGCCGATCGCAGAATAGACGATCTCGGACACGAGCCCCGAGCCGATGTGAATGCCGAGCTTTGGAAACAGCAAGCTCGCTACGAACGCGCCGGCGATGCCGATGACGATGTCGCCGATGATGCCGAAGCCGGCGCCCCGCACCACCTTGCCGGCAAGCCAGCCAGCCACCAGGCCGACGAACAGGATGACGAGCAGGCCTTCATTGGAAATGTACATAAGTGAGATCCCTCTCCATGAACGACCCGCATGGAACCGGAACCGGGATGAATGGGGTCTGAATAGTGTCCGCCACGAGCCTTGGGGGTTCCGCGCCGGCAAAAATGTCGAAAACAACCCCATGCACAGTAGAACGGCTCTTGGTCGGGTGCTCCCGGTGAATTGTGACAACTCGGTGCAGGCGTAGGGGATTTTTGAAGTCAGGAGCGCACTGCTCTCTCATTCCCTCCCCCCTTGCGGGGGAGGGGCAGGGAGGGGGTGGCCGCGGGCGCCGGAGTTCGTCGCTACCCTCTCCCCCGCCCTCCCCCACAAGGGGGGAGGGAGCGCAGTCGTGCGCGGGGCTACAGTTCAGTTCACATCGACAAAATCGCAGCGACAACAAGCTCGCTACGAAGCGGCCGTCGCCGCCTCCGCGAGCACGCACCTCGCCGCCCTGCCTGGCCCGACCTCCACATTCGCAGGCAGTTGCTCCAGGCAGCGCGGCTGGGCAACCGAGCAACGCGGGGCGAAGGAGCAGTTGTGCGGCCTCTCGGCGAGCGAAGGCGGGGTGCCGGGGATGGTCTCGAGCCGCTGCCCGCGCTTGGCGCCGTGGATGGTGGAGGCGAGCAGGCCCTTGGCATAGGGATGCACCGGGGAGCGCACGATGTCGCGGAGCGTGCCCTGCTCCACGATCTGGCCGGCATACATCACCGCGACACGGTCGCAGATCTCGATGGCGACGCCGATGTCGTGGGTGACGAAGATGACGGACATGCCGAACTCGCGTTGTAGTTCGCGCAAGAGCAACAATATCTGGATCTGCACGGTGGCATCGAGCGCGGTGGTCGGCTCGTCCGCGAGCAGAATTTTCGGCCGACAGGCCAGCGCCAACGCGATCATCGCGCGCTGGCGCATGCCGCCGGACATCTCATGCGGATAAGCGTCGAGGCGACGCTTGGCTGAAGGAATGCGCACGACCTCGAGCATCTCCAGCGCCCGCGCGCGGCCCTCCGCATAAGACTTGCCTTCGTGGCGCACCACGCTTTCGGCGATCTGCGCGCCGATGGTGTAGACCGGATCGAGCGCGAGCGCGGGCTCCTGAAAGATCATCGACACCGTCTGGCCGCGGAACGACGACAGCTCCTCGTCGTTCATCGCAAGCACGTCACGGCCCATCACGTTGACCTTGCCTGCGATCTGCGTGCGCTTCTTCGGCAACAGCCGCATCAGCGCGCGCAAGGTCACGCTCTTGCCCGAACCGGACTCGCCGAGCAGGCCCAGCACCTCGCCGTCGCCGAGCGAGAGGCTGAGGTCGTTCACGGCAAAGACCGTGCGCTCCCCGGTGAAGCGGATATTGAGGCCTGATATGTCGACGAGCTTTGTCATGACGGCAGTTTCGGCAACCTATTGTGATAGTCGGTCACGCGCTGGAACGCAGCGCCGATGGTGAGCAAGGTCGCTTCATCGAAGGAGCGGCCGATCAGCTGCATGCCGATCGGCAGGCCGCCCTTGGTGAAGCCGGACGGCACGGTCAGCGACGGCAGGCCGAGAAAATTCACCGGACGGGTGAACAGCGTCAGCCGCTGCAACAGCGCCGGTGCACTCGGTCCGCCGCCGACGTCGCTTTCCGCAATGGTCGGCGCCGGCACAGGAGATGCCGGTGCGATCACCGCATCGACACCCGCGGTGGCTGCATTGTGCGCGGCGAGCGCCGGACCGCGCCAGCGCATCGCCTCGAGATAGGTGATGGCGGGAACGGCGAGACCGTTCTGGAGCCGCATCAGCACCTGCGAGCCATAATCCTGCGGACGCTCGATCATCCAGCGCTTGTGGAAGGCGGCCGCTTCCGCCGCGAGCACGAGCTGGCTCGCCGCGGACAATTGTCGCTGATCCGGCAGCTCGACTGTGAGGATGTCGGCGCCCTCGCGCTTGAGCACCGCGATGGTCTCGTCCAGCACGCGCGCGACCTCGCTGTCGAGATCGTCGACATAGAAGGATGCGGGTACGCCGATCTTCAGGCCCGTCAGCGAGCCCTTGGTCGCACCGACATAGTCCGACAGCGGCTCATGGCTTGCGGTCGAATCCTCCGGATCGGGGCCGGCCATCAGCGCCAGCAGCAGCGCGCAGTCCTCGGCCGTGCGGGCAAGCGGGCCGACCGTGTCGAGCGATTGCGACAGCGGCATCGCCCCGGCGCGGCTGACGCGGCTCCAGGTGGTCTTCAGTCCCGTCACGCCGCAGAAATGCGCAGGCATGCGGATCGAGCCGCCGGTGTCGGAACCGAGCGCCGCATAGGTCAATCGCGCCGCGACCGACGAGCCGGAGCCCGACGACGAGCCGCCGGTGATATGCGCGACGTTCCAGGGATTGCGCACTGGTCCGTAATGGGCGTTGTGCCCGGTTGGGCCATAGGCGAATTCGGCGAGATGCAGCGTGCCGAGCCGGACCTGGCCGGCGTCCTTCAAGCGCTGCAAGGCGGTGGAGGTCACGGTCGGCACGAAATCGCGGCGGATCAGCGAGCCGCAGGTCGCGACGTGGCCTGCATCATAATACATGTCCTTGTGCGCGAGCGGCACGCCATGCAGCGGGCCGCGCAGCTCACCCCTGGCGAGCTCGGCGTCGGCGGCATCGGCCGCCTTCAGCGCAGCCTCGGACTCGATCGACATGAAGGCGTTGAGATGCGGCTGCCACTGCGCGATGCGGTGCAGCAGCGCGCGCGTCACCTCATGCGAGGAGACCTGCTTCATCGCGATCGCACGCGCGACCTCGGTGAGCGTCATCAATGCGGGCTCAGGGCTCATTTCGACACCTTGGTGGTCTGTGCGAGCACATAGAGCGCGGGCTCGAGATCGAACGGCAGCGTGCCGGCGATCGCCGCAAAACCCTCGAAAGCCGGTCCGATCGAATTGGAGATGCGCGTTGCGATCTCGTCGTCGACGGGAACACCAGCGACTTGCGCGGTCGCCTTAATCTCTTTGGTCGTTGGTCTCGTCATGCGGTTTCCTCTCGGGGCGCGCGGCTATGGCCTGAACCCGGAATTGCCATGTAGCACGCGGCCTCGTGGCCCATTCTATCGAGCGCGGTGAGTTTTGGTGTCGCATTTGCGCAGAGCGGCTCCGCAAACGGGCAACGGGTATGGAAGCGGCAGCCCGGGGGCGGATCGATCGGATTGGGCGGATCGCCGGTGATCGGCGGTTGCTCCGTGCGACGGTCCGGGTCCGAGGACGGCATCGCAGCCAGCAGCGCACGCGTATAGGGATGCGCAGGCCTGTCCCATACCTGGTCGACCGGGCCGAGCTCGACGACCTCGCCGAGATACATCACCAGCACGCGATCGCTGATGTAGCGCACGACATTGAGGTCGTGACTGATGAAGAGATAGGTCAGGCCGAACTCGCGCTTGAGATCGGCAAGCAAATTGAGCACCTGCGCCTCGACCGATTTGTCCAGCGCGGACACGGCTTCATCGAGGATCACCAGCCGTGGCGACAACGCCAGCGCCCGCGCGATGTTGACGCGCTGCCGCTGGCCGCCGGAAATCTCGTGCGGATAGCGGTTGGCGAAATTTGCAGGGACTAGGCCGACCTTGCCGAGCAGCTCCCGCGCCAATGCGCGCGCTGTGCCATCCGCCATGCCATGGACCTTCGGGCCGAAGGCGATGGATTCCTCGATGGTCAGGCGCGGATTGAGCGAGGCGTAGGAATCCTGGAACACCATCTGCATGCCGCGCCGCAATTCGCGCAGCGACAATGACTGACCGACGGCCATGCCGTCATAGATGATGTCGCCAGTATCGCGCGGCATCAGGTGCATGAGGAGGCGCGCGGTGGTCGACTTGCCGCAGCCGGATTCGCCGACGATGCCCACGGTCTCGCCCTTGGCGACGGAGAAGGAGACATTGTCGACGGCACGCACCGTGCGCTTCGCGGCGAACAGCCCGCCACGAACCGGGAAATGCTTGGTCAGCCCATTGACCTGGAGCAGCGGCTGCGCGACGCCGCCAACGTCTTCGACGGGCTCAAGCATGGCGATAGAAGTGTTGGTCTCGCTCATGCTCGCTGTCCTTCACCTCTCCCCATCGGGGAGAGGTCGGCGCGGAGCGCCGGGTGAGGGGGAGCGGCATTCTCGGTCGAGCGTAACCCCTCACCCGGATCGCATCTTTCGATGCGATCCGACCTCTCCCTTCGGGAGAGGTGTGGCACCGACGCCGTGGCAATCTGCGTCTCTCTCATCATGGCCTAGTTCCTGATGTCCATGGCGCTGCGCAGGCCGTCCGAGAGCAGATTGAAGCAGATCGAGACCGCGAAGATCATCGCACCGGGCAACGCGGCGACCCAGGGATTGACGTAGATCGCGGTGCGCAGCGTGTTCAGCATCAATCCCCATTCCGGCTCCGGCGGCTTGGTGCCGAGACCGAGAAAGGACAAGCCGGCCGCCAAAATCATCGAGACCGAGATCAGGCTGGTGGCATAGACAAAGATCGAGCCCAGCACGTTGCCGAGGATGTGCACCCGCATGATGGTAATGGGGCCTGCGCCGGAGGCGCGCGCGGCTTCGACAAAGTCCATGTTGCGCACGCCGGTGGTGACGCTTTCGGCGACGCGGGTGATCTGCGGCACGAACACGACGGTCAACGACACGATGGAGTTGAGGATGCCGGCGCCCAGCGCGCCGGAAATCGCGATCGCGAGCAGCACGGATGGAAATGCGTAGAATACGTCGATCGTGCGCATGATCGCGGTGTTGAGCTTGCCGCCGACATAACCTGCGACGAGGCCGAGCGAGGTGCCGATGCCGAAGGCGAGGATCACCGGCAAGATGCCGATGACCAGCGACAACCGCCCGCCATAGATCAGCCGCGCCAGCATGTCGCGCCCGAGCTCGTCGGTGCCCAGTGGATAGCCGACTGTACCGATGTGCCGGAGGCGACGGATCATCGAGCCCTTGTAGGGATCCTCCAGTCCGAGCCACGGCGCGAGGATCGCGGACAGGAAGATCAGCAACAGCACCAGCGCGCAGGCCATGCTGACCTTGTCACGACGGATGCGGCGGCCGACGGTCGCCCAATAGCCGCGCGCCTTGGTCGCGGGCGCGGCCTGGAGCGCGGCATCACTCGTAACAGACAACGGAAGCTCGCTCATCGGCTAGCCCCGCTTGATGCGCGGATCGATCGCGGCTTGCGCGATGTCGACCAGCAGATTGAGGAAGACGAAGAACAACGCCAGCACCAGGATCGTGCCCTGCAACAGCGGCAGGTCGCGCTGGAAGATCGCCGAATTGAGCAGGAAGCCCGAGCCCGGCCAGGAGAACACGGTCTCGATCAGGATCGAGCCGCCGAGCATATAACCCAGTTGAAGCCCCATCACCGCGAGCGCGGTGGGCGCGGCGTTCTTGATGACGTGACGAAACACGCCCGTCTCGTGTAGACCCTTTGCACGCAGGGCTTCGACGAAATCCTGAGAGAGGATGTCGCCGGTCAGCGCACGCACGGTGCGGGTAACAATGCCCATCGGGATCACCGAAGTCGTGATCGCCGGCAGTACGAGGTATCTAAGGTGCTCCCAATCCCAGGCCCAGGCGGCGGAGCCGCCGGGTCCGGCGCCGACCGCGGGCAGCCAGTTCAGCTCGACCGAGAAGATGATGACGAGCACCATGCCGAGCCAGTAATGCGGCACCGAGACGCCGGCGATGGCAAAGGATGTCGCCAGCTTGTCGATCCAGGTTTCGCGGAAATAGCCAGCGACCAGGCCGAGCAGGATGCCCATCGTGAAGCCGATGATCGCCGCCGCAATCGCGAGCGTGACGGTATTGCCGACCGCGCGCATGACTTCGGCGAGCACCGGGCGTCCCGTCGCGATGGAATTGCCGAGATCGCCATGTAGCGCGCGCAGCAGCCACAGCCCGAACTGCACTGGCAGTGGGCGGTCGAAGCCATAAGCAGCGCGAAGCTGCGCCGCGAGCTCCTGCGAGGCATCGGCCGGCAGCACCGCGACCAGCGGATCGCCCGGCGTGATGTGCACGAGCAGAAAGCACACCAGCGCCACGCTGATGACGATCGGGATCACATAGACGATGCGTCTGGCGATATAGGCGAGCACGTCGGATTCTTTCTTCCCTTCTCCCCTTGCGGGAGAAGGTGGCGCGCGAGCGCCGGATGAGGGGTTCTATCCGCGGATGGTACTGCATCGGCCGAGAGGTCCGCACCCGCGGAGAGAACCCCTCACCCGGCTTCGCTTCGCGAAGCCACCCTCTCCCGCAAGGGGAGAGGGTGCACTGTGCGTGTGGCGCGAACTACGGCGTCATCGAGATCGGCGAGAAGTCGATGAACCAGCTCTTCGGCTGGATCACACCGGTCACTTTCGGGCTCATGGCGCGCGGGCCGACGTCGTGGGCGACGTAGAGGAAGGCTGCGTCGTCGACGGAGGCCGCGTGCAGTTCGGCGAGCGCGGCGTCACGCGCGGCAGGATCGAAGGTCTGCCGCGCCTTCTTCACCAGCTCGTCGAACTTGGGATTGTTGATGAAGCCCCAATTGTTCGAGACCGGCGGGGCCATGCTCGATTGCAGGAAGCGCACCAGCGCGAAGAACGGGTCCATCGCCGCATAGGTGACGTTGGTCGCGTTCGAGCCGTTGGCCGAGGGATCCTTGGCGCCGCGGCGCCAGTTGGTGAACAGTGTATTCCATTCGATGACGTCGAGCTGCACGTCGAAATAGCATTCGGCGAGCGCCTGCTGGAGATATTCGTTCATCGGCAGCGGTTGCATCTGGCCCGAGCCGGAGGCCGAGGTCTGGATCTTCACCGTCAGCTTCTTGTTCGGACCAAAACCTGCCTCCTGCATCAGCTTCTGCGCGGCCGGCTTGTCATACTTGATCTCGAAGGTCGGCTTGCCGCGCCAGGGGTGGCCGGGCTCGAAGGTGCCGGTCGCAGGCACCATCAGGCCGGCGAGCAGGCCGTCCTTGAGGCCATCGCGATCGACGCAGAGGTTTGCGGCCTTGCGCACGCGGATGTCGTTCCAGGGCGAGCCCTCGACGCGCGAGAACTGCCACGGCCAGACGTGCGGCTGCTCGTTGGCGTAGAGCTTGAAGCCGCGCTGCTTGAGCTCGGGGAGTGCGTCCGGCGCCGGCGCCTCGACCCAATCGACCTGTCCGGAGAGCAGCGCCGCAGTGCGCGCGTTCGCCTCCGGCATCGGCAGCAGCACCATCTTGTCGGCCTTGGGCACGCGCGCCTTGTCCCAATAGTTCGCGTTCTTGACCAGCTCGAGCCGCTCGCGCGGCGTGAAGCTCGCCATCTTCCACGGGCCGGTGCCCGAGGCATCCTTGGCGAACGCGGTCCAGGCGGCCTGCGATTTCGCCTTGGCGTCGGCACCTTCCGCCTTGTCATAGAAGGCCTGCCACTTCGCCGGGCTCGCCATGAAGAGGTTGGTGAGGTTGATCGGCAGGAAGCTGTCGGGCTCCTTGGTGGTGAGCTCGACCGTCATGTCGTCGATCTTCTTTGCAGAAGCGAGCGTCGGCATGCGCGATGCCGTGACGCCGACCTGGCTCGGATCGAATTGCGGCGCGTCCTGCTTCAGGACCTTCTCGACATTCCACACCACAGCATCGGCGTTGAACGGCGAACCGTCATGGAAGGTGACGCCGGGGCGCAGCTTGAAGGTCCACTTGGTCTTGTCGGAATCGTCGACCTTCCACTCGGTGGCCAGGCCGGGGATCACCACGCTGGCCTTGTCGGCGGAGGACAGATCCCAGCCGGTGAGCGCGTCATACATGGTGACGCCGGTGAAGCGGTTGCCTTCAAAACCCTGGTCGGGCTGCCCCAGCGTGCGCGGAATATCGGCAGCGGTCATGCCGATGCGCAGCACGGTCTCGGCGCTGGCGGCACGCGGCCACGCGGCCGCAGTCGTCAGGGCGAGCGCCGCAATCAGCGCCGCGCGTGTGGTTGTCTTGATAAGCATTACCTCAGTCCTTTTCCGGCTTTCGATGATTAATTTTGATGCAAACGTATGCAATGCCTATGCCAATGGGGAAACTTATTCTGCGAATTGCCCCTGCGACGACAAGTCCTTGTGATCAAGTAGCAGCAAAGGCGCCTTGCTGCCTATTCTGGCATCAAGATTGCAAGTTTGGCCTCGAATTCTCCCTTCAGTTTTCCTTGGAGCTTTGGGCCATGCGTATCCGATTATCGACCTGTCTCGCCGTGCTTGCGCTGGCGTTGTCCGCAATCTCGGCGCGCGCCGAAACGGTGGTGCGCTACGGCATCTCGATGGCGGATATTCCGCTGACGACCGGCCAGCCCGATCGCGGCGCCGGCGCCTATCAGTTCACGGCCTACACGATCTACGATCCCCTCGTCGCCTGGGAGATGGACGTCGCCGATCGCCCCGGCAAGCTGGTGCCGGGCCTCGCCACCGAATGGAAGGTCGACGACACCGACAAGACCAAATGGCGCTTCACGTTGCGCAAGGGGGTGAAGTTTCACGACGGCAGCGAGTTCAACGCCGACGCGGTGATCTGGAATCTCGACAAGGTGCTCAACGACAAGGCGCCGCAATTCGACAAGCGGCAGAGCGCGCAGGTGAAGACGCGGCTGCCTTCGGTCGCGAGCTACGCCAAGATCGACGACTCCACCATCGAGATCACGACCAAGACGGTCGACTCCTTCTTCCCCTATCAAATGCTGTGGTTCCTGGTGTCGAGCCCGGCGCAATACGAGAAGCTCGGCAAGGATTGGGACAAGTTCGCAAGCCAGCCCTCCGGCACCGGCCCGTTCAAGCTGACCAAGCTCGTGCCGCGCGAGCTCGCCGAGCTCACGAAGAACCCGGACTACTGGAACAAGAAGCGCATTCCCAAGGTCGACAAGATCGTGCTGGTGCCGATGCCGGAAGCGCTGACGCGCACCAACGCGCTGCTCGCGGGGCAAGTCGACCTGATCGAGACGCCGGCGCCGGACGCCGTGCCGCAGCTGAAAGCCGCCGGCATGAAGATCGTCGACAACGTCACGCCGCATGTCTGGAATTATCATCTGAGCGTGCTGCCGGGCTCGCCCTGGACCGATATCCGCCTGCGCAAGGCGCTGAACCTTGCGATCGATCGCGAGGCGGTGGTGGGCCTGATGAATGGCCTTGCAAAACCCGCCAAGGGCCAGGTCGATCCGTCGAGCCCATGGTTCGGCAAGCCGACCTTTGAGCTGAAATATGATCTCGCCGCGGCCAAGAAGCTGGTCGAAGAGGCCGGTTACTCCAGGGCGAAGCCGTTGAAGGCCACCTTCATCATCGCGCAGGGCGGCACCGGCCAGATGCTGTCGCTGCCGATGAACGAGTTCCTGCAGCAAAGCTTCAAGGAGATCGGCATCGACATCGACTTCAAGGTGGTCGAGCTCGAGACGCTTTATACCCATTGGCGCAAGGGCGCGGCCGACGAGATGAACGCCGGCATCACTGCCAACAACATCGCCTATGTGACGTCAGACCCGCTCTACGCCATCGTCCGCTTCTTCGCCTCCGACCAGATCGCGCCGGTCGGCGTCAACTGGGGCGGTTACAAGAACCCGAAGGTCGACGCGCTGATCAACGAGGCCAAGCAGACTTTTGACACCGCCAAGCAGGACGAGCTGATCGCGCAGGCGCACGCCCTGATCGTCGACGACGCCGCGCTGGTCTGGGTCGTCCACGACACCAACCCGCATGCGCTGTCGCCGAAGATCAAGCAGTTCGTCCAGGCGCAGCACTGGTTCCAGGATCTGACGACGATCGGGGTGGAGTGAGGGCAGTCTGCCGCGGCAAACACCGCCGTCGTCCCGGGGCGCGAAGCGAGCCCGGGACCCATAGCCACAGGGAGGTGTTTGGCGCAGACTCGTGGCTACCAATCTCGCACCACAACTTCTCCCTGGGGCTATGGGTCCCGGATCTGCGCTCGCTCCGGGGCAGCGCTGAGCGCTGCCCTGCGCTCGCTTGTCCGGGACGACAGCGAGTGTATGGCTGCAGTGCGGCTCACATGTGCAGCGCAATCACCTACTTCGTCAGCAGCGCATACGCCCCGGTCCATCCCTCTGCCGGCGGATTGACCTGGCAATCCTTGATGCGCGCCTCGTAAAGTTTGAACAGCTTTTCCAGCGTGTCGGCATCCTCGCTCCTGCGGCCGCGCTCGATGGCATCCAGCGCGCCCTGCCAGTCGCGATTGCGGTAGCAGCCGAGCATTTCGATGGTGACGTTGCGCAGGCGCTGGAAGGCGCCAGAATGCATCACGTCCTCGCGGCCGGCAATCGCGTAGATCACCTCCGGCTCGCTCTTGCCCTTGACCATGATGAAGTCGAGCTCGAGGATCGCGAACTTGTCCTTGGCGGCGAGCGCCGTCCTGGAGCCGACGATGATCGGAAAGCCGTACTCTTTGGTCTGACCTTCCAGGCGCGACGCGAGGTTCACGCTGTCGCCGAGCACCGAATAGTTCTTTTTCAGATCGGAGCCCATGTTGCCGACCACGCCGATGCCGGTGTTGAGACCTATACCGACTTTGAGCGGAATGTAGATGTGGCCGCCGTCGGCGGCCTCCTGCTGGCGGTCCTTGTTGACTACGTCGATCTTTTCGAGCATCTGGATCGCGGCCTCGCAGGCGTTGATTTCGTGTGCCTTGTCGTCGAGCGGTGCGTTCCAGAACGCCATGATGGCGTCGCCCATGTACTTATCGACATAGCCCTTCTCTTCCATGATCACGTCGGTGAGCGGCGTCAGGAAGCGGTTCATCAGCGCTATCAGGCCTTGCGGGTCGTGCTTGTAACTTTCCGAGATCGTAGTGAAACCGCGCACGTCGGAGAACATGATCGTCATCTCGCGCTCCTCGCCGCCGAGCACGACCTTTTCCGGCGACTGCGCCATCTGCTCGACCAAAACGGGTGACATATACTGCGCGAATATTCCGCGGATCTCCTTCCGCTGCCGCTGCTCGCGCACGAAGCTCGCGAAGATGAACGACAGATAGATCGCGGTCGTCGACAACAGCGGATAGGTGAAGTCGATGAGGTAGCGGTACCGGGCATAGAAGAACCAGGACGTTCCGATCAGGACCGCGGCGAACATCGCGCCCGCGAGCACCAGCCGCACCGGCCCGAGATTCGGCGTGAAGATGATGACCAGCACGCCAATGACGAGCGCGGCGAGCAATTCGACGCCGAGCGCATAGTTCGGCTGGGAGATGACCGCGCCGCTCAGCACGCTTTCGAGCACCTGGGCGTGGATCTCGACGCCCGGCATGGTCGACGACACCGGCGTGGTCTTGATGTCGTTCAACCCGACCGCAGAGGTGCCGATCAGCACCAGCTTGCCGGCGATCTTGCCCGGCGGCGCGGTGTTGTCGAGCACGTCGGCCGCCGAGACGTAGATCGAGGGATCCTGGCGGGCATAGTGCACCCAGAGCTGACCGTTCTTGTCGGTCGGGATCTCGACGCCCTTGAGGCGGACGGCCCGCACGCCGGTCTTGTCGGTCCGGACCAACAGCGTCGGCGTGCCGGTGACGACGCGCAGGATCTCGAGGCTGAGCGAGGGCACGATGTTACCCTGGGCGAGCATGATCATCGGCACGCGCCGGATCAGGCCGTCACGCTCGGTCCTGATGGTGAACAGGCCGCGGCCGGCGGCGACCTTCTCGATGATGGGCACGTTGCGCAACAGCCCTGGGAATTCGAACAGGAAGCGTTCGGCATTCTCCTCGCCGACCGTCGCCACGCCGGTGAAGGGAAGCGACTTGTCGACCTCGGACCCGACCGCCGGCTGCCCGGTCTCGCCCAACACCACGCGCGATCGCTTGATCGCCTCCGACAGGATCTGGTCGTTGCTCGGCAGTTCGCGCAGCCTGGCGCGGGTGGCGTCGTCCAGATCGCGCATCTGGCCCGCGACCAGATCCGGGTTGAGCCGGTCGGCTTCCGAAAACACCACGTCGAAGCCGATCGCCACCGCTCCGTTATGGGTGAGGTTGAGGATCAGGTCGGCGATCTGCGTGCGCGGCCACGGCCACTGGCCGAGCCTGGCGAGGCTCTTGTCGTCGATGTCGACGATGGTGACGGGCCGCACCGCCTTGTGGCGCGGGTCGATCAACTGGAACATGTCGAAGGTCCGCAGCCGCAACTCCTGGACCGGCGGCGGATCCCAGACGCGGATCCCGGCGAAGGCGATCAGCAGCACGAGGCACATCAGCCGCGCAAAGCCGGACTTCCGCGCAAACCACCGCCACAGGATCTTGAGACGTTTCATCCGGATCGAACTTCCTGCCCTGCATCACGCCGTGCGCACCGATCATGGAGCGTCTCCGCGCGATTGGCTATTCCCTGGCTGCGAAGGATGCAGGAATTTCTGCCGCGGTCAAAACAGTTGGCGGCAAGCTTCAACGCTACCTATTACGTGATGCCAGCGTGGCTCGTAATGATGAAGTCGTTGGCGTGAAGATTTCCAACAGTCACGTTCTTGAGCAGGATCGACTCGTGTTCCCACGTGATCAGTGTGCCGTCAGCCTGTTGGCTGAGCAATAGGTCATTGATGGAGCTGACATCGGAGAACTGCCGCAGGTCGATCTTGTCGAGGCCCGTGTCGAAGTCGTTGACGGTATGCTGGGCATCGCCTCCTGACGGATTTGGCGCGAACACGAATTGGTCCTTGCCCCCGCCGCCGATCAGCGTGTCGCCGGTGGACGTCGCAAAAATGACGTCCTTGCCGTTCGTGCCTTCCAGGGTAATGCCCCGACCAGGGTCGCCGGCCTTGTTGAAGATGAAATGAACCGTATCATAACGACCTTCGGAATCGGTGACGGTCAGGCTGATCTGCTCGGTAGCCGGCGGATTCGGACCCGGTTCATAAGTACCGCCGTTCTGGAAGATGGGGTTGATTGCGCTGAGCGAGCCCGATGCAAAACCCGGCGTGACATAGGTGCCCGAGTGCCCCGTCACAGCGGTGACCGTGAAGGTGTCCGTCGCGGCACCGGGATCCGTATCGGTAACGGTCAGGTTGGTGAGGGTGTCGCTGTTGTCCTGGTAATTGTACGTGATCTGAAAACTATCGGTGTCAATGACCGGCCCACCGACGGGCGCCGTCACTTCCGTGCTGATGGTGGCGACCTTGTCCGACACCGCCGTGCCGACGGTGCTCATGCCCGTAATGTCGATCGTCGCGGTCGACGAGGAGTGCGTGATCGCACCGGTATAAGTATTGTCGAGAGCGTGAACGCCGAGCGGGTCCGGCGTACCCGTAAAGCCGTCGGCCGGCACGAAACGGATCAGCGTGTCGGTGCCCAGCACCAGCGCCTGCGTGTCGCTGACCGATCCGATATCGACCCACTGATGGGTGCCGGCGACTTCGTATTGCCAGACACCTTCGGTGGCCGTGGCAGCGTCCGACGTCACCGCGATGGCCTTGAAGCTCGCGCCATCGTCGACGTCGTGGAACTTGCCCGTAAAGAGATCGCTGACGGTGTCGCCGCCCGGATTGCCGTTGTTCCCGGCGACAGAGGCCAGCATCGCATTGTCGAGCGTCGGCGCGTCGTTGGCGCCGGTGATGGCGACGGTGACCTGTGCCGTGTCGGTCTTGTGGCCGTCATCGAGCGTGATGGTGGAGACCACCATCGCGGTCTGGTTCTCGCCGAGGAAGTCCAGCGCGCTGTCGGCGATCGAATAGCTCCAGCTGACCGTGCCGTTGTTCTTGCCGGTCTGCTGCAGCGACAGCGCGTTTTCCAGCGCGATGATCTCCTCCGGCGTCAGCGTCAGAGCCGTGGTGCCATCGAGCCCGGTCACCGAGTAGCCGGTGACCTTCGCGGTCGGCAGGTCGGTCAGGTCGATGTCCTTGAAGTCGATCGAGCCGGTCGCGGCCGGCGACGGGTCGGGCGTGGTGTCGTTGGTCTTGTCCGCGAGCTCGTAGACGCTCGCGGTCAGCGACGCCCCGTCCGTGACGAACTTTGGCGCGTCGTCGGCGGCATTAAGCGTGATCAGCGTGTGGCCGGTACCGTCGTCGCTGCCAGCGAAATTCGCGTCGCGGTAATCGCCGACCAGGGTCAGGCTGATGTGGTGACCGTCAGCGTCGGTGACCGTCAGCACGCCGCCGGTGTGCTGGGCGTTGCTGACATAGACCGCGCTGGTGCCGAGCCCGTATTCGATGCTCGACAGGTCGATCTTGTCGGTCGCCGCCAGCCCCGCAATCGAGCCGCCGAAGCTCGACGTATCGATCTGGAGCTCGGCATAGTCGCCCGAGAAGGTGATCGTCTGCGACACCGTGGCGCTGACCTCGAGCGTCGCGTGGGCATCGATCGTGACCGAACCTGCGCCGGACAGCGAGCCAAACAGCTTCAAGGTCCCGTCATTGACCTCGATGGTGCCGGTATTGGTGATGGTGCCCGAGATCGAGGCCGTGCCCCAGCTATAGATCTCGTTGGAATTGCTGATGCTCAGCCCGGTCCCGGAGATCGAGCCGCCGTGCAGATCGATGACGCCATCGTTGTCGATCGTGGACAGCGCGCCGAACACGCTGGTCCCGGAAACCGTCCAGGTGCCACTGCTCTCGTTGTTGAACGTGGCGCTTGCGACCGAGATATTGCCGTTGATGTCGCCGGTGTTGTTGATCGTGATGGTGCCGCCGGTCTCGAAGATCGCATAGGTCGTCGAGACGACGGTGCCGGCATCGTCGGGACCGATGGTGCCGAAATTGTCGATCAGCGCGGAGCCATGCGTGTTCTCATGGATGGAGATCGCCGCATGACCGTCGGCACCGACCACCGATCCGGTATTGGTGACGTGCGTCGAGCCGGTCGCGCCGGTGCTGTCCTGGTCGACGCTGATGCCGAACGCGGTCGTGCCGGTGACGTGCCCGTTGTTCGTGATGGTGACGTCGCCGTCACCGTTGGCAAGGACGTCGAGACCGACCGCGCCGGTCGCGGCGCCGCCGATGGTTGCCGTGATGTCGCCCGCCCCGGTTGCGCCGTCGTGCAGAACAATACCGTCGCCGGCAAGCCCGATGACGTCGCCGACCGTCGTCAGCGAGACATCGCCGATGCCATTCTGGGTGACGACGATGCCGTTGTCCGCGCCTGTCAGCGCGCCGGTCGGCGTCAGCACGATGTCGCCGCGGCTATAGCTCGTACCGCCCGATGCGGTGAAGTCGAGCGCGTCGCCCTTGGACGCCGTGATGTCAGCGTCGCCCGTGACTTTGAAGGTACCGGCGGCCGTCGCCCGCCCCGTGATGGTGCCGGTAAAGCTCTGGCCCGCGACGTTGTCGAGCTTGAGCGTATCGGTGCCGCCTGCGAAGGTGACGGTCTGTGCGTCCGCACCACCAAGTTCCAGCGTCGCGTTGTTCTCGATGATCAGCGTGCCGATGCCACTGAGGCCACCGGAGAGGTTCAGCGTGCCGGCCTGCACCTCGATGGTGCCGGTATTGGCGACAGCAGCCGTGATACCGTTGCTGCCCGAGACGCCATAGAGGTGGCCGGCGTTGTTCAATTGACCATCGTTGAGCGAAACGTCCGTCAGATAGAGTTTCGAGGTGGCGTCAACCGTAACCGTGCCGCCGTCGTTGGTGACGGTCAGCGTCGTGAGCTTCAGGATGCCGCCGCCGATCGCCTGGATATCCGCGGTGTTGACGATCAGCTCACCGGAAATATCGAGCTCGCCGCCGTTCGCCTGGATCAAGTGGCTGTTGGTAAGCGTATGGAGCACGGCGGGATCAATCGTCAGCTTGCCGCTGGTGACCGTGATCGTGCCGGTGTTGGTGATGTCGGCCTCGGTGATCGCGCTCGTGCCGGTCGATTCCAGCGTGCCGGCAATCGTCAGTGAGCCGCCGTCGATGGTCGCGCCGGACAGATCCAGCGTCGAGCCGGACTCGATAGACACCCCGCCGCCGGTGTTGGTCACCTTGGTCGAGATCAGCTTCAGCGTGCCGTCGTTGATGGCGGCCAGCGTACCGGTGTTGGTGACGGCCTCGCCATTGATATCGAGCTCGGCGTTATTGGCCCGGATCGTGCCGCCGTCATTCGTGATCGAAGTCGCGGTGGTCGTCGCCACCAGCGCCAGCAGGCCACCGAGAGTCGACTCGAGCAGATAGCTGTTAGAGATGTTGGCGTCGGTGACCGTGGTCGTGCCGGACGAAGCGAGCGTACCGGCAATGGTGAGCACGCCGCCGGTCAGGCTGGCACCGGCCAGCGTCAGTTTCTTGCTCACGTCGACCTTGACGGTGCCGCCGTTGGTGATGCTGCCAGCCGACACCGTCGCGTCGTCGAGCGTCAGGACGACGCCGGCATCAACCGTGACGGCGCCCTTGCTCAGCGTCGCATTGCCGTCGAGCCGGCTGTCGCCGGTGACGTGGACAGTTCCGCCCAGCAGGCCGTTGTAATTGTTGATGGCACCGCCGATGATCTCGGTGCCGGACAACGTTAGCGTTTTGCCGTCGTCGACCTGGATGATGTGACCGGTGTTGGCGAGGACGTCGTTGAGCAGTGTCGCAGCGCCGGCGATCTCCAGCGTGCCGGTATTGGTGATCGCACCCTTGGCAGATGCGGAGGCGCCCTGGATCTTGGCGCCGGCCTCGAGCTTGACGGTGTTGTCGAGCGCGATGCTGGAATTGTCCGTGATCGTCGAGCCCGACACAGTGATGCCGTCCAGCGTCAGCTTGGCATCGGCGAGGACGGCGCTCGTGCTCAGTGTCGCGCCGCCGTCGATCTTGCTAGCGCCGGTGACATCGATGGTGCCGCTGCCCTTGACCGCACCGCCGCTGATCGTGGCGCCGTTCACGGTCAGCTTGCCGCCGGCATCGACCGTGATATTGCCGTCGTTGGCAACGGTCGAGCCCTGGTCGATGGTCAGCCAGCCATTTGCCAGAACCTTGATCGTCCCGCTGGACGTGTTGGAGGCGGTCTCGTGGGCGAACTCCACCGTGCCATTGACGTTGATCGCGCCGGAATTGTTGAGCGTGCCGTTCTCGATCAGGCTTGTGCCGTCGAGCTCCAGCGTGCCCGCGATCGTGACCGTGCCGCCATCGACCGTCGCGGCGTTGACGATCAGCGTCGTGCCGACATCGGCCTTCAGCGTACCACCGGCATTGTGGATCTCGGCCAGCGTCTTCAGCGTGCCGCCGGACAATTCGATGGTGCCGGAATTGGTGATCGTGGTTCCGCTGGCCAAATCGCCACCGCCAGCGAGCGTCAGATAGCCGGCATTGGTGAACACGGCCGTGTCGAGGATCTCGGCCTTGCCTCCAACGGACATCGTGCCGGTCGCGGCGTTGGTGAAGATCGAATCGGCGCTCATATTGAGCGCGCCCGCGATCGTCAGGGAGCTCTGGTTGATCACTTTCGGCGGCGGCCCGCCGAAATCGTTCATCGTGATCGACTTGGCGTAGGCCGCCGCGTCGATCGTCACCGGATAGGACGGCGTCAGGCCATGCAACTGATCGGTGATGACGATGACGTCGTCGCTGATGGTCGGGACGGTGCCGGTTTCCCAGTTCGCCGCGTCCTTCCAGAAGCCGCCGGACGGAGCGCCGGCCTTGTTCGTCGCAATCCACACCACGGCGGCAGCGTCGGTGCCCGTGATCGTGACGGTGATGGTCTGCTGCGAGGTCGCGCCTTGCGAGTCCGTGACCGTCACGGTGTAGACCAGCGTCAGCACTTCGTCCTTGGGGATGAAGTCGGCGAGATAGACGGGCAGATCGGCCAGTGACCAGTTGATGGTGCCGGTGCCACTTCCGGTGCTGTCGGAGCCGTTCGCGATCGCAACCGACATCGCGCTCTGGAACAACGCAAGCGGGCCCGGCGGTACGGTGCCGTCCGGCAGGCTCGCGCTGGTCAGCTTCACGGACACCGTGTGCGTATCGGTGAGGTCGACATCCTTGAAGGTCAGCGCCCCCGAGGTCGGGACATCGCTGGCGAGCGGCCCGCCCGGCACGCTGGTGCCGCCTTCGAACGTGATGGTCGGCACGCTCGAGGTGATCACCGGCTTGTCGTTGGTGCCGGTGACGGTGACGGTGACGTCTTTCGTGGCGATTCCGATATCGTCCACGAAGTTGTTGTTGAGGACGATGGTGTATTTCAACGTCAACGTCTCGCCCGCGGCGAGGAAATCGAAGGCGTTATCCGGAACGCTGAAGATCCAGGTCGCAAAACCGTTGCTGTCGTTGTTGGGCCCGGGAACGACGGTGATCTTGACCTCGGTGGCCAGGACATCCTGCTTCTGGAGAGCCGAGAGGCCTGCCGTGACGTCGTGCTGGGCCGAGTCCTTGTAGACGTAACTCCCGTCGGTGAGCACCACCGTCACGGTCGGCCGGTCGCCGCGATTGAGGTCGATAAAGCTGGCCTTGGCGATGACGACATCGGCCGTCGTCACGCCGGTCTGGCCCGCGACCTCGGTCAGGTTGAACGCAAGCTTCACGTTGTTGTCGAGATCGAGGCTTTGCACAAAGAGCGAGAGCGCCGCTGGAATACGACTCGCCGCGGTCGTGTGATCGATGGGGCCCTGCGTCGTACCGATCTGCTGAGTGAGATTGACGAATTGCGGGATCGCGACGTAGCCGGCCGCCGTCTTGATCACGAGGCCATCGCTGGTCTGCGTGATCGAATCGGTGAAGTTCGTGGTCAGCTTGGTGTTGGTGTTGTTGTCCGTGAACTTCAGCGTGAACACGTCCGTGATCAGCTTCTGCACGTCCGGCGACACCAGCGCATTGCTGATCGAGACGTTGCCGCCGCTGATCTGGATCATCTGGCCGGCCTGGTTGACCGTCGCGATCGGCAGCAGCGTGAGCTTGTCGAACAGGATGTAGGAGCCGGTGGTGCCATTCGGCTCGACCAACACCTGGAAGCTTGCCTGCGGCTGCGGATCGCCGCCACTGGGCGGAACGACGAAATTGATCTGGGTCAGCACGGCCGTGCCACGGATGCCCATGGTGGCGACCGGCGTGTCGATCTTCATGTCACCGTGCTTGGCGGTCTCGCCGGCGACGAAGGTGATTGTGCCCGCGACCAGGCTGAGCAGCGAGGAATTGTTCGACCCGTTGGGGTCGTAGACCATCTCGTTCAGCACCATCCGCGCGTTGGAGGACAGGCCGAACACGGTGCCGTCGATGAAGGTAATGCCGAGCGTCGAGTCGCCGCCGGTCGAAACCACGTCGCCCTTCTCGACATTGTCGCCGTTGTTCAGGACGATCGAGACGCCGTTGCGGACCGTGCTCGCACTGCCGACAAGCTTGGTGACGTGGCCGATGACCTGCGCCGCGGCAGCGCCGGGCGCGGCCTGCGCGTATTCGACGTGCCCCGTGAGCGCGTTGACGACATCGCCGGTCAGGTGGGCGCCGTCGGGCGAGGCGATCGCCGCGCGCTTGTCGCCCCTGAAATAATCGTGAACGACGAACTCATGACCGTCGTGGGACAGCACGAGGTCGCCACCTGCACGCTTGAACTCGCCGTTGAAGATCAGGTTGGGGTCGGGAACAACGAACGCGCCCTCGGGCAGATGACCGTGCGCCTTTGCGATAAAGGGCTTGGCGGTGAAGGAATCGACATGGACATCGCCGGGCGAGTGGAAGCCCTGGCCGTCCAAGGAGAGCGCGGCGTCAAATTTGCCAGCGTAATTCAACCGGGCACCGTAAAAGGGTTAATATTTAAATAAGTATCGAGCGCCTAAGCTTGCATATCATTAGCAAGTCCTTAGTGAAACCATCTATTGCTTGTGATTTCGCGTCACTAGGGCATCGGCGCCAGTGCCGGTCGGCATGGCCGCAGAGAAGACAAAGTAATTCATGAAATTTTTGTAAGTAGTTCTTCGCTTATATTCACGCATTTCCCGCCACCCCATGTATTCCGCTGTATAAATATGACCGCAGATACTTGCATCATCTTTCCTTCGTAGTGCCCCGCATCATACTGCGGCAAATACGGAGCTAAATCTGTGAGGCAACTAACAGAACCCGTGAAATAGCGGGTCATTAGCCATAAGACCCGGAATCGACGGCCCCACAACTTCTGCCTGCAATTGGTCCCATTTCGCGGCACCGGGGTCCTCCTAACCCCCGATTCGTAAAATTTTACGCAACTTGGGCAGGCCGGCTTCAGCCTGCCCCACGGTTTTGGGGCCCCTGACGGGCGCATTAAGCAGAACAAAACGGCCCGTCTCGCACTATCTCCGCGAAAGCAACAAGCCCGGCACGTTGAGGTCGAGAGGGACCTGGCGAAGCCGGAAGGGGATGTCAGATGGAGACCGCTGCTCACAGGCGCGCCTGGCGCGCAATCCTTGTTCTGTGCGGATTGATCCTGTTCGGATCGGCCGCCGGCCTTCGCGCCGGCACGCTGCTCTCGCCGGGACCCGGCGTTCTCGTGCGCAAATCAGCCGAGCCGTTCGGCGTGTTTGCCTTCGCCATCTCCACCGGCAGCCTGCGGCAGAAATGGTTCGCACTGAAGGACAAGCTCGACGACGACATGGTGCAGCTCGCGCTGTGCGACGGCGACCGCGATAATTGCGCGTCGCCCGCGGCGCTCAAACTGCTCGCCATTGTCGATCAGGCCCGTACTCGCGACGGCCGCGCACGGCTGGGCGAGACCAACCGCGCCATCAATCTCGCCATCAAGGCAGCCACTGACGGCGCCGAGGACGTCTGGAGCTCGCCGCTCGCGACCTTCGAGCGCGGCGCCGGCGACTGCGAGGATTATGCCATCGCCAAGCTGGCCGCGCTGCGGCTTGCGGGCGTTGCGGCTGACGACCTCCGCATCGTCGTGGTGCGCGACACCCTCGCCGGCGAAGCGCATGCGGTCGCGGCTGCACGGCTCGACGGCCACTGGCTGATGCTCGACAACCGCCGCATGGCGATGGTCGAGGACGACAATGCGCGGGGCTACCAGCCGTTGTTCGTGCTCTACCAGTCCGCCGTGCTGAAATATGTCGGCGAGCCCATGCAGTTCTCCGGGCTGGACAACCCGCGCCTGTCGCTGGTCGCCGAGACACGCTGATCTTCGAGCCATCTCGCCACAAGCCCATTCCGTCGCGCGATCCGGGACGCTAGCATGGCAGCAACCATGCTGGGGGCGACGGGAATGCGGTTCATCGTGCTGTCTGTGCTTGCGCTGCTGGCTTGGCCCGCGGCAACGGCCCTCGCCCAATCCGGCACGTCCGACCGCTCCATCGCCGACAAGCTGCCGCTGTTTGCCAAGAACAACTGCCAGCAAAACCGCGATCCCACCAATCAACTGCTCTGCGGTGATGCGGAGCTTGCCGCCGCCGCCGAGAAGCTGAGCGCGGCAACCGAGGCGCGGCTTGCCCGCCTGCCCGATCGCCTGCCCGCGATCGAGGAGAATGCGATCTGGACCCGGCAGCGCAGCCTCGGTTGCGGAATCATCGGCCAGACTGCGATCCGCTATGACGATGTCGACCGGATCAAGAACTGTCTCCTCAAGGTCACCGAGGAGCGCGCCGCGATCCTGCGCGATGCCGATTTCGACTGCCTCGCCGCCAACACCGCGGCCGGCGCGCTGATCTGCGCGGATCCGTCGCTGGCGCTTGCCGAGACCGAGCTGAACGGCGAAGTGCTTGGCCTGATCGGCAAGCTGGACCAGATCGCGGCACGCTTTGCCTTCGCCGAATACGGCCGATGGACCAGGGAGCGCGATCGCAAATGCAATCTCGTCGGCAAGGAGAATGTGCCGCTTGCCGAACTGTCGTCCGCGGAAGACTGTCTCGCCGACTATTTGAAGCGCAGGACCGACGAGATCGCTGCCGCCAAGGGCGATCCGAAGCAGGTGTTCGGCCGGCAGGTCGCAGCCAAATCGCCCGACACCGACGCCGTCGACTTCTGCGCCGCGCGGATTCACGCGGCCAATTCCTGCGGCAATTTCGTCCGCATCAACCGCGTCTACGCGCTCGACAGTCAGGTCGGCGAGCAGGAGGCGCAGGTCACCGGCGAGATCGAGATGGTCGTGCTGGCGCCCTTCACCGCCTGTAGCAAGGTCGCCTCAACCTGCACCGGCACCTGCTGGGACTTGCGGCTCGGCCGCGCGCAGCCGGCCGCGGAGCCGAAGCCAAATGACAGGGAGGCCTTCAACGTCACGCGCCGGCTCAGGATCCAGCGGACCTTCGCCTTCGTCAAAGCCGCCGATGGCTGGCGATGCCGGGAGGACGCGCTGGCACCGGTGAATTCGGGCACCTCGGGCGGGGGGTCGTAGGCTCCCTCCTCTCCCACTCCCCGCTCTTCGCGGGGAGTGGGTTTGGATGAGGAGCAGCCTCCGCGATCACGGTGAGAGCTGGACGCGCGGAGTCCCCCCTCACCCGGATTGCATCTGCGATGCAATCCGGCCTCGCCCCGCAAGCTGGGAGAGGCGAAGAGATCCCGAGCGCACACAACAAAAAGGGCGGCCTCTCGGCCGCCCCTTGCGTTCAGAACAGAGCGGAAATTACTCCGCCGCCAACTTCACGTCCGGCGCGGCCGCACGCACTTCGGCATCCACCTGGGCTTCGAACTTGGCAAAGTTCTTCTGGAACATGCCGACCAGCGCACGCGCGGTCTTGTCGAACTCGTCCTTGTCCTTCCAGGTATTGACCGGGTTGAGGATCTCGCTCGGCACGCCCGGCAGCGCGGTCGGGACCGCGAAGCCGAAATACTTGTCGGTGCGGAATTCGACGTTGCGCAAGCTGCCGTCGAGCGCCGCGGTGAGCAGAGCGCGCGTCACCTTGATCGGCATGCGCGAGCCGGTACCGTACTTGCCGCCGGTCCAGCCGGTGTTGACCAGCCAGCAATCGACATTGTGCTGGGCGATCAGGTCGCGCAGCATGTTGCCGTAGACGCTCGGGTCAAGCGGCAGGAAGGGCGAGCCGAAGCAGGTCGAGAACTCCGGCTGCGGCTCGTTGCCGAGACCGCGCTCGGTACCGGCAACCTTGGCGGTGTAGCCGGAGAGGAAGTGGTACATTGCCTGCGCCGGCGACAGTTTTGCGATCGGCGGCAGCACGCCGAAGGCATCGGCGGCGAGCATCACCACGTTCTTCGGCTGCGGCGCGCGGCCGGTGCGCGAGGCGTTGGGGATGAAGTCGAGCGGATAGGCCGAGCGGGTGTTCTCGGTCTTGGAGCCGTCGTCGAAATTCACCACACGGGTGCTTTCGTCGAGCACGCAGTTCTCGAGCACCGCGCCGAAGCGGGTCGAGGCGGCGTAGATCTCGGGCTCGGCTTCCTTCGACAGCTTGATGCACTTGGCGTAGCAGCCGCCCTCGAAATTGAAGACGCCGTTCGGGCCCCAGCCGTGCTCGTCGTCACCGATCAGCGTGCGGTTCGGATCGGCCGACAGCGTGGTCTTGCCGGTACCGGACAGGCCGAAGAAGATCGCAGCATCGCCCTTGGCACCGACATTGGCCGAGCAATGCATCGGCATCACGCCGCGCTCGGGCAAATAGTAGTTCAGCGTGGTGAAGACCGACTTCTTCATCTCGCCGGCATAATAGGAGCCGCCAATCAGCACGATCCTGCGGGCGAAGTCGATCGCGACCACGTTCTCTGACTTGCAGCCATGACGCTTCGGATCCGCGCGGAAGCTCGGCATGTCGATGATCGTGAGCTCCGGCGTGAAGCTCGACAGCTCGGCCGCCTCAGGGCGGATCAGCAGCGTGCGGATGAACAGCGAGTGCCAGGCGAGCTCGGTGAAGACGCGGGTCTTGATCCGGTAGGCCGGATCGGCACCACCGTAGAGGTCCTGCGCGAACAGCGACTTGCCTTCGGCGTGCTTGAGGAAATCCTGGTAGAGCGTCTCGAACTGCTCGGCGGTGATCGACTGGTTGCCGGCCCACCACATCTTCTTGTCGGTGGTGGCGTCACGCACCGTGAACTTGTCCTTCGGGCTGCGGCCGGTGAACTCGCCGGTGTCGGCGCAGAGCGCACCGTCGGCCGAGAGCACCGCCTCGCCCGCGGAGAGCGAGTATTGATAGAGTTGTGGTGCGCCGAGGTTCCAGTGAACCTGCTTGAGATTCTTTAAGCCGAATTTGTCGGCGCCGAAGGCACCGTTGCGCACGCCCGTCTCTTGCACGAAAAATCCTCCTAGAACCCGCGACACTCAGCGCGATCATGCTTTGGCGCCATCGCGGCCACCGTGATTAACAGGCCGTCCGGCCTCGGTTGGACGACCTAATATCGGTGAACGCCGACGTTGCCAAGCTGATCCCTCAGGATTTGGTTTATTCAAGGACCGCGCCAAACGTCGCGCATGTCAGCCCCTGAGCAAGCGCATCAAAAAATCACGAATGATCGCGCAACCAAATGCGCACATCGCCGTTTTTAAGGGTTATTGCAACGCACAATCGCGGCGCGGGTCTATCGTGCCGCACCCTCGCCGATGAGTGCGAACGGTGCCCACATCGCAGGGTACGCATTGCGCGGCGATGATGAGGTGTCATCCAGATAAGTCAACATCGCGCGCCGCAAGGCTTCGGCACGACCGATTTTTGGTTCGTTTTTGAGCAGATCGAAAGTCGATGTGGTCAAGCGCGTGGCAGCTTCGGAATCGACTGCCCAATGCGAAACCAGCAGCGCGCGGGCGCCGGCATAGAAAGAACGCGCGCGCCAATCCCGACAGCGCCTCGGCGCCGGGCTTGTCGCCGGCGATGGTATTGCAGGCCGACAGCACCACCCAATCCGCATTGAGCTTGAGCTGGGCGACTTCGCTTGCGGTCAGCAGGCCGTCGTCGAGCTCGGAGGGCTGGTCGGGAATGGAGAGCGCCAGCGAAGGCTCGCCCACACCCTTGATATCGCCGGCGACGAGGCCGTGGGTGGCAAAGTAAATGATGCTGTATTGAGCAAGCACTGCACGCTTGAGCGTCGTCTCGCTGGCATCGCGGCCGAGATGGATGTCGGCCTCGGCCGCGCCGACATCCCTGGCCACTGCGCTCAATTCGTCAGCGGTGTCGGGCAACTGCGGCAGCGCCTGCGCAAGCCGCGCGCGATCGACGCCCGCCCCGCGCCAGAAGTCGGTATAGGCGACGGTCGCGATGCTGCGCGCGGCGATCTTTCCGCCTGCTGCGCGGCGGTCGGTGGGCCCCACCTCGGCGGGATTGAACACGGGATCGCCAAAGCCCGTCATCGGCTTGACGCCTTGATCCCTGCGCGCAAAGGCGCGCAGCGATTTCAGGCTGACCACCGACGGCAACACCGAGACGGCCTGACGCCGCAACAGCCAGGCGGCGCTGCGATAGCCTTCGAGCTTGTCGGGAATGGCAGCTTGCGGCGTCTCCGTGACCAGCAGATGAAACGGCAACGCGGTCAGCGCGCCGGACGCCACCACGAGCAGGCTGCGCTTCTCCCTGGTCAGCGCCTCGACCGGGCCGAGCAGCGCGACATAAAGCTCGTTGGCGAGCGCGAGATCGAACAGCCCCGATTTGCCCGAGGCGTCGCGCGCCTTGCCGACGTCGAGGCCTTTGCGGAACGCGGTGACCTTCTGCGCCAGCGCGTCTGCGCCAAGCGGAATCTCCTTCCAGTCGACACCTTCGCGTGTGATCGCGATGACATAACTCTGTTTGTCGACGACGCAATAGATCGTCATCGCCTCGTCGGCCGACAGCAATGGCTGGAGGTCCTTCACTGTCAGCGGCAGCGGGTTGGAGAGCGAGGCATAGTCGGGGAATTCGACGGCGAGCGTCTTCTGCAAGCCGGCGCGTTCGCCTGTGATTGCCGCGATCCGCGCGCGGCTGCGCTGCTCGGCTGCGACGTCGCGTTGCGCCGATGGCTTCGACACCGCTGTGATGATCGCCTTGTCGAGCGCCTCGGACTCGGCTGCGAGATCCTGGTCCTTGCGCACGAACTCGGCGAGCCGGTCGCTGCCGGCGGCGAGCCGCACCGCGAGCTTGTTCACCGCGGATGCGGCGGAGGATTGCGTGCCGCGCTGGATCGCGGCGAGCGCCTCGTCCAGCGCCTTGTCGTCGGGCAGCAGGGATTGCTGTCGCGCGGAAAACAGGATTGGCAACACGACACGCAACTGCGCGCGATCGGTCGCAAGCGTCTTTTCCGAGAGCGGCAGGGCATCGGCGGTCCGCCCCGAGACATAGAGGAAATAAGCGAGATTGCTGGTCGAGGTCGCGACATCGGGATGATCCGGCCCAAGCGCCCGTTCACGGATGGCGAGCGCACGGCGATAGAGCGGCTCGGCATCGCCATAGCGCTGCTGGTGCTCGTAGAGACCGGCGAGATTGTTGAGAGAACGTGCAACGTCGGGATGATCCACTCCCAAGACCTTTTCGCGAATGGCGAGTGAGCGCTTGATCGGCGCCTCGGCGTCCGCGTCGCGGTTGAGGTCGCGATCGAGCTGGCCGATATTGTTCAGCAGCGTCGCGACCGCCGGATGTTCGGGGCCGCCGACCTTCTGGTAGATCGCAAGCGCCCGCTGAAACAGCGGCTCGGCGTCCGCATAGCGCTGCTGCTTCACGTAGAGCGTGGCGAGATTGTTGAGCGACTGGCCGACATCGGGATGCTCGTGCGACAGCGCCTTCTCGCGAACGGCGAGCGCGCGCTTGAACAGCGGCTCAGCCTCGGCGAACCGGCTCTGTCGCTGATAGAGCGCGGCAAGGTTGTTCAGCACCGGCGCGATCTCGACGCTGTCGAGACCCGTTCCCTTCTCCATGAGCGTAATGGCGCGCTTGTAGAGCGGCTCTGCCTGGTCGTCGTGGCCTTGGTCGGCGTAAATCTGCGCGAGGTTGTTGAGCGCGCCCGCGAGATCACGATTGTTGGTGGTCTTCTCAAGAGACGCCACCATGGCCTGCGCCAGCGGCAACGCTTCCGAATATTTGCCGGCGCTTCTGAGTGCGTTGATCCGTGCGCTCTGCGCGGCGAGATCACCCTTCTGGGCAAGGCTGGTCTGGGCAAGGCTGGTCTGGGCAAGACCGGGCGTGGCCAGCGATGCGATGATCGCGAGCGTCAAGCCTGCGACCCATGCCAAACGACGGCGCGTCATGAATCCTCTCGCTGCGAGCCTTAAAACCTTCACGGTCTTGGGTCGCAGCGATGGGCAGCAGCGTTCAAATTGTTGCGCGCTAGTCCACCTTCGCGCGCGCTTCGCCCACGAGGCGGACCAGCATCTTGCGCAGCGCCGTGCCGTTGGTCACCCGCTCCGGAAATTCGAGCCGCAACGCGTTCTGCCCGTCCTGCATGTCGAGGCCCTCAGGATCGCAGCCGGTGCAGCGCCAGTCGCCTTCAGCAGCACCGAGGAGCTTGATCGCATAGAGGCCCATGGCGTCGCGATGGTCGGCATTCATGTGCTCGACCGCGCCCTGCTCCGCCGCCAGCAGATCCTCCGCGCCGGTGAGGTCCGTGAGGAATTGCTCGGGCTTGAGGTCGACGATGCGGCCGAATCCGGCAACCAGATGGGTTCCCGTCGGGCGGACTCGAAAAAAGGAAAAATCCTTAAATGAAACAAAGGTTTCCGCCGATGGATGGACACTCAGATACCGCCGCTGGAGGAGATCCTGCTCGGCATCGGCCTGCTCGGCCCGGCCGGACAGCATGATCCGGGCGCCTTCCAGGGGATCGCCCGCCGCGCGCTCGTCCAGCATCAGCGAGACCCTGGCGTCTGCGAGGATGTTCCTGGTGTGGACGGCCAGCCGCGAGATCAGCAGGATCGGCGAGCCATCGGGATGGCTCGCCAGATTGACCAGGGAACAATAGGGATCGCCGCCGCTGGCCATCAGCGTCGCTAGCGCCCCCTGCCGGGAGCGCCTGAGCAGCGATTTGGCGAGCCGTCCGGGATCGAAATCGGGGGTCGGTTGCATCGGCTTTCTCGGGTCAGGTGGTTGCAAGGGAGGGCTTTTTTCGGCTAAACGAGGGTCTGGTTATGGGTCGACATGCGGCGAATCTGCCGTGTTTCGCGGAACTTGGTCACACTTCAGCCCAGCTTGCATTGCTCGGTGACAAAGTTCGAACTCCAAGTTCGGGACCCATGTATGCGGCGCATCACTGGTTTGCTCGCCGTTTAAGCCACGACCCAAACGGAAAGCAGAAAGCAGAGGCTCATGCCCACAATCGCTTTGGTCGACGACGACCGCAACATTCTCACATCCGTCTCGATCGCGCTGGAAGCCGAAGGCTACCGCATTATGACCTACACTGACGGCGCCTCCGCGCTTGACGGTTTCCGCACCACCCAACCCGATCTTGCCATCCTCGACATCAAGATGCCGCGCATGGATGGCATGGAGACGCTGCGCCGGCTGCGGCAGAAATCCGACCTGCCGGTGATCTTCCTCACCTCCAAGGACGAAGAGATCGACGAACTGTTCGGCCTCAAGATGGGCGCCGACGATTTCATCCGCAAACCGTTCTCGCAGCGGCTGCTGGTCGAACGGGTCAAGGCGGTGCTGCGCCGCTCGGCGCCGAAGGATCCGACCGTCGCGCCGAAGGAGAACGACGCCAAGGCGCTCGACCGCGGCCTGCTGCGCATGGATCCAGAACGGCATACCTGCACCTGGAAGAACGAGCCGGTGACGCTGACCGTCACCGAATTCCTGATCCTGCAGGCACTGGCGACCCGGCCCGGCGTGGTCAAGAGCCGCAACGCGCTGATGGACGCGGCCTATGACGACCAGGTCTATGTCGACGACCGCACCATCGACAGCCACATCAAGCGGCTGCGCAAGAAGTTCAAGGTGGTCGACAACGATTTCGAGATGATCGAGACACTCTACGGCGTCGGCTACCGCTTCAAGGAAGCCTGAGGCGCACGCGCCTTCACAAAAGACGAGAGCTGTGCCGGTTCTGATTCCATCAGGACCGGGATGGCTCTAGGATGCGGGGACCGTCGCACCAGCTGTCCTAACGCGGGCGTAAGCATTGCTTGACCGAACGCAGCCTGATTCGAGTTCGAACGCCGAGGACGTTGCCGCCCACGGTGCCTCGGACCGTGAGGACAAGCCGGCCGCGCAAGGCTGGCGGCCGCTGAACTGGCTCAAGCGCGCCGGGCAGTTCTTCTTCGCGCTGTCATTCTCAAGCCTGACCCGCCGCATCGTCTCGCTCAACCTCGCGGGCCTCGTCGCGCTGGTCGCAAGCATCCTGTATTTGTCGCAGTTCCGCGCCGGCCTGATCGACGCACGCGCGCAGAGCCTGCTCGTGCAGGCCGAGATCATCGCCGGTGCGATCGGAGCGTCGGCGACAGTGCAGACCAACGCGATTACCGTCGACCCGGAGCGGCTGCTCGACCTGAAACTAGGTGAGAGCTATGGCGGACCGGACGATTCGCTGGATTTTCCGATCAATCCTGAACGCGTGGCGCCGGTATTGCGCACGCTGATCTCGCCAACCAAGACCCGCGCGCGGATTTTCGATCCCAACGGTTCGGTGTTGCTCGACAGCCGTGACCTCGACAACGTGCGGACCATGCCACTGCCGCCGCCCTCGGAAAAACCCGGCCTGGTCGAACGCGGGATGGTCGCGGTGCGGACCTGGCTGAACCGCGGCGACCTGCCGCTGTATCGCGAGCTCGGGCGCGAGAACGGCAACGGCTATGTGGAAGTCGCTGATGCACTCGAGGGCCAGAAGCGTTCGATGGTGCGGGTCAATGCACGCGGCGAGGTGATCGTCTCGGTCGCGGTCCCCGTGCTGCGCTCGCGCGCCATCCACGGCGCACTGATGCTATCGACCCAGGGCGACGACATCGACCAGATGGTCACCGCCGAGCGCCTCGCGATCCTCAAGGTCGGTGGCGTGGCAGCCGCCGTCATGATCATGCTGTCGCTGCTGCTGGCGAGCACGATCGCAGGCCCGGTGCGCCGGCTCGCCGACAGCGCCGAGCGGGTCCGCCGCCGCATCAAGACCCGCGTCGAGATCCCCGACTTCACCCGCCGCCGCGACGAGATCGGCCATCTCTCCGGCGCACTGCGCGACATGACCAACGCGCTCTACAAGCGGATCGAGGCGATCGAAATGTTCGCCGCCGATGTCGCCCATGAGCTGAAGAACCCGCTGACCTCGCTGCGCTCCGCGGTCGAAACTTTGCCGCTGGCGCGCAACGAGAACAGCCGCGCCCGCCTGCTCGAGGTGATCGAGCACGACGTCAAGCGGCTCGACCGGCTGATTTCGGACATCTCCGACGCAAGCCGGCTCGATGCCGAGCTCCAGCGGCAGGATGCGATCCCGGTCGATCTCAAGCGCCTGCTGGGCACGCTGGTTGGGGTCGCCAATGAAACAAAACTCGGTCACGACGTCGCGGTCGAGGCGCGCTTCGAGGGCCGCAGCGGAAGCGACACGTTCGCCGTGACGGGTCACGATTCACGGCTCGGGCAGGTGGTCTCCAACCTGCTCTCCAACGCGCAGTCCTTTTCCGAGCCAGGCAGCAAGGTGCGGCTCATTTGCCGCCGCGTGCGCAGCGAGATCGAGATCGTGGTCGACGACAACGGCCCCGGCATCCGCGACGACGCACTGGAGCGCATCTTCGAGCGCTTCTACACCGACCGCCCGCATCAGGGCTTTGGCCAGAACTCGGGCCTCGGGCTCTCGATCTCCAAGCAGATCGTCGACGCCCATGGCGGACGCATCTGGGCGGAAAACCGGGCGGGCCCCGCCGACGCCGACGGCGCGGCGACGGTCGCCGGCGCGCGCTTCGTGGTGAGGCTGCCGGCGCTATGAGCGACGGTGGGCCCAGCGTTCACGCCTCTGCCGTCAAGGTCGGGAATGTGGCGGTGCTGATCCGCGGGCCCTCGGGCGCCGGCAAGTCGCGACTTGCCTTCGATTTGATCATGGCGGGGCGCGCCGGCGCCGTCGAAAGGGCCGTTCTGGTCGGCGATGACCGTGTCCATCTGGCGACAGTCGGAAATGAAATTGTGGTGCGCCCGGCCCGCCTGTTGGCCGGCCTGATCGAGATCCGGGGATTGGGAATCCGCTGTTGCGACTTCGTGGAGCACGCAACCGTCGGCCTCGTGGTCGATCTGGACGCCGACGACGCTGAACGCCTGCCGCCGCCGGAATCGCTGAAAACAAGCATTTTAGGTGTCGAAGTACCGCGAATCCCGGTCGGGCGCGGCTATTCACCCCTCCCTTTGGTTGTCGCGGCCTTGATCACTACCAAGAGTTCATCTTCCGTTAACCCTTCTCGCGATTGTTTGAAGGGAAATGGTAACCATATGAACCCCACTATCGCGACCGAATAGACCGGCGCAGCTCCCCTCATCCATCCGTCTAGATTCAGGGAGATACGCAACATCCCCTCTTGCGCGGGGGCTCTGGATGGTCAAAGTGGCGCGTTCGTGCGGTGCACCAAAAGCGCCCGCGAGGAGTTTTCCGATGATTGGTCTAGTACTTGTGACCCACGGGCGCCTTGCCGACGAATTCAAGGCAGCGCTTGAACATGTCATGGGTCCGCAAAAACAAATCGAAGCGATCACGATCGGTGCCGAAGATGATTCCGATCTCTGTCGAAGCGACATCATCGAGGCGGTTAACCGCGTCGATTCCGGCGACGGCGTTGCGATCCTCACCGACATGTTCGGCGGCACCCCGTCCAACCTTGCAATATCCTGCATGAGCCGGCCGAAGGTCGAGGTGCTCGCGGGCATCAACCTTCCGATGCTGGTGAAGCTTGCGAAGGTGCGCGAGGAGCGTTCGCTGCCCGACGCGATCGCGATGGCCCAGGAAGCCGGCCGCAAATACGTCACCATCGCCAGCCGTGTGCTCGCCGGCAAATGAGCGACGACGCGCCCCAAGCCGGGACGGGTGTGCCCGCGGGCGCGATTTCCAAAGAGCTCCTGATCATCAACAAGCGCGGCCTGCACGCCCGCGCCTCGGCAAAGTTCGTCCAGGCAGTCGAGCGCTTCAACGCGCAAGTGTGGGTGACCCGTGGCGGCGAGACCGTCGGCGGCACCTCGATCATGGGCCTGATGATGCTCGCCGCCGGGCCGGGCACCACGATCACGGTGGCGGCTGCCGGCGCTGATGCAGAAGCCGCGCTTGCGGCAATTGCGGAACTCGTTGAAAGCAAGTTCAACGAGGAAGGGACCTGAGCTCACTTCTCCGGCGGGGCGATATAGACGTTCCAGGTCATCGACGGACCGGCTTTGCCATGGGTGAAGCGGCGCGTCGTCATTACCAGCCGCTCGGCGTTCGGCGCGGTCTCGGAGATCCATTTCTCGAACGCCGGCAGGCGGCCGTCGGTCGGATCGAACACGCCGATGAAGCCGTATTTCTTGGCGTCTTCGAGCGACGTCAGCCCTGAATTCCAGGCCTCGTTCGGCGTGAACGCGCCGGGATGATCAGGGCTGTAGAACACCATCGGCTGGATCGACTCCATGGTGCCGGCGACGACGGCCCAGCGCGAGGCAAAGCGTGCGTGCCAGGCTTGCGTCAGTTCATGCGCGAGCTCCGAGCGCGCGCCATAGGTCGCCGTATTGTCGGCATTGACCGCCATCTCGCGCGCGGCGATCCAGGGCGAGGCAATGAGCGTAGCGACGCTGAGCACGAGCCAGATTACAACGATATTGAACAGCGCCGCACTCTGCACCCGCAACGCCGGAATCGCGACCAGCGCCAGCGGCACCAGGAAGAACAGCGAGATGCCCCAATCGGTCTTCATGTAGATGCTGAAGACCAGCGCGCCGAGCGGCGGCCCCGCCGCCACGATGATCTGGACGATCCAGATATTCAGCGCCTGCGAAAGCTTGACGCCGGGATTGGCGCCGCGCGCCCAGGCCCGCGTGACGATGCGCAACGGCGCGCGCGCGAGCAGCGTGATCCACGGCGGCGCCAGCGCCATCGCGAGCGCCGCGAGCGCCACCGGCAATGCCAGCAGCGCGGCATTGTGCAGGACATAGCCGAACACGAGCTGATGCACGAGGCCGGAATCCTCGATGCTGTAGGTGTCGCCGGCATAGGTCAGCGGCACGAAATGCGCATCCGCAAGCCAGATGATGTGCGGGATCATCGCCACCACCAGCGTGGCGATCGCGACCCAGGGCGCCGGCGACAACAGGAATTTCAGCCGCTCCGGATGAATCAGCGCGGCGAGCCCGATGGCGCCGATCATGGTCAGCACCCAGTATTTGGTCATCAGCGCCAGCGCACCGGCAAGCCCGAGCAAAATGCCGGACTGCCAGCTGCGCTTCTCGAAGGCGTTGAGATAGGCAAGCACGAGAAGCGGCAAAGTGACGAGCTGCAACAGGTCCGGGTTGTACTTGAAGCCCTTGAAATTGAAGATCGGGTAGAGCGCGACCATCACCACGACCAGGAACGCACGCCGCGCATCCACCACGCGCAGCGCGACCAGCCAGCAGATCACCATGCCGACGCTGACGGTCGCCATCGCGAGCGCATAGGTCGCCCAGTCCGTCGCCGGGAACGCCTTGAACCAGACGCCGGCGATCCAGCCCGACAGCGGCGGGTGCTTGCCGTAGCCGAGCAGGAATTTCTGCCCCCAGCCATAGGCTTCTGCGACGTCCATGTGAACGTCCTGCGCTGCCTTGAGATTGATCAGGATGAAGGTCCAGATCACCGCATGCAGGATGGCGAACTGAATCACCAGCCAAAGGCGGCCCTCAGGACGGGTTGCGCTGGCAACCAGCCAGGCTCGGAAGCGGCCAAAGCTCACCCGGGCCTTTACGCGCGCGCGGGCGGAGGAGATCGAGGTTGTGGACATGGCCGTTGCGTAGCGCGTTTTGGGCCGCCGTGGAATCAGCTTGGCGTGAAGAAAGGCCCTGAAAATACAGCAATATGGTTGCCGCACGGGGATGTGAGTGGTATCCCGCGCCCATGACGACCGTCCCCATTTCGAACATCCGCAATTTCTCCATCGTCGCCCATATCGACCATGGCAAATCGACGCTGGCCGACCGCCTGATCCAGATGACCGGCGGCCTCACTGATCGCGAAATGGCGGGCAAGGAGCAGGTGCTCGATTCCATGGACATCGAGCGCGAGCGCGGCATCACCATCAAGGCGCAGACCGTCCGTCTCGCCTACCACGCCAAGGACGGCAAGGATTACATCTTCAACCTGATGGACACGCCCGGCCATGTCGACTTCGCCTACGAAGTCTCGCGGTCGCTGGCGGCCTGCGAAGGTTCCCTGCTGGTGGTCGACGCCAGCCAGGGCGTGGAAGCGCAGACGCTCGCCAATGTCTACCACGCGCTCGACGCGGGCCACGAGATCGTTCCGGTCCTGAACAAGGTCGACCTTCCGGCCGCGGAGCCGGAGAAGGTGAAGCAGCAGATCGAGGACGTGATCGGCATCGATGCGTCCGAAGCAGTGATGATCTCGGCCAAGACCGGTCTCGGTGTTCCCGATGTGCTCGAGGCGATCGTCACGCGCCTGCCGCCGCCGAAGGGCGATCGCGAAGCCACGCTGAAGGCGCTGCTGGTCGACAGCTGGTACGACGTCTATCTCGGCGTCGTCGTGCTGATCCGCGTCGTCGACGGCGTCATGAAGAAGGGCGGCCGCATCCGCATGATGGGCACGGGCGCCGCCTATGACGTCGAGCGCGTCGGCTTCTTCACGCCGAAGATGACGCAGGTCGACGAGCTCGGCCCCGGCGAGATCGGCTTCATCACCGCGGCGATCAAGGAAGTCGCCGATACCCGCGTCGGCGACACCATCACCGACGACAGGAAGCCGGTGACCGAGATGCTGCCGGGCTTCAAGCCGGCCATTCCCGTGGTGTTCTGCGGCCTGTTCCCTGCCGACGCCAACGACTTCGAGACGCTGCGCGGCGCCATGGGCAAGCTGCGCCTGAACGACGCCAGCTTCTCCTACGAAATGGAGACCTCGGCGGCGCTCGGCTTCGGCTTCCGCTGCGGCTTCCTCGGGCTGTTGCATCTGGAGATCATCCAGGAGCGTCTGTCGCGCGAGTTCGATCTCAATCTGATCGCGACCGCGCCGAGCGTGATCTACAAGATGCGTCTGACCGACGGGCAGGAAATCTCCATTCACAATCCCGTGGACATGCCCGACGTGGTCAAGATCGCCGAGATCGAGGAGCCCTGGATCGAGGCCACGATCCTCACGCCGGACGAATATCTCGGCAGCGTCCTGAAACTGTGCCAGGACCGCCGCGGCTCGCAGAAGGAGCTGACCTATGTCGGCTCGCGCGCGATGGTGAAGTACGATCTGCCGCTCAACGAGGTCGTGTTCGATTTCTACGACCGGCTGAAGTCGGTTTCAAAAGGCTACGCCTCGTTCGACTATCATCTCACCGACTACAAGCCGGCGGATCTTGTGAAGATGCAGATCCTGGTCAATGCCGAGCCGGTCGACGCGCTCTCGATGCTGGTGCATCGCACCCGCGCCGAAGGCCGCGGCCGCGCCATGGTCGAGAAGATGAAGGAGCTGATCCCGCCGCACATGTTCCAGATCCCGATCCAGGCCGCGATCGGCGGCAAGGTGATCGCCCGCGAGACCGTGCGCGCGCTGCGCAAGGACGTCACCGCAAAATGCTACGGCGGCGACATCACGCGTAAGCGCAAGCTTCTGGAGAAGCAGAAGGAAGGCAAGAAGAAGATGCGGCAGTTCGGCAAGGTCGACATCCCGCAGGAAGCTTTTATTGCCGCGCTGAAGGTGGATAGCTGAGGCTCGTTGCTGCGTGTCGCCAGCGTCCCCTTGGCCGCGCAACCTCGCCTCAAGCAAAAATCTCGAAAACAACCCCATGCACAGTAGCCGGCGCCTTGTCGGCATTGTGCTTTTTCGATTTTACGAAACCCGTTTGACCCGTCGGGCAAAACAGGGGCATGATGTCATCATGGCAGGGTGCGATCGGCAGGCGGCGATGTCCCATCGAACCAACCCCGTAATGTTCGTGCTCATAGCCCGAATACCTCCAGAGGGCGTCGAGGACTTTCGAGCCTGCGAGGATGCAGTCCTGCCGCTATTGCCCGAGTTCAACGGATGTCTGGAGCGGCGGCTTCGAAATCCGGATGGCACCATAGAGATGCACATCGTCAGCTTCGCATCCGATGCGGACTTTCAAAATTATCGGAACGATCCCCGGCGGGCGGAGCAAGCCCGGTTGTTGGAAAAATCATCGGCGAAATTGGAATTGCTTCCGATGGCGAACGTCTAGCAGACCACACGAAGTCCACCGAGATCGCAATCATCCGATCGCGAAATCGGCCGCTGTCTCGGCGTGAATTGCCGTCGTGTCGAACGGCTCGACTGATGCATCATTCTGCTATTGTGGCTTTTTCATTGTTGCATATCGGCCAATGGAGCACGCGATGTCGAACAGCGAGGCGATCGAACCGAAGTCGCACACCCCGGTGCCGCAGGGCTATGTGCTTGGTGCCGGAGAAGGTGAACACCTGATCCATTTTCGTGATGGCGGCAACATCTTCGTCAAGGTCGACCCCATAACGGGGTCCAATCATCTTGGACTGGGCACGCAGCAGCTACCCAAGGGGTCTGGCATTCCGGTTCACCGACACCTCCACAGCGACGAAGCCTTCTACGTTCTGGAAGGCAGTGGCACGGTCACACTCAACGATGTGCGTTACTCTTGCGAAAGAGGTGGAGCGATTTTCATACCCAAGAACACGTGGCATGGTTTCAGTAGTCCGGACCAGGAGCTGGTTCTGCTTTGGATCATGGTGCCCCCGGGCCTCGACGGCTTCTTTCGCGAAACCTGCAGCCGACCCGGCGAACCGCGAAAGGAATTGACGCCGGAGCAGATCAACGCGATCGCTCTCAAATATGGGCAAGAATTCAGATAGCGGGCCGACGACCCCGGCGACCGGGCGTTTCAGCCCGTAGGATGGTTGAGCCTTTGCGAAACCCATCGCTCTGAGGGGCGGACGCGATTCATGGCAACTCTTAACTCGATCCGATTGTGAGGATGAAGTTTGATGGGTTTCGCTTTCGCTCTACCCATCCTACGAGCTTCGCACCAGAATCTCGAAGAGAATCCCTGTTGCCCCGTCATCCTGAGGTGCGAGGCCCGCGATGCGAACGCATCGTGGGTCGAGCCCCGAAGGATGTGCGGCCACCCGCCGGGCCGTCACCCTTCGAGCGCCGCTGAAGTCGGCGGTCTCGACAGCCGAAGCCCGCTTTTAGACCCAGGCTCATTGAAGCCTACCGCGCAAGCAAGCCAGGCGGCGTCTTGCGCATGTTGGTGGCCTGCTCGAAAGCATATGCCAGACGCAGAAGCTTGTGCTCGCTCCAGGCGAGCCCTGCAAAGGTGACGCCGAGTGGATAGTCGGGCGTGTCCTTGTCGTCGACTCCCGAGATCAATCCGGCCGGCACCATGACGCTGGGATAGCCCGCCTTCGCGCTGATCGCGCAGCCTCCGCTGCCGGGAAACAGCACGGCGTCGAGCTTGTGCTGGCTCATATAGGCGTCCATGCCGCGCGTCCTGGCGGCGAGCAGGTCCATCGCACGCGCCGACTTGTACTCGCGCTCGGTTAGATCGCCCCTTGTGGCATTGGCCGCAAGGAACAGGTCCTGACCAAAACGCAGCGCCCTCTCCGCGTGCGCCTCGTTGAAGGCCACGATGTCGGCGATGGTCTTGATGGCGGTGCCGGTTGCCCAATCCTTCAGATAGAGGTTGAGATCGTGCTTCAGCTCGTAGAGGAAGACGATCCACTGCATCATCGGATTGCCCTTGTTGGGGCTCAGCGGGTTGCGGTTGAGCACGGCCATGGTCGTACCTGGTCCGGCAAGCCAGCCGGCCGTCGGCATGTTGGCGCGCACGATGACGGCGCCCAGATCCTCCAGCACCTTGATCGTCTCCGTCATCACCTTGACCCAGCTGGGCGGCAGCTTGCCGTAGTAGCGATCATTCAAGGGATCGGCGGGGTCGCTCGGCACGCCGATGCGCGCGCCCTTGATCGCATCGCGTGCGAGGCCGGCGGCGTAATCGGCCGGCCTTCGCTGCCGCGCTGTCGCCGGATCGAGTGGGTCTTTGACTGCCAGCACGTTCAGGAGCATCGCCGCGTCGCGCACGGTCCGCGTCATAGGCCCTGCGGTGTCCTGGCTGTGCGCGATCGGCACGATGCCGGCACGGCTGATCAGTCCGACGGTCGGCTTGACGGTGACGACGCCGTTCTGGCTGGCGGGGTACAGCAGCGAGCCTGAGGTCTCGGTGCCGATCGAGGCCGCGCACAGGCCGGCCGCGACAGCGACCGCCGAACCCGAGCTCGATCCGCCGGGGGTCACGACCGGGATGCCGCGATCATCCATCAGCGTCGGCGCATACGGGTTCTTCACCTGACCGCCGAGCGATGAGTAGCCCGAGGGCATGTCGATCGCGAGGATGTTGGCGAACTCCGTCAGGTTCGCCTTGCCGAGGATCACCGCGCCGGCCTGCCGCAGCAGCTTGACGATTGTGGCGTCGTCCCTGGCACGGGCGCCCTCCAGCGCCAGCGAGCCCGCCGTCGTCGGCTGCTTGTCAGCGGTCGCGATGTTGTCCTTCAGCAGAATCGGAACGCCGGCCAGCGGCCGTTTGACCGACGGCCTGGTGCCGTCGAGCTTGCCCGCAATCGTCAGCGCGTCGGGATTGAGCGCGCGGACGGAGTTGAGCGTGGGACCATCGCGGTCGTAAGCCTCGATGCGCGTGAGATAGGCTTTGGTCAGCGCCGCGGCGGTGACCCGCCCGCTGGCCAACGCATCGATGATATCGCTCATCGGCGCATGCTCGAGCTTCGGCATGGCTGGCGGCTCGTCGGTGGCAGCAGCCGCGGCGAGGCGATCAGCGCGGCGGGTCGGCTTCTTCATGGTATGCCTCTTGGGTTGCCCCGAATATGCTACAGACGGTAACATTAAGTCTGGTTGCGCGACAAGCTGATTGCGAAGCCTGTGACGCAGGCGTCAACTTCCGGTCAGTCCCAGACGCTGCAGTGGAGCGATCCATGGAATGCACCATCCGGCCTGCGCTCGACGATGACGCCGATGACATCAGCGCTGTCATCGTGCGTGCCCTGCGCGAAACGAATGCGAAGGACTATACGGACGAGATTATCGAAAGGGTCGAACGTAGCTTCAGCCCAGGCGCCGTGCTGGAGCTGATCGGGAGGCGCACCGTCTTTGTTGCCACCATTGGCGACCGCCTCGTTGGAACAGCAAGCCTTGACGGAAGCGTCGTCCGCACGGTGTTCGTGGCCCCCGATGTTCAGACCCGCGGTATCGGAAAGCTGCTGATGGCCGAGATCGAGCGCACAGCGCGCGAGCGCAAAATTGCCGCGTTGACCGTCCCGTCGTCGGTCACCGCGGAGGCTTTCTACGTAAAGCTCGGATTCAATGCCGTGCGCGACAGCTATCATGGCCATGAACGCACGATCATCATGGAGCGGTTGCTTACCGAATAGTCCTTAGGCCGGATATTTCCCGTCATTCCGGGGCGCGCCGTTTGGCGCGAACCCGGAATCCATTTCTCCGTCTCGCCCGCTGCACGATGGATTCCGGGCTCGCGCTATCGCGCGCCCCGGAATGACGGTGGTCTACATCTTGATCCTCCCCGCCAAATAGACCACCATCCCGTCCGTACCGCTCACACCAAGAATGGGCGAGGAAACGCTGACATGAACGCAACTCCCGGGTTTGGCCTGGTCGAGCGGGCACGGGCCATCGCGCCGCTGATTGCGGGCGAGGCAAACGAGATCGAGCGGACGCGGCGGCTGACGCCGGCGGTGGTCAACGCGCTGATCGAGAACGGGCTCTATCGCGCGCTGCTGCCGCAGAGCCTCGGCGGCGCCGAAGCTGCGCCGGAAGCCTTCATGCAGATGCTGGAGGAGATTGCGAAGGCGGATGCCTCGACGGCCTGGTGTCTCGGCCAATGCAGCGTCTGCGCGATGATCGCGGCCGCGCTCGATCACGACACCGCACACGAGATCTTCAACACGGCGCCTGGCATTCTCGCCTGGGGCGCGGTCGCGCATCAGGCGCGCGCGGTCGAGGGCGGCTATCGCGTCACGGCGCGCTGGGATTTTGCCTCGGGCTCGCGGCAGGCGAGCTGGCTGGGCGCGCATGTCCGCATCGTCGGCACTGACGGCACGCCGCGGAAAAATGCCGACGGCTCACCGGAGATGCGCACCATTTTGTTCCCGCTTGCGAGCGCAGTGATGCACGACGTCTGGCAGGCGATCGGGCTCGCCGGAACCGGCACCGATTCCTACGAGGTGCACGACCTCTTCATCCCCGACCGTTTTACGGCGTTCCGCGACGTGCCCCAGGCGCTGCGCGAGCCGGGTCCGCTCTACAGGCTCCCGACAGGCTCGACGTTCAGCCTCGGCTTCGCTGCTGTCTCGCTCGGCGTGGCGCGCGCGACGCTCGATGCCGCCATTGCGCTTTCGCGCGCAAAGCATCAGTCGCTCGCGGCCAGCGCCATGCGCGACAACCAGGCCGTCCAAGGCTTGATCGGGCGCACCGAGGGGGACTTGCGCGCCGCCCGCGCCTATCTCTACGCGACGGCGAAGGCGATGTGGCGCGATCTCTCTGCGACCGGCACATTCAGCCCGGCGCATCGGAGCGCAGTTCGCCTCGCCGCGACTTGGACCATCCAACGGTCGGCCAAGGTGGTCGACACCGCCTATCACATGGCGGGCGCGACCGCGGTGTTCCGCAGCAATCCGTTCGAACGGCGCTTTCGCGACATGCATGCTATCACCCAGCAGATCCAGGCGCGCGACACGCATTATGAGGACGTCGGCAAGGCGATCCTTGCGAGCGGTCCATCCGCCTGAGGCGGGGCGTCATGCGACAGCGGGTCGCACGCGCGGACCTCCCCTCAGCAGCGTGAATTCCAAGCCATGCGCAACGCGGTGAGAGGCCTGCGCCCGCATCGAACCGTCTCGTTAAGACTTTTCTGGAAGCGTCGGGGTCATTCGCGCGTCTCCCCGATTCTCTCCGGTGCCATTGCATGCCCAAGCTTCGATCGATTGCCGCCCGCCTGATTCTCGCCATCGCGCTCACCGTGGCGATTGCCTGCGCCATCCTCTCGGGCTTCTCGATCACCCAGCAGCGGGCGCTGACGCGGCTGGCGCTCGATCAGCAGCTCAAGCTGCAATATGACAGCGTGATCGCGGCGATCGATTACGAGGGACGCGCCGCGCTGGCGGTCTCGTCCGCGATCGCGGCGCTGCCGCCGGTCGGTGACGCCATCGCCAAGGGCGACCGCGACGGCCTGTTCGCACTGCTCGGAGACGCCAACAAGGCGCTGAAGGCGCAGGGCATCCCGCTGATCACCTTCCAGATTCCACCGGCGACCTCATTCTATCGCGTGCACGCGCCCAAGACCTTCGGCGACGACGTTTCCGGGCGCCGCATCACCGTGGTCGAGGCGCTCAAGACCGGCCGGCAGATCGTCGGCGTCGAACCGGGCCGCGAAGCGCTCGGCATCTTCGGCATGACGCCGATCGTGCGCGACGGCAAGAACCTCGCCAATGTCGACGTCGGCGCCGCCTTCGGCAAGGAATTCGTCGACCGTGCCAAGAAGCGCTTCGGCATCGACCTCGCGGTCTACTCCGTCGACGGCAAGTCGTTGAACAGGCTGTCCTCGACCTTCGGCGAAAACGCGGTCGCCAAGCCGGACGAATTGAAAGCCGTGATCGACGGCGCACCGCTGTTGCGCGAGGCCGAGCTCGACGGTCATCCCGCCGCGGTCTATGTCGGGCCGATCAAGAACTATGCCGGGCAGCCGGTCGGCGTGCTTGAGATCATAAAGGACACGACGGACTATGAAGCGGCCTTCGCCAGCGCCGAGCGCAATCTGATCCTCGGCACGATCGCGATCCTCGCCGCCGCTATCCTGCTGGCGTTCCTGCTCGGACGCGGATTGTCGCGGCCGCTGGCCGCGATCACCGCCATCATGAACCGGCTGTCGAGCGGCGATACCAGCGTCACCATTCCCGGCAGCGACCGCCGGGACGAACTCGGCACCATGGCCAAGGCGGTCGACGTATTCCGCCGCAACATGCTCGAATCGGGCGCGCTGCGTGAGGCGCAGGAGGCCGACAAGGCCAAGGCCGAGATCGAGAAGCAGGCGCTCCAGCGCCGGATGGCGGATCGTTTCGAGGCCGACGTCAAGGGCGTGGTTGCGGCCGTGGCCAAGGCGACCGAGGACATGCAGAGTGTCGCCGGCGAGATCACCACGAGCGTCAATGGCACCTCACAGCGGGCATCCGCTGCCGCCGCGGCTTCCGAGGAAGCCTCGACCAGCGTCAATGCGGTCGCCGCTGCGACCGAAGAACTGGCATCCTCCGTCACCGAGATCGGCCGTCAGGTCACCCATTCCAGCCAGGTTGCGAGCAACGCCGTGGTCAAGGCCGCCGAGACCACCGAGATGGTCACGAGCCTCGCCACCGCCGCCGAGCGCATCGGCGACGTGCTGCGCCTGATCAGCGAGATCGCGAGCCAGACCAATCTGCTGGCACTCAACGCCACGATCGAGGCGGCGCGCGCGGGCGAAGCCGGCCGCGGCTTTGCCGTCGTTGCCTCCGAAGTGAAGGAACTGGCGAGCCAGACCGCCAAGGCGACCGACGAGATCGCGAGCCAGGTCTCCGCGATCCAGGCCGCCACCGGCAATTGCGTCACCTCGATCTCCGGCATCAGCGACACCATCCGCGAGATCAGCGGCATCGCCACGACCATCGCGGCCGCGGTCGAGGAGCAGGGCTCGGCGACGCGGGAGATCGCCCGCAGCGTGCAGCAGGCCTCCACTGGCACCACCGAGGTCTCGGCCAATGTCGCGGGCGCGAGCCAGTCCGCCGACCAGTCGCGCGCACTGGCCGACAATGTGATGGTTGCGTCCGGTGAGCTCGGCCAGCACGCCGCGGCGCTGAAGCTGAGCGTTGATACGTTTTTGGCAGGATTGCGTGCGGCTTAGACCCGGATGATTAGGCGACTAGCACCGCGGCGTCCTCTTCTTCGCCGTCGATGCCGCGCTGCGCTTGCAGCAGGCTGATGATCTCCGCATTGGGTCGCGCCTTGCTGAACAGAAAGCCCTGGCCCTCGTCGCAGCCCTCAGTGCGGAGGCAGCTCAGCTCGGCCTCGGTCTCGACGCCCTCGGCGGTGATGGTGACGCCCAAGCCTTTGCCGAGGCTGACGATGGAGCGGATGATCGCCTGTGACTCGCGGTTGGCACCCAAGTCGCGCACGAAGGACTGGTCGATCTTGATCTTGTCGAAGGGAAAGCTGCGCAGATAGCTGAGGCTGGAATAGCCGGTGCCGAAATCGTCCATGGAGATGCGCACGCCGAGCGCGCGCAGCGCATGCAGTGTCGCCAGCACCTGGGCGCTCTTCTCCAGGAGCAACGTCTCGGTGATCTCGAGCTCGAGCCGCCTTGGCGGCAGGCCGGACTGCTTGAGCGCGTCCGTCACCACCGAGAGCAGATTACCGCTGCGGAACTGGAGCGGCGACAAATTGACGGCGACGCGGACATCGTCCGGCCAGGTCGCGGCATCGAGGCAGGCACGGCGCAGCATCAGACCGCCGAGCGGATTGATCAGCCCGGTGTCCTCGGCGACCGGAATGAACTCGGCCGGCGAGACCATGCCGCGCTCCGGATGCGGCCAGCGCACCAGCGCCTCGAACCCGGTGATGCGCCCGCTCGAAAGATCGATCAGCGGCTGGTAATACGGCCGCAGTACGTCGCTCTGGATCGCGTCGCGCAGCTCGACCTCGATCTTGCGGCGGCTCTGCGCTCTCGCATCGAGCGCGGCCTCGAAGAAGGCGAAGGTGCCGCGGGCATCCAGCTTGGCGCGCGACAGCGCCATGTCGGCGCTCTTGAGCAGCTTTTCGGAATCATCGCCGTCGCCGGGCGCCGTCGCGATGCCGATGGAGGCGCCGATCACAACAGAATGGCCGTCCAGCAGATAGGGATCGGCGATCGCTTCCAGCAGGCGTTTTGCGAGCAGCACGGCGTCTTCAGGCCGCGTCAGGCCGCTCTGGACGACGGCGAACTCATCCGAATTCAGCCGCGCCAGCGCGTCGTCCTCGCGCAGCGTCGAACGCAGGCGCTTGGCGACGCCGCGCAAGAGCTTGTCGCCGACCGCGTGTCCGAGCGTGTCGTTGATCGCCTTGAAATTGTCCAGCCCCAGCATCAGCACCGCGACCTTGTCGGCGCTGCGCCGCGTGTGCAGGAGCATCTCGTCCATGGTCTGGCGCAACAAATTGCGGTTCGGCAGGCCGGTCAGCCCGTCGTGCTGGGCCATGAAGGCGAGCCGCGCCTCGGCGCGCTTGCGTTCAGTAATGTCCATCAGCGCTAGCAGCACTGCCGGCCGCTCGGCATAGGTCAGCTCGCGGAAATAGATCGCCAGATCGATCAGCACGCCATCCGCTTTGACGTGCTTCCAGGTGCGCGCGGCCTGCTCCTCGCTGGACCGATCGGTGGTCCAGGGCGGCTCGCCGTCGAAGGCCTGCAACGCGCGAATCTTCAGCTTCTCGAATTCGGCGCGGCTATAGCCGTAATGCGCGACCGCGGAATCGTTGACGCCAAGAATGCGCTCGTCGTCCACCGCGCAGACGATCATGGGAACGGGGTTGCCGTCGAACAGCAGCCGGAACGACGCCTCGCGCTGCTTCAATTCGGTGATGTCGACGCGCAGGCCGACCACGCCGCCGTCATCGGTGCGGCGCTCCTCGATCAGGATGACGCGGCCGTCCGACAGCGTCTGCTCGTGGCGCTTGCCCGGCTCGTGGAGCTTCTTCAGCCGCGCGGCGATCCATTCTTCCTCGTGGCCGGCGGCTTCCGGATAGTCGCCGCGGGCAACACCGACGCGCAGCGTATCTTCCAGTCGCGCGCCTTCCGCGAACAGATCGGCGGTCTTGCTGTAGATCTCGGAATATTGCTTGTTCCAGAGGACGTAGCGGCCTTCGGGATCGAGGATCACGATGCCCTGCGGCAGCATGTCAACGGCCTGACGCAGGCGATCGTGCGATTTGCGTGCCTCGGCGATCCCCGCTTGGGCTCCGTCTCGTTTGATGGCAGGCGCACGCGCGAAACGCGGCTTGCGCGGCCGTTGGCCGGTCCGGGCAAGGGCGTTGCGCTTTCGCAGTTTTGGCTTTCGAGACCCCAAACTCAACTTCATACGTCCCAGTGACGCCCAGCGACCGCAACTCTTGCGGCAAGTATCTGAAAAAAAAGTAATCTTCGCTGTGCTGACCGTTGGACGCCCGGTGCTGCGGACCGCGCCAAGCAACCTTTATTGCCTGTTTGCGAGGCGCGGCAGCGCCAGAGGGCGCGCCTGACCCGTTCCCGCGTCGCAATCGGAGAGTGATCTGGCGCAAAATTGCGCGCCCCCTTGAATCAATTCCGAGATCGCGCGCGCGATTGCATACCGATGACGGCTGCTCCTCACTCCGCGCACGAATTTTGGTCAATGCAGGACAGGGTTATCGCGCCGTTAAAACCCGGCCTGCCGACATGCGACTTTGGGATGATCCGGTTGGAGATATGGATCGTCGTGCTACTGGCGTCCTCGCGATGTGCGGCTGGGCCGGCGGCTGTAAAGACACCGTGAGGCGGCCGCCGGGCGAAAGCCTAATTCTTAACCCCGACGCAGCGATGGGCTATAAGAATCTCAGCATGAGTCCCCGCCGCATCGCCCCTCTCCTGCTTTTCATGACGCTCCTGACCGCCGGCGCTGCGCTGGCCCAGGACAAGGGCAGCGTCAACTCAAAGCCGCTGCCGCCGCTCGCCAATCCGAACGATCCCAAGATCGGCGCCAAGGAGCTGTTCGCCCGCAAGCTGTTGCCATCGACCGGGCCGGCACATGTGATCGGCTCCTATGTGAAAGGCTGCATCGGCGGCGCCGAGCAGATGCCGCTCAACGGCGACAACTGGCAGGTGATGCGGCTGTCGCGCAATCGCAATTACGGTCATCCCGACATGATCGCGCTGATCAAGCGGCTCGCGGCCAAGGCGCACAAGGATGCCGGCTGGCCGGGCATTCTGGTCGGCGACATCGGCCAGCCGCGTGGCGGGCCTGCGCTGTCCGGCCATGCCAGCCACCAGATCGGTCTCGATGCCGACATCTGGCTGACGCCGATGCCGGACCATCGCCTCTCGCGCGACGAGCGCGAGGAGATGTCGGCGGTGATGATGGTGCGCGACGACCGCCTCGACATCGATCCGAAGGTGTTCACGCCCGCCCACGTGCTGGTGCTGCGCGACGCGGCGCAGGAGCCGGCGGTGCAGCGCATCTTCGTCAACCCCGCGATCAAGAAGGCGTTGTGTCGCGAGGCCAGGGGCGACCGCTCCTGGCTGTCAAAAATCCGGCCGTGGTGGGGCCACGACTATCACTTCCACATCCGCATGCGCTGCCCCCCGGGCGCCGGCGAATGCCAGGGGCAGCCGTCGCAATCCGGGGATGAGGGCTGCAAGCCTTCCGATCTCGCCTATTGGTTCAGCGATGAGGTGCTGCACCCCAAGCCGCCGCCGGAGCCGCCAAAACCGAAGCCGCCGATGACGCTGGCGCAGATGCCGGCCGCCTGCAAAGCCGTGTTGCACGCGGCCGATCGGAAGCCGTAGCACCCCAATGTCGTCCTGGCGAAAGCCAGGGGACCCATTACCCCAGGAAGAAGTCGTTGGGCAGAGAGGCAACTCCGAGACTTCGCCAAACTACTTCCTGTGGCTATGGATCCCGGATCTGCGCTCCGCTTTGCTGCGCTTGTCCGGGATGACGAACAGATGGTTGGTTCGTGCCACACGAATGCGCTAGGATCGGCTGGCTGCTGTGCCGTAAGCCGGCGGCATTCCGGGATGCGCATCCCGTTCGCCAACGAAGCCTGACCGCAAGCCCGCGTCTGTCGCGTGGCCAACGATGAGATTTCACATGCGCGTCCTCACTCTCCTCGCCGTGCTTTCGCTCAGTGCGACATCCGCCCTCGCCGCAGAAGAACCCAGCGGCTGCGACAAGTTCAAATGGCCGATCGAGCGCGAGCGCGCTGCGCTGACCGCACCGGACCGCGCCAAGCTCGCATCTGGGAGCGAACAGGCAGCCTTGCCGTCGTCGGCCATCACGCTCGGACTGGTCGCGCCCGCGGATGCCAAATTGCCCAGCCCACCCGAGCGCGCGCCGAAGGACGGCACCTTTGCCGGGTTCACGAGCATCAAGACCGCGAAGGCCGGGCTCTATACCCTCAGCCTGTCCACCGGGGCCTGGGTCGACGTGGTGCAGGACGGGCATTTCCTCAAACCCGTGGCCTTCAGTGGCGCGACCGATTGCGACGGTATCCGCAAGACCATGAAATACGAGCTGTCGGCACAGCCCTTCGTGCTCCAGGTCAGCGGCGCCAAGGACAATTCGCTCTCGATTGCGATCCTGCCAGCGCAATAGGTTAGACAAACGGTCGCCTTTGACCTGAAGGCTCAGCCTGCTATCTTCGCAGCTGCGATATCCCTGCCGGCCGTAAGCCGTTGCAGGGCCACGTGGAACAGCGCGTCCGCCCGTCGCAAGCCAGACCCCACCCAACGCCAGTTGCGCGTGCGATTTCGCGCGCGGGCTCGCACGGAGCGCACCCCATGTTTCGTATTGCCGGACTTTTCACCGCTTTCGTGATCTTCGCGGGCGCAAGCCTTTCGCCTGCCGCCGCCGAGGACAAGACCATCACCGTGTTCGCCGCCGCCTCGATGAAGAACGCGCTCGACGAGGTCGATGCCGCCTACACCGCCAAGACCGGCGTCAAGATCACCGCGAGCTACGCCGCGAGTTCGGTGCTGGCCAAACAGATCGAGCAGGGCGCGCCCGCCGACGTGTTCGTCTCCGCCGACACCGACTGGATGGACTACGCGATCTCCAAGAAGACCATCAACGAGCCGACCCGCGTCAATCTGCTCGGTAACAGCATCGTGCTGATCGCGCCGAAGGACTCAGAGATCAACAACGTCACAATCGCGCAGGGTTTCGACCTCGCCAAACTCGCCGGCGACGGCAAGATCGCAACCGGCGACGTCAAGTCGGTGCCGGTCGGCAAATACGCCAAGGCGGCGCTGGAGAAGTTGGGCGCGTGGCAGACCGCGGAGCCGAAATTCGCGATGGCCGAGAGCGTGCGCGCCGCGCTGACGCTGGTCGCCCGCGGCGAGGCCAATCTCGGCATCGTCTATTCCACCGACGCCAAGGTCGAGCCCGGCGTGAAGATCGTCGGCACCTTCCCGGCGGATTCGCACCCCGCGATCATCTATCCTGTTGCCGCAACCGTGACCGCGAAGCCCGAGACCAACGACTATCTCGCCTTCCTGCGCACGTTGGCGGCCAAGACCATTCTGGAAAAATACGGCTTCAAGTTCCTGATCAGCCCGACAACTTGATATCTGCGACTTGATGCTCGACATCTCTCCCGCGGAATGGACGGCGATCCTGCTCTCGCTCAGGGTCGCCGTCATCGCAACGCTGGTGGCGACGCCGTTCGGTATTGCGCTGGCGTGGCTGCTTGCGCGACGTGATTTCTGGGGCAAGGCGGTGCTCGACGCGGTGGTGCATTTGCCGCTGGTGCTGCCGCCGGTCGTCACCGGCTATCTCCTGCTCCTCACCTTCGGGCGCAGGGGACTCGTCGGCGCGTTCCTCGCTGACCATCTCGGCATCGTCTTCGCGTTCCGCTGGACTGGAGCGGCGCTCGCCTGTGGCGTGATGTCGTTTCCGCTGCTGGTGCGCCCGATGCGACTGTCGATCGAGGCGATCGATCGCCGGCTCGAGCAGGCCGCGGAAACGCTCGGCGCAGCGCCCTGGAAAGTGTTTTTCACGGTGACGTTGCCGCTGGCGCTGCCCGGCGTGCTCGCCGGCATGGTGCTCGGCTTCGCCAAGGCGATCGGCGAGTTCGGCGCCACCATCACCTTCGTCTCCAACATTCCCGGCGAGACCCAGACGATTTCGTCCGCGATCTATTCGCTGATCCAGACGCCGGACGGCGACGCCGCCGCGGGTCGCCTTGTGATCATCTCAGTCATCCTGGCGCTCGGCGCGCTGATCGCGGCCGAATGGTTCGCCCGCCGCGCCACCGCGCGCCTCCACGGGAACTGACCATGCTGCGCGTCGATGTCGAAAAACAGCTCGGTGAATTCTCGCTTGCCGCATCCTTCGTAAGCGAAGGCCGCGTCACCGGCCTGTTCGGCGCATCCGGCGCCGGCAAGAGCTCACTGATCAACATGATCGCAGGCCTGCTGCGTCCCGACCGCGGCACCATCGTGATCGACGGCGAGACGGTCGACGACACTGCGTCCAACATCCATGTCCCGACCTGGCGCCGCCGCATCGGCTATGTGTTCCAGGACGCGCGGCTGTTTCCGCATCTCAACGTCGCGCAGAATCTCGACTACGGCCGGCGGATGAACCGCCTCGCCGCCGATCCGGCCCAGCACAAGCGCGTCGTCGACCTGCTCGACATCGGCGCGCTGCTTGATCGCCGTCCCGGAAAACTCTCCGGCGGCGAACGCCAGCGCGTCGCGCTCGGACGCGCACTGCTGTCAAAACCGCGCCTGCTGCTGCTCGACGAGCCGCTCGGCGCACTCGACGAGGGCCGCAAGCTCGAGATCCTGCCCTATCTGGTGCGGCTGCGCGACGAGGCCAACATCCCGATGGTCTATGTCAGCCACGACGTCGCCGAACTGCGCCAGCTCGCCACGCAGATCGTGATGCTGAAGCAGGGCCGGGTGACGTCGTTCGGCGGGGTGAAGGTGCTGACGTGAGGGGGCCCCGTGGCCCATCCCCGTCATTGCGAGCGTAGCGAAGCAATCCAGAGTCTTTCCGCAGAGACAGACTGGATTGCTTCGCTACGCTCGCAATGACGTGTGGAGAGTTCAGCGCTTCCGCCGCTTCGGCTTCACCGCCGCGAACACCACCGTCAAATCTTCGCTCGCCGGCGCAGTTTCATCATCCAGATGCAGGCGGCTCTCGACATGGAGAAAATGCTCGCGCGACACGGCAATAGCCCGCGCGACGTCGCGGGCGCGCAGGGCTTCGACGATGGCGCCGTGCTCGTCAACGGCACAGATTGAATCGGTGGCGGGCTCATAGACCGAGACCATCACCGAGGAGCGGCTGAGCAGGTCGGCGAGGAAGCGCGAGAGCTCGGCATTGCCGAGTGCCTCGACCAGATGGACGTGGAACGCGCCGGACAGCCGCACCGACGCCGCGCGATCAGCGCGCGTGGCGGCGGCGCGCTCCTCCGCAAGATGCGCCGTCAGCTTTTCGATCAGGGCATCGTCGACATGGCGCACGAGTTGCGTCAGCACGCCGGCTTCGAGCACGCGATGGGCCTCATAGACGCTGCGGACGTCGTCGAGCGTCGGGCGCGGCACCCGGGCGCCGCGGTTGGGTATCATCTCCAGCCGCCGCTCTGCGCCGAGCCGGTGCAGCACTTTCCGGATTCGCTCGCGCGACACGCCGAAAATTTCGGCGAGCGGCGGCTCGGCAAGCTTGACCCCGGCCTTCAGCTTGCCCTCCAGCAGCGCGTGCAGGATGGCCTGATAAACCGCCTCGTCCTCCGCCGGATTGGCCTTACCGTTGCCCTTGCCGTTTCGCCTGCGCTGCGTCGCCATGGGCGATAGCTAGGCCCAAAGGATACGCAGCGTCACCTCCAAAAAATGTGCACATTTGCCGTAGGGCTGCGCAGGCGCTGGTCTACATCCGAATTCATCATTTTGATATTATTACATAATTAAGAAATGTGCACATTTGGCATGGCGCTTGCTGCTGCTTCGTTGCAAGCTTTACGCACAACCAACGGGACATGCCCATGCACACCCCCTCCCGACGCAGCGTTCTGAAATCCGGCGCGGCCCTGGCCGCGATCATCGCCGCTCCGGCACGGCTACGCGCCGCGCCGAAGGAGATCGTCATCGGCGGCCCCGCGGGCGCCGCGAAATATTTCAACGCCGATCTGTTTCCGGTGCTGGAGAAGAAGCTCGACTGCAAGGTGCTCTATGAGGGCACCAACTCGCTGACCAATCTCCAGAAGATGCAGGCCGACAAGTCCGCGCCGAAAATCTCGGTCGTCATCATGGACGATCCGGTGATGCTGCCGGCAGCTAGCGAAGGCCTGATCACCAAGATGTCGCCCTCGTCGATTGCCAACCTCGGCAAGCTCGTCGATGGCGCGGTGCATCAGGACGGAATGTGGGCAAACTACCAACGCCCCTGGGCCGGCATCGCCTATTCGACCAAGCGCATGAAGACGGCGCCGACGAAATGGTCCGACCTGTGGGACGCGAAATATGCCTCCAAGGTGATCGTGCCGTCGCTGTCGAACACCGAAGGGTTCTGGACGCTGCTCGCGGCCGCGCATCTCGAGACCGGCAAACCCTACAAGGAGGCGCAGTACGAGATCGACGCCGCCTTCAAGAAAGTGAAGGAGCTGAAGGCGAACCTGCTCAACGTCTATACCAACGCGCCGCAGGCCATCAATCTGATGGAGCAAGGCGAGGCCTGGATGATCGGTGGACAATTTTCGGCCTACACGCTGATCCGCAAGGCCGACGGCTCGCCGGTCGATCTCGCCGTGCCGCAGGACGGCGGTTTCGCCATGCCCTCCGGAATTGCGAAAGTGAACGGCGCGCCGGCCGGTGATCTCGCCGATGCCGTGATCGACTTCTTCCTGAGCCCGGAGGCGCAGACCATCCTCGCCGACAAGGCCTTTGTCGCACCGACCAACAAGGGCACGCCGACGCCGGCGGGCTTCCCGGATCCCGCTTCGCTGTTCGCGCCGGACTGGGCGTTCGTCGCCAAGAACCGCGCCGGCTGGGTCGACCGCTGGAGCAAGGAGATGACATGAGCGAGGCCGCGCCGCATCTCATCGTCCGCAGCGTCTCCAAACGGTACGGGCCCACGACGGTCCTCGACCATATCGACCTGACCATCCGCCGCGGCGAGCTGGTGACACTGCTCGGCCCCTCCGGCTGCGGCAAGACGACGTTGCTGCGCGCCATCGCGGGACTCGCGCAACCGGATGCCGGCAAGGTCGAGCTCGCCGGGCGCGACATCACCAACGTGCCGCCGCACCGGCGCAATGTCGGCGTCGTGTTCCAGAGCTACGCGCTGTTTCCGCACCTCACCGTCGCCGGCAATGTCGCGTTCGGGCTCAAGGTGCGCGGTGCGGCGAAGCGCGAGATCGACGCCGCGGTCGAGCGTGCGCTGTCGCTGGTCAAGCTCGGTCATCTCGGCGGACGCCGTATCTCGGCGCTGTCGGGCGGGCAGCAGCAACGGGTGGCGCTGGCGCGCGCCATCGCGGTCGAGCCGGACGTGCTGCTGTTCGACGAGGCGCTCTCGGCGCTCGATCGCAAGCTGCGCGAGGAGATGCAGGTCGAGCTGCGCCGCCTGCTCCAGGAGGTGAAGGCGACCGCGATCTTCGTGACGCACGACCAGGACGAGGCGCTCACCATGTCCGACCGCGTCGCGGTGATGAACAAGGGACGCATCGAACAGCTCGCCGAGCCGCGCCAGCTGTATTTGCGGCCCGCCAGCCTGTTCACGCTCAACTTCGTCGGGCTTTCGACGCGAATTTCCGGCACGGTATTGGCGGCTGACAACGGCAAGGTCGATGTCGAGACCAAGCTTGGCCGGCTGTCGGCGCTCGGTAATTTCCAGGCAGGCTCTCCCGTCATCGTCGCGGCGCGCCCCGAGCAGCTTCGCCTCGGCGAACAGGGCGCGACGAATTCGGCGGCCGGGCGGGTCCGCTCCGTGGTGTTCCAGGGCTCGCGCACCCTGGTCGAGGTCGATGCCGGCGCCGGCGAAAGCCTGCTTGCGGAGCTCTCGGAGCGCGACGGCGCGATCCCGCACGTGCATGACGAAATCCGCCTGAGCTGGCCGATCGCCGAGACCTTTGCGTTTCCGATGGAGGCGCAGGCATGACCGAGGCAGCGCTTTCCGCGCCCGCGGCGCCGCCCTCGGTCGATCGCGAGCAGCTTGCCGCGATCGGATTCGTGCTGCCGTCTTTCGTCATCATCGCCGGCGTGTTCGCGCTGCCGCTGGTGCTGCTGCTCGGCGTCAGCATCGTCGACGCCAACGGGCTGACCTTCGCCCATTATAAACGCCTGCTCGGCACGCCCTATTATCTCGGCGTGATCTGGAATTCGCTGCGGCTGGGGTTGCTGACCACGCTGATCGCCTTCCTGATCAGCTATCCCGCCGCCTTCGCCTTGGCGCGCGCCCGTGGCGCCCTGCGCTCCGTGCTGCTCGCCACACTGTTCCTTCCGCTCGCCGCCAGCGTCATCGTCAAGGCCTTTGCCTGGACGATCCTCTTGCGCAGCGACGGTCTCGTCAACGAAACCCTGATCGCACTCGGCATCATCGAAGACCCGATCCGGATGATCTTCACCGAGACCGCGCTGATTGTCGGCGCCGTCAACATCTTCCTGCCCTTCATGATCCTGCCGATCTACGCGATCGTCGCCCAGCTCGATCCACGCTATGCCGAAGCCGCCGCAACGCTCGGCGCCTCGCCGGTCGGAACATTCTTCCGCGTCATCCTGCCGCTGACCGTGCCTGGCATCATTGCCGGCGTGGCGCTTGTGTTCTCGCTGTCGGTCTCCGCCTATGTGGTGCCGACGCTGCTGATCGGCGAAAAATATCCAACGCTCGCGACCACGATCGCAAAGGCCTATCTGCTGGCCCGCGAGCCCGGCTTCGGCGCCGCCGCCGGCGTCGTGCTGCTGGCAATTGCGATTGCCGTCGTGACGCTGAGCGCGCGGCTGTCGCGGGAGCCGAAATGATGACGCGGGCCGCAATCGCCGTCTGCTGGGTCATGGCCATCGCGCTGGCGCTGTTCCTGATCGCGCCGCTGCTGGTGATCGCAGCGGCAAGCTTCTCGCCGACGCCGGTGTTCGACCTGCCACTCACGGGCGCATCGACGCGGTGGTATGGCCGGATCGGACGGCTTGACGGCTTCTGGCCGTCGCTGTTGCTGTCGCTTCAGATCGCGCTGTTCTCCACCGCGATCTCGCTGGTCTGCGGCACGCTCGCGGCGATCGCGATCGCCCGCGGAAAGCTGCCGGGTGCAGGCGTCTTTGCGACCGCGCTGGTCTCGCCGCTGATGATGCCGGGTCTGGTGCTCGGCATCGCGCTGTTGCAGGGTTTTCGCGCCATCGGTTTCACCGCGCCCTGGGCGACGCTGCTGGTCGCCCATCTCGTGATCACGCTGCCTTACGTCGCGCGCACGATGATCGCGGGGCTTGCGCGATTTGATTTCACCCTGATCGAGGCGGCGCGCACGCTCGGCTGCACTTATCCGGGCGGCGTGTTGCGGGTGATGGTGCCGGCGCTGGCGCCTTCGTTCCTGATCGCTGGCATCTTTTCGTTTCTGGCGTCGTTCGACAATTATCCGGTGTCGATCTTCCTCGCCGACGTCCGCACCAAGACGCTGCCGATCCGGATGCTGCAATATATCGAGGAGGCGCCCGATCCGACGCTCGCCGCGCTCTCGACCCTCATCCTCGCCGGCACGGTGATCCTGCTGTTCGTCAGCGACCGCGTCGTTGGCCTGCACCGCATGGCCGGAACCTCGGACTGATCCATGAACAACGAACCCAAATCTTCGCAGCGCAACTTCGCCGGCTATCGTGACAAGCCGCCGAACCCGCACTGGCCGAACGGCGCGCGCGTCGCGGTGTCGCTGGTGGTGAATTTCGAGGAGGGCTCGGAGTTCTCCGTCAGCGACGGTGACGCGACTAACGAAGCGATCTACGAGGTCGTCCACCGGCTCGACGGCCCGGACTCCTGCATCGACAGCCATTTCGAATATGGCACGCGCGCCGCGTGGTGGCGCATCATGGACCTGTTCGACGCGCACGGCGTCAAGGTGACGGTGAGCTCCTGCGGCCGTGCGGTCGAACGCTCACCGGACCTCGCGCGCGACGCGATTGCGCGGGGGCATGAGGTGTCGGCCCATGGCTGGCGCTGGCAGAGCCACGCCGAGATGGATGAAGCCAGCGAACGCAAGGTCATCGCCAAAACGGTGGCAGCGATCAAGCGCGCGACCGGGCAGCGCCCGGTCGGCTGGCACACCCGCTCGGCGACTTCGCCGAACACGCGGCTGCTGCTGGTCGAGGACGGCGGCTTTCTCTACGACAGCGACGCCTATAACGACGACCTGCCCTATTATCTGAACGTCGCCGGCAAGCAGCATCTCGTGCTGCCCTACGCCTTCGATACCAACGACATGCAGTATTACAACGCCTCACGCTTCAACGGCGCCGATTTTGCCGACTACGTCATCGACGCCTTCGAATGGCTGAAGCGCGAGGGTGAGACATCGCCGAAGATGATGTCGATCGGCCTGCATTTGCGCATGATCGGCCGGCCCGGCCGCATCGGTGCGCTGGAACGGATCCTCGCGCATATCACCAAGAGCGGCACGGCGTGGATCGCGCCGCGGTCGGCAATTGCGCAGCATTGGATGACGGCGGTGCCGGCGAAGACGTGAGCCTCGCCGGCACCGTTGGTGGTGAACCGGAACTACCAGCCGCGATCGACGTTGCGGACCTCGCCCGTCCTGGCGTCCACGTCGACCTCCATCCAGCGGCCGGCACGGTCGCGGCCCTCGATCTGCCATTCGTCGCCGAGGAACTGGGTATGCGAGACAGTCATGACGCCGATATCGGTGGCGACATCGAGCGCGGCCTGCATCGACAGCTGGTCGCCTGTATCATAGGCCATCGCGGGCGCTATCGATCCGAGCCCGAGCGCGACGATAGCCGGCAAGATGAGTTTTCGCATGGACTGCTCCTGTCGAATATGTTGCTCGGGCTAAGAACGAGCGGCCTGGCGGAGCGTTCCGGCTATCACCTTCCCGGAACAGCGGAAACTTTCGGCGGTTGCGGCGATTTGGTGGCGGTTCCCTGTGTTCCGCTCGTCATTCCGGGGCGCCCGACGCGCGAGCCCGGAATCCATTTCACCGCTCGCTCGGTGGAATGACTAGACCCCCGCGACCGATGTCCATAAATCCGCAAGCTTGCGTCGCAGGATCTGCGTGCGCGTCAGTGGCGCGGGCGTTTCATCTTCTTCCGGCAGGCGCAAGCCGACGACGTTGACGCGGCCGCCGGAGATCGAGCGCGCGACAAGCACGATCTCTCCCAGTGCGAGCTCGGCGCCCTCTTTCGGCGCGCGGTCGAGGTGAACGTCGAAATAGTCAGCCAAGGTCAGCTTGCCCTCGTCCTCACTCACCTTCACACCGTAGATCTCGGCGAGCTCTGCGAGGGTGTGCTCGGCGGAGACCATGAAGTCGCCGAGCAGATGCGGATCCGGCACCGAGCTCGGCTGCATGTCGACGAAGAAACGGTCGAGCGACTCGGCCTTTTCCGGCGGCGCCAGCAGATAGATGTAATCGCCCGGCGCGACCGGATCGGCTTCCGCAGGCGTCAAAATGTTCTCGTTGCGGATCACCAGCGTCGGCTTGGACCAGGACGGGATCAGCCCGCGGCGGAAATACAGGCTCTTGGGCCGCACCGGATAGCCGACGAGCTGCTGTTCGAGCTGGCCGGGCAGATCGAGCTCGACGCGGCGCGGGCCGCGCTCGGCGCGCGGCAGCGCCACGTGCAGCTTGCGCGCGGCGGGCGCCAGCGTCCAGCCTTGCAGCAGGAGCGAGATGATGACGACGACGAAGGCAACGTCAAAATAGAGATAGGCCTTTGACAACCCGACCAGCATCGGGATCGACGCCAGGAAGATCGCGACCGCGCCGCGCAGGCCGGTCCAGGCGATGAATATCTTTTCGCGCCAGTTGAAGCGGAACGGCGCCAGGCACACGAAGACCGCGAGCGGCCGCGCAACCAGCATCAGGACGAATGCGACCGCGACGGCCGGCAGCACGCTGGTGCCAAGCCGGCTCGGCGAGACCAGCAGGCCAAGCAGCACGAACATCACGATCTGCGCCAGCCAGGTCGCGGCATCCAGGAAGGCCACCACCGAATTATGCGCGCGGGTCGGCCGGTTGCCGATGATGATTCCGGCGAGATAGACCGCAAGGAAGCCGGAGGCGTGCATGATCTGAGAACCGCCGAAGATCACGAGCGCGGCCGTGGTCACGAAGGGTGCGTGCAGGCCCTGCGGCAGCGCCACCTTGTTGAGCGCGATGACAACGAGGCGTCCGCCGAAGAAACCGACGACGGCGCCCAGCACCGCCTCCTGCACGAACTCCATCACCACATGCCCCGCCGAGCTCGATCCCAGCGAGATGTATTCGACCAGCATCAAGGTGAGGAAGATCGCGAAGGGGTCGTTGGTGCCGGATTCCGCCTCCAGCGTGGCACCGACGCGCGGGCGCAGGCGAAGGCCCTGGGTATGCACCAGCAGGAACACCGCGGCGGCGTCGGTCGAGGCCACCACGGCACCGACCAGCAGTGACTCCGCCCAGTTGAGGTCGAGCGCGTATTTCGCAAACGGCGCCGTGATCAGCGCCGTCAGCAACACGCCCACGGTCGCGAGCACCACCGAGGGCGCCAGCACCGTGCGGATGCTGGCAAAGCGCGTGCGCAGGCCGCCGTCGAACAGGATCAGGGCAAGCGCCACCGAGCCGACCAGGTAGGTCGTGCGGACGTCGTCGAACTGGAGCCGACCGGGGCCGGAATCGCCGGCCAGCATGCCGATCGCAAGGAAGACGAGCAGCAGCGGGGCGCCGAAGCGCAGCGCAAGCAGGCTCGACAGGATGCCGGCCATCACCAGGACGGCGCCGAGCAGAATGGCGATGCTGACAGAGTCGAGAGAGGCCATCCACCTTCCGGTTACAAGTCGCTGGCAAATCGCTGGAATGGCATCCTTATCGTCGGCACACTGCTGCGCCAACCCATTTTCTCCCGCTCGCGGCAATCTGCCCGTATTTTGCGGCCTTAACTCGCATCACATGGCGGTGTATCGATGGCCGGGCCGCCCCCTTTGTGGGATTCTGCGGCGCCCTCGAATCAAACCCGCCCACTTCCCCGAGACCTCCCGATGGACATGGACCTCAAAGACTTCATGGAGTTCGTGCAGACCACCGCGCGCAGCGTCGGGGCGGAAATCTCCTCACCCTGGTTCTACCTGCAATTTGGTCTCATTCTGGCCGCGGCCGGCATCGCCTATGCCGCAGAAGCCGCCGTTCGCAACCGGGTCGACATGGCATCGCTGGCGATACGCTGGCCGCTGCCGCTTCGGCACTTCGCCCGGGTCATGGTCTCCAGCGCCTCCACGGCCGTATTCACCCTGCTCGTGATCGTCTCGCGCGTCGTGCTGTACCACGCCACCTGGCCGAGCCGCAGCTATCTCCTGATGGTCGCCGCCAAGCTGGGGCTGGCCTGGCTCGCGATCCGGCTCGTGACCTCGGTGCTGCGCAACGAATTCATCGTCAAACTGGTATCGATTGCCGCGTGGTTCGTCGCGGCCCTGTCCATCGTCGGCCAGCTCGATGCGACCGTCGACCTGCTCGATTCCTTCGCGATCGTGCTTGGCGGGTTGCGCCTGACGCCGCTGCTGGTGATCAAGGCCGGCGTGCTCCTACTCATCGCGCTCTGGCTCACCAACATCGCCAGCAATTTCGCCGAGAGCAAGATCAACTCGACGACCGACCTGACGCCGTCGATCCAGGTGCTGCTGGTCAAGATCATCCGCATCGGGCTCCTCGCGGTCGCGATCGTGATCGCGCTCGGCGCGGTCGGCATCGACCTCTCGGCGCTCGCGGTGTTCTCCGGTGCGGTCGGCGTCGGTATCGGCATCGGCCTTCAGAAGATCGTGGCCAATTTCATCTCCGGCATTATCCTGCTCGCCGACAAGTCGGTGAAGCCGGGCGACCTCGTCACCATCGGCGACAATACCGGGCGTATCAGCGCGATGAAGACACGCTATATTTCCGTTGCCGCCGGCGATGGCCGCGAATTCCTGGTGCCGAACGAGGACCTGGTGACGCAAAAGGTTGTCAACTGGACCTATACCGACAAGAACACGCTGGTGAAGATCACCTTCGGCACCAATTACGACGCCGATCCGAAGCTGGTCTGCAAGCTCGCAATCGAGACCGCGGCCGCCCATCCGCGCGCGCAGAAGGCCAAGCCGCCGAACTGCATCCTGACCGAGTTCGCGGAGGCCGGCATGAAGTTCTCGCTGACCCTCTGGCTCGCCGACCCCGACGGCATGGACAACGTCAAGAGCGACGTGATGCTGGCGCTCTGGGACGTCTTCAAGCGCGAGGGCATCCGGGTTCCCTACCCGGTCCGCGAAATCCGCATCCGCGGCGGCGCGCTGCCGGTGGAAACCACCGTAGAAGTCCCGAATTGAGCCGGCTTTCGGACGCATGGCCGCCAAGCTTGGCTTGCATGAAGGCTCGCAATCATTAAATTGGGCCTGAAATCAAGCCCTTCCGCTCACACCGAGACCACCTCAGAAGACCGCCCCGCATGAGCTACGTCGAAGCCACCGATACCTCCCTGCGCAAGACCGGACAGATCAAGCTGCATGGACCGAGCGCGTTTGCCGGCATGCGCAAGGCGGGGGCGCTGGTGGCCAAATGCCTCGACGAACTCACCGACATCGTCGGGCCCGGCGTGCCGACCGAGCGCATCGACCAGTTCGTCCGCGACTTCGCCTTCAGCCACGGCGCCTATCCGGCGACGCTGATGTATCGCGGCTATCGCTATTCGACCTGCACCTCGCTCAACCACGTGGTCTGCCACGGCATGCCCGGCGACCGGCCGCTGAAGGAAGGCGACATCGTCAACATCGACGTCACCTTCATCGTCGACGGCTGGTACGGCGATTCCAGCCGGATGTATGCGGTCGGCCCGATCGCGCGCAAGGCCGAGCGGCTGATCGAGGTGACGTACGAAGCCATGATGCGCGGCATCGCGGCGGTGAAGCCCGGCGCCACCACCGGCGACATCGGCCACGCCATTCAGAGCTTTGTCGAACCGCAGGGCATGAGCGTGGTGCGCGACTTCTGCGGCCATGGCCTCGGGCGCATGTTCCACGACGAACCGAACATCATCCATATCGGCCGGCCCGGCGAGGGCGTTCAGCTCAAGCCCGGCATGTTCTTCACCATCGAGCCGATGATCAATCTCGGCAAGCCGCATGTGAAGATCCTCTCCGACGGCTGGACCGCGGTGACCCGCGACCGCTCGCTGTCGGCACAGTTCGAGCACTCGGTCGGCGTCACCGCGACGGGCGTCGAGATCTTCACGCTGTCGGAAAGACACGGCGAGAAGCAGATCGGCTGATTTCGCCGCGACACCTATCGGAGGCGGCGGAATGACGACGGTGGCCGCTTGTAGGTTGCGGCAAAGGCATCGTTGAAACGGCGAACGCTGCCGAACCCGGCGGCGAAGGCGATCTCCGCCAAGGTCATATCACTCCCATCGATCAAGCGCTTGGCTTCCTGCACGCGCCGCGTCGCCGCAATCTCGCTGGGGCTCGCTCCGGTATGGCGCATGAACAAGCGCAGGAGATGGCGCGGTCCGACGCCAAGGGCTTCGGCAAGCTCCGCCACAGACGCACGATCCAGAAAGCCGTCATTGATCAGGCGCATGCCGCGCGCCACGGTGGTGGCCGTTCCCATCCAGGCCGGCGACCCCCGGCGCGGTTTCCGGCCGGCAACGCAGACACGGGCGAAAGCCGGCCCGTTCGGCGGCGGCCGCGGTGGCGTAGAAGGTGACATTTTCGGAGCGCGCAGGCCGAACCGGACAAACCGGCCGGCAATAGATCCGCGTCGAGCGAACGCCGGAAAAGAACAGGCCGTCGAAGGCGCGGGCACGCGCCAGCCGCGCCCGATCGCAGGTCTCCCAATCGAGATGCGGAGGCAGGGCTTGCCGATGCACCGGGCCTGTCGCCATGGCGGAACAATAGTTTCGATGCAGCCCGCCGAGTAGCCGAAATCGGACTCGATTGGACGATGAGGTCCGAATTCAGCCAGCCTGTGTCGCCGCGCCGGATCATGGTCCCGATCCATCCCGGAACAGATTCGCCGGAGCAGATTCGCATGAGCACGCAGGCCTCGCAGGCAATGTCGGAACGAAACACTTTATCCTTGGAGATCGGGCTGCTGTTGCTGCTCTCGCTGATCTGGGGCAGCTCGTTCACGTTGATCAAGGTGGCGGTCGCGACGATACCGCCATTCACGATGGTTGCAGCGCGCGTCGCGATCGCGGCAATTCTCCTGATCCTGATTGCCGCCGCGCAAGGACACTCCCTTCCCCACCAGCGATCGGTCTGGGCGGCCTTCCTCGTGCAAGGTCTTCTGCAAAGTGCGCTGCCGTTCACCCTGATCAGTTGGGGTGAGATGCACATCGCAAGCGGCCTCGCCGGCGTGCTCAATGCCACCCCGCCGATGTTCGTGCTCGTGATCGCGATGTTGACCGGGCGCGGACGGCGGACGATCAGCAGCCAGAAGATCGCCGGCGTCGGGCTCGGTCTTGCCGGCGTGGTGGTAACGATCGGCGTCGATGCGATTTCCGCGATCGGCACGGTAGCTCCGCTCGCGCAGGCGGCCGTGCTCGGCGCGAGCCTCTGCTACGCGGTCGCGCCGATCTGGGGACAGCGGTTCTCCGACTTTCCCGCGATCGTCACGGCGGCCGGCGCCATGAGCTGTGCAGCGATCCTCATGGTTCCTGCCGCAATTGTCGTCGAGCAGCCCTGGACGCTGGCACCGACCCCGCAGGCGATCACGGCCGTCTTCGGGCTCGCGGTCGTCTGCACGGCACTCGCAATGGTGATCTATTTCCGGCTGATCCGCACGCTCGGCCCACTCGGCACGACGAGCGGCAGCTATCTGCGCGCGGGATTTGCGGTGGCGCTCGGCATCGCATGGCTCGGCGAGGATTTTGCCTGGTCAATTCTCGCCGGCATGGCGCTCATTGTCGCCGGGGTCATTGCCGTCACGGTCCCCCTGCCGGCGCGACACAGCGAGAAACCTCCGGGCTGATTATCGTCATCTTGACGGCGTGATCTTGCCATCCTGCTTGCCGATGACGATCGCTGCTCAACAAGCAGGAGAGATCGGGTGAGCACATCGACGCGCCGCGGCTTTCTCGGATTTGTGTCGGCCAGCGCCGCGGGCCTGCTGCCGGGCCGCTCAGAGGCTGCTGGCGTTGCGACGGACAGCGAGCCGGCCTGCATCCTCACGCCGCAGGCGGAAGAAGGGCCGTTCTATTCCGACCCAAAACTCGTTCGATCCGACATCGCGGAGGGCAAGGCCGGCATTCCGCTGACATTGCGGCTGCGTGTGATCGAGGCCGGCCCCTGCACGGCGATCAAGGGCGCGCGGGTCGACATCTGGCATTGCGATGCCAAGGGGCTGTATTCGGCCTTTGCAGGCCAGAGCGACAGCCGCAATATCGATGCGACCGGCAAGACGTTCCTGCGCGGCACGCAAATGGCCGACGAGGTCGGCTGGGTGACCTTCAATACCATCTATCCCGGCTGGTATGACGGCCGCACCACGCACATCCATTTCAAGATGTTTCTCGACGACCGCACCGTGCTGACCGGGCAGACCTTCCTGCCTGATGCTCTGAACGAGTTCATCTACACCAACGTGCCCGATTACGGGAAACGCGCGCGGCAGCGCATGGTGATCAACGCCAACGATCACGTCATCGAACGCTCCGACCCCGGGCATCGCGCCTTCTGCGCGGTGAAGGAGGAGCGCGACCGCTACGTCGCGACGCTGACACTCGGCGTCGATCGCCGCTCAGACGCCACCGTCGGACGCGCCGGCCCACCACCGCCACCACCGGGCATTCGCGGCGGTCCGCCGCCTGGCCCGCCGCCCGCGGGCATGGGCGGGCCGATGTTCGTCCGGCCCATCAAGGATCGGCTGGCTGCGCTGGTGCCGGGATTGAGGCGCGAGCGTTGAGCGGCCACCGGCGCAATTGGCGGTTGCAAAAGCGGGGCGTCGCGGCGATGCTTGGCGCGCGATGCCCGCCAGATCCAGCAGCAAATCCCCCGCTCCGTCCAACCAGCCGGAGCCGCCAGAGCCGCACTATCTCGGCCATCGTGAGCGGCTGCGGGAGCGCTTCTACAGCGCCGGCGCGGACGCGCTCAGCGACTACGAGTTGCTGGAGATGGCGCTGTTTCCGGCGCTGCCGCGGCGCGACACAAAACCGCTCGCGAAAACCCTGCTCAAGACCTTTGGCTCGTTCGCCGAAGTCGTCCATGCGCCGGTGGCGCGGCTGCGCGAGGTCGACGGCGTCGGCGAGGCCGCGATCAATCAGCTCAAGCTGATCGCGGCAGCAGTGCACCGCGTCGCCAAGGGCGAGGTCAACAGCCGCAACGCGCTGTCGTCATGGAACGAGGTGATCGATTATTGCCGCGCCAGCATGGCGTTTGCCGACAAGGAGCAATTCCGCCTGCTCTTCCTCGACAAGCGCAACCAGCTCATCGCCGACGAGGTGCAGCAGACCGGCACCGTCGACCACACCCCGGTCTATCCGCGCGAGGTGATCAAGCGCGCTCTGGAGCTGTCGGCGACCGCCTTGATCCTGGTGCACAACCACCCCTCCGGCGATCCGTCGCCCTCGCAGGCCGACATCCAGATGACCAAGGCAATCATCGACATCGCCAAGCCGCTCGGCATTTCGGTGCACGACCACATCATCGTCGGCAAGAGCGGGCATGCCAGCCTGCGCGGGATGCGGCTGATCTGATCGGCTTCGCGTTCGCGGCTCGGGCCGCCCGCACCGAGCTCAGGGCCTTGCCGGCTTCGCTGCTCGAGCCGATGGCTCTCGCCGGACTTTGCCGCGGCCAGTTTTCCGAGAGGTACGGCCGCCCCAAGGCCATTAAGGACCCGAATTGCTGAAGCGGCGAAAGATCGGCTTCATTTGGCGATTGCCGCAAGCCGTCTATGGCCGGGACTGGACCAGGTATAAGCCAGGATATAGGATTTGACATGGGCCAGTGGAGGGGCAACGGTGCTGCGCGAGTGGAGGCTCAATCTCAAGCTTAATCTGAAGCGCAGGCCTGGCGGCGCGCCCGTCTACGTTCAGATCGCTCACGGACTCGTCGCCGAGATACGGCGGGGACGGTTGATCGCCGGCGAGGTCCTTCCGGGCTCGCGCGAGATGGCTGAAGAGCTTGGCGTCAACCGCAAGACCGTTGTCGTCGCATACGACGAGCTGATCGCTCAGGGTTGGCTGACATCCCGCGGCACCAAGGGCACCTTCGTCTCCGCGAAACTTCCGGAGCCGAAAGCCAGGCCAGCACGATTGGCGCTCGATGGGCCGCGCTCACGGGGCGAAGGCCCACAATTCAGCCGGCTCGCGCCGCCGATGGATGTCCCCGTCCTTTTCCCCAGACCGGGCCTGCTGTCGCTCGACGATGGAACGCCAGACACGCGGCTCTTTCCCGCCGAAAGTTTTGCGCGCGCCTACAGGAGCGCAATGACGATCGCGGGCAAGGTTGGAAAGCTTGGTTACGGCGATCCCCGCGGCAGTCCGAATCTGCGGGGCGCAATCTCGCGAATGCTGAATGTCGACCGCGGCCTTGCGACGACGCCGGACCGAGTCTGCCTGACGCGCGGAAGCCAGATGGCCATCTATCTGGTGTCGAGGATCATGATTCGAAACGGCGATGGCGTGGTCGTAGACGATCTGACCTATCCGCCCGCCCGCGAGGCGTTTCGCGCGGCCGGCGCCAATATTCTCAGGGTGCATGTCGACGACGACGGCACCGATATGGATAGCCTGGAGAAGACCTGTCGACGCCACCGTGTCCGCCTGGTCTACCTGACGCCCCATCACCATTTCCCGACCACCGTGCTTCTGAACCCGGACAGGCGACTGCGGCTGCTCGGACTGGCTTCACAGTTCGGCTTCACCATCGTCGAGGACGATTACGACCACGAATTTCATTTCCAGCACCAGCCTCTCCTGCCGTTGGCGTCATTCGATCCTTCGGTCCTCTACATCGGATCGATGTCGAAGCTTCTCTCTCCGAGCCTCCGGCTTGGATACATTTCCGCGCCCGAAAAATTCATCGAACGAGCCGCGCAGGAAATCTGCCTCATCGATCGGCAAGGCGATCCGGTCACGGAGGATGCGGTCGCTGAACTCGTAGAGTCGGGTGAAGTAAGACGGCACGCCAACAGGGTGCTCAAGATCTACGCGGCGCGCAGGGAGAAACTGGCGGTGATGTTGCGTGCCGAACTCGACGATGCCGTCGATTTCCGCCTTCCCGACGGTGGGCTGGCGTTCTGGCTCACGTTCGCCACCTCGTCGCATCTGGATCGGCTCGAGCAGAATGCGCCGAAGAATGGGCTGCAATTCCTGCCTAGCGGCAGCTTTGCCGGGAAGGAAGATGGCCGCCGCGGAATTCGGGTCGGCTTTGCCGGCCTTGACGATGCCGGTATCCGCGATGCGGTCAGGCGGATGAAGGCGGCGATCGGCCCCTAGACGCCGCACCAGGCCTGGCCGTCCGAAAAAGTGCACTGGCCCATACGTGATCGGAAAACTGGATCACGGCTCGATTTCGCGTCCCGGCTTACTGATCGGGAATGGGTCGAGGTCGGAGCATGAGGACTGTCAAGGCAAAGCTTTCGTCGGGGAGGACGTTCGAAGCCAGATCGGACGAGACGATTCTCGCGGCCGCCACGCGGGCCGGCATCTGGTTGCCGAGCGCATGCCGCGCGGGGTCATGCGGGAGTTGCAAAGCCAGGATCGTCACGGGCGAGTTCGTCCACAACGGGTCCATCGGCGGCCTGGGCCGCACTCATGATCCTCTTGCCGCCCTGCTATGCAGGGCCAGCGCGCTCACCGACATTACGATCGACGTGCTCGAACTTTCCGAGCCGCCAGCGAGCGAAAAGCCGCCGGTGCCGGCGCGCGCCGTGGCTTTGAAGCGCGAAAACGAGAACGTCATCCGCGTTACGCTGCGGTTTCCGCCGTTTGACAAACCCGCCTTCAGGCCCGGCCAGTTCGTCGGCATTCGCCATTCCGACGGAATGGACCGGTCATTCTCCATTGCCAATGCTCCACGCGATGACGGAACGATCGAGTTGCACATCGGACGTGTGGCCGGCGGCGCGTTCACGGGACACGTTTTCGAAGAATTGAAGATAAACGACATTCTCCAAGTGAGCGGGCCTTACGGAAACTTCGGTTATTCATCGCAGGACCGACCCTCGATCTTCGTAGCCGGCGGCACCGGCATCGCGCCCGTGCGCGCTATTCTCGAAGCGCTCACAAGAGACGATTTTCGATCCAAGGCCCGGGTCTATTGGGGCAGCAGGACGCGGAGCGGCTTCTATATCGACCGCGAACTCAGAGACCTTTGCCCCGCCGGCACCGGTATCGAATATGTGCCGGTCCTCTCCGATCCCGACGAAAGCTGGAAGGGACGCACAGGGCTGGTCCACGAAGCGGTGCTTCAGGACTTCACCGACCTGTCGGGTTTCGACGTCTACGCATGCGGAAGTCCCGCGACGGTCGACGCAACTTACGAAGCCCTGAGCGCGCGCGGCGCCCGGCCCGATCGCTTCTTCGCGGACAGCTTCCATCGCTCGGGGCCAACCGCGCGCCAACCTATTCAATCCAGGAAAGGCCTGCTTCATGATCAAGATCAAGGATCTGTTCGTCTATCCCATCAAATCCTGCAAGGGCATCAGAGTAAGTGAGGTTGAGCTTTCCCCGACCGGATTTCTCGGCGACAGGAACTGGATGGTCGTCGACGAAGCCGGGGTGTTCGTCACCCAGCGCGAGCATCCAAAGCTTGCCCTCGTGGAGCCGACACTCACCGAAGACAGCCTGGCCCTGAACGCACCCGGGATGACCGAACTCGTCGTTTCGCGCAAGGCGCTGGCGACGCAGAGTCGCGAAGTCGAACTGTTCGGAGAGAAGATGCCATCGCTTTTTGCCGGTGATGAGCCTTCGAAGTGGTTCGGAGACTATCTCGGAGGAAACTTCCAGTTCGTTTCCCGCGACCCGGGCTTCCTCAGGAAGGGTGGCGTTCAGTATCCATCGAGGGACGAGGCTCCGACCACCTTTGTCGACAACTACGGGATCCTGGTGATCTCGGAAGCTTCGCGAAGCGACCTGAATAACCGTCTCGTTTCCGGCGTGCCGATGAACCGCTTCAGGCCGAACATCGTCATCGAGGGCGTCGACGCCTACGGGGAAGACTATTTCGCGAGTGCGCGCGTCGGCGAGGTCACGCTCCGTTTCGTCGACGTTTGCTATCGTTGCAACATGACCACGATCGACCAGGAGAAGGCGGAGTTCGGCCAGGAGCCGCTCCAAACGCTTGGTCGTTACAGAAGTTCGAAAGTCGGCGTCCGCTTTGGCAGCTACGCAGCGGTGGCTGGCGGCGTTGGGAAAAGGCTGACGGCTGGAAGTCCGCTGGAGATCGCGCTGAACTTCTGAGTTGTCGGCATGAAGCGGGTAGGCGCGCATCGTCCACCGCTGCGCGAGCGGAGAAGGCCGGTCATCCGGACCGGCCCTTTGCCGTTCTCGGCTAATGACTGGACCAGCGGGGACGGAAAAACTGGAGGCCGATCCTGCGCGAGCGGCGTGGTGCAATGCTGAAAACCTCAGACGAGGACGCCTAGGGCACCACCGGACCAATTCTCTCGCGCAGGAAGGGACGACATCGATGTATGACGCAACTCTGAGAAAGAACTGTCTAGGCTTCGTGGAACTGCTGGCGCAAGGCATCGCGCTTATATCGCCAACGATGACCGCGGCTCTCATCATCCCCGTCATGTACGGGAATACGGGTGATTGGAGTTGGCTGTCATACGCGCTCGGCACGGTCATGCTCGTGTTCGTTGCATTCAACCTCAACCAATTCGCCCGACGCTCGACCACGGCAGGCTCCATGTACCTGTACATTTGCAGGGGGCTGGGTATCACGGCCGGCGCCATCGGCGGCTGGTCGCTGATCTGGGCCTATCTTGGAATATCCATGGCGGGAGTCACAGGCTTCTCAATCTTCAGCGACAAGCTGCTCGAAATGGCCGGGATTCACGTACCTTTCGCCCTGCTGTTCGGCGCCTGTGTCGGAGCCGCCTGGTTCTGCGCCTGGAAGAATGTTCAGTTGTCGGCGATGCTGATGCTGTTCCTGGAAGGTGCATCGATGCTGCTGATCATGATCCTTTGCCTGGTCACGCTCGCCCAGCACGGTTTCAAGATCGATCACGCCCAGTTCGAAACGTCGTCGCTGCCGTTGTCGGGCCTCGGTCTCGGCGTCGTCGTGGCAATTTTCAGTCTCGTCGGCTTCGAATGCTGCACGGCCTTCGGCGAAGAGGCGAGGGATCCTCTCGTCACTATTCCAAGGGCGGTCATATGGAGTCTCGCGATTTCGGGCGGCTTCTTCGTCTTCGTGTCCTACGTCATGGTCATGGCGACGCATGGCTCCGATCCCGCGCTCGACAAGATGGATGCGCCGCTCAACTCCATGGCGTCTCTTGCCCACCTTTCGGTACTTAAAGCACCTCTGTCGTTCGGGGCGATGGTCAGTTTTTTCGCGCTCTGTCTCTCCTGCGTCAACGCGGGAAGCCGGGTGCTGTTCGCCATGGGCCGGCACGGGCTCTTCCATGCGTCGACGGCCGATTCTCACGAGAGCAACGCCACGCCGCACGTTGCCGTAACGATCCTCGCAGCAGTCGCGTTCATCATTCCGACGGTCGGCGTAGCGATTGTCGGGCTCGAGCCGCTTGATCTGTTCAATTACGTTGGAACGCTTGCCGCGTTCGGCTTCCTCGTTCCCTACATCATGATCACGATAGCGGCGCCGGTCTATCTGAAGAAGATTGGGGAGCTTCGCAACGTCGACGTCGCAGTCTGCGGACTGGCGTTGGTTCTCCTGACGATTCCGACCGTCGGGAGCGTCTATCCGATCCCCGACGCGCCGGTGCTCTATTTCCCCTATCTTTTCCTGCTTTACCTGGCGAGCGGCGCAGCCTGGATCCTCTACGTGCGCTTCCGCAAACCTTCGGTCGCGACAACGATCAGGGAGGAACTCAGCCTTCTCCCCCTCGCGCAGCGGGTCGGATGATCGCAGCCATGATGCCGGAGGACCGATCCTCCGGCATCGCTCTCGCAGAATTCGGCCCGTTCGCCGAGGTCGTTCACGGACCGGATCTCGCTTTAGGAAAGCCGACGGACTTCGTGATGGGACGGTCACCGAAATCCCACACGGCAGTCTTCCTCGCGTTCAGCGACGCCTCATCCGTAGGTAATCGGCCTCGTTCGTTGCGACGATCGCCTGGGTTATCGCCGGCAAGGCCTACACCAATGCCGAACTCGGGGAAGCTGTGAGCCGGGCCGGCGCTGCGTAGGCGCGGCCTGATCGGGCATAGGCGCCGGCGCGCTCACGACAGCGCCGGCGCAGTGTCGGTTCAGTAGCAGTATCTCGGATCGACCGGGACGTAGCGGCCGTCCGGGCGCTGCATATAGCAGCCGCGCTGATACGCGTAGTATCCGGACCGGCGGCGCTCACCTTCGGAGGCGATTGCAGCGCCCGTCCCGGCGCCGACGACGGCACCGATTGCGGCGCCACGGCCACCGCCGAGCGCACCGCCCAGGATCGCTCCGCCGACGCCACCAAGGATGGCACCGCCGACAGCGTCCTGCGCTACAGCGTCATGGACCGGCATCGCCATGGCCACGCTCAGACACGCCGCAATTCCAAGACCTCGAAGCATTCCGAATCCTCCTGTTCAGGACCGCCCGTCATAACGCCGGTGGAGGCCTGAAGCCAGTGCAATCCGGCCCTCACAGCCTGATGCGCCATGAGATGGCGGCCTGGTCCGCCCGGCCGCCTGCTCCTAGCTACGGATCGATCCAGCGCCGCACGGCTTCCGCAGTGTCGGCGGGCGTCGTGTTGAAGCAGATGGCAGACCGCGGCGCCAGGCGGTGGACGAGGTTGAGCACCTTCTCGAACAGCAGCAGCCGCTCCTTTGGCTCGCGCAGGCCCGCGCCGATGACGATGCAGTCGAAGCTCTCGTCGCGCAGCGCCGCCGTGACGCCAGCTTCCGCAGTCGCGTCGAGATCGATCAGGCAGCTCGTGACCTCGTAGCCGAGATCACGCAGGCGCAGGAGCTGCGCCTCGATATAGCTGCGCACGAGTTCCGGCGTGAGCTGCGGGAACGCGCTGTAATCCGCACTGCCGGGTTCGATGCCGATCGCGAGGACGCGCTTGGCCATAGAGGACTCCTTGCCTGACCGTCTCCATCGCTAACGGATGGCCGGTCCCGGCGGTTCCCGCACAGACGGTGGCTCTGCGGCCGAAAGCTTCCAACTGCAACGCGGCGACGGACATGCGCCCGCGAAAGGCATCCGCGTCTTGCGGCCTTTGACCGCAGTCCCGCCGCTTATTTTCCCGCCAAGGCTGTAAGCCATTTCACATGCGCCGGGCCGGCGACCTGCCACATTTGCGCAGATCACGCCGGAGCTGCGTCCTGACCACGGCGCCTGGTTCAATTTGATTTGCACGAAGACGCGATAGTTCATCAATTTGCGGGAGCGGAAAATGGTGTCATTCGACAGTCTCAAAAGCGAATACGAACGGAATTGGGCCAATCTCGAGATCCGGCCTTCACGCCTTGCCGACGCAAATGCAATCGCGCGCAAGGCGATCAAGGGCAAGGCGACCTATCAGCAGATCGAGCGGTTGACCGGCGTCCCCTGGCACTTTGCAGCGCTTTGCCATTATCGTGAGTCCAACTTCGATTTCGATACCTATCTCGGCAACGGCGAGTCACTTCATCGCGTGACCTCCCTCGTTCCGAAAGGTCGCGGTCCGTTTGCCACATTCGTGGACGGCGCGGTGGACGCGTTCAGAATCGAGAATTTCGTCGGAACGCAGGACTGGGGAATCGCGCGCACCCTGTTCAGGCTCGAGTGCTTCAACGGCCTCGGCTATCACGCCAAGGGCTGCAATTCGCCCTATCTCTATGGCGGATCGACTCTCTACGGGCCGCCCGAGGCAAGAGCTGGCAAATTCGTCGCCGACCACGTCTTCGACGCGAGCCATGTCGATTCCCAGCTCGGCACGGCCGTGATCCTGCATGCGATTATGACACTCGATTCCTCAATCACCTTCGAGGGAAGCCCGGCCATGGCCATCCGTTCCGAACCCGACGACGATATGGCATCGACGATTCTTCTCATGCAGCAGACACTCAACAAGCTCGGCGCCAATCCGCCGCTCGACGAAGACGGCATCAGCGGGCCGAAGACGAAGGCGGCGGTCTCGCAATTTCAGCAACGGAATGGCCTCCAGGATACGGGCCTGCTCGACGGAACCACGATTGCCGCCGTCACGCGCGCAACGGCGCAACCGATCCAGATGCCAACTGTCGATCTGTCTAAAATCCTGGGCCGGCTGGAAAATCTCGCACAGCTTCTGCAGCCGGGAGCGACCCCAACAGGTACAACGCCGATAGCGACCCCGCCGGCAGGGACGACGCTCGCAGGTCAGTCCATCCAGCTACCTCAGATCCTGAACCAGCTGCAGAGCCTCACGCAGGCCTTGCAGCCAGGAGCAACAACCTCCGTGAGCACGACGCCGGCGGCCAACACTACAGTCGGCGTGCTTGGACAGCTCCTCTCTCTCATCACCAAGACGGTGCCCGGAACGCCGGCGGCGACAAACCCCGCTCCGGCCGGTCAGCTCAAGCAGGTGGTCGACCTGCTCAGCGCCCTGCTGAGCAACAAGCCCGTCCTGGGCCAGGTCAATGGCGCGCTCGGCGACACCATCGGCAATCTCCTGAACGGCAAGAAAACCGCACTCGGCATCGGCGGCTCGCTCATCACCGCGCTGCTCTCCGCGGTGACGGCAAGCCCCAATGCGGGAGGTCTTGCCGGACTGTTCGGAACGATTGCATCAGCGGTACCGGGCCTGAGCCAGTTCGCTCTCCCGATCTCCCTGGCGCTCACAGCATGGGGCGTGCTCGGCAAGATGGAGAAATGGGCGCAAGGCACCGCGCCGCCGCCCAAGCCGACATCTTAGAGACGCTCACCGCCTAGCGCCGCGACGCGGCGCTTCATCAGCGCGCGTTCACGTCCATTGGTCGTGAGCTGTGCGGCAGCTTCGAACGCCAGCCGGGCCTCTGCGAGGCGTCCGAGCTTTTGCAGGAGGTCGCCACGAACCGCCGGCAGATGAGGATAGGCCGTCAGCGCCGGCTCGCCGGCGATCGCGTCCACGACGTCAAGTCCGGCTTGCGGTCCCTCGGCCATACCGACCGCGACTGCGCGATTGAGCTCAATGACCGGCGAGCGCACCAGCCGCGCCAACTCGGCGTAGAGCTGCGCGATGCGCCGCCAGTCGGTGTGTGCAGCAAAATCCGCGGTGGCGTGACAGGCCGCGATGGCGGCCTGAAGCGCGTAAAATCCCCTCGCGCCGCCGAGTTCGCCGGCACGTTCGAGCGACCGCAGGCCGCGACGGATCTGCAATTGATCCCAGAGCGCGCGATCCTGGTCCATCAGCAGAATGGGATCGCCGTTCGCATCGGTGCGCGCGCGTATCCGCGAGGCGTTCAGCTCCATCAGAGCGATGAGGCCGTGAACCTCCGGCTCTTGTGGTGCTATGCCAACCAGGACGCGGCCCATGCGCAGCGCCTCGTCGCAGAGTTGCGGCCGCAGCCACTCCTCCCCACGCGCGGCCAAATGGCCTTCGTTGAAGATGAGATAGACAACTTCCAGCACGGAAGCGAGGCGATCGGACAACGCTTCGCCGCTCGGGGTCTCATAAGCGAGGCCGGATGCCGACAGCGTTCGCTTGGCGCGCACGATGCGCTGGGAGATGGTTGCCTCCGGCACGAGGTAGGCGCGCGCAATCTCGGGAGTGGTCAAGCCGCAGATCATGCGCAGCGCCAGCGCCGAGCGGGCGTCGCGCGACAGGATCGGGTGACAGGCCGTGAAGATCAGGCGCAACAATTCGTCGCCGATGTCGTCATCGAGTGCGGCATCGAAATCCGGCACGGCCTCTTGCTCCAGCATCAGGTCCCGCGCCAGCATGTCGTGCTTGTGCGCAAGCTTCTTGCGGCGGCGCAGATGATCGAGCGCGCGACGCCTGGCCGTCGTCAGCAGCCAGGCACCCGGATTCTCGGGCACGCCGGCGGCCGGCCACGCCTCCAGCGCCGCAACCAGCGCGTCCTGCGTCAGCTCCTCCGCAAGCGGCACATCGCGCAGCATCCGCGACAGCGTGGCGATCAGCCGCGGCTGCACGACGCGCCAGGTGGCGCGGATCACGCGATCGGTTTCGGCGGTGGTCATCGCCGCCGACGGAGATGAGCAGTCTTACCCATCAGGCGAGAGCTGCCGCCTTGACCTGGCACGCCCCGTCCATGTCGGGGGTTGCAAACGCCCGCAATTCGCAGGTGCCTTCCCAGCCCGGCATGTGATCGAGGTGCAACTGCATGAATTCCTTGGCCATCGTCAGGGCCTCGTCCTTGTCGCGCAATTCGAAGATGGCGTAGCCGCCGATCACCTCCTTGGCCTCCACGAAGGGGCCGTCGGTGACGCTAAGCTTGCCATCGGCGACACGCACCCGCGCCCCGGTTGCGAGCGGCATCAGGCCGCCATTGTCGATCATCCGGCCGGCCTTGATCTCCCGTTCGGAAATCCTCTGCATCGCCTCCATCAGCGCCGGTGTCGGGCCCGCAACGGGCTTCGGAGACGTAACGATGTACATGAAGCGCATGCAAAACTCCTGTTGAGGCGAGACGCGGCCAGTTCGGCCACGAGATTGGCTCGCTATTGAGATGACGATCCAGCCGACGCCGGATCGACATGGGCGATCAAAAATTTGCGAGACTGGACCGCCGCCTACTGGCGCAGCATGATCAGGGGATCGGCGGTGTCGGGAACGCGGCGCCATTGCGCGTTGTCGTCGGCCTCGAACTGCCAGACCTCACCGGATTGCGACATCAGGATGATCTGGCCGCGTTCGAGCTTCCATTGCGTCGGGTTGAACTGCGCGATAGCCGCGTCGCATTTCGGCTTGAGGAAGACCTGGAAATTGTCCGGACCGGCCTCGGTGTTGGTCAGCGTCAATCCGCAAACCGGCTGGCCGTTGCCGCGCACCATCGCCCAGTCGCCGATCATCTGGTCCATCGACTTGGCCATTGAGCGCGCGGCAGCGAGGTCCTGAAGGATATAGACGCCCTCGCCCTGCCGCAGCCCCTCGAAGATGCCAGCCTCGACCTCGGTGAAGTCGATCACGGATTCACCGGTCGCATCCTGCAAACGCACGATGTCGAGGCCCTTGACGCTCCAGGCGACGATGTCCTTGGTGAAGGGCAGCGCGGTCTTGCAGGCCGGCTCCAGTTCGAGCTTGAAACCCTGCCCTGCGGCGTCGCCCTTCATCGTGACGACGCAGGTCTTGCTGCGTTCGGTGGTCGAGAGCTCCCACTGCCCGACCATCTCCTTCTTCAGGGTCGTCGCGTCCTGCGCATAGGCAGCGCCAATCGCGGCAACACATGCCGCGACGGCTAACGCGAAGACCCGAAGAGCGGTCATCAGCGCCCCTTGACCGGCGTTTCCGCAACCGGCGTCAACGGCGCCTTGCCGGCAAACCAGGCCTTGAGGTTGTCGACCACGAGCTGGTCCATCGCGTTGCGCGTCACCACCGACGCCGAACCGATATGCGGCAGCAGGATGACGTTCTGCATGGTCTTGAGCTCGTCCGGCACGTTGGGTTCGGCCGCGAACACGTCGAGGCCGGCGGCGAGAATGGTGCCCGACTTCAGCGCCTGGACCAGCGCCGGCTCGTCGACCACGGAGCCGCGCGCCACGTTGACCAGCACGCCGCGCGGGCCGAGCGCCTTCAGCACCTCGGCATTGATCATCTTGTTGGTGCTGGCGCCGCCGGGCACGATCACCATCAGCGTATCCACCGCCTTCGCCATCTCGATCAGGTCGGGATAGTGCTTGTAGGAGACCTCCTTGGACGGATTGCGGGTGTGATAGACCACGGGCACCAGCGAGGCATCGAGCCGGCGCGCGATCGCCTGGCCGATCCGCCCCATGCCGACGATGCCAACCTTGCGGTCGCGCAGCGAGCCGACGCTGAGGGGATAGTTCTGCGTCTGCCAGAGCCCGGAGCGCACGTAGCGGTCGGCCTTGATGAACTCACGCAAAGTGGCGAGCAGCAGACCCATCGCGACGTCGGCGACCTCCTCGGTCAGCACGTCAGGCGTATTGGTGACGACGATGTCCTGCTCGCTCGCATATTTGGCATCGATGTGGTCGTAGCCGACACCGAAGCTCGCGACGATCTCGATCTTCGGCAATTGCGCCAGCGAATCCTTGTCGGCGCGCACCGTGTGATAGGTCACCGCGACACCGCGGATTTTTTCGCGGACCGCCGGCGTCAGCCGCTCGAGGTCGCCTCGCGTCTCGGCCTTGTGCACGACGAAATGATCGGAAAAACCGTTCTCGAGGATCGGCCGCACCGGCCCATAGATCAGAAGGTCGATCTTGTCGGACGAAATCGAACCGGTCATCAGTTGTCCTTTCCAAGCGCGCTCTCATGCCAGCGCCGTAAAACGAGATGGGAAACTAGCGCCAGCACCCCATAGATGACAATCCCGGCCAGCGACAACAAAAGCAGCGCTGCGAACATGCGGGGTATGTTGAGACGATAGCCGGATTCGGCGATCCTGTAGGCGAGCCCGGAGCCTGCGCCGGCCGTTCCCGCTGCGATCTCGGCCACTACCGCGCCGATCAGCGACAGCCCGCCGGCGATGCGCAGGCCGCCGAGGATATAGGGCAGCGCGGCGGGCAGTTTCAGAAAGCGCAGGGTTTGCGGCGGCGAGGCGCCGTACAGCTGGAACAGCCCGGCGAGGTTGCGGTCGACCGAATTCAGCCCGAGCGTGGTGTTGGACAGCACCGGGAAGAAGGCGACGATGAAGGCGCAGACGACGACCGCGGTCTGCTGCTCCAGATAGATCAGCAGCAGCGGTGCAATCGCGATCACCGGCGTGACCTGGAGCACGACGGCGTAGGGGAACAGCGAATATTCCACCCATTTCGACTGGTTGAACAACAGCGCCAGCGCGATGCCGCCGAGGCTCGCCGCCACAAAACCTTCGAGCGTGGTCAGGAGCGTGGTCGCGAGCGATTGTGACAGCACCGCCCAGTCCTTGATCAGCGTCAGGAAGATCGCGGACGGCGCCGGCAACACGTAAGGCGGGATCTCCTTGATGCGGACCGCCAGTTCCCAGATGACAAGGCCGGCCGCGAACACGATGATGGGCAGCACGAAGCGCACCACGCGTTGCGCGCCGGACGGCTTGGTGGTGATGGCGGGCTGCGCGTTCATAGCACCGACTGTCCCGAATAGGACGGCGCCAGCGCGGCCGACACTTTCCGGCAATAGTCGGAATAGGCGGCCGAGGTGCGAAACTCCTCACCGCGCGGCTCGACCGTCTCGATCCGGATGTCGGCCTGGATGCGGCCCGGCCGCGCCGTCATGACCACCACGCGCTGCGACAGATAGACGGATTCGAACACCGAATGGGTGACGAAGATGACGGTCTTGCGCAAGGCTCGCCACAGCGCGAGTAGATCATTGTTGAGGCGGAAGCGCGTGATCTCGTCGAGCGCGGCGAAGGGTTCATCCATGAGAAGGATATCGGGATCGGTGACGAGCGCGCGCGCCAGCGACACCCGCATCTTCATGCCACCGGAGAGCTCGCGCGGAAAAGCATCCGCAAAGTCGGCAAGCCCGACGCTGGCCAGCGCCTCGTCGGCGCGCGCGCGGGCCTCGGCCTTCGGGATGCGCGCGAGCCTCAGCGGCAGCCGGACGTTCTCGCGCACGCTGGTCCAAGGCATCAGGGTCGGCTCCTGAAACACGAAGCCGATGCCATGACCTAACTGAACATGGCCCGGCTGTGCAGGGCCCTCGTGGCGCGCCATCCGCACCGTGCCTGACGACGGTGCGCTGAGGCCCGCGATCAGCCGCAGTGCCGTCGACTTGCCACAACCGGACGGCCCGAGCAGCGAGATGAATTCGCCCTTGCGGACAGCAAGATCGAGCGGCCCCAGCGCCATAACGCCGTTGTCATAGGTCTTCGTCACGCCACGCAGGCTGACGGCGAGAGCCGTCAGGCTGGCTTCGACCGCGTGCGAAGTTTTGGCTGATGACATCGGCCTTGCGTTACGGCTTGCCGGGGCGCAGCTCGACGCCGACGCCCTTGTTGACGAAGCGCAGCGTGTAAGACTTGCGGAAGTCGAGATCTGCCTTCACGACGCCGGCCTTCACCATCTTGTTGAAGAAGGAGGTGTAGCGATCGTCGCTCATTGCGCCGATCCCGTTCTTCAAGGACTCACCGGAATCAACGATGCCGTATTCCTTCATCTTGGCGACGGAATAGGCGAGCAGCTCGTCGGTCATCTCCGGATTGAGCTTCTTGATCATGGCATTGCCGGCCGAATTGTCGCCGTAAATGTAATTGTACCAGCCGACGATGGAGGCGTCGACGAAGCGCTGCACGAGGTCGGTCTTCTTGTCGACCATATCGCGGCGGGTCTCGATCAGGGTCGAATAGGTGTTGAAGCCGGAATCGGCGAGCAGGATGACGTTCGGCTTGAAGCCGGCGGCCTTCTCGACCGCGAAGGGCTCGGAGGTGACGTAGCCCTGCATCGCACTCTTGGGGTTGGCGATGAAGGGTTGCGGGTTGAAATTATAGGGACGGACGTTCTTCTCGCTGAAGCCGTATTCGGATTTGAGCCATTGGAAGTAGCTGGTCATGCCCTCCTTGGAGACGAACAGCGTCAGCGGCTTCAAGTCCTCGATCTTGCTGACCTTCGCATCCGGCTGCGTCAGCATCACCTGCGGATCCTTCTGGAAGATCGCAGCGATGGTGACCACCGGGACATTGTTGGCCACCGCATCGAACGACATCAGCGTGTTCGCAGCCATGAAGAAATCGATCTTGCCGGCGATCAGCAGCATCCGGTTGTTCTCGTTCGGGCCGCCGGGAACGATGGTGACGTCGAGTCCGTACTTCTTGTAGGTGCCGTCGGCGACCGCCTGGAAGAAACCGCCATGCTCGGCCTCGGCAACCCAATTGGTGCCGAAAGTGACCTTGTCGAGCGTCTCGGCGCGCACCGGGACGGCCGAGAGAAGAGCGGCCATCAAGCCCGCTGTTAACGCTCGCCGCAGATGAAAGGGGCTCATGATGGGACTCCGTCGATCGTGTCTGGCCGATCTCAAACCAACGCGATAAAACCGCAAGACATTCGGGGACGCGAGCCGGCCAGGCCCGCGTCCCCCATGCCGCAAACTACGTGACAAATTCGGGCAAAGAAACCTCCAAAGAAAACTCCAAGGAAAACTTGATGACGCCTTCCCGCGACTGGACCGAGATCCACTGGGCCGACGCTGGCCCGATGGATGTGTCGCGCTGGATAGCGGTGCTGCCGCTGGCGGCGACCGAGCAGCATGGGCCGCATTTGCCGCTCGAAACCGACGTGCTGATCGCGAACGCTTATCTCGCGCGGGTCCGCGCGCTTTTGCCCGAGAGCGTTCCGGCCAGTTTCCTGCCCGTTGAACCGGTCGGCATTTCCACCGAGCATATCGACTATCCGGGCACGCAGACGCTGCCCACGGGCGTGGCGCTGAAGAAGTGGACCGCAATCGGCGAGGACGTCGCGCGGCGCGGCGTGGGAAAGCTCGTCATCATCACAAGCCATGGCGGCAACAGCGCGGCCATGATGCTGGTCGCACAGGATTTGCGCGCGCATCACAAGCTGTTCGTGGTGACGACGTCGTGGTCGCGCCTGTCGGGCGCGGACAGACTGTTCCCGGCCGACGAAGTGCGCCATGGCATTCACGGCGGCGCGGTCGAGACCTCGATCATGCTGGCGCGTTATCCCGATCAGGTGCGCATGAATGCGATCGCGGATTTTCCCGCAAGCAGCATCGCCATGGAAAAGCAGTATCGCTGGCTATCAACGCAGCGGCCCGCGCCATTTGCCTGGCAGGCGCAGGATCTGCACGCGAGCGGCGCGGTCGGCAACGCGACGCTGGCCCTGCCTGAGAAGGGCGTGCAGCTCATCGATCAGGGCGCGCGCGCCTTCTGTGAGTTGCTGGCCGAGGTCGATAACTTCGACGTGAACAGGCTCGCCAAGGGGCCCCTAGGCTAGCTCGCATCCTCCTGGAATTATTCAGGAAAGAACCGAGCTCCGGGGCCGCTCCGAGCGCGTTCGAACCGGTTTCGGCAAGCCTCCGTCCAATTGGGCACGCGGACCACAACGGACCGCCTCACCCGGATGGAGTTTCAAATGTCGATCAAGACCAAGATTGCCGCCGTCGCTCTCGCTGCGCTCGCCGTCACCGGCAGCATCGTGTCCACCACCTCGCAGGCCGAAGCCAAGCCGCTCGGCTGGGGCTGGGGTGTCGGCGCGGGCATCGCCACCGCCGCCATCGTCGGCACCGCGATCGCCGCGAGCAGCCAGTCCTATTCCTACGGCTATCACCGTTGCGGCTGGGTCGCCCAGTACAACGCCTTCGGCCAGTACGTGGGCAACGTTCGCACCTGCTACTGATTTGAGGACCTGAGGCCGTTTCTCACGTGGATCCTGCGTTTGACACGGGCGCCTCATCCACCCCGTGTCGTGCCCCGACCCCGCCCGGCTGTCCCCCCGGGCGGGGTCATCCGTTTTGGAGACCGGGAATTTGTTGCAGCTCCGTCACATAACGGTGCGAACCATCGTCTGCGACATTCTGCACTAGTTGCTATTGCGAATTACTTGCAATAAGGTTCACAACAAGCGCAGGGACTTGGGACCAAATCGCGTCGCGTCGGGATCATCTCGTCGGATCGGGCGATCAACCGGAACCTGATGACAGGATGACCGCGAATCGGCAGGGATGTCGGGGCGGCTGGGGCATATCGCGTCTGGGGGCGTGCGTTTTGACGTTGAGAAGTCATCGACACCGGTATTTGCGGACGGCCGCGGCGATCGCCTCGGGTGTGCTGGTGCTGCCCGGTGCAAGCTTTGCCGCCGACCTGCCGCTGAAGGCACGCGCCGCGAGAACTGTCTACGACTGGACAGGTTTCTATGTCGGCGGCCACTTCGGCTATGGCAACTCGGGCTTTGGGCCCGGCACCAATCCGCTGCCCGAGCAGGGCGTCGTCCTGCCGCACAGCGCCACCGGGCTCACCGCCGGCTATCAGATCGGCTATAATCGCCAGCTGGCAAACCGCGTCGTACTCGGCATCGAGGCGGATTCGACGTTCACGAGCCCGACTGACGGTGCGGCACTCGCACGTTCACCGGCGCCCTTCCACACCACGATCGACTATGTCGGCACCGTGCGCGGCCGCATCGGCTATGCCTTTGACCGGTTCATGCCTTATGTCACCGGCGGCTTCGCGTGGGGTCATACGCGCATCAATGTCAACGATGGGGATGGCATCACCGAATCATTCCCAGTCAGCCACTACCAGGCCGGCTGGACCGCTGGGATGGGTCTCGAATACGCCATCAGCGGCAATTGGACCGCCAAGGCCGAATACGAATATGTCGACCTGTCGCGCCGAACTTACGATCTGAGCGGCTTCGGTCTCGGCAGCGTCAATGTCGATCCGCGCATCCATCTGTTCAAGCTCGGCCTGAACTATCAGTTCGGCGACACGCCGTGGATGCCGGCGGTCGATGGAAAAACCAAGCTGCCTGAGTCCGGCGACTGGAATGTCCACGCCCAGACGACTTTGCTGCCGCAAGGCTACGGGCCGATCCATTCGCCCTATGCGAGCCCATTCAGCCTTCCCGGCAGCGGTCAGTTTCAGGCGACATGGACGACGACGGCGTTCCTGGGCGCACGGCTCTGGGACGGCGGCGAGTTCTATTTCAATCCCGAACTCGCACAGGGTTTTGGCCTCAACGGCACGCTTGGATTGGCCGGCTTCTCCAACGGCGAAGCGCAGAAGGCCGGCGCGCCTTTCCCGAAGATCCGGGCGCAGCGCTACTACCTCAAACAGACATTTGGACTCGGCGGCGAGCAGGAAGCGGTCGACGACGCGCCGAACCAGCTCGCCGGCAAGCGCGACATCGACCGCCTCACGCTGATCGTCGGCCGCTTCGCGATCGGCGATTTCTTCGACGGCAATGCCTACGCAAAGGACCCGCGCGCCGACTTCATGAACTGGGCGATGTGGTCGTCGGCCGCATACGACTTCCCCGCCGACCTGCCCGGCTACACCCGCGGCGCCGTGGTCGAGCTCAACCGCAAGGATTGGGCGATCCGCGCCGGCCTGTTCCAGGTGCCCTCCGCACCCAACAGCGACGTGCTCACCTTCAAGACCGGCGGCACAGTCGTCGAATTCGAAGAACGACATGCGATCTTCGAGCAGCCCGGCAAATTGCGTGTCGGTGTCTTTGCCAACAGCGGCAACACCGCCAACTACCGCGAGGCGGTGGACCTGGCGGCTGCCAATCCGGCGCTCGACATCAACGACATCGTCACGGCGACCCAGCGCGACCGGCTCAAATACGGCTTCTACGTCAATCTCGAGCAGCAGATCGCGGGCGACGTCGGACTGTTCGCGCGGGCGAGCTGGAATGACGGCCAGAACCAGATTCTCTCCTTCACCGACATCGACCGCAGCCTGTCAGGCGGCCTGTCGATCAAGGGCAGTCGCTGGGGGCGCCCGGACGACACGGTCGGCATCGGCGGCGCGATCAACGGCCTGTCAGCCGCGCATCGCGACTTCCTGGCCGCCGGCGGGACCGGTCTCCTGATCGGCGACGGCCAGCTCAACTATCGCACCGAGCGTATCCTCGAGGCTTACTACGCCTATTCCGTGATCAAGGGCGTCACGCTGACCGCCGACTATCAGCTCGTCGTCAATCCCGCCTATAACGCCGACCGTGGGCCGGTTTCGATCTTCTCAGGCCGCCTGCACGCCGAATTCTGACCCGGTGCGAACTCGGTTCCGGCTCGGTGCGACAATTTGGTCGGAACGGGCAATCTACGCAGTGAGTTCATATATAGGGGGTTCGGTCCGGCGTCCGCCGGCCCGCATCCCCCACTCCATTGCGCACAATGTTGTCTGTCGAACTGATCATCGTCGTCGTCCTGATCGTCATCAACGGCCTCCTGTCCATGTCCGAGCTGGCGGTGGTGTCGTCACGACCGGCGCGGCTGTCGCTGCTTGCCGCCAAGGGGGTGCGCGGCGCCGAGCGGGCGCTGAGGCTGGCGGCCGATCCTGGAAAATTCCTCTCGACGGTGCAGATCGGAATCACGCTGGTCGGCGTGCTCTCGGGCGCATTCTCGGGGGCAACGCTCGGACAGCGGCTGACGCAATGGCTGGTCGAGCTCGGCCTGTCGGCCGGCATCGCCGACATCGTCGGCGTCGGCATCGTCGTCACGCTCATCACCTATGCGACCCTGATCGTTGGCGAGCTGGTGCCGAAGCAGGTGGCGCTGCGTGATCCCGAAAGCATTGCGGTCAAGGTCGCGCCGGTGATGGACTGGCTGGCGAAGATATCGCTGCCGCTTGTCTTTCTGCTTGATCTCTCCGGCAAGCTGATCCTCACGCTGCTCGGCCGCGGCGGCAAGGCTGAGGAGAAGGTGTCGGAGGACGAGATCCATCATCTGGTCAGCGAGGCCGAAAGTGCGGGCGTGCTCGAACCGGGCGAGAAGGAAATGATCGCAGGCGTGATGCGGCTCGGCGATCGGCCTGTCGGCGCGGTGATGACGCCGCGTACCGAGGTCGACGAGATCGACCTGAGCGATGATCAGGAAACCATTCAGGCGATCATCACAAAAAGCCCGCATTCGCGCTTTCCCGCTTCGGACGGAGATCGCGACAAGCCGATCGGCGTGCTCCAGGCCAAGGACCTGCTGGTCGCGTATATGAACGAACGCGTGCCGGATCTGCGGGCGCTTGTCCGCGAAGCGCCGAGCATTCCCGCGTCAGCGGATGCCCGCGATGTGCTCGCGATCCTGAAGGCTGCGCCGGTTCATGTCGGTTTCGTCTATGACGAATACGGTTCCTTCGAAGGCGTGGTCACCGCGGCCGATATTCTGGAGTCGATCGTCGGCGCATTCCACTCCGAGGAGGGGCCGCCGGAGCCGGCCTACGTCAAGCGTGCCGACGACTCGCTGCTCATCGAGGGCTGGATGCCGGTCGACGAATTCGGCGAGCTCCTCTCCATCGAACTGCCACCGCACCGCTACAACACGGTGGCGGGCCTGGTGCTGCAACAGTTCAACGTGCTGCCCAATGTCGGCGATGCATTCGACCTCGGCGGCTGGCACATCGAGGTGATCGATCTCGACGGGCGGAGAATCGACAAGATCCTGGCGAGCCGGCGGAGCGAGCAGGCGGCGGCGTGATTAGCTCTCGTCGTCCCGGCGAAGGCGGAATTTTTGGCGCGAGCCTGCCTCAAGCCCTCCCCCCTCGCCCGAACCTGACCCCAATCCGCCTTTCCTTGCGCCAGACCACGGTGCAAGGCAGATGGGCTCCGTCGGCCTGGATGACCAGGGTGAAATGCTGGGGGATGCCGACCGGGCTGGAGACGTCGAGGGCTGCGCCGGTGTCCGAGAAATTGCGGACGGTACAGTCGATCGCGCCGCCGCCGAACTCGATGGTTCCGGCTTTCAGCACCCGATGCCTGGATTTATCGCGTCGCTCGTCCATGAGACCAATTTACACCTGAAGCTGACACAGACGTTAAAGCTCTCCCCTGCCCCCCAATAAATTCCCGCCGCCGCAGGACGCGGCGGTATCAGCCGGTGGAGCGGCGCCTCACAGCGTCGGCTGGAAGGTATCCGCCCGCGCCATCCGCCAGGCGTCGCGGAAGCGCGGGTCTTCGGTGCCTTCGAGCAGCTCGCCCGGGCGCAGCGCCGGATAGAGCTGCGCGAAGGATTGCACATGGGTCGTCGACGTCCGTTGGCTGAAGTGGACTGGACGCAGCTGCTGCGGATGTTCGAGGCCGGCCGCGGCGATCAGTTCGGTCAGCGAGTGCAGCGTGGCGTGATGATAATTGTGCACGCGGTCGATCTTGAGCGGCACATAAAGCGCGCGCGCCCTGGTCGGGTCCTGCGTCGCCACCCCGGTCGGGCAGCGGTCGGTGTGGCAGCTCAACGACTGGATGCAGCCGAGCGAGAACATGAAGCCGCGCGCCGAATTGCACCAGTCGGCGCCGATCGCCATCGCGCGCGCCATGTCGAAGGCGGTGGCGATCTTGCCGGAAGCGCCGAGCTTGATGCGGTCGCGCGCATTGATGCCGATCAGCGCATTGTGGACGAAATTGACGCCTTCGCGCATCGGCATGCCGAGATGGTCCATGAACTCCAGTGGCGCAGCACCTGTGCCGCCTTCATTGCCGTCGACGACGATGAAGTCCGGATAGATCCCGGTCTCCAGCATCGCCTTGCAGATCGCCAGAAACTCCCAGGTATGGCCGATGCAGAGCTTGAAGCCGGCCGGCTTGCCGCCGGAGAGCTTTCGCATTTCGGCGATGAACTGCATCATGCCGGTGGGCGTGGAGAAGACGCGGTGCGAGGCCGGCGAGATGCAGTCCTCGCCCATCGAGACGCCGCGGATCTTGGAAATCTCCTCCGAGACCTTTGCCGCCGGCAGCACGCCGCCATGGCCGGGCTTGGCACCCTGGCTGATCTTGAGCTCGACCATCTTGATCTGGTCCTGGCCGGCGACCCGCGCGAACGCCTCCGGATCGAAGGTGCCGTCGAGATGACGGCAGCCGAAATAGCCGGAGCCGATCTCCCAGATGATGTCGCCCCCCATCTCGCGGTGATAGGGGCTGAAGCCGCCCTCGCCGGTGTCATGGGCAAAGCCGCCCTTCTTGGCGCCGGCATTCAGCGCGCGCACCGCGTTCGGGCTAAGTGCGCCAAAGCTCATGGCCGAGATGTTGAACACCGAGGCCGAATAGGGCTTTGCGCAGTCCGGCCCGCCGATGGTGACGCGAAACTTCTCCTCGGCATGCGCCTTCGGCGACACCGAGTGATGCATCCACTCATAGCCCTCGCGGTAGACATCCTCCTGGGTGCCGAACGGACGCTTGTCGAGCTGCATCTTGGCGCGCTGGTAGACCACCGCACGGATATCGCGCGAGAACGGCATGCCGTCCTTCTCGCTCTCGAAGAAATACTGCCGCATCTCGGGACGAATCTCTTCAAGCAGGAAGCGGATATGCGCCGAGATCGGGTAGTTGCGCAGAACCGCGTGGCCCTTCTGCATGAGATCGTGGACACCGAGCAGCGTCAGGGCGGCGAAAATCACGATCGGGATCAACAGAATGTCGAAGATCTTGCGATCGGCGATGCCGATGCCGATCAGAAGCGCGGTGACAACCGCGCAGATCGTCAGGATGATGAAGCGCGGCGAGAATGGAAGCAGCAAGGTTTCCATGACACCCTCGGGCGAAGCTTGTGTCTTGTTATCATCGGCCACAACTACACCCCTCTCGTCAGAATGACGGGGTACGATACGCCCGCGCCCCGTCTATGGATATGACGCGGCTTGGCGACAGGCTACCGAATCCGCACGGCGCAAATCAATCCGTCCGGGCCGGGGCTTTTGCAGTGCAATAAATTCAATGAAATGACAAATCAGTGACTATGTGGCTGCGCCTCATGCGGAATCACGCCGTGCTGCTCAAGGCCACCCTGCGCCAGCCAGTCGTCGGTGCTGGTGATCGCGCGCTCGATGTGCTCGCCGGTGCGCGAGAAATCGTAGGGCGAGCCTACCATCGGGCAGAGCGGCGGCACCACGACATATTCGATGTCGGAGGCGAGCCCTTCGAGCTCCGCCACCAGCTGCCGGGCCGTCAGCAGCGTCAGCGCATGCAGGGCATTGGCGACCGCACCGACCGGGGGATTTTCGACCGCACAGGCGTGCCCGGCCGGCAGCACGATCAGGCGTTTTGCTCCCTTTTGTACAGCAACCCGGATCGGCGTGTTCGAGGAGATCGCACCGTCGGCAAGAAAGTGGTTTCGATAACGGACCGGCGCAAAGGCGCCGGGGATTGCCGTGGACGCCAGGATCGCCTCCACCGCCGAGCCATCCGACAGCACCACGCTCTCGCCCGAGACGAAATCGGTGGTGACGATGTGCAGGGGAAGCCGGGCCTCCTGGAGGTTGCGATAGGGCAGATGATCCTCGAGCAGCTTGCGGATGCCGTCATGGGGGATCAGGAAATCCCGCCGCCACATGAATCCCAGCAGGGTCCGCCATGTGATCGGGAACACGTCATGGCGTTTCAGGCTGCGCCAGATCGCTTCCAGCCCGAGCACGCCCTTGAGCGAGGGGTCGCCGGCATAATAGGCGCCGTTGATCGCGCCGACGCTGGAGCCGACCACGAGGTCGGCGACGACCCCGTGCTTGGCCAGCGCATGCATCATGCCGACCTGGATCGCCCCGAAACTGCCGCCGCCCGCCAGCACGAAGGCGGTCGGGTTTTGCGGACGACCATGGTCGATCGCAGACAAGGCGCGCGCAGCTCCCCCAGCTCTCGCAGCGCAACATCGCCGCGAGATTTGCAGCGAGCTTATAACAGCGCCCGCGCAAGGGGAGCCAATAACAAAGTCGGGGGAGGATGGTGAGGGTTCGGCGGATGATGGCGAATGCGAGTTGGAAGCGAGATGCCGATCCATCCTCTATCGTCGTTCCGGCGAGGGCCGGGACGACGCCAACTAGCGGGCGGCGATTACCGCTCGACGAACGCCTTCTCGATCACGAAATGGCCGGGCTTGTTGCCGGAGCCCTCGGCGAAGCCGTGGCCCTCGAACATGACGCGCAGCTCTTCCAGCATCGCCGGGCTGCCGCACATCATGACGCGATCGGTCTCGATGTTGAGCGGCGACTGTCCGATGTCGTTGAAGATCTGCTCGGAGTTGATGAGGTCGGTGATGCGGCCGCGATTGCGGAACGGCTCGCGGGTCACGGTCGGGTAGTACACGAGCTTCTCCGACAGCAGCGGCCCGAACAGCTCGTCCTCGCGCAGATTGGCGACGAGCTTTTCGCCATAGGCGAGCTCGGAGACCTGGCGGCAACCATGCACCAGCACGATGGTGTCGAACTGGTCGTAGACCTCGGGGTCCTTGATCAGGCTGGCGAACGGCGCGAGCCCGGTGCCGGTCGAAAGCAGCATCAGCCGCTTGCCGGGAATGAGGTTGTCGGTGATCAGCGTGCCGGTCGCCTTGCGGCCGACCAGGATGGTGTCGCCCTGCTTGATCTTCTGGAGGCGCGAGGTCAGCGGGCCCTCCTGAACCTTGATCGAGAAGAACTCGAGCTCTTCCTCGTGATTGGCGCTCGCCATGCTGTAGGCGCGCAGCAGCGGACGGCCGTCGACCTCGAGGCCGATCATCGCGAACTGGCCGTTCTGGAAGCGGAAGCCGGTATCGCGCGTGGCGCGGAAGCTGAACAGGGTGTCGGTCCAGTGCTGGACGGACAGAACCTTCTCTCGATAAAACGCGCTCATGATTTTCGATATTCCGAATATTTGCGGTTTTAGAACAAAGCGTTGCCCGGCCCCTGCAAGCGAGGCGAACACCACTTGTCATGGCGGAGGATTTCGCGTGTGTGATCTACGCCATTGAGGCCAATAATCAACCTCGTTTCGGGTGCAATCGATGCCGATCAAATCGGCATTTGCGGCGGAATTGGCCGCATTGTTAATGAATCTGCTGCCAAGCGCGAGCGAAGGGCAATTTCTTTTCCCTACGGAGCGCGATCGCAGCACTTAATTTCCGGCGTGCTCGCGAGAATTTCATTAAGAATAGCTCTGATTTTCGCCCCGGTTTGGCGCCATTTCCCGCATTTTTGCGGCTTTTGGCGACTGGAACGATCAACACATGGCAAGCAGTGAGCGTATCTTCGTCCAGGCCATCAGGCGCTATTGCGCGGGCCATGGCATCGCGGTCGATGTCCGCGCCGGTGGCTGGCTGATCGCGATGCACCGAGGCGGGACGCGCCACTTCGCTTTCGGCTACGACATCGGCCTCAACAGCTCCATCGCGCATCGTCTCGCAAACGACAAATCGGCGACTGCCGAAGCGCTGGGATTGGAGGACGTGCCCTGCATTCCGCATCACCTCTTCCTCAACCCGAGCATGGGCGCGCAAATCGCCGGCCCCGATTGGCACAAGGCGATGCTGGCGCTGCTCGCGCAGAGCCCGCAAGGCGTCGTGGTGAAGCCCAACGAGGGGACGTCCGGACGCTCGGTGTTCAAGGCGACGAACCGGAATGAGCTCGATCGTGCCGTCAGCGAGGTCTTTGCCTCGAGCCTCGGCCTCGTGATTGCACCCTATGTCGAGATCAAGGACGAGGTCCGTGTGATCCTGCTCGATGAGCGGCCGATGATCGTCTACCGCAAGGAGCGCCCGTCGGTCGTCGGCGACGGCGTCCGCAGCTTGCGCGAGCTTTCGATTGCCGCAGGCCACGACCATCAGCTCCGCGAACTCGATGCGCGCGACGCAAGTGCCATTGTCCCGAAGGGCGAGCGTCGCGTCCTGAACTGGCGGCACAATCTCGACGCCGGCGCGCGGCCGGTTCTCATCGAGAACGGCGAGGTGCACGCAGCCTGCGTGAAACTCGCCATCGACGCCGCAAGCGCCATCGGCATCGCCTTCGCCTCGATCGACGTGATCCGCGTCGATGGCGCGTGGCAGGTGCTGGAAATCAATTCCGGCGTGATGATGGAGGCGCTGGGGAAGCTGTATCCTGAGTTGGTGCAGGCAACGTATGACGCGGCGCTGGACCGGGTGTTTGACGAAGAGCGTCGGGGGACCTGATCTATCGCCGTCACCCTGAGGTGCCGAAGCGAAGCGGAGGCCTCGAAGGGCGACGAGCACCAGCCGGGCCGCTCATCCTTCGAGGCTCACCCAGCGGTGCATTGCACCGCCGGGCTCGCACCTCAGGATGACGGAATTGACACTGCTATCCTTTCGACGAGGAGACCGCGCTAATTATTCGCGCTGGCCGAATCGTCCATCGCCTTGAAGGCTTCTTCCAGTTGCAGCGAGATCGGCACGTTCATCCGCTCGCCGGTGGGGAGACGCGCGATGAACCATTTGTTGTAGAGCGGAACGAGGTCGTGGTTGGAGCCGAGCTTGCGGAAGGTGCGGTCGACCACGGCCGTCAGTTGCGGCTCGCCCTTGCGGAACATGATGCCGTAGGGATCGTAGGACAGATAGTCGCCGGTAACGCGGAACTTGTCCTGTGCCTTGTGGCGTACGATCAGGCCCGACAGCAGGATGTCGTCGGTCGCGAACGCATCCGCTTTCCCATCGGCGAGCATCTGGTACGACTGCTCGTGATCGGCGCCGACGACGATGTTCAACCCCAGCGACGACTTCTTGTCGGCCGCCTGGATCGCCTGCTCGTTGGTCGTGCCCTTCGTCACCACGATGGTCTTGCCTTTCAGATCGGCCAGCGCCTGGACGCTCGATGCCTTCGGCACCATCAGCTTGGTGCCGGCGACGAACATCAGCGGCGAGAATGCGACGCGCTTGCCGCGCTCGGAGTTGGCCGTGGTCGAGCCGCATTCCAGATCGATCTTGTTCTGAACGACCGCGTCGATGCGATCGTCCGAGGTGACCTTGACGTAATCGATCTTGAGATTGGGGTCGTCGACCTCGACGCCGATCTCTTCGACGATGGCCTCGCAGAGCTCGAGGCTGTAGCCGATCGGGCGGTTGGCCTGGTCGAGGAAGGAGAACGGCGGCGAGCTCTCGCGGTAGCCGAGCCGCACGGTGTGCGCGTTCTTGATGGCGAGCAGCGTCGGGCTAAGCCCTTCGCTGCCGCCGGTCTGGGCGGAGGCACAGGTTGCCAGCAGACATGCTGCCAGCAACAGGCTGCCCGAAATCGCCGTCAAAGGGCGCATATGCACTCCCGTCAGTGGCCGGCCATTGCGGGCACTTCACCGGGGACCATGTCGCCCGGCACGGCGTCGCCCGGTTCCATCGCATGCTCGGGTCCGAGCTCGCCTTCCCACTTCGCCACCACCGAGGTCGCCAGCGTGTTGCCGATCACGTTGGTGGCGCTGCGGCCCATGTCGAGGAAGGTGTCGATACCCATGATCATCAACAGACCCGCCTCGGGAATGTTGAACTGCGACAGCGTCGAGGCGATCACGACCAGGGAGGCGCGCGGCACGCCCGCGACGCCCTTCGAGGTGATCATCAACGTCGCGAGCATCGCCAGCTGCGTGCCGAGCGGCATGTCGATGTGATAGCTCTGCGCGATGAAGATGCTCGCGAAGGTGCAGTACATCATGGTGCCGTCGAGGTTGAAGGAATAGCCGAGCGGCAACACGAAGCTCGATATCCGCGACGAGGCGCCGAAGCGATTGAGGCCTTCGAGCGTCTTCGGGTAGGCCGCTTCCGAGCTCGCGGTGGAGAACGCGATCATCAGCGGCTCGCGGATCAGCCTGAGGAGATGGCTGTATCTCGGCCCGATCACGATGAAACCGACCATGACCAGGATTCCCCAGAGCAGGAACAGCGAGAGATAGAAGCCGCCCATGAACACGATGAGCTTCCAGAGCACCAGAAGGCCGTTCTTGGCGACCGTTGCGGTGATGGCGGCCCAGACCGCGAACGGCGCGAACAGCATCACATAGCTCGTCACCTTCAGCATGATGTGGCCGAGATCGTCGATCAGCGCGAGGATCGGCTTGGAGCGCTCGGGCATCGAGCCCATCGCCACCGAGAAGAACACGGCAAAGATCACGATCTGGAGGATCTCGTTCTGCGCCATCGCGTCCGCGATCGAGGTCGGGATCAGATGGGTCAGGAATTTCTCGATCGAGAAGGCGGAGACCGGCAGGCCGGTCGATTGCGCCTTGTCCGGCAGCGTGCCGGGGAAGTTCGCGCCGGGCTGGAGCAGATTGACCATCACGAGGCCCAGCATCAGCGAGACGAAGGAGGCGCTGACGAACCAGCCCATGGTCTTGGCGAAGATACGGCCGAGCTTGGAGCCCGAGCCCATATGCGCGATACCGCCGACCAGCGTCGCGAACACCAGCGGCGCGATGATCATCTTGATCAGGCGCAGGAAGATCACGGCGATCAGGTTGATGGACGAGGCCCAGTCCCCGCGCGTATCCGGCAGGAAATTGTAGATCGCCGAGCCCATGATGATGCCCAGCACCATCGCCGCCAAAATGTATTGCGTAAACCTGTTCGACATCAATGACCCCCACTACACCGACCGCTTCATGATGTCGCAGATATGACAACGACGCAACACGCTTGGCGTGCGATCGCGTTGTCCGGATGTTCCCATTGTGAAACTGGCCGCAGCGATCTAGCCTTCATGCAGCGCACAACGAATGCGGCTTGCACGTTTTCTTGGCTGCGGCTGCATCAATAATCGCCAAACAATCAAGGAGGGAACGCCATGACCGGCAGCGCCAATCGCCAAATTCTTCTGGTCGAAAAGCCCAGCGGCAAGCTCGGCCCCGAGCACTTCAAGATGGTCGAGGCTGCGATTCCGGAGCCGAAGGATGGCGAGGCCTTGCTGCATGTGCGTTATATCTCGCTCGACGCAGCCAACCGGGCATGGATGCACGGAGCGACTTATCGTTCGGCCGTCGAAGCCAACAGCGTGATGGCCGGCGGCGCCATCGCCGAGGTCGTCAGCTCGAAAGCGCCGGGACTCGCACCCGGCGACATCGTGTTCGGTGACACCGGCTGGCAGGAGTATGCCGCGGTGCCGGCAAAGCATCTCACAAAGATGCCGAAGCTCGAGCCGATGACGCATCTGCTCAGCGTGTTCGGCATCGCCGGCCTCACCGCCTATTTCGGACTGCTGGAGATCGGCAAGCCCAAGGAGGGCGAGACTGTGGTGGTCTCGGCGGCCGCGGGCTCGGTCGGCTCCATCGTCGGACAGATCGCCAAGATCAAGGGATGCCGCGTGATCGGAATCGCCGGCGGCGCAGACAAGTGCAATTGGCTGACTTCAGAGCTCGGCTTCGATGCCGCCGTCGACTACAAGGACGGCGCGGTCTTCAAGGCGCTGCGCGCCGCCGCGCCAAAGGGCATCGACGTCTATTTCGACAATGTCGGCGGCGATATTCTCGAAGCCTGCCTGCCGCAGATGAACAATTACGGCCGCATCGCCTGCTGCGGCGCGATCTCGCAATATGACGGCGCGCCGTCGGCGCACGGCCCGCGCGGCGTGCCCGGTCTGATCGTGGTGAAGCGGCTCGTCATGCAGGGCTTCATCGTGATGGACTACATGAAGGAGAGCCAGCGCGCGCTCGCCGAGCTCCAGGCCTGGGTCAAATCCGGCAAGCTGAAGGTGCAGGAGGACATCATCGATGGGCTCGAGAACACGCCGAGGGCGCTGATCGGATTGCTTGCGGGCGAGAACCGCGGCAAGCGCATGGTCAAGCTGTGACGACGCAGTTACGTCGCAATTGCATCGGCATTATCTACTTGCGGTAGTGGCCAAAGCGGCCAAAGATATCGCTCGCGAGGCATCACTCGCGACGATTGCGCTTGCATCACATTTGAAAATCGTCGGCGTTACCGACAGGGCAGGAATTCACCCAGATGTTCAACACATTGAAACATGTTTCGACGCGCAAGGCGTTGCTGGCGGCAACACTCTTCGCAATTGCAACAAGCGCATTCGCGCAAGCGCCGACTGAGGCCCAGAAGAGCGCGATCCGGTCCGCATGCCGCTCGGACTTCATGGCGCACTGCTCAAGCGTAACGCCCGGCGGCGTGGAAGCGTACCAGTGTCTCCAGAAGAACATGTCGAGCCTTTCGTCGGGATGCCAAACTGCGGTTCGCGCGGTCGAGCCCGCTGCAGCTCCGAAGACCGAAGCCGCTCCTGCCGTGCCGAAGACCGAAGCTGCACCGGCCAAATCTGAACCCGCAAAGACGGAAGCTGCGCCCGCTGCAGAGCCCGCGGCCAAGTCAGCACCGGCGCCGAAGGTTGCTGGCGCCAAGCAACCGAGCAGCGCGCAGGTTGCAGCGATCAAGAGCGCGTGCCGCGCCGATTATCCCAAGGTGTGCGCCGGCGTGTCGCCGGGTGGCGCGCCCGCGCTGGAATGCCTCGAAAAGAACAAGGCAAGGGTTTCGCCGGCCTGCCAGAAGGCCGTGACCGCCGCGGTCGGCGGCGACAGCGCCGCAGCGACGGCAACGCCTGCGGGAGCAACGCCTGCGGCAGCAGCACCGGCGGCCGCGCCAACCGTGATCGTTCTGCGCCCGCTGCGGCCGCGCGAAGAACTGTTCATTATCCGATCCGCCTGCGGCGGCGACATCCGCACGCTGTGCGCCGGCGTGGCGCCTGGTGGCGGTCGCATCGTGCAATGCATCGCGAGCAATGCCGCGTCGCTGTCGCCCGCGTGCAAGGACGTGCTGGCGCCGTTCGCGGCCCGTTAGGACGACGGGCGATTGCCCGCACGGGTGGCCAATCCGGCACAGTTTGGTTATGCTCCGCACGTGATGGTTTCGGGAGACGCGCCGGACGCGTCTCCGAAGCAGGCTGCGGCGCGCCACGCCTTTCCGCTGGCGCGGGACGCCGGAGCACATTAGCCTAGCCCCGGATAGTAAGTATACTGTCAATTAGGGAGGCAGACGTTGCGGATCGCCGTGATTGGCGGGGGGCCCGGTGGGCTCTACTTCGCCTATCTCTGGAAGAAGCGCCACCCCGAGGATCAAGTCGACCTGTTCGAACAGAACCCGGCCGACGCGACCTGGGGCTTTGGCGTCGTGTTCTCCGACCAGGCGCTGGAATTTCTGCGCGCCGACGACCCCGAGACGGTCGATGCGATCGCGCCGCATATGGAGAGCTGGGAGAACATCACGCTGAACGTTCATGGCGACAGCGTCGCCCTCGACGGCGTCGGCTTTTCCTCGATCGGCCGGCTCGAGCTCTTGCAGTTCCTCCAGCAGCGCGCGCTCGATGCCGGCGTCACGCCGCGCTTCGACACACCGATTCACGCCATCGACCAGCTCAACGGCCACGATCTGATCGTCGCCGCCGATGGATTGAACTCGCTGGTGCGCCGCGCCTACGAGGGCGATTTCGGCACCTCGCTGTCCTACTCCTCCAACAAGTTTGTGTGGTACGGCACCTCGAAACGCTTCGACACGCTGTCGCAGACCTTTGTGAAGACCGACCGCGGCGCCTTCAACGCCCATCATTACCGCTACTCGCCGAGCATGAGCACGTTCCTGGTCGAATGCGACCATGCCACCTGGCAGGCCTATGGCTTCGCCTACAAGGATGTCGAGCAGTCCAAGGGCGTCTGCGAGGAGGTGTTTGCGGATACGCTCGGCGGCCATTGCCTGGTTTCGAACAAATCGGTCTGGCGCAATTTTCCGTGGGTCTGGAACGAGCACTGGTCGTTCAAGAACATGGTGCTGATCGGCGACGCCCTGCACTCGGCGCATTTCTCGATCGGCTCGGGCACGCGACTCGCGATCGAGGATGCGATCGCGCTGGTCAAGGCGCTGGAATCGGATGCGCATCTGACAACCGCGCTGCATCGCTACCAGGCCGCGCGCAAGCCCGTGGTGCAGAAGCTCATCAACGCCGCGCGCACGAGCGCCTTCTGGTACGAGCACTTTGCCCAGCATATGCAGCTTGGCCTGATGGACTTTGCATATAGCTACATCACCCGCTCAGGCCGAATTGACGATTCTCGACTGCGGGCGATGTCGCCGACCTTCATGGCGCGCTACGAGGCCGAGAAGAACGGTGGAGATGCGGCATGAGCGGAGAGATCCGCGACCAGGTGCCCGCCGACTGCGCAGGCGCACGCGAGATCGGCTTTGCCGTTCCGCAAATCTACAATGCCAGCCGCGTGCTGTTCGACAATCTCGCCAAGACGCGAGGCGACAGGCTCGCCCTCATTGGTCCCGCGGGCACGCGCACTTACGCGGAGCTCTGTGCGGAAGCTGGCCAGTGGGGCAACGGTTTTGCCTCGCTCGGCCTGAAGCGCGGCGATCGCATACTGTTGTTTCTCGACGACACGCCGGCCTATCCGGCCGCCTTCTTCGGCGCGGTCCGCGCCGGCTTCGTGCCGCTGCTCATCAACACGCTGACGCCGCCGGATCTCCTGCAATTCTATCTCGCCGATTCCGGCGCGCGTGTTGCGGTGGCTGAATCCGAGTTCCGCACGCGCTTCAGCGCCGAGGCCTGCAAGGACACGAATCTGCGTACGCTGATCGTCGTCAACGGCGAGGTGGGCGAGCATGCTGCGCCGGAGGCGATCGCAGCCGCGAACTGGCTCGCGCAATACCCCGCCGCACTCGCGGAAGCCGACACGCATCGGAACGACATGGCGTTCTGGATGTATTCGTCCGGCTCGACCGGCCGGCCCAAGGGCATCGTCCACCTCCAGCACGACATGGCCTATAGCGACGCGGCCTTTGCGCAGAATGTGTTGAAGCTGACGCCGGACGACATCTGCTTCTCGGTGCCAAAGATTTTCTTCGCCTACGGCTTCGGCAATTCGGTCACGTTCCCGTTCTCTGCGGGCGCGGCAACGCTGCTGCTGCCGGGTCAGCCGAGGCCCGCAACGATCTTCGCAGCGATCGAGCAGTACAGGTCGACGGTCTTCTTCGGCTTGCCGACGCTCTATACGTCCCTGACCAAGGCCGACGGAGCGAACAAGGTCGACTTCTCGTCCCTGCGCATGTCGCTGTCCGCCGCCGAAGTGCTTTCGGCCGAAGTCTTCAACGGCTGGAAGACGCTCACCGGGCTCGAAATCGTCGAAGGTCTCGGCTCGACCGAGGTGCTGCACATCTATCTCTCCAACCGCCCGGAGCAGAAGAAGCTCGGTGCCGCGGGCTCACGCGTGCCCGGTTACGAGGTCGCGCTCCGGGACAAGGACGGCCGCGACGTCGGCGGCGACGAGGAAGGCATTTTGTGGGTCCGCGGCGATTCCAACACGCCGCTGTACTGGAACCGCCCGGACAAGTCGGCCGAGACCATCCGGGAGGGCGGCTGGATCTACACCGGCGACCGCTTCGTCCGCGACAGCGACGGCTTCCACTTCTTCCGCGGCCGCGCCGACGACCTCATAAAAATCTCCGGCCAGTGGGTCTACCCGCTCGAGGTCGAGCTCTGCCTCGCCGACCACCCCGACATCCGCGAATGCGCGGTGTTCGGAGCCGAACTGCCCGATCGGCGCATGACGCTGAAGGCGGTGGTGGTGATGAACAACCGCGCGGCCGACCAGAGCGAGGCGACGCGGCGGCTCCAGGATTATGTGAAGGACAAGTTGCTGCCCTACAAATATCCGCGCGAGGTGATCTTCATCGACGAGCTGCCGAAGACGGGCACGGGGAAGATTGATCGGCAGGCGTTGTTGCGGATGTGATGACGATAACGCCGCCACACTCCCGGTGTCGTCCCGGCGAAGGCCGGGCCCCATACGCCGAGGCAGTAGTTGTGACGCGAGGTGGTCATTACCAATCTTCGGGCCTTCGCCGGGACGACGGCGGAAAATGAGGTTCCTGTAGGGTTCACCCCGCCTTCCCCAGATGCTCCAGCGCATCCTCCGCCCGCAGTGGCACACGTGACGCCTCGTTGTTGAGATCGACGAGCTGGACCAGGAGCCCCATCAGTGTCTTGCGGTCGGCGGGTTTCAACGGCTCCAGCATGCGCGCCTGCGCGCGCTCGACGGCCGGAATGATCTCTCGCAGGATCGCGGCGCCGGACTTCGTCAAATGGAGCAACTTGATCCGCTTGTCCTCGGGCGCGGGCTTGCGCTCGATATAGTCCTTGGCTTGCAGCCGCTCGATCACGCTGCCGAGCGTGGAGCGGTCGAAGGCGATCACCGCCGACAGCCGCGTCGCGTCGATACCGGGGTGGGTGTGGATCGCGATCAGCGCCGCATATTGCACGGGGGTCAGGTCGAACGCCCTGCACTCCTCCATGAAGATCGAGACCGCGATCTGCTGCATCCGCCGGAACAGATAGCCCGGCGCGGCATAGACCGCGTCTATCGTGATCGGAGCGGCAGGCTTACTCGGCATCGGGCTGCTTCTCCGGCGCGGCGTTGGCGAACGCTGCCAGCGCCTTTGCGGCGGCTTCCGCCTTGAGCAGGCGCGGATAGGCCGAGACATCGACGCCGAAGCGGCGCGCATTGGCAAGCTGCGGCACCAGGCAGAGATCGGCGAGCGTCGGCGCATCGCCGAAGCAGAACGAGCCGGGCTCGTCCTTGATCAGCGTTTCGCAGGCCGACAGCCCCTCGCGGTTGACCCAGGCCGCCCACTCCTGGACTTTCTCCTCGGGCAGCCCGAGCTCGCGCAGCCGCGCCAGCACCTTCAAATTCTGCACCGGATGGGTGTCGCAGGCGATCGCCAGCGCAAACGCCCGCACCCTGGCGCGTTGCAGCGGATCTTTCGGCAGTAGCGGCGGGTTGGGATGGATTTCGTCCAGCCATTCGATGATGGCGACGGATTGGGTCAGCACCGCACCCGCATCATCCTCCAGCGCCGGCACAAGGCCCTGCGGATTGATGGCGAGGTAGGCCGGCGCGCATTGCTCGCCCTTGCGAAGGTGATGCGGCAGGTGCTCGGCTCCGAGACCTTTCAGGTTCAGCGCAATCCGCACCCGGTAGGCGGCGCTGGAGCGGAAATAGCCATGCAGCTTCATCGAAATCCTCCCTGTCATTCTTGTTCGTCACGTTGACGCTACCTAGACCGTAAGTATACTGTCAATCAACAAAACGAACGGGAGCCGCACCATGGAAGCCGTGACCAAGACGCCGGAACGCGAAGCGTTCTACAAGAAGATCGACGGCGAAAATCTCACCGCGCTGTGGACGGTGATGAGCGACCTGATCACGCCGGAGCCGAAGAGCGCCTGCCGTCCGCATCTGTGGAAATTCAACATCATCCGCGACTACATGACCGAAGCGGGCAAGCTGATCACCGCCAAGGAGGCCGAACGGCGCGTGCTGGTCCTGGAAAATCCCGGCCTGCGCGGGCAGTCCAAGATCACAACCTCGCTCTACGCCGGCGTGCAGATGGTCGTGCCCGGCGACGTCGCGCCGGCGCATCGGCACAGTCAGTCGGCGCTGCGTTTCGTGCTCGAAGGCCGAGGCGCCCACACGGCGGTGGACGGCGAGCGCACCGCGATGGAGCCCGGCGACTTCATCATCACGCCGTCGATGACCTGGCACGATCATTCCAACGAGACGAGCGAGCCGATGTTCTGGCTCGACGGCCTCGACATTCCGCTGGTGCAGTTCTTCGACTGCTCCTTTGCGGAAGGCTCCAAGGAGGACCAGCAAAAGATCACGAGGCCGGCCGGCGACAGCTTTGCGCGCTACGGCCACAATCTGCTGCCGGTCGACGCGAAGCGAAGTTCGAAAACCTCGCCGATCTTCAGCTATCCCTATGCCTACACCCGGGAAGCGCTGGAAAAAGCCAGGACGCGCGAGGAGTGGGACGCTTGCCACGGGCTGAAGCTGAAGTTCAGCAATCCCGAGACCGGCGATTTCGCGATGCCGACCATCGGCACCTTCATCCAGCTGCTGCCGAAGGGTTTCAAGACCGCGCGCTACCGCTCGACCGATGCGACCGTGTTCTGCCCGATCGAAGGCCAGGGACGCACGCGCGTCGGCGAAGCGACCTTCGAATGGGGCCCGCGCGATTTGTTCGTGGTGCCGAGCTGGCAATGGGTGACGCACGAGGCCGACTCGGATGCGGTGCTGTTCAGCTTCTCGGATCGGCCCGTGCAGCAGAAGCTGGACTTGTTCCGCGAAGATCGCGGCAACGCGTGAGGCCTGCTGCTCGCCAAACCCTCCGTTGTCGTCCCGGCGAAGGCCGGGACCCATAACCACAGGGAGCAATTGTAAGCGGCAGAGATAACTCCGAATCCCCGTAACCACAACTTCCTGTGGTTATGGGTCCCGGCCTTCGCCGGGACGACGGCGGGGGTTTTGGCTACCGCCAATGCAACAGTTTGACCTCGAGCAGATTGATCACCCTCCCCACCGCCAGCCCAAACACCGACAGGATCACCACGCCCGCCAGCAACTGATCCGTCTGCATCAGATTACCCGCCTGGAGCACGAACGCCCCGATACCGTACTGCGCGCCGATCATCTCGGCGCTGACGACGAGCAGCAGCGCGACAGAGGCCGTGATGCGGAAGCCGGCGAGGATTGCGGGCAGCGCGCCCGGCCAGATCACCTTGCGCACGATGGTCGGAAACGGCACGTTGAAACTCTGCGCCATCCGGATGAGGTTGCGCGGTACCGCATCGACGCCGCTATAGACCGAGATCGCTGTCGAGAAGAACACGCCGAGCGCAATCGTCGCGATCTTCGGCTCTTCGCCGATGCCGAGCCAGAGGATCAACAGCGGCAGCAGCGCGATCTTCGGGATCGGAAACAGCGCCGAGATGAAGGTGATGCCGACGCTGCGCGCGAGCCGCGACAGGCCGATGGCAAAGCCGACCACGACGCCGGCCGCGGTGCCCAGCAGCCAGCCAACGCCGATGCGCAGCAGCGAGGCCGAGAGATGCTGCCAGAGCGCGCCGGAGATCGCGAGCTGGTAGATCGCGCGCATGATCGCCGATGGCGCCGGCAGGAATAGCGGATTGACGAGACCGGCGCTGCCGGCGGCCTGCCAGATCGCGATCACGAGCGCGAGTGCGATCCAGCCGCCGAAGCGGCTAGAGGCCGGCACGAAGCCTGCGCCGCGGAAGCGGACGCGACGCGTCGTGTCGTCCTTCGGAGGCGTCCCCGCACGATCAAGCATGCTGGACCTCGCGTTCGGCATCGATCGCCTCATTGCGGATCAGCGACCAGATCTGGTTCTGAAGCGCGAGCAGCTTTTCACGCGCAGCAGTCTCGCCGCGTTCGGCACGCGTCATCGGTACGGTGACGACCTCGCGAATGCGGCCCGGCCGACGCGACAGCACCACGATGCGATCGGCAAGGCGCGCGGCCTCTTCGAGATTATGCGTGACATAGACCGCGCCCATGCCGCCATCGGCGAGCAGACGGACGAAGTCCTCCATCAGGAGCTCGCGGGTCTGCGAGTCCAGCGCCGAGAGCGGTTCGTCCATCAGAAGGATCGCAGGCTTCACCGCAAGCGCGCGCGAAATGCCGACGCGCTGGCGCATGCCGCCGGAGAGCTGCTTCGGATAAGTCTGGCGAAAATCGGTCAGGCCGGTGCGACGCAGGGCATCCTCGACCTGCGCGCGGCGCTGCGCGGGCGAGAGCTGGGTGTGCAGCAGCGGGAATTCGACGTTCTCTTCCACCGTGGCCCAGGGCAGCAGCGCAAAATCCTGGAACACGAAGGTGAGCGGATTGAGACTGTCCGCAGGCGGCGTCCCGCGCAGCTCGGGCGCGCCGGACAACGGCTGCAACAACCCGCCGAGGATCGACAGCAGCGTGCTCTTGCCACAGCCCGAGGGACCGACGATCGCCACTACCTCGCCGGCGCTGACGGTGAAGGAGATGTCGTCGAGCACGGCGAGGTCGCCGAAGCGGTGGCTGATGTGGTTGGCGATCAGGTCCATGCTATGCGCCTTACTCCCGACCCGTCATCCTGAGGTGCGAGCATTGCGATGCGGATGCATCGCAATGGAAGCCTCGAAGGATGAGCGGCCGAGCTGCATCCGAGCCGTGCATTCTTCGAGGCTCGCTTCGCGAGCACCTCAGGATGACGGGGATGGTTCGAACAGCGCATCATCAATCCGCCTTCACAAAATCCCTGGCAATGATCGCATTCGCATCAAAGCCCTTGTCCGCGAAGCCCTGCTCTTGCAGCCATTTGATCTGGTTGTCGACGTTCTTCACATCCAGCTTGCCGTCCGGATCGATATAGGCGCAATTGCCGACCACCTGCTCGACCGGCAGGTTGGTGTACTTCGCGATGATCTCCAGCAGCGGCTTGGTCTGCTCGTTGATCGGCGCGACACCGTCCTTCATGGCGGCAAGGATGACGTCGTGATATTCGCGATCGGCTTTTGCGAGCGCGCCGAGCAGCTTTGTCACCAGCACCGTGTTGGTCAGCGTCTTTGGCGAGGCGAACACTGCGCCGAGCTGCCAGGGCGTCTCGTCGCCGACCCAGCCGAGGAACTTCGCCCCGCCCTCGTCCATCAGCTTTCGCGCGGTGGAAATCGGCAGCAGCGCCGCATCGACGGTCTCACCCTTCAGGGCGGCGGCGGCGTTCGACAGCGATTGCAGCGGGATGATCTTCACCTCCGACAGCTTGAAGCCGTATTTGTCGGCAAGCAGCCCCAGCGAATAGTGAAAGCTTGATCCGACCTGCGTCACCGCCACGCGCTTGCCGGCGAGATCCTTCGGCATCTTCAATCCGGCTGCGTAGGCATTGTTGCTGGCGAAATAGCCGATCAGCGGATAGCCGGCCTTCTCGCGGCTCATGCCGCCAATCACCTTCAGCACGCCCTTGCCGGCAAGATTGTAGAGACCGGCCGTGAACGCGGTGACGCCGAAATCGATGTCGCCCGATGTGGTCGCGACCGCGATCGGCTGCGCCGCATCGAAGAATTTCAGCTCGACGTCGAGGCCGGCCTCGCGAAAATAGCCCTTGTCCTGGGCGATGAAGACCGGCGCGGAGGACGACAGGCGGAGCACGCCGATCCTGGCCTTCAGCGTGTCCTCGGCCTGCGCCGTGCCCATCGCCATGATCGCCACCAGGCCCGCAAGCGCGAGCCGCGCAATCCCGATCATCCCGTTTCCTCCGCAGTCGTTGTCTTGGTCGTTCTCTTGCAGCCCGCTACAGCCCCTCGGGCACGGGCTGGTCCCGCCCGATGAAGGCGCCCTGTTGTTTCAACGTTTCCTGCAATTTTTCAACCGGGATGTCACGCGGGATCCGGTTTCCCGCGAGCGCCAGCGCTGCGGCGGAACCGGCTGCCTCCCCCATCACGAAACAGGCACCGGAAACCCGCGCTGCCGACTGGCCCTCATGGGTCATCGAGGCGCAGCGGCCGGCAACGAGGAGGTTATCGACGCCTTCGGGCACCAGCATGCGGTAGGGCAGCTCGTTATAGCCTCGCGATTCCGGGATCGGCGGGAAGGTGAAGACGACATCGCCGGGAACATGGGCCTCGATCGGCCAGCCATTGACGCCGATGGAATCCTCGAACGAAGCGCAGCCGAGCACATCCTCGCCGCTGAGCTGATAGCCGCCCTTGATGCGGCGGGTCTCGCGGATACCGAGCTGTGGCGGCAGGTCGACGATGTAGGACTTTTCGAAGCCGGGCACGGTGCGCAGGAATTCGAACGCAGCGAGCGCCTGCTTTCGCCCCTCGATCTCGCCGCGGGTGAGATCATCAGGCTCGATGCCGTTGATGGCATGGCCGTCCTCGCGCGCGACCTGGGTAAAGTTCACCCGCCATTCGATGCCGGACTTTTGCGGCCGCACGATCGCGCTTTTGCGCGGGAATTTGTGGGTGCCGGCGGCAAGCGCCTTCTCCATCAATTGCGGGATGGTCCGCCAGGCTTCGCCCGCCCGTTCCGGGTCGATGCCGTTGAGGCGGAGCATCATCGACGGATACAGCGGATGGCCGTGTTCGTCGCCGATTTCGAACGGCGCGCCGGCCCAGACGGCGAGATCGCCGTCGCCGGAGCAATCGATGAAAATCTCGGCGCGCACCGCCTGCCGCCCAGCCTTGGTCTCGACCATCAGCGCATCGATGCGGCGGTCGTCGCCCATCACCACGCCTGCGCCAAGCGCATGGAAAAGGATGTGCACCTTGTGGCTGGCGAGGAGCTGGTCGGCCGCAATCTTGTAGGCCGCGGTGTCATAGGCCTGCGCAAACACCTTGCCGAGGATCAAATGCGGCGCGTTCAGGCCATTCAACAGGTCGATCCGCGCCAGCAGCTCGGACGCCATGCCCTGCACCAGCCGGTGGGCCTGGCCAAAAACGTTGCCATGCAGGCCGCAGAAATTGGTGACACCCGCGGCGGTGCCCATACCACCGAGGAAGCCGTAGCGCTCGATCAGCAGCGTCCGCCTGCCTGCGCGCGCCGCCGAAGCTGCCGCGATAATGCCGGCCGGCCCGCCGCCGAGGACGACGGCTTCATATTCGCCGTAAAGCGGCACTTGGCGTGCCGGTTCTTCGATCGTCGTGGCCCGCATGGCGCTTCCTATCCCTGAAATCCTTTGCTTGGGACCGACTATGAATTAACGCGAGCCGAGCTACAATCTATCAAATTAGGCGATCAGCTTTCTCGAATCGCGAAAGGTCCAGATGGACATCCTGGTGAACCTGCAGGCGTTTCTCGCTACCGCGGATGCGGCCGGCTTCTCCGCTGCCGCGAGAAAACTCGGCGTCTCGACCTCGGTGGTGGCCAAGCGCGTCACGCAATTGGAGGCGCGGATCGGGACGCCGCTGTTTCATCGTTCGACCCGCCAATTGCGCCTGACCGAAGCCGGCCAGCGCTACGTGCATCGCGCACGCGGCGTCGTGACCGACGCCACCGATTTGCTCTCGCGCATGGGCGAAAAGGGTCACGATCTCGTTGATCACCTCCGCATCAAGGCGCCGACCTCGCTGACGGTGGCGCGGCTTGCCGACGCCTTCAGTGCCTTCCAGACCCAGAACCCGCGGCTCAAACTCGAGATCGTGCTGATCGACCGCCCGGTGGATCCGGTGACGGAAGGCTTTGACATAGCCATCGGCGCCTTCCCGCACTCCTTCGGCGGTGTCGTCGACGAGCCGCTATGCGCGCTCAAACGGCTACTCTGCGCCTCGCCGGCCTATTTGAAGAAGCACGGAGCGCCAAAGCATCCACGCGACCTCGTCGATCATCGCTGCCTCAGTTTTCTGCCGACCGGACCGGAATGGATCTTTGACGGTCCACGCGGGCGCATCAGCATCCAGGTCAGCCCGCTGCTCTCCTCCAATGAAGGACATGTGCTGGCGCGCAGTGCAATCGCCGGCAACGGCATCGCGCTGATGTCGCATTATCTCGTGGCCGACGCGCTGCGCGACGGCACACTGAAGCCGGTCCTGCGCGATTTTCCGATTCCGGAATTGTGGGTCAAGGCCGCCATCCCCGAACGGCGGCGCAACGCGGCCGCGGTGCAGGCGCTGCTGACCCTGCTCAAGACGTCGCTCGCGCGGTCGCTGTGAGGCTTGTCGCACCGTTGCGCGTTCAACCCTTACCGCTACCCCAATTCCCCGCGCGCTTTTCGGCGAACGACGCCAGTCCCTCCGCAGCCTCCGCACTCTGCCGCTTCAGCGAATGCAGCTGCACGAGCCGCGCGTAAGCCGCATCATCCACCGCCATCCCGCCGAACGAGCTCTCCAGCGCGAGCCGCTTGGTCTCGGCCATCGCCGCCGGTCCGTTGGCGAGCAATTGCTCGACGACCTTCGCGCCGGCCGCCTCTAACTCGGCGAGCGGCACCACCTCGTGCACGAGGCCGATGCGGCGGGCATCCTCGGCGCCAAAGCGCTCGCCGGTGAGCGCGTACCGGCGGACTTGCCGTACTCCAATGGCATCGCAGAGCTGCGGGATGATGATCGCCGCCGTCAGCCCCCAGCGCACCTCGGTGATCGAGAACAGGGCGTTATCGGCCGCGATCACGACGTCGCAGGCCGCAATCACGCCGGTGCCGCCGCCAAAACAGCCGCCCTGCACCAGCGCCACCGTCGGGATCGGCAGCGTGTTGAGCCGCTGCACGGCCTCGAACGTTGCCCGGGACGCCGCCTCGTTGGTCTCGGGCGATTGCGGCCGCACGCTATTGATCCATTTGAGGTCGGCACCGGCCTGAAAATGCTTGCCGTTGCCCCTGAGCACGACGACGCGGAGATTGGACTTTTGGCCGAGCTCGTCCATGGCCGCGAGCACGCCGGCGATCAGCGCGCCGTCATAGGCGTTGTTGACCTCCGGCCGGTTCAACGTGACGGTGGCGACCCCGCGTTCGTCGAGGGTCCACAGGACGGGGTTGGCAGTCATCGGCGATCCTCCGGTCATCTTGTTTGCCGCGCACTATGGCCGAGGCCGAGCGCCCTGATCCATATCTTTCCGTCGTAGGGCGGTCGCGCCCATCGCATGGCGGGTTGTGCCATGGTGGCGCCGGGCGGCAGCCAAAAGGACCAGGCAAAGCGATCAGGAACGGGACATCATCTATGCGCATCTGCATTTTCGGCTCGGGCGCCGTCGGAAGCCATCTCGCGGTCAGGCTTGCACGCGCCGGCCACGAGGTCTCGTGCGTGATGCGGGGGGCGCATCTCGAGGCGGTGCGCGCGGGCGGCCTCAAGCTGCGGGTCGGCGATTCCGAGGTTACGGCCAGGGTGAACGCCTCCGGCGATCCGGCCCAGCTCGGCCCGCAAGATGTCGTGATCAGCACACTGAAAGCCACCGCACTTCAAGGGCTGGTCGCAAGCCTCAAACCATTGCTCGGCGACGACACCGCGATCGTGTTTGCCCAGAACGGCATTCCCTGGTGGTACGGGATCGGCCTGCCCCCGCGGCACCCGACGCCGCCGGACATATCGTTCCTCGATCCGGGCGGGCGGCTCCGCGCCTGCATCCCGAAAGAGCGAATCATCGGCGGGGTGATCTTCTCCTCCAACGAGGTGATCGCGCCCGGCGTGGTGCAGAACCTGACGCCGGACCGCAACCGCCTGCTGATCGGCGAATGCGACGACCGCAATTGCGAGCGCATCACGAAACTGCGTGGCGCTCTGAACGACGCGCGGCTTGAATCGCCGCCGGTGGCCGACATCCGCGAGGCGATCTGGTCAAAGCTGCTGACCAACATGTCGCTGTCGGTGCTGTGCCTGCTCACCGGCCAGACCGCGCGCGGCGTGCGCGACGATCCCGCGTTTGCCGAGGTCATTCCGCGCATGCTGAACGAGGCCAACGACATCGCGCAACACTTCATTCCCGAGGTCAAGCGCGTGACCCGCAGCGGCCCCGCGCCGAACCACAAGCCGTCGCTGCTCCAGGATTACGAGCTCGGCCGCGCCATGGAGATCGACGTGCTGGTGAAGGCGCCGGCCGCCTTCGCGCGCACCGCCGGCCTGTCGACGCCGACGCTCGACCTGATTGCCGCGCTCGCGATCCAGAAGGCGCGCGACAAGGGGCTTTACGCCGCGTGAGCCTCAGGCAAGTTCGTCGATCCAGGCCGTGAGCGCATCGAGCACCTCTTTCAGCGCCCCGTCATTGGTCCGGCCGGACTTGCGCAGCACCGCGAAGGAGTGATCGCCGCCTGCGACCTCGTGCAGCGTGGCCTTCGCCCCGAGCGCCTTGATCACGGGCTTGAGGGTGCTGAGATCGGCGAGCCGGTCGCGCGTGCCTTGCAGGAACAGCATGGGAATCTCGACACGGTCGAGGTGCTCGGCGCGCTCCGTCGACGGCTTGTTGTCGCCATGCAGGGGAAAGCCGAGAAAGGCGAGCCCCTTTACGCCCGGCAGTGGAGTCTTGGACTGCGCCTGCGACGTCATGCGTCCGCCGAACGACTTTCCGCCCGCGACGAGCTTCATTCCGGAGCAGAGCCGCGCCGCCTCCTCGACCGCCGCGCGGATGGCGGCGTGCGCGACTGCCGGCTGGTCGGGACGTCCCTGCTTCTTCTCCGTATAGGGGAAATTGAAGCGGAACGTTGCGATGCCGCGATCTGCGAGGCCCGCCGCGACCTTGTCCAAGAACGAATGCCGCATATCGGCACCCGCGCCGTGCGCCAGGACATAACAGGCGCGCACATTGTCCGGCTGGGTCAGGATCGCCGAGACCGTGCCGATGCGCTCGATGTCGAGCTTGAGCTCTGTCGCCTTGGCGGTCATGACGCGTTCACTCCTCGATCTGCTCTTAGCGGCGCGCGCTGCTCGCCGGCCAGAGATAGTTCATGACGTGATTGAGCGTCGTCATAATCTCGCGGTATCCGGCCTCGCTCTTCACTGAACCGAATTTGTCTTCGAGGGCAAGCTTGGCAAAGCCGTGAACGGTCGACCAGGCTGCCGCGGCCGCGGTCTTCGCCTGCTTGGGCGTCCCGCCGACGAGTTCGGCGATGATGATTTCGAACTCGCGGCCAGCCGCCCTGCTCGCCTGCCTGAGACGTGAATCGTCCGCGACGAGGCGCTTGTTGGCAAACATCATCTGGAAGCGGCCGGGATGCTTCAGCGCGAATTCGACATAGGCCAGGCCCTGAGCGTGGAGTTTTTCGCGCGCATCCTGCCTGCGGGACGCAGCATCCCGCAGCGCGCCGGCAAGCGCATCATAGCCGCGGATCGCCACCTCGGTCAGCAGGCCCTGCGCATTGCCGAAATGATGCGACGGCGCGGCCGGGGACACACCGGCACGGCGGGCGGCCTCGCGTAGCGTGAAACCTTCGGCGCCGTGCTCGGCGAGAACGGCTTCGCTGGCCGCGATCAGGGCTTCCTGAAGTTCACCATGATGATAGCCGGCTTCCGGCTTCCGAGCCTTGTGGCTCGGCTTGGCGCGCGCGGGCGCGATCGGTTTCGTCATGCGTAAACTTGACACTGTTCAGATTGAGGACTATCCATCTTAACGCTGTTCAGATTGACCCGCCTGGAGTTCGAAATGACCGAAATGCAGCATAGCACCGCAACCTCCCGCGTAAAGCGGCGGCATCTGGTCGGCGGCGCCGCGCTGGGCATGCTCACGAGTGCCCTCGGCGGCCTTGCCGGCGGCATGGCGCTCGGCCGGGGCGCGACGCTGCCGCAGCAGAGGCCCAGCGGCAAGCGCCGCTTCGCCGACAAGGCCATCATCGTGACAGGGGGCACCTCCGGCATCGGCCGCGCCACCGCGCTGATGTTCGCCGCCGAAGGCGGCAAGGTCGTGTTCTGCGGACGTAATATCGAGCGCGGGGCGAAGGTGGAAGACGAGATCAAGGCGGGCGGCGGCGACGCGGCGTTCGTCCGGGCCGACGTCCGCAACGAGGCCGAGGTCAAGGCATTGGTCGACAAGACGATCGATCTTCATGGCCGGCTCGACGTGGCTTTCAACAATGCCGGAATCTCCATCGAAAAGCCGTTGCATCAGTACACCGCGGCCGAATTCGATGACGTGATCAATACCGACCTGCGCGGGGTGTTCCTGTCGATGAAGTACCAGATTCCACACATGCTGCAGAAGGGTGGATCGATCGTCGTCACCTCGTCATCCAACGCTATCGCCACGACCGCGAATCGCTCGGCCTATTCCGCGGCCAAGCGCGGGCTTGTCGGCATGGTTCAGGCCGCGGCACTCGAATATGCCCAGTACGGCATCCGCATCAATACCCTGATCCCCGGCACCACGGACACGCCGTTCATCCGCAGGCTTGCCGGCATGGAAAATCTCCCCGATGCTGCCTGGCACGTGGCCATCGCGCAATGGGCCAAAACCCATGTGCCTGGGATGCAGCGCGTGGCGACCGCGGAAGAGATCGCAGCCTTCGCACTCGTGCTCGCCTCGGACGATCATCCCTACACAACGGGCGGCCAGTTCGTCGTCGACGGCGGCAAGACCGCGCAGGCGGGATAGGGCATCTGCCGACGCAGCCTCAAGACACAATCATTGGCAGCTTCGGCGGGCGTAGCAAGGCGGGCTTGCGCCCGCGTCTGGCCTTGTGGCACGGCTGAGCGGGCACATCGCCATCAACGATCGAGGCCGCCATGTCCTATCGTTCCGCCTGGATGACCGAAGAGCTCGAAATCTTCCGCGACCAGTTCCGGAAATATCTCGCCAAGGACCTGGCGCCGCATGCCGAGAAATGGCGCGAGCAGAAGATGGTCGACCGCTTCGCCTGGCGCGGGCTCGGCGAGATGGGCGCGCTGCTGGCAAGCGTGCCGGAGCAATATGGCGGGCTGGGCGCGACCTTCGCCTATGATGCGGCGGTACTGGAAGACCTCGAAAGCACGGTGCCGGAGTTGACGACCGGCGTCTCCGTGCACAGCGCCATCGTCGCGCACTACATCCTCAATTACGGCTCGGAGGAGCAGAAGAAGCGCTGGCTGCCGAAGATGGCCTTGGGCGAGATGGTCGGAGCCATCGCCATGACCGAACCCGGCACCGGCTCGGATTTGCAGGCGGTGAAAACCACGGCAAAGAAACAGGGCAATTCCTACGTCATCAACGGCCAGAAGACGTTCATTACCAACGGCCAGGCCGCCGATCTCGTCATCGTGGTCGCGCGCACCGGCGACGTCGGCGCCAAGGGCCTCTCGCTGATCGTGGTCGAAACCGCGGGCGCCGACGGTTACAAGCGCGGGCGCAACCTCGACAAGATCGGCCTGCATGCCTCCGACACGTCAGAACTGTTCTTTGACAACGTCACGGTGCCTCCGGAAAACCTGCTCAGCAAGGAAGAGGGCCAGGGCTTTGTGCAGCTCATGCAGCAGCTGCCGCAGGAGCGGCTGTCGCTCGCGGTCGGCGCCGTCGCCTCGATGGAGCGCGCGATAAAACTCACCACGGAGTACACCAAGGAGCGAAAGGCGTTCGGCAAGCCGCTGATGGACTTCCAGAACACCGCCTTCACGCTCGCCGAGCGCAAGACCGAGGCGATGATCGCGCGCGTCTTCGTCGACTGGTGCATCGAGCGGCTGATCGCAAAGACCTCGACACCGTCACCGCCTCGATGGCGAAATACTGGTGCTCCGACAAGCAGGTCCAGACCGCCGACGAATGCCTTCAGCTGTTCGGCGGCTACGGTTACATGCAGGAATACCCGATCTCTCGCATCTTCATCGATTCCCGCATCCAGAAGATCTATGGCGGCACTAACGAGATCATGAAGCTGTTGATCGCGCGGTCGCTGTAGTCGGCTATTTCGTTGATGGCCTCTTGTAGCGTTTCGCATAGTCCGGCGTGGAAATGCCCGGCTTGAGGTCTCCGCAATTCCGAGGCTCGCCGGCCACGAGCTTCAGGGGTACGACACCCGCCCAGACGTCGAGGGCATGGTCTTCGTCGGGATCGACCACGCCGTGGTTTCGAATCTTCGCCGAAGCCTCGGAAATGGGAAACCGGAGGAAGACCGTTGCGGCCAGCTCCTTCTTCTTCGGCGGACGAACGATGTGGCCCGGCATGATGTCTTCGACGAAGGCTGCGACCAGGCGCTCCTTTTCGTCCTTGTCCACGATCTTCTCCGCTGTGCCGAAGATCATGACGGATCGATAGTCCATGCTCATTCCGAACCCGGACCTGCCGGCCACGACGGAATCGACCAGCGTAACGGTGATGCAGGCAGGCGCACCATCCGCCAGGGCGGTCAGAAGCTGGTTGTTCGGACTGCCGTGAACATACACATGCTCGCCGATCCGGATGATCGCCGTCGGAATGACGCGCGGCCCACCTTCCGTGGCGACGCCGATGTGGCACACCAGCGCTTCATCGAGGATGTCGTAGATGACCTGGCGATCATAGGCTGCGCGCTCGGGGCGCCGGCGCACGCGAGTCTTCTCCGTGGGGGCGATGGTCGTCACGACAGACCTCCTACGCGGGCTGATGGGCTATCATGGGCTTGTTGTGCGTGAGGTGATCGCCCTCGTAGTCGTTTCGCTCGTCGACGCGCTTCCCGGCGATATAAGCTTGGATTCGGTCATGGAGGGACACAGGCACCGTGACGCCCTCTTTTACCGTCCGCTCGCGCGCTTCATATCGGCGATCAGAGGGAAGCCTGGCCCCGTCCTGTTCCAGCATACGCGCGAAAAGCATCTCCGAATGCTTGAGCTGCGCAACGCGATCGCCGTTTTCGACACATCGGACCGGGTCGATGGCGATAATCAATTCACCGCCGCAAGGAGCGCCGGTGTTCGCCTTGTCGCGCTCGCCGGCCTCGAAGCTGAGCACGTCTCCAACCAGCGGGCCGGCCAGCAGCTCGACCATCATTGCGATGTTCGAGCCCTTGAAGCCGCCGAAGGGCAGTTGGGCTCCTGCAAGCGCCTGAGCCGGATCGGTCGTGGGCTTGCCGTTGGGGCCGATGGCCCATCCTTCTGGCAGTGCTTTCCCGTCACGCAATCGAAGCTGGATCTCGCCCCTTGCAGAGGCGCTCGACGCCTGGTCGAAGACCACCGGCGGCTTGTCGTGACGCGGCCAGGCGAATGCCATCGGATTGGTGCCGAACAGCGGCTTCGTCCCGCCCGCGGGCGCTACGTACGGGCTGGCCGCGACGAATGCGAATCCGACGAGCCCGCGTTCGGCCAGCCGCTCGACCTCCGGCCATAACGCGGCAACGTTGAGCGCGTTCGTCACCGCGAGCACGGCAATTCCGTGCTCCTTCGCCCTATCGGCCAAGGGCTGGTCACCGCGTTCGAGGGCCAACGGGGAAAAACCGTATTTCGCATCGACCTTGACCACACTGGGCGTCAGTTCGACGAGCGACGGCTCTGCATCTCCGGAGGCCTGCCCCGACAGCAGGCCGTTCATGTAGAACGGCAGCCTGAACAGACCGTGGTGACGGCATTCATCTCGTTCCGCCGCGGTGACGGTGTTTGCGATGGCCTGGGCGTGGATCTCGCTGAATCCCTGAGACAGCAAGGCGGCCTTGGCCGAGCGGTGGACCTCGCCAAGCGACATCTGAACGAAATTTTGCATGAACCAGCTCCGTGTGACGGCCGGGAGAGCAACCCGGCGACAAAAGTCACTATCCACAAATTTGCATGTTATGCAAATTCATTCTTATAGCAATTTGCGCCGAGGGCGGCCGCTTAGGTCGGCTGTGATCAGGAGGACTTGGCTGGCGCCATGTCGATGACGTCGGACGGGGTCACGACCATAAGCATCTTGGCGGGCTTCTTGCCGACATTCCTGCCCATGTGAGGCTTGTCGCCGAGCAGATGGACGCAATCGCCCGCGTCCAGCGTCAGCCGATCGGACCCGATCTGGAATTCGATCCGGCCCTCGAGGATATAGAGGACTTCCTCGCCTTCGTGCGAGAGGAGCTTGACGTCGATCTCCGACGTAACCGGAAACTCGAGCAGAAAGGCGTTGAGCTTGGGTTCAGTCAGGTCGCCAGAGAGCCAGTGGTAATTGTAACCATTTGCTGACATTTGCTCTGAATCGTTGCGGTCCTTCTTCCTCGACACCGAATAATGCTTCGGGACGTAGGCCTCGTTGGTGTCCTCGAAGAGGTCCCGCAGGGGAACGTTCAAACGGGTCGCGATCGAGATGAGATTCGCGATGGAGGTCGCGGTCTCACCTCTTTCGATTCGAGAAAGATAGGCGGCCGACAGCTTGGTGTCGGCCCCCAATTGCTGCAACGTGAGTTTACGAAGTTGGCGCGCCTCTCGAATTCGAAGTCCGAGCTGACGCGCGACAAATCGCGCCTGATCCAACACGCGCTCCCTAGCCTCTTGGAACGTCTCAAGATTGGCTCTAGAGGCAATTTGCCGGACATGCAAGATTAGAGAGGCGTCTACGGATCTTCGGCCACAGGCAGTTGTCGCCTGCTATTTGCGAACCAGCGGGCACTCGCTCTGCTCAAGGCTCGGGAACGCTTGATCCGCGGGAATTGTCGCCAGAATCTTGTAGTAGTCCCACGGTGCCCTGGATTCCGACGGCTGCTTGACCTCGACGAGATACATCTCGTGCAGCATCAGCCCGTCCTCCCTGACCTTCCCATTCCGCGAAAAGATGTCGTCAACGGGAAGCTCCTTCATCTTGGTCATCACGGCCTGCCCTTCGTCGGTCTGCGCCGCCTCGACCGCTCGCAGATAATGCCGCACCGCCGAGTACACGCCGGCTTGAGTCATGGTCGGCATGGCGTTCCGCTTTGCGAAGAACTTTTTGGACCACGCCCGCGTCTCCTCGTTGCGGTCCCAGTAGAACGCCGTCACGAATTTGAGGCCCTTGGCGGCCGCCAGGCCAAGCGAATGGACGTCGGTGATGAACACGATCGGCGCGACGAGCGATTGGTCGGTGATGCCGAATTCGGCGGCCTGCTTGATGCCGGTCGCCATATCCGCGCCCGCGCTCGCCAGAGCGACGACCTTTGCCTTCGACGATTGCGCCTGTAGCAAATACGAGCCCATGTCCGAGGTATTGAGCGGATGCCGGACTTCGCCCAGGACCTGCCCTTTGCCTTCCGAGACGGCCTTGCGGATATCGGCGGCAAATGCCTGTCCGAAGGCATAATCCACCGTGACCAGGAACCAGCTGCTGTAGCCCGATTTCACGAGCGCCTTCGCCAGTCCGTATCCGTTCGAGTAGCTGGTGTAGACCCATTGGGCTGATGTCGCCGAGCAGGACTTGCCGGTGAAATCCGACGAAGCCGCCGCGATCAGGGTGACCTTGTCACGATCCCTGGCCAGCGATTGAACGGCGAAGCCCACGGACGAATTCGAGAAATCGGCGATCACGTCGACGCCGGCGCGATCGAACCATTCGCGCGCCTTCGCAAGCCCGATGTCCGCCTTGTTCTGGTGATCGGCAGACAGCAGCTCGATTTTCTTGCCAAGGACGGTTCCGCCGAATTCGTCGATGGCCATCTGTGCAGCCACGACGGATCCCTGCCCGGAAAGGTCGGCGTAAGGCCCCGACTGGTCGTTTAAAATGCCGATCTTGACGGCATCGTCGGATATGCCGGGCCCGGCAAACGCCGGAAGGGCCGACAGGACCAGCGCCAGCCCTCCGAGGGCCGCGCCGCGTGCGAAATTCGTTCTGAACATGGATCAATCCCTTTCTATCCCACTGGACAGCATTCCTCATTGCAAATTTGCACGATATGCATAATTGCACAAAGGACATTTTTTGGGCGGCGTGTCCAAAGATATGGCGCTGGGCAGGATTTGACGGTCCGGGGGGCACCCCGCATCAGCGGCTCGCGCAAATCCCCCGCGCAAATTTCACGGGCACGGACCCAGTGCGGCCGACCGGCTGTCGGCGGCAGGCGCCGCGCCTTTGCAATTCTATCGCGAGCAGGTTTAGGCGCCGCTGACCCGCGCTCTCACCGGCTGCGCCAATCCCGCGGCCGGCATCCAAAGCGCTGCTTGAAGCGCCGGGCGAAGTGGGAGAGATCGGAAAACCCCCAATCGAAGGCGATCGTGCCGATCTCGCGGCCGGCAAGCGCCGGATCCTTCAGCTCGGCCGCAGCGCCATCAAGGCGACGCTCCATGACATAGTCCGAAAACGTCGTACCGGAGCGCTCGAACAGCTTGTGCACGTAGCGCCCGCTGATGCCGACAGCGCCGGCGACCGCCGCAACTGTCAGACCCTGCTGGCGCAGCCGCTCATGAATGGCGCGGCGCAGCGCCAGCACGGTGGCGTCCGCAAAGCTTGCGGCTTCCGCCGTTTGCGCCCACGAGCCGCGCGACAGGCCGAGCGCAACGAGATCGAGCAGCACGTCGAAGAGCCGAATGCTGTCCTCCTCCGCCATCCGCAGCGCGCCGGCGTTGAGGGAGCGTGCGGTCTCGACGATGAGATGACCGACATGGGGATCGTCGGACACGCGCTCGGCCCTGAAATCGAATGACGGCGGCAGCCGGTCGCGCAAGGCACGCGACGGCACCCAGAACGACGCGACCTCCAGCGCCGGACCGCGATCATGCAGCAGCGTCACCTCATGATCGCTGTCGATGATGCCGACCTGGCCCCGCGACAGGCTGACCTCGCGGCCGTCCTGGAGCATGCGGCAGCGACCGGCGAGCTTGAAGTTCAGATAGAAGCAGCTCTCGGTCGACGCCGCGATATCGGCGCGCGAGCGATGCACGGTGTGCTCGGGAAAGACCACACGGTTGATTGCACCGTTGCCGACCTTGATAGCCTCGACTTTGGCCGGAAAGCGCGAGGTCGTCGCCGTCTCCGGCGTCAGGTTCATGAACGCCTGGCAGATCGCCTCGCGGTAATAGGAGAACTGCTCGTCCGGTCGGGTCTCGGCAGTGTTCCAGATGACGTGCCGGGGCCGGCTTGCGGGGTTGACCTGCTCCATCAGTTCACTCCGAGGCCAATCCGGTTCAGCGTCAGACAAGCGCGCTGCCTCGCGAACCGGTTCAATATGGCGGCAGCAGGGAAGGACCGACGTTTCAGCCGGCAAGGCCATTGCCGCACCGATCTAACCAGTCTTCCGAAGGAGCAACAACATGTCTACCTACGTTCTCGTGCACGGCGCCTGGCACACCGGCGCCGAGTTCGAGCCTGTTGCGGCACCGATCCGCGCCGCCGGCCATCAGGTCTACACCCCGACGATCAAGGGCAACCGTCCGGGCGACTCCAAGACGACGGGGCTGAACGAAGCGATCCAGTCGATCGTCGACTACCTCGCCGAGAACGATCTGAAGGACGTGATCCTGCTCGGCCATTCCTATGGCGGCATGGTCATCACCGGCGTCGCCGACCTCGCGCCGGAGCGTATCCGCCGCCTCGTCTATTGGAATGCGTTCGTGCCCAACAATGGCGAGTCGCTCAACGACATGGTGCCGCCGAACTATATCGGCCTGTTCGACATGATTGCGGCCGAGCGTGGCGACGGCTCGGTGGTGCTGCCGTTCCCGATCTGGCGCGAGGCGTTCATCAATGATGCCGATCTCGATCTGGCCCAGAAGGCCTATGACATCCTCAATCCGCATCCACTGAAGACCTTTAGCGACAAGATTGCGCTGAAAACCAATCCGGCGGAGATGCCGCTGGCAAAATCCTACATCAACTGCACCGAAGACACCGCGCTGCCGCACGGCTATCCTTGGCATCCCCGGCTGTCGGAGAAGCTCGGCCTGTTCCGCCTGGTGCAGGTGCCGGGAAGCCACGAATTGTGCTTCTCCGATCCGACGCGTCTCGCCAAGGCGATCATGGAGGCTGGACGCGACTGACTGGAGCGTCCGTCAAAAGCGAGACGGCTTCGGCCTGCTTGCGCCGCCGGCTTCGGCGGCACAGCCCTTGCTTGGTCCGCAACGAATTCAGATCGGTGGAAGCAACCCTGCTTGTCACGTGTGGCTCCCCGCCATACGCTGCCCCTCATCGGCAGCCGCCATCTGGTCTCGTTTGCGTCAGCTCGGGAGAATTGCGAATGGTTCACGTCTCGCGACGGAAACTGCTTCAGCTTGCGGCTGTTGCGCCATCGGCACTTCCCGCTGCCTGGACGTCGGTTGCATCTGCCGCGAGCGGAAAGAAGATCCTGATTGCGGTGATGCAGTCGGACCTCCGCATCACCGATCCCGGCTTCACGACCGCGATCATCACCCGCGACCATGGCTACATGGTCTACGATACGCTGCTCGGCATCGATTCCAGCTTCAAGGTGCGGCCGCAGATGGCCGACTGGACGGTGTCCGCGGACAAGCTGACCTACACCTTCACCTTGCGCGACGGCCTGAAGTGGCATGACGGCGCGCCGGTGACGGCGGAGGATTGCGTCGCCTCGCTGAAGCGCTGGGGCACCAGCGTCGACGGCATGGCGCGCAAGCTGATGGACTTCACGGCAGGCATCGAAGCCGCAGATGCCAAATCGATCGTCCTCAAACTGAAGGAGCCTTATGGCCTTGTGCTGGAGACGGTCGCCAAGCCATCGTCGATCGTGGCCTTCATGATGCCCAAGCGGCTTGCGGAGACGCCGATCACCAAGCAGATTCCGGAGCAGATCGGCTCCGGCCCGTTCAAATTCGTGGCTGCCGAATTCCAGCCTGGCGTGAAAGCCGTTTACGACAAGAACACCGAGTATGTGCCGCGCAAGGAGCCGGCCGAATGGACATCGGGCGGCAAGGTGGTCAAGGTCGACCGTGTCGAGTGGCTGACGATGCCGGACGCACAGACCGCGCTCAACGCGCTGCAATCCGGGGATGTCGATTTCGTTGAAACGCCGCCGTTCGACCTGCTGCCCACGCTCGAGTCCAATCCGGACATCAACGTGACAATCCTGAACAAATTCGGCTTCCAATCGTTCGGCCGGATGAACTTCCTGCATCCGCCGTTCGACAATGTGAAGATCCGCCGCGCCGCGCTGCTCGCGATCAACCAGAAGGACGTGCTCGACGCACAGATCGGCAATCCCAAATACTACAAGTTCTGCGGCGCATTCTTCATCTGCGATACGCCGCTGGCCAGCGACGCCGGCGGCGAGACCCTGATCAAGGGCAACGGCATGGCGGACGCCAAGAAGGCGTTGGCCGAGGCCGGCTATGACGGCACGCCCGTGGTGATCCTGGCGCCGACCGATCAGATCCTGCTGAAAGCGCAACCGGTCGTGGTCGCACAGCTGTTGCGCGAGGCCGGTTTCAAGGTCGACCTTCAGGCGATGGACTGGCAGACGGTGGTCACCCGCCGCGCCAACCAGAAGTCCCCGAAGGAAGGCGGCTGGAACATGTTCTTCACCTACCAGGGCGCCGCCGATTCGATGAACCCGCTGGTCAATGGCGCGATGGTCGGCAAGGGCACGGAGGGCGGCTGGTTCGGCTGGTCGGAGGACCCCAAGCTCGAGCAGCTGCGCGACGCCTTTGCCCGCGCCACCTCACCGGAAGAGCAGAAGAGGATCGCTCTCGACGTGCAGAAGGAGGCTTACGATCAGGTGATCTACGTCCCGCTCGGCCAGTTCCAGGCGCCGAGCGCATGGCGCAGATCGCTCACCGGCGTGATCGACGGCCCGGCGACGCCGATGTTCTGGAATGTGGACAAGAACGAGTGAGCTCCGTTCTCCCCGTTCTTACTCGTTCTCACGGGAAGAGGCGAAGCCCTAGTTCGGATGCCACCAGCGGCCGCTGACGACGACGCCTTCGGAGACGATCTTGCGGTCACCGATGAGGTGCTCGCCGACGACGTCCTCATAGTCGAACTGGCCTTCCCTCACCGAGATCAGCGTGGCGTCGCCGACGCTGCCTGGCTTGAGGGTGCCGAGCTCGGGCCGCCGCAACGCCATTGCGGCGTTGACCGTCGAGGTTGCGATGACGTCGGACAGCGGCATGCCCATGCACAAAAATTTCGACAGGGTCGTGACCTGATCGAAGGCCGGGCCGTCGATGCAGAGCTGATGGATGTCGGAGGAGATCGTGTCCGGATAGAAGCCGTTGGCGAGCATCGCGCGCGCAGTCTTGAACGCGAACGAGCCCTTGCCGTGGCCGATGTCGAACAGCACACCGCGCTCACGCGCATCCAGCACCGCCTTCTTCACCGTGCCCTGCGCGGTCGCCGGCGTGTTCGGGAACGGCCGGAACGCGTGGGTCAGCACGTCGCCGGGGCGCAGGCGGGCCAGCACCTCCTCATAGCTCGGCGGCGGGTGGTCGATATGCGCCATCAAGGGCATGCCCACCTCGTCGGCGACCTGGAGCGCGATATCAAGCGGCACGGTCCCCGACGTGCCCGAAGAATGCAGTCCGACGCGAACCTTGATGCCAACGATGAGGTCGCGATTGGCATCCGCCACCTTGGCCGCTTCGATCGGATTCATCAGCCGCAATTCCTCGCTCTCGCCGACCATGATCCGGTGCGAGAAGCCGAAGATGCCGGCATGCGAGACGTGCAGATAAGCGAGGATGCGGACCTGGCTCGGCTCGATCACATGCTTGCGGAAGCCGGCGAAATTGCCGGGGCCAGCGCTGCCGGTGTCGACAGAGGTGGTGACGCCGGAGGTGCGGCAGAATTCCTCGGCATCGATGCCGAGCGAGGTGCCGCCCCAATAGACATGGGTGTGGAGATCGATCAGCCCCGGCGTCACGATGAAGCGCGAAACGTCGCGCACCTCCGTGCCCGGATCCGCCTTCAAAGCGCTGCCCACCGCCGCGACCTTGCCGCCGGCAAAGGCCACATCGGTCACGGCATCGAGCTTCTGGGACGGGTCGACCACACGGCCGCCGCGCAGGATCAAGTCGAAAGGCATTGTCGTCTCCGGATGGGGTAGTGCGGCGCGCCGGCATGTCAGCGAGGCCAGGAAGGGAAGCGCATTGCTTCTAGCAATTTCTACGCCGACGAGCGTAGCAAACAGCGACGATTGCGCATGACAAAATGGCGATCCCGGGATGACTCGAACATCCGACCTACGGTTTAGGAAACCGCCGCTCTATCCGGCTGAGCTACGGGACCGCGGAACCCGCCGATCGGCGGGTTGCCGGCGCCGTTCATATCAAAGCGGGGGCGGGACCGGAAGCCCTTCGCTCGTTTCATGTCGTCCCGAACCCCGACCCCGGTTTTTTGTATTCGGGCCGAGGTGGACTAAAAATGTCCAGCACGCGGGCGCCGTCGGGTCCGGCGCGCATGGTGTGCGGCACATTGCCGGGTGTGCGCCAGAAATCGCCCTTCTTCACCGGAATTTCCTCGTCGCCCTGGACGCGGATGGCGGAGCCGTCGAGCAGCACGCCCCACTGCTCCTCGGGATGGTGGTGCAGCGTGCCCTGTGCATGCGGCGCCAGCGTCACCACCGACAGCATCGCCTGCTCGCCGGAGAAGATGCGCGTGGTCAGCCCCGGCGCAAGCTCGCGAAACAGCCCGTCGCTGGCATCGTCGATATTGTGGAATTCGTCCTTCTGGCTCACGCCAATCTCCCCTTCTGCATTCTATTTTGCTGTAGACAGACGCACGGTGGCCAAGAGCCGGTCTTTGAACTCACCTTTCAAGGTCACGTACACGCTCGACCATTTCCGACTCTTGAACTCGCAGCTACCTCGTGGGCAATATTCCTTGTCGTGATAGTCTCCACTAAGAACGCCGAACAAGGTCATCCGACTGCCCAACAGACGAAACAGGGCGCTACCTGATGCCCCAACTGTGAACTCGCAGTTCGTTTCAAATATCGACCAGTCCCTTACGTCGCGCACTTGGCATTCCTGCATCGTCTTGTTGAAGGGCCCGTATCTGTCTGTCTTTCCTGTGGCTTCAATGTCGTAACCGACAATCGCCAGGACACGCTCCAGCTCAACCAAAATTTCAGGCGGTTCATAGATTTCGTAAGGTGTCACCTCTGCGGGAAATTGGAGCTTTGCGACTGCCCAATCGCCGACAACCGCTCTCGACCCACTATCAAAGCATGTACCCATCCATAAGCTCGCCGACAAAGGAACGGTCCGCCTCTCCGCCCCCAAATAGTATTCGAATGTACACTTGTCAGGCGACGTTGGGGGCTTGCAAACGTCCCGAAACGCGTGAGCCGCCGTCGTGATCACGTCGCGCGCGCCGGTGACTTGAGCGCTACCGGATCCACCGGGGCATCGTATGATTCCACTTGCCGAAAACGATTTTTGACCTCGTCTGGGGAGAGACCGTTGGCTTTTGCGTAGGCCTCTTCCGTCATTCGCCGGTCTGTATCCGCCGACCCGACAGTGACGATCGGCGGCATGGGATGAATGTTGATGGCTCCACGGCCATCAACAATGGGCGTTGGCGCGCGGTCGGGACCAAGACGCGACATCTCCCATGAACCAACTTCGTTGCTTCCAGAGACCAACAGAAGGAGAAAGCCAGGCAGGACGAACGCGTAATTCCTCGTCACTTGAGGTAACCTCCGCATAAAGAGCTTTGGCCGAAACAAATGTTTTGAAATTACTTTCGAAAGCTGCAGCGGCCGACGTCGGTTCGCATCCACTTGTCCGTTGCCAGACTCAAGCCTTGCGGCGATCAGGATTTGCCGTAGGAGCCCTGGTAGCGGCCCTCGCGGATGGCCTTCAGCGTCTCCTCCTCGCGCGTGATCTGGGCCCGTACCGCCTCCAGCAGCGCTGCTGCGCCGGCGGCCGGAAACGACACCACGCCGTCCTCGTCACCCACCACGATATCGCCGGGCGAGATCACGCTGCCGCCGATCGAGACCGGCACGTTGATCTCGCCGGGGCCATTCTTGTAAGGCCCGCGGTGGATCACTGCCCGGGCGAAGCAGGGAAAGTCGTCCGCCGTGAAGGCCGCGACATCGCGGATTGCGCCATCGATCACATAGCCTTCCGCTTTGCGCCACTGGGCGATGTTCTTCATGATCTCGCCGACCAGCGCGCGGGTCTCATCGCCGCCGCCATCGACCACGATGACATCACCCGGTCCGACCAGCTCGAGCGCGCGGTGGATGGCGAGATTGTCGCCCGGCCGAGTTCGCACCGTGAAAGCCGTTCCCACCAGCTTGCCGCCGCGGTGATAGGGCTTTAGCCCCACCGCGCCGGGCAGCCGGCCAAGATTGTCTGAAATGATCGAGGTCGGCGCGACCCTGAATCCCTCGATGATATCGGCCGGCGGCTTCGGCACGCTGTTGGCAGCAATGGTAATCGTCATGCAGTTCGGTCCTTCCTTGATGTCTCAGTCGACGTGCGCCCGGGCCTTCGACGGAATGATCCGGAACGCGCGCCCCTCCTTCATCCACGCCGCGCGCTCGTCGCGCAACAGTGTGCGACGAACTTTTCCGGAATCATCACGCGGCGGTGCGCTGACGATTTCAAAGCTCTCCGGTTGCTTGTAGCGGCTGAGCTTGTCGCTCAAAAAGTCCGCCATGGCGTCGGCAATCGCCTGGCCGTCCGCGCCCGGATCAGCCTCGATGATGGCGTGCACATGCTGGCCGAATTCCGGATCGGGCAATCCCACCACCACGCAGGATCGGACGCCGGGACAGGCGGAGACTGCAGCCTCGACTTCGGCCGGATAGATGTTGGCGCCGCCGCGCAGCACCATGTCGGCGAGACGGTCGCCGAGATAGAGATAGCCTTCGGCGTCCAGCCTGCCGATATCGCCGAGCGATTCCCAGCCGTCCGTTCGGCGCTTCGGCTCGGCGCCGAGATAGTGATAGGTGGCGTCGGTACCATCATTGTTGAGGAAATAGATCTCGCCGGTTTCGCCCGGCGCAACGTCGTTGCCGCCCTCACTGAGGATGCGCAGTTTCGCCATCTCGCCGATCTTGCCGACCGAGCCCTTGTGCGTCAGCCACTCGGTGCCGGAGATGATGCAGGAGCCCTGCCGTTCGGTGCCGCCATAGAGCTCCCAGACCCGCTCCGGCCCGAGCCAGGCAATCCAGTTCTCCTTGAGCCAGGGCGGCATCGGGGCCGCCATGTGGAACACGGTCTGCAAGCTCGACACGTCGTAGGAATTGCGCACGTTCTCGGGCAGCGCCCAGATCCGGTGCATCATGGTCGGAACGAAATTGACCCATTGCACGCGCTCGCGTTCGATCAGCCGCAGCGTCTCCTCGGCGTCGAACTTGACGAGGCCGGTGAGCTGGCCACCGCCGAACAGCGCGTAGTGCGACAGGATGAATGGCGCATTGTGGTAGAGCGGGCCCGGATTGAGCAGCGAAGCCGCAAAGGGAATGTTGAGCGGCAGCGCCGTGACCGTGTCGACGACCGCGGGGTGGTGGTCGAGGATCACCTTTGGACGGCCGGTCGAGCCGCCGCTGGTCATGGCCTTCCAATAGCGCGCGACCGGCGGATCGAGCGGTTCGTCCGAAAAACCCTGCGGTACGAAATCCGCAGGCAGACGGTTCGGCGCGTTCCAGTCGGCCTCGCCGCCGACCACGAGCGCCGGCTTCAGGATATCGAGCACGGCTGCGGCCTCGCCGCGCGGCAGCCGCCACGACAGCGAGGTCGGCGTCGCCCCGCACTTCCACACCGCAAAGCTGGTCTCGAAAAAGGCGTTGCCGTTGGGCAGCCCAATCGCGACGAAATCGCCGGGCTTGACGCCCTTGGCAGCGAATGCCCGCGCCCGGTGGTTGGCGCCGCGTTCGAGCTCATCCCATGTCAGCGTGTCCTGCCCATGGCGGACGGCGATCGTGCCTTGCGGCTTGCGTTGCGCGTACCAGCGCGGCACGTCGGACAGGGGCAGCAGCATCAGGCGTTTCCAATTCGTGTTCTTGGCGTCGCCTCACGATAAGGCGCGTCGCAGCACGAAGTGTAACAGCCGGAGCCAACCCTTCAAGGTGCCCGCCTTCAAGGGATCAGCTTTACCGTTCCGCTCCGCAGCCGGGAAGATCGAACAGCGCCGCAAGGCCGCATTTCGAGGTCAGCATCTTGTCGCCGTCATGGCCGACGCCGGCGACGTCCCAGACCCTATGATTGGGAGTGCCATGATCCCGCTTCGCCATCGCGTCCACATAGGCATGGCCACGGGCGTAGCGATAAGGGCCTTGCGCCTTGGCCATGCAGCTCTTGTCGAGCGCGGGATGCTCCGGATTGGTGTCGAGGGTGCCGAGCAGGTAGATCACGTCGCGCTCGACATAACGCCGCTCGAGCGCGGCCGGCGTCGCATCCGCAAGATAAGGCGGACGCTCGTCCATGCCGTATTTCCAGTTGTTGTAGCCCGCGCAGGATGCGGCGATTTCAGGTACGGGCCGCTCCGCACTGAAATACGCATAGGACGACGGGTTGGCGACGACATAGCGGACGTCGATGTGCTGGCGCGACAGCATGGCCTCGCCCTTGCCGGCGATGGCGTAGCGCTGCGCCACCTGGCCGCCGCCGGAATGGCCGGCAACCACAACCTGCTTCAGGTTTGGAAAGATGCGTCGGTCAGACAATTTGCCAAGGATCGCGTCGAGCGCCTCGAATGAGGAGACCGGGTTCGGTGCAAGCGCGGCATCGCCGCCCTCCCATCCCTCCAGCGACCAGCGCAGCGTGTCCGCGGACAGCTTGTGCGCGTCGATATCGATCTCCGCCAAAAACTGCGGCACGATCATGAGCGCGCTCCTGCCGTCGTCGCCCGCTGCGAGCTGCGCGGTGTGGGCTGACATATAATATTCGTCGGCATTGCGCAGCCGTCCGTGCAGCACGATGATGGCGCGCGAGATCGACGGCATCGGCAGCGACCAGTCGCTGGAGAGATAGAGCGGCAAAATTCCCTGACCGCCGACCGAGAGCCTCGCGTCGGCAATCGCCTTCACCGGTTTGCGGTTGGGCGCATCCTCGTCCGCTGCGCGCGCATGGCCGCACATCAGCATCAACGCGATTGCGGCAAGACCAGCCAGCGCTTTCATGTCCAATAGTCCCCTTCCATTCAAATCCATAAAACTCTACGCGCATCGCATGCCGCGCGGCTGTGACTCCCGCGCCACGTCAAGCAAAAAATGTCAGCAGCACGGACACGAAATTGACGGGTTCCATGGGTGACAAGCAGGCGATAAAGGGGCAAAAATCTGCTTCGACTCAGTTCGGGTTGAGTTTTGCAGGGAATGCTCTCGTAGAATGTCGTTCGTGTTCGCATCGCGTCATGCGGCGCCCCTTGTTGCCGCAGCAGGATTTTTTCTGCTGACGCCTCCGCATGCCCACGCCCAATGGTGGAAGCGCGCGCCGGTCGACTTCGAGGAATGCGCCGACGCCGCCGAAAAGGCCGCGACCAAGGCCGAGAAGACATCAGCGCTTGCCGACTGCAACGCCAAGTTCGCCGGCCGCCGCAAGGCCGGTGGCGGCTACACCTATTACGACTTCCTGCAAGACCGCACCTTCGACATCGCCGGCCCCAATCCGACGCCGGAAGAGCAGAAGAAGATCGACGAATCCTACACCGCCTACCTCGCCAATCAGCGCCGCAGTAATGCCGCAGCCGAAGCCATGGCGCGACAACAGCAAGAGCAGGAACAGGTCCAGCGGGTCACCCTGCGCAGCGAGGTCGCGCGCGTGCCCGTCCCGGTCGAGCGGCCGAAATTTCGGCAGCAGGCCGTAGCCGGCGATACACAACCGCGACCGAAGGGACCGAACTGCACCAAAGGCTCGTTCTCCTGCGAATGGCCGCGGCTGTCAGACGGATTGAACGAGCTGAAGAAGCTGTTCAATCCGACGCCGAGCAAGCCAGCAAAGAAGGGCTGAGTTGCGGCCATAAACTCCGCCGTCGTCCCGGACAAGCGTAAGCGCAGATCCGGGACGATAGCCACGAAATTGAGTTTGGCGAAGACTCGGAGTTACCAGCTTTGCTCCGCAATTTCTTCCTGTGGTTATGGGGTCCCGGATCGGCGCGCGCTTTGGGCGCGCTTGTCCGGGACGACAGCGGAGGCCACACCTCAGTTCGGATGCTTCTTCTTGCTGCGCTTGGGCGCGGCCACCGGCGCAGTCGCCGGCGCCGACGGTGAATTGCCAAGCGCCGAACGGCTCTCCTTCAAGCGCGCCTCGTAGCCGGGAGAGTTCGTGACGGTCGGCGGCCGGGCGTGAGCAAAGGTGACGGCACCGCCGAGCGCGGCCAACGCGAGTCCCAATATCAGCAGATGTTTCATCGCGAATCCCCCCGTCGCCCCATACGCACTCAAGCTGCACCGCGGATCTGTTGCGGCGTCAGCCCGGGCGGCCCTTGGCCTGCCGTCTCGGCCTCCTTGATCAGCGTAACAATGCGGCGCATCAGCGGCACCTCGATCTTGTTTTGCTCGGCAAGTGCGATGACCGCACCCTGGAGGTAGTCGATCTCGGTCTTGCGGCCCTGCTTCAGATCCTGCCACATCGAGGAGCGCGCCTCCGGATCGATCTTCATGGTCTTTCCCAGGATCAGGTTGAAGATAGTATCCGGCAATTTCAGCAGCGTCGGCATCCAGTTCGCCGGGATCGGCGTCGCCGACACCGGCGTGATGCCGGCGGCCTTCATCGCAAGCAAGCCCTCCGCCATCTGGTCGGCGAACAGCTTTCGCCATTCGCGGTTTGCCAATTGCGCCGCAAGCGGCATGTCGGACAATGCGCTGAGCGCGTTGTTCAAATTGATGATCAGCTTGCCCCATTGGACGCCGGTGATGTCGCGGCTCGCGCGCATCGCAAGACCCGGCACCGAGAGTGCCGCGGCGGTGTTGTCCGCATCTTCGCCGACATGGATGTCGCCGGAGGTCGAGCGGTGGAAGCGCCCCTCGCCCATCGCGATCACGTTGAACGGCACCATGCCGGCGAGCACCCGCCGGCCGCCGAGGCGCTCGTTCAGCAGGGCAACGTTGCCCACGCCGTTCTGCAAGGACACGATGACGGCATCCTGCGGCGCGAGCTGCGCGATCTGATCCGCGATATCTGCGGTGTCGGCACTCTTCACCGTGACCAGCACGATGCCGGCGCTGTGGAAGATCGAAGGATCCTCCGACAGCGCTAACTGGCCGGTACCTAGCTTTTTCTCGGAGCCGTCGAAATCGGTGAGCCGCAGGCCAAACCGCTCGATCTCGGCCTTGACCCGCGGTCGCGCCAAAAGTGCGACGCGGCGGCCGGAGGCCGCCAGCATGCCGCCGACGAAACAGCCGATGGCGCCCGCACCGGCCACCACGATCGATCGATCCGTAACCACCTGAGCTTGCTCCCCTTAACGACTCGCCCTCGATAGCAGAGGCTGTGTCTGCTGCCCATCGCGCGGTTGCGGCGCATTCGCCTTGTAACCGTCATGAGAGCCTCATATGTTTCCGAAAGGGGCTTGTTACCGGCAGGAGAACGCCATGGGTTTACTCGACGTCCTCAACGGCATGCAGAACGGCCCGCGTGGCCCGAGCGCGCCAAGCTCACAATCTTCTTCCAGCGGCGGCATGTCGCCCATGACCATGGCGATCCTCGGCCTGCTCGCCTGGAAGACATTCAAGCATTTGACGGGCAACCAATCCGGCAGCACGCCACAGCCGTCCCCGGCGCCGACGCACCTCCCCCCGCCGGTGAATGCTGGTGCAGGTGGCGGCCTCGGAGGCGCGCTTGGCGGTGGTGGCGGCCTTGGTGACCTTATGAAGGGCGGCCTCGGGGGCCTGCTCGCGGGCGGTGCAGCCGGCAGCGTGCTCAGCGGCGGGCTCGGCGATCTCCTCAACCAGCTCCAACAGGGCGGCCATGGCGAGACCGCGAACAGCTGGGTCGGCAAGGGCGAGAACAAGGCGATCGCACCCGGCGATCTCGCCAACGCGCTCGGCGCCGACCAGATCCAGAGCCTCTCCGCCCAGAGCGGCCTGTCGCGCGACGAGCTGCTCTCCGGCCTCAGCCAATATCTGCCGCAGGTGATCGACCATTTGACGCCGGATGGACGGCTGCCGACCGAAAACGAGCTTTCGGACCGAGTCTGATTTAAATCAAAACGAGGGGAGCACGAACATGAGCTTGGGCGGCATCTTGTGGATCATCGTCGTCGGCTTCATCGCCGGCCTCATCGCACGCTGGCTCGCGCCGGGGCCGAACAACCCGAGCGGCTTCATCCTCACCACCATCCTCGGCATCGTCGGCGCGTTTCTGGCGACTTTCATCGGCCAGGCCATCGGCCACTACGGTCCGGACCAGGGTGCCGGCTTCATCATGGCCACGATCGGCGCGGTGGTGGTGCTGTTCATCTGGCACCGGCTGGTGGCCAGTGGCGTGATCAAGGGGTAGGTTTCAGTCTTCGTCGGCCCGGACAAGCGCGCCTCAAGCGCGCGCAGATCCGGGATCCATAGCCACAGGGAGTAGTTTGGCGAAGACTGACAACTCCGAGCCTTCGCCAAACGACTCCCCGTGGTTACGGGTCCCGGCCTTCGCCGGGACGACGCTTGTGTTTGCCGCGCTCGACGAACGCATCACGCAATTAAATGCATACCAGCATCCATGCGCACGACCTCGCCGGTCATGTTGCTCGACGCCGGCATCGCCAGGAAGCAGACGAGCTGCGCGATGTCTTCCGCGGTTGAGGCGACCTTCAGCGGCACCTTCGCCACCACGCTGTCGCGCACCTGCTTGGCGCCCGCCTCGCCGCGGCCCTTGGTGAACCAGGGTGTATCGATATAGCCGGGACACACCGTGTTGACGCGGATCAGCGGCGCCAGCGCACGTGACAACGACAGCGTCATCGTGTTCAGCGCGCCCTTGCTCGCCGCATACGCGATCGATGAGCCGACGCCGCTGATGCCGGCCACTGAAGAGACGTTCACCACGGCGGACGGCCGCCCCGACATCTTCGCGCCAGCCTCGAGCAGGCTGCGTGCCGCGCGCACCATCTGGAACGGGCCGATCGTGTTCACTCCGTACAAGCGCTGGAAGTCTTCCGCCGACAATCCGTCGAGGTCGGCATGGGCAACGTGCTTGGTCGTGGCGGCATTGTTGACGAGGATGTCGAGCCGGCCCCAACCGGCGGCGGCCGCCACGATCTTGCGGCAATCCTCGTCGCGCGAGACGTCGCCCTGCGCCACCAGAACTTCAGCCGCGCCCGCCTTGCGACAAACTTCCGCGGTCGCCTCGGCTTCCTTCTGGCTCGAGGAATAGTTGATGACGAGCCGCGCCCCGCTGCGGGCGAGAATTTCCGCGGTCGCCGCGCCGAGGCCGGATGCGGACCCCGTCACGATTGCGCACAAGCCGTCCTTTGCCATCCGGTTTTCCTTCCCTGTTTTGAATGCAAGCTTTTAGAACTGGCCTTGTTTAGCGAGTTTGTTGCGCGCTGCAAATCGAGCAAACTCCGCTAAGCGGAATTAATCGAGATTGATCCCTTTGCCCATGCCGGCACCGCAGATGGACCTGCGATCAACGCTTGTCAGGGCCATGGCTTTTTCCGATCATCGGGCGCAAGAAGAGCCCGCGCGCCAGCCCACCGGACAAGGGCGTGCCAATGGCAAAACACGGGGAACGCTGTGGCGGAGAGTGACAACATCGTCGTCGAGACCGCGGAGAAAATCTTCGCCGATCTCGCCGATCCGCAGACCATCAACAACGACAGGAAAGACGCCTGGAAGGCGCCGCTGTGGCAGGCGCTGAGCGAGGCCGGCCTGCCGTTGTCCTGGGTGCCGGACGATCTCGGCGGCTCCGGCGCGAGCCTTGCCGACGGCTTTGCGCTTCTGAACGCCGCCGGACGATTTGCGGTCTCGGTTCCCCTGGCCGAGACCATGCTGGCAGGCTGGCTGCTGACGCAGGCGAAGATCGCCTCGCCCGAGGGCGAGATGACGGTGCTGCCGGCGTCGCCAAAGGATCGTATCACGCGCGATGCCGACGGCACGCTCTCCGGCCGCGCCCGCGGCGTGCCGTTTGCGAAGGCCGCCAGGTATTTTGCGGTGCTTGCGCACGGCAAGGATGGCGCCTCGATCGCGCTGGTCGACGCAAGTGTGGGCCGGATCGAAGCCGGGCTCAATGTTGGCTACGACCACAGCGATACCGTGACGCTCGACAAGGTCCAGCCCGTCACCATCAAGCCCGCGCCGAAGGGCTTTGACCAGACCACAATGATGCTGATGGGCGGCGTCGCGCGCAGCCTTCAGATCGCAGGCGCACTGGAAGCGATGCTCGACATCTCCGTGCGCTATTCCAACGAGCGCGTCGCCTTCGAGAAGAAGATCTCGAAATTCCAGGCGGTACAGCACAATCTTGCACGCTTGGCCGGCGAGTCGGCTGCTGCGCTTGCGGCTGCGACCTCGGCCGCCGACGCCATCGCGAACGCAAAATCGTTCGACGACGAGGTCTACCTCGAAGCCGCCTCCGCAAAGATCCGCTGCGCGGAAGCCGCGGAAAAGGGTGGCGCCATCGCGCATCAAGTCCACGGCGCGATCGGCTTCACCATCGAGCATATTTTGCACCGCTATTCGCTGCGCGCGCTGGCCTGGCGCGACGATTTCGGTTCGGAAAGCCACTGGGCCGTCGAGCTCGGCAAGCTGGTTGCCAATCGCGGCGCCGACGAATTGTGGCCGCTCGTGGCTGCGCGTTGATCAGGGGGAGAAACACATGACCGCCGCTCTCCGTTTCGATCCGATCCGCCTGCCCGAAGAATGCGAACAGCTGCGCAAGGAAGTGCGCGCCTTCCTCGCCGAAGAGATCGCCGCAGGCACCTTCGATCCGCACAAGCCCAACCGCGAAGACACCGACGCGCCGGAATTTTCCCGCCGGGTCGGCGCCAAAGGCTGGCTCGGCATGACCTGGCCGAAGAAATATGGCGGCCAGGAGCGCTCCTTCCTCGAACGCTATGTGGTGACGGAAGAGATGCGCGTGGCCAACGCGCCGACGCGGCGCTTCTTCGTCGCCGATCGGCAGAGCGGGCCGGTGCTGCTGAAATACGCGCCTGAGCACATCAAGATGGAGATCCTGCCGCGCATCTGCCGCGGCGAGATCTGCTTTGCGATCGGCATGAGCGAGCCGAACTCCGGCTCGGACCTGTTCGCCGCAAAGACGCGCGCGACCAAGACCGACGGCGGCTACCTCATCAACGGCACAAAAATATGGACGTCATCGGCGCACATCGCCGACTACATGATCGCGATCTTTCGCACCTCCCCGCCGACCAAGGAAAACCGCCGTCACGGCCTGACGCAGTTTTTGGTCAAGATGAAGCAGCCGGGCATCCAGGTGAATCCGATCGGCCAGATCACCGGCCAGTATGAGTTCAACGAGGTCGTCTTCACCGACTTCTTCGTGCCCGATGATCACTTGCTCGGCGAAGTCGACGGCGCCTGGAAGCAGGCGACCAGCGAACTCGCCTATGAGCGCTCGGGCCCCGAGCGCTTTCTCGAAACCTACTACGTGCTGACCGAGCTTGTCCGCGCGGTCGGTCCCAATCCGGACACGCGCAGCGCCGAAGGCATCGGAAGGCTGGTTGCCCAACTCCACACCATGCGGCGCATGTCGGTCTCGGTTGCCGGCATGCTGCAGGCCGGCAAGGAGCCGGTGGTGGAGGCCTCCATCGTCAAGGACATCGGCACCGTCTGGGAGCAGCAGCTTCCGCATCGCGTGCGCGATCTCGCCGCCTTCGTCGAGGAGACCGCGACCAACCGCGAGACGCTGGAGCGACAGCTCGATTTCGCCATCAAGACCGCACCGAAACTCACCATCCAGGGCGGCACAACTGAAGTTCTGCGCGGCATCATCGCCCGCGGGCTTGGCCTCCGCTAAACCTTCGAGGATCATCATGAGCACCTATAAAGATATCGGCGTCGAGAAGGTCGGGCATGTCGGCACCATCGAAATCCGCCGCCCGCCGCTCAACTTCTTCGACATCTCGCTGATCAACCAGATCGCAGACGCACTCGACGAATTCGACCGCGACATCGAGATCCGCAGCTCGGTGCTGTCGGCACAGGGCAAGGCGTTCTGCGCCGGCGCCAATTTTGGTGACCCGGCACGGCAGGCGCAGGAAGCGCGCGAGGCCGAGAAGAACGCAAAGGGTGATCCCGCCGACAACCTCGGCCCGATCAATCATCTCTACATCCAGGCGGTGCGCATCTTCCGCGCCAAGAAGCCGATCGTTGCGGCCGTGCAAGGCGCCGCCATCGGCGGCGGATTGGGCCTCGCAGTGTCGGCGGATTTCCGCGTCACCTGCCCCGAGGCACGCTTCTCCGCGAATTTTACAAAACTCGGCTTCCATCCCGGCTTCGGCCTGACCCTGACGCTTCCCGAGCTGATCGGCAAGAACAACGCCGAGCTGATGTTCTACACCAGCCGCCGCGTCACCGGCGAAGAGGCAGTCAAATGGGGCCTCGCCAACCAGCTGGTGCCGCAGGACCAGGTCAAGGCCGCCGCCATGAAGCTCGCCGGCGAGATCGCCGAATGCTCCCCGCTCGGCCTCGTCTCCACCCGCGCCACGATGCGCGCCGGCCTCGCCGACCGCGTCATGGCCGCGACCAACCACGAGCTGGTCGAACAGACCAGGCTGCGCGCGACGGAGGATTTCAAGGAAGGCGTGAAGGCCACCGAAGAGCGGCGCGCGGCGAATTTTAGGGGGCGGTGATCGCAGCTACGTCCCGCCGCACTGGTTCGCCGCCGCCACATTCTCCGCCGTCGTCCCGGCGAAGGCCGGGATCCATAACCCCAGGGAGAAGTTGCAGCGCGCGGCTGCTAACCACGAGCCTTCGCCAAACCACTGCCTGTGGTTATGGGTCCCGGCCTTCGCCGGGACGACACGGGCGTATGTGGCTAACTACTTCCGCCCCGCCACCAGCGCATCGACGATCGTCACACCTTGTCCCTCCGGATGCACCAGCACCGGGTTGAGCTCGATCCCCGCAATCTCCGCCGCATGCCGCGCGGCAAGAACGGAGATATCCGCAATCAGCTGCGACAGCGCCAAAACATCCGCCTTCGCCGCTCCAGGAAGCCTCGAAGGATGAACGGCCCCGCCGGTGGCCGTCGCCCCTTCGAGGCTCGCCGAAGAGGCGAGCACCTCAGGGTGACGGATCACTACCAAGCAATCAACCGACGCGGAACGTCACCCCGCCCAGCAGGAACTCATTGCCCGCAACCGCAAGCCCTTTCGCCCTGGCAGCATGCAGCACACCCGCCACATCGGCCACCCGAAACTCCAGCGCGCTCATGATCTCGCCCGCACCCCTGACGAAACGGAAGTTGGCATTTGGCAATTTCAGTTCGGCAGCGCCGTCGCCACTCGGCACAACACCGATGATCTTGCTCCAGTGCGCCGCCAACCCTATCGGGTCCGGGCTCTGCATCTCGACACCCGTCAGCGCCTGCGTCACATCCTTGCGGATGAATTTTTGCCAGTTCGGACCCGCCGGCGGATACGGTCCCAGGATGTCATCGCTGCCTTCGGTGTGGTTGAACTCGATGAAGGCGGCGCGGCAGTCGCGGGGGTGGAGCTGCACACCGCGATAAGGCGCGTGATCAATGACGTTGGCCGTGCGCACACCGATCGCGTTTGCGTTGCGACCACGTTCGTCCGGATCGTTGCAGCAGAAGATCGCCATATAGCCGCCGCGGCCGCCGGTCTTTTCGATGAAGCGGCCGGCCGTGGTGCCGCCCTTGAACGGCGCAACGACTTCCAGCAGGATCGTATCGACCGGAAGCAGCGCGTTTTCCAGGCCGTATTTTGCGACGTTGCCGTCGCGATAGCAGACCGCGAGGCCCATGATCTGCGCGATGTCGGAGATCACGGGCGCGAGCTGCGGCGCGACCAGGCAAATCTGGCGCAGCCGCATATAGGGCGCCATCGTCATGCGCCCTTGAAGGTCGGCTTGCGCTTCTCGACGAAGGCCTTTGCGGCCTCCTTGTGGTCCTCGGTGTCGCCGCAGCGGGTGTGATGGATCGCCTCGCCGTCGAAGCAATCTTCCAGCGCCAGATGCTCGGCATTGTTGATGTTGCGCTTGATGAAGCCAAGCGCGATAGATGGTCCCTGCGCCAGTAACAGCGCGAGCTCATGCGCGGCGGCATCGACCTCGGCGTCGGGGACGACCTTCGTCACCATGCCGATCGCATGCGCTTCCTTGGCGGTGAGCACCGGCGAGGTCAGATATAGCTCCCGCGCCCGCGCGCTGCCGAGCAGCTGGGTCAGGAAATAGGTGCCACCGTAATCGCCGGAAAAGCCGACCTTGGCGAAAGCAGTGGTGATCTTGCAGGACTCCGAGGCGACCCGGAGATCGCAGGACAGCGCCATCGACAGGCCCGCGCCGGCGGCGGCACCGTCGAGCTGCGCCACCACGGGTTTTGGCATCTGGTGCAGAATGCGCGAGACCTCCATGCCGCGGCGCAGGTTTGCGAGCTTCTGCTCGAACGGCAGCGGCGCGCGGCCCTCCGCCATCGACTTGACGTCGCCACCGACGCAGAACAAACCGCCGGCGCCCTTGAACAGCACCGCGCGCACCTCCGGATCATCGGCCGCGCGCCGCGCCGCCTCGACCAGCCCGCGCACCATATCCGGATTGAGCGCATTCTTGCGCTCGGGGCGGTTCATGGTGATGGTGAGCAGCCCGCCTTCGAGCGTTTGCAGGACCATGTCGTTGCTCATGGGTGTCTCCCTTGTTGTTGTTTTGCTCCGTCATTCAGGAGCGCGCCGCTTAGCGCGAGCCCGGAATCCATGTCTCAACAGTCAATGCGGCCCGATGGATCCTCAGATGCGCAATTGCGCATCATAGTTCTCGCTTCGCGAGCCCCGGGATGACGATTTATTGCTGGGCGCGCTTGTCGTGACGACGGCTCGCGCCGTCATTTCTTCACCAGTGGACAGCGCGACTGCTCCAACGACTGGAACGCCTCGTTGCCGGGCACCGTGGCGAGCAGCTTGTAGTCGTCCCAGCGGCCCTTGGACTCCGACGGCTTCTTCACCTCGAACAAGTACATATCGTGCACCATGCGGCCGTCCTCGCGGATCTTGCCGTTCTTGGCAAAGAAGTCGTTGATCGGTGTCTCCTTCATCACTTTCATAACAGCGGCGGAGTCCGTCGTGCCGGCTGCCTTCACCGCCTTCAAATAGTGCATGACGGAGGAATAGACGCCGGCCTGCGCCGAAGTCGGCGGCCTCTTCATGCGCTCGGTGAAGCGCTTCGAGAATGCGCGCGTGTCGTCGTTGAGGTCCCAGTAGAAGGCTTCCGCCAGCAGCAGACCCTGTGCCGTCTCCAGTCCGATCGAGTCGATATCGGTGACGAAAGCGAGCAGCGGCGAGATTTTCTGACCGCCTTTCATGATGCCGAACTCGGCCGACTGCTTGATGGCGTTGACGGTGTCGCCGCCGGCATTGGCAAGCCCGATCACCTTGGCCTTGGAGGCCTGGGCCTGAAGCAGGAACGACGAGAAATCTGACGTATTGAGCGGGTGGCGCACGCTGCCGAGCACCTTGCCGCCGGTCTTGGTGACGACGGCGCTGGTGTCCTTCTCCAGATCCTGGCCGAAGGCATAGTCGGCGGTGAGGAAGAACCAGGTGTCGAGGCCCGACTTCACGGCGGCGAGGCCGGTGACATTGGCCTGGCCGAAGGTATCGAACACATAGTGTACGGTGTAGGGACCGCAGGCCTCGTTGGAGAGGCGGATCGAGCCGGGCCCGTTGAAGATGATGATCTTGTTGCGCGCCTTGGCGATCTCGGCAGCGGCAAGTGCAGTTGCGGAGGCCGCAACGTCGTAGATCATCTCGACGCCCTGGTTGTCGATCATGTCGCGGGCAATGTTCGCCGAGAGATCGGCCTTGTTGAGATGGTCGGCCGCCAGCACCTGGATCTTGCGGCCCAGCACCTCGCCGCCGAAATCCTCGACCGCCATCTTGGCCGCGGTCTCGCTGCCCGGACCGGTGATGTCGGCGTAAAGGCTCGACATGTCGAGGATGCCGCCGATCTTCAGTGGCGGCTTGTCCTGGGCCTGCGCGGCGCTTACGCTCAGCGCAAACGACGCGGCAAAAATGCCCGACAAAATTCTCTTCATTGAAAAAGACCTCCCTTGATCGCCTGCCTCTGATGGCGGCTTGGTTATTGCTGTTGCCACAATCATGCCGCATGCGCGAGAGCGCAGCAAGCGCAGGTGCGTTACGCAGATGCGATTGACATGCATGTTTTCCGCAAAGCGGAATGGTGGCGTGGGGCGAAATGCTTCCACATCGTCACTGCGAGCGAAGCGAAGCAATCCAGAGTCCTTCCGAGATGGGATTCTGGATTGCTTCGCTACGTTCGCACTGGCGGAGTGTGAGGTCACGCGGCAACGTCACACCCGTACCTCGCGGGCGGATCGAGTCGAAGCCTCTTCGCGACCGACTACGCTTGAGTTAAGATTGACGCTTGACGCAACCTCTCCGGGCAACGTGACGCGACGATCCATCCTCATTGCCGCAGCATTCCTTCTCGGCTCGTGCATCACTGCATTCGCGAGCCCCTGCCAATTCGAGTCCCAGGGCGAAGGCCGCGTCGCCGCAATTGTCGACGCGCGCAACGTGCGTCTCGACGATGGCCGCGACATCCGTCTCACCGGCATCGAGGCGACGACATCGACGAGGCAGGCGCTGACATCGCAGCTTGTCGGCCGCGACGTGGCGCTGCGCGGCACTGACGACACACCCGACCGCTATGGCCGCCAGGCGGCGCTCGTGTTCATCGGCGAGGCTGACACCTCGGTGCAAGAGATGCTGCTCGCCCAGGGCGACGCACTCGTCTCGGCCGAGATCGCGGACAAGGACTGCGCGGCGGCCCTGATGTCGTCCGAGGCCGAGGCGCGGCGCCAAAAAAAGGGCAATTGGGCTGACCCGTCGGCCATAAAAAACGCGGAAAGTCCGGACGATATTTTGGCCGGGATCGGGCGCTTTATGGTGGTCGAGGGCAAAGTCCTGTCGGTCCGGCAAGCTGGGGCAGTGACCTACCTCAACTTCGGACGGAACTGGACACGTGGCTTTGCCGCGACTATTTCAAGGCGCACGCTACCGGCGTTTGAAAGCGCCGGGATTGCCCTTAAGTCCCTGGAAAATCGGCGTATTCGAGTCCGGGGCTGGGTTGAGGGGACGACGGGGCCGCGTATTGACGTGCTCCGGGTGGGACAGGTCGAGTTGCTGGGCGCAAACGAGCCGAACGGGGTAAGGCCCTAAGGGGCCAGGCACGGGTTAAGCGACGTGAATGGGGTGCTAGAACGGCACGGACGAGGTGATGGCCGCCGCCTGCGGGCTGCGCCGGCCGTGCTATGCCTTGTCCTGGGCACAGCCCTCGCCGGCTGCGGCGACATGAACCGGTTCCAGGCCGCAGCAACGCCACCGATGGTCGCGATGCCCAAGCCGAAGCCGGCCGTCGCCCAGACGCCGGCCACAGAAAAGGAGCACGAGCGCATCCTGGCGAGCTATGGCGGCGCCTATGACGACCCCAGGCTCGAATCACTGGTCAGCAAGACCGTCGACCGGCTGGTTGCCGCCTCCGATCGTCCCGACCAAGGCTACAGGGTCACCATCCTCAATTCCGGCGCCGTGAACGCCTTCGCGCTGCCGAACGGCCAGCTCTATGTCACGCGCGGCTTGCTCGCGCTGGCCAGCGACACCTCGGAATTGTCCTCGGTGCTGAGCCACGAGATGGCGCATGTGCTGTCCAAGCATGCCGCGATGCGCGAGGACCAGGCGCGCCAGGCCGCGATCGTTACCCGCGTCGTCACCGACATGAGCACCGATCCCGATCTCACCGCGCTCGCGCTCGCCAAGACCAAGCTGACCATGGCGAGCTTTTCGCGCAATCAGGAGTTCGAGGCTGACGGCATCGGTGTCGGCATTTCCGCCCGCGCGCATTTCGACCCCTATGGTGCGGCCCGCTTCCTCTCGGCGATGGAGCGCAATGCCGAACTCAAGGCCGGCAAGACCTCGCTCGATCCGCGCGCCCAGGATTTCACCTCGTCGCATCCGGCAACGCCCGAGCGCGTGCAGAACGCGCAGACGATCGCGCGGCAATACGTTGCTCCGGAAGGTGGCGAGCGCGACCGCGAGAGCTATCTCGCCGCGATCGACAACCTCGTCTATGGCGAAGATCCCAGCGAAGGCTTTGTCCGCGGCCGGCGTTTCCTGCATCCAAAGCTCGGCTTCACCTTCCAGGCGCCGGACAATTTTACGCTCGACAACACCGCACAGGCGGTGATCGGCGTCCGCGAGGGCGGCTCGCAGGCAATGCGCTTCGATGTGGTGCGGGTGCCGGCCGAGCAGTCGCTCGGCGACTACCTCAATTCGGGCTGGATGGAGGGCGTCGAGAAACCCTCCACCGAAGACGTCACCATCAACGGCTTTCCGGCCGCTTCCGCCACCGCCAAGGGCGATCAGTGGCAGTTCAAGGTCTATGCGCTGCGCTTCGGTAGCGACGTCTACCGCTTCATCTTCGCGACACGACAAAAGTCGACCGAGAGCGAGCGCAACGCGCGCGAGACCGTCAACTCATTCCGCCGCCTGACGCTCGAAGAAATCCAGGCCGCCCGTCCCCTGCGCATCAAGGTCATCACCGTGCAGCCCGGCGACACCGCGGAATCGCTTTCCCACCGCATGGCCGGCGTCGATCACCCCGCCGAGCGTTTTCGCGTGCTGAATGGGCTCGATCGCAACGCCCAAGTGAAGGTCCGCGACCGCGTGAAGATCGTGACGGATTGAGGCGCGCTTAGCGCAATCGCGACCGCAAACTCCGCCGTCGTCCCGGACAAGCGTAAGCGCAGATCCGGGACCCACAACCACAGGATACCGGAATGGGCACGCTGGTAGCTCCAGCGTGCTTCAACAACTCTCAGTGGAGGGCAATGGGTCCTGCTTTCGCCAGGACGACGTGCTGGTGAATTTAGCCGCCCGCGTCCATATCCCCCGCCTCGCGCTGGCCGCTGAGCCAGAGCGCCAGCAGGGTCCAGAACGCGCCCGAGAGCAGGTAGGCGCCCGAAGCGATGACGCCGAGATTGGTCGCGAGCAGAAGTGCGGCGAGCGGGGCGAAACCGGCGCCGAACAGCCAGGCCATGTCCGAGGTCAGCGCCGAGGCCGTGTAGCGATACGCCTGCTTGAAGTTCGAGGCGATCGCGCCCGAGGACTGGCCGAACGAGAGACCGAGCAGGATGAAGCCGACCACCATGTAGATGGTCTCGCCGAACGCGCCGGCATCGAGCAGTTGCGGAGCAAAACCGCTATAGATCGCGATCGCGATCGCCGATCCCATCAGCAGCGACTTGCGGCCGACGCGGTCGGCGATGATGCCTGACAGCACGATCGCAGCGACGCCGAACACGGCGGCAACGATCTCGATGATCAAGAAGCGCACCGGGCTTTCGCGGGTGAACAGGAATACCCAGGACAGCGGAAACACCGTGACCATGTGGAACAGCGCGAAGCTCGCCAGTGGCGCAAACGCGCCGAGCATGATGTTGTGGCCTTCGCGGGCGACGGTATCGGAGATGCGCGAGGGCTGCAATTCGCGGGTCTCGAACAGCGAGGCATATTCCTCCGTCGTCACCATGCGCAGACGCGCGAACAGCGCCACGACGTTGATGGCGAAGGCGACGAAGAACGGATAGCGCCAGCCCCAATCGAAGAAATCTTCAGCCGAGAGGTTGCCGGCGAAATAAGCGAACAGCGCGCTCGCCACGATCAGCCCGAGCGGGGCGCCGAGCTGCGGCACCATCGCGTACCAGCCGCGCTTCGAGGGCGGCGCGTTCAGCGCGAGCAGCGAGGCGAGACCGTCCCAGGCGCCGCCCCAGGCCAGACCCTGCGCGAGGCGCGCCAGCGCCAGCAGCCAGATCGCAGAGGCACCGATGTCGTGATAGCCGGGCAGGAACGCGATCGCGACCGTGGCGGTGCCGAGCAGGAACAGCGCGGCGACCAGCTTGGCCGTCTTGCCGTATTCCCGGTCGACCGTCATGAAAATGACGGTGCCGAGCGGGCGCGCGATGAAGGCCAGCGCGAAGATCGTGAAGGAATAAAGCGTGCCGGTCAGTTCGCTCGCGAACGGAAACACCAAGCGCGGGAACACGATCACCGAGGCGATCGCGTAGACGAAGAAGTCGAAGAATTCCGAGGTGCGGCCGATGATGACGCCGATGGCGATCTCTCCGGCACTGGCCTGGTCGTGGCCATGCTCGCCCGAGTGGAGGTCTGCCATTGCGGGGGTCTGTGCCGTCGCCATGCGTGCGCCCTTAACGTCCTGAAAACCAATGCCGACCGCCCGGCAGGGGCCCGGCAATCTCGTCTTGTCTGGCGCAACATTCCGCACTGCAACATTGGACAAATTGTCCAATGTCCGGATTGCTGCGCCGCAGCTACCCCTTGGCCCCGCAACGGAAACTCATTCTCAAAGGCTCAGCCCGTGTCTCGTCTCAAGATCCTGGCGCTACTACCCTTGGCAGTGGCGCTCAGCGGCTGCAACTACGTCGTGCTGGCGCCGGCCGGCGACGTCGCAGCGCAACAGCGCGACCTCGTCATCATCTCCACCGTCCTGATGCTCCTGATCGTCGTGCCGGTGATGGCGCTGACGGTGCTGTTCGCCTGGCGTTACCGTCAGTCCAATGCGTCGGCCCGCTACGAGCCGGATTGGGACCACTCGACCAGCCTCGAGCTCGTGATCTGGTCGGCGCCGCTTTTGATCATCGTCTGCCTGGGCGCGCTGACCTGGATGGGCACCCATCTGCTCGACCCCTACCGCAACATCGGCCGCATCAATGCGGAGCGTGCGGTGGACCAGTCCCAGGCTCCGCTCGAAGTCGAGGTCGTCGCGCTCGACTGGAAGTGGCTCTTTATCTACCCTGACTACGGCATCGCCACCGTCAACGAGCTCGCCGCGCCGGTCGATCGCCCAATCTATTTCCATATCACCGCGTCTTCGGTGATGAACTCGTTCTACATCCCCGCACTCGCCGGCCAGATCTATGCGATGCCGGGCATGGAGACGTCGCTCCACGCCGTGATCAACCACGCTGGCATCTACAAGGGCTTCTCGGCGAACTATAGCGGCGCCGGCTTCTCCGGCATGCACTTCGCCTTCCACGGCCTTGACGACAAGGGTTTTGACGCCTGGATCGCCAGCGCCAAATCCGCCGGCGGCTCGCTCGGCCGCGCCGAATATCTCCAGCTTGAAAAGCCAAGCCAGAACGAGCCGGTGCGCCGCTACGGCACCATCGATTCCGATCTTTACCGCCTGATCCTCAACATGTGCGTCGAGACCGGCAAGATGTGCCAGAGCGAGATGATGGCGATCGACGCCAAGGGCGGTCTTGGCCATGAGGGCCTGAACAACACGCTGCCGCTCGCCTACGACAAGTATGCCCGCCGCGGCACGGCGCTTGGGCCGGAGCCGACCTTCGTGGCCGGCACCTGCACGCCGGATGCGCCGCAGGGCAAGACCACCGCTTCCATCGCGGCGCCCGTCGACACCTCGCCACTGCTCGGCGCCGGCCTGAAGCGGCCGACCTTCACGCCGCTCAAGTCTTCGTCCTTCTTCCTCGGACAACGTCCGAAGTCAGACTCCTAAAGAGAGCTCGCATGTCTCCTGATCTTCTCAAGCTCATCTTCGGCCGTCTCGGCATCGATTCGCTGCCACTGCACGAGCCGATCCTCGTCGGTACCTTCGTGATGGTCGCACTCGGCGGCATCACGCTGTTCGCCGGCGTGACCTATTTCCGCCTCTGGGGCTATCTGTGGCGCGAGTGGTTCACCACTGTCGACCACAAGCGCATCGGCATCATGTACATGATCCTCGGCATCGTGATGTTGCTGCGCGGCTTCGCAGACGCACTGATGATGCGCGCGCAACAGGCGCTCGCATTCGGTGGCTCCGAGGGTTTCCTGCCCTCCCATCACTACGACCAGGTCTTCACCGCCCACGGCGTGATCATGATCTTCTTCGTGGCGATGCCGCTGGTCACGGGCCTGATGAACTACGTCGTGCCGCTCCAGATCGGCGCGCGCGACGTGTCGTTCCCATTCCTGAACAATTTCAGCTTCTGGATGACGGTCGGCGGCGCGGTGCTGGTGATGGCCTCGCTGTTCATCGGCGAATTCGCCCGCACCGGCTGGCTGGCTTACCCGCCGCTGTCGAACATCGGCTACAGTCCTGATGTCGGCGTCGACTATTACATCTGGGCGCTGCAGGTCGCCGGCGTCGGAACGACCTTATCCGGCATCAACCTGATTTGTACCATCGTCAAGCTGCGGTGCCCTGGCATGACCATGATGAAGATGCCGGTTTTCACCTGGACCTCGCTCTGCACCAACATCCTGATCGTCGCTTCCTTCCCCGTCCTGACCGTGGTGCTCGCGCTGCTCTCGCTCGACCGCTACGTCGGCACCAATTTCTTCACGAACGATTTCGGCGGCAGCCCGATGATGTACGTGAACCTGATCTGGATCTGGGGCCATCCCGAGGTCTACATCCTGGTTCTTCCCGCCTTCGGCATCTTCTCGGAAGTGACCTCGACCTTCTCCGGCAAGCGGCTGTTCGGCTACACCTCGATGGTCTACGCCACGGTGGTCATCACCATCCTGTCCTACCTGGTCTGGCTGCACCATTTCTTCACGATGGGTTCGGGCGCCAGCGTCAACTCGTTCTTCGGCATCACCACGATGATCATATCGATCCCGACGGGCGCGAAGATGTTCAACTGGCTGTTCACGATGTATCGCGGCCGTATCCGCTTCGAGCTGCCGATGATGTGGACCATTGCGTTCATGCTGACCTTCGTGCTCGGCGGCATGACCGGCGTGCTGCTCGCGGTGCCACCGGCCGACTTCGTGCTGCACAACAGCCTGTTCCTGATCGCGCATTTCCACAACGTGATCATCGGCGGCGTGGTGTTCGGCGCGTTCGCCGGCATCAACTACTGGTTCCCGAAGGCGTTTGGCTTCAAGCTCGATCCATTCTGGGGCAAGCTGTCGTTCTGGTTCTGGGTTTCGGGCTTCTACCTCGCCTTCATGCCGCTCTACGTGCTCGGCCTGATGGGCGTGACCCGCCGCCTGCGCGTGTTTGACGATCCCAGCTTGCAGATCTGGTTCATCATCGCAGCGATTGGCGCAGTCTTCGTCTTCATCGGCATCATGTGCATGCTGATGCAGTTCGCGGTCAGCTTCCTCAAGCGCGAGCAGCTCAAGGACGTCACCGGCGATCCCTGGGACGCGCGCACGCTGGAATGGGCGACCTCCTCGCCGCCACCGGACTACAACTTCGCCTTCACCCCCGTCGTTCACGACAATGACGCGTGGTGGGACATGAAGAAGCGCGGCTACCTGCGCCCGCTCACCGGGTTCAAGCCGATCCACATGCCGCGCAACACCGGCACCGGCATCATCCTCGCCGGCTTCGCCACCGCGATGGGATTTGGCCTGATCTGGTACATCTGGTGGCTGGCGGCTGCGAGCTTCATCGCGATGCTCGTCGTCGGTATCGGCCACACCTTCAACTATCACCGCGACTTCGACATCCCGGCCAACAAAGTGGTCGAGACCGAGGAAGCGCGTACTCAACTGCTCGCCGGAGCCAAGTAAATGACGGTCGCTGTCAATCCTTCGCAAACCGGCGAGCCGCTCTTCTACCTCGCTGACGAACACCCGCATCCGGAAGGCTACAGCACCTCGCTCGGCTTCTGGATCTATCTGATGAGCGACTGTCTCATCTTCGCGATGCTGTTCGCCACCTTCGGCGTGCTCGGCGCCAACTACGCCGCCGGGCCCGCGCCGAAGGACCTGTTCGACCTGGACCTGGTCGCAGTGAACACCTCGATGCTGCTGCTGTCGTCGATCACATATGGTTTTGCGATGCTGACGATGCAGCAGAACAAGATCGGCCAGACCCAGATGTGGCTCGCGATCACCGGTCTGTTCGGCGCCGCCTTCATCGGCATCGAGCTCACCGAGTTCGCCCACATGATCCATGAAGGCGCCACGCCGCAGCGCAGCGCCTTCCTGTCCGCCTTCTTCACCCTGGTCGGCACCCACGGCCTGCACGTCACCTGCGGCCTGATCTGGCTGGTGACCCTGATGACGCAGGTCTGGCGTTTCGGCCTGATCGAGGCCAACCGCCGTCGCCTGATGTGCCTGTCGATGTTCTGGCACTTCCTCGACGTGGTCTGGATCGGCGTCTTCACCTTCGTCTATCTCCTGGGAGTTCTGCGATGAACACCGACACCCACACCGCGGCAGCCGACCATCATCACGACGACCATTCGCACGGCTCGCTCTCGACCTATCTCCTCGGCTTCGTGCTCTCGGTGGTGCTCACCGCGATTCCGTTCTGGCTGGTGATGGGCGGCGCGCTGCCGAGCAAGCAGATCACCGCGCTCGTGATCATGGCGTTCGCGGTCGTGCAGATCGTCGTGCACATGATCTACTTCCTGCACATGAACACCAAGTCCGAGAACGGCTGGAGCATGATGGCGCTGATCTTCACCATCGTCATGGTGGTGATCGCGCTGTCCGGTTCGCTGTGGGTGATGAACCACCTCAACAGCAACATGATGCCGATTCACAAGATGACCGGGATGAATTGAGCGAGACCGGGATCGTGACAGGAAAGGCAATCAGGACGCGTGGCAAAGCCGCGCGCCCGTCCTTGTGGCTCACGGTCCTCTCGGTCACGACCTTCGTAGTTCTGATCGCGCTGGGCGTCTGGCAGGTCGAACGCCGCGCCTGGAAGCTGGCGCTGATCGACCGGGTCGAGCAGCGCGTCCATGCCGCGGCCCAGCCGATCCCCTCGCCCGCATCGTGGCCCACGATCTCCGCCGCGAATGACGAGTACAGGCACGTCACCGTCTCCGGTCGCTTCCTGCACGACCGCGAGACGCTGGTTCAGGCTGTCACCGAGGAAGGCCCCGGCTATTGGGTGCTGACGCCGCTTCAGCGCGGCGACGGCACGCTGGTCCTGGTCAACCGCGGCTTCGTGCCGTCCGAGCGGCGCGACGCATCGACGCGTCAGGACGGCAATCCGGACGGCCAGGTCGAGATCACCGGCCTGTTACGCGTGACGGAGCCGAAGGGCGGTTTCCTCAGGAACAACGTTCCCCAACACAACCGTTGGTACTCGCGGGATGTCGCCGCGATTGCGGCGGCACGCGGCCTGCACGACATCGCGCCCTTCTTCATCGATGCCGACGCCGGATCACAATCCGGCAGCGGCCCAATCGGCGGATTGACCGTGGTCCGCTTTCCCAATAACCACCTGATCTACGCGCTGACGTGGTTTGCCCTGGCTTTCATGCTGGCCGGTAAGCTTTTCGTCACATTCTGGGGCGGGCTGTTCCGCCGCAAGCGCTTCGTCCATGAACCGGCTGGCGATGCAGCCGCCCGCAGGACGGGATCAGATGCTGGAACGATCGTCGAACCGACCTGACGACGGGAACACCTTCGGTGAGCTGGCCGTCACGCTGCAATCGCAGGCGGACGCGCGCAGCGAGCTGATCGGCGCCGCCCCCACAGACGACGAGACCAACCGCAAGAACATGGCGCTGCTGATCCAGCTGCGCTGGACCGCCGTGGTCGGCCAGATCGTGACCATTGGCGGCGTGCATTTCTGGCTCGGCATTCCCCTGCCGCTGACGCGCATGGGTGCGGTGATCGGCGCGCTGGTCTTCCTCAACGTCTCCAGCCTGGTCTGGGTGCGCCATCGCGCCGCGATCACCAACAATGAGTTGCTGGTCGCGCTGATGCTGGATGTCGCAGCTCTGACCGCGCAGCTCTACCTCAGCGGCGGCGCTACCAATCCCTTCACCTCGCTGTTCCTGCTTCAGGTGACGCTCGGTGCGGTGCTGCTCAATGCCCGTTCGACTTGGTCGCTGGTGGCGCTGACCTGCGCGAGTTTTGTGTGGCTGACGATCGCCTACCGGCCGCTCGACCTGCCGCCGAATCCGCTGAGCGAAACCTATACGCTCACCGTCACCGGCATGCTGCTCGGCTTTGTCCTCAACGCCGTGCTGCTGGTGGTGTTCGTCACCCGCATCAACAGGAACCTGCGCGAGCGCGACGCCCATCTGGCGGCGCTGCGTCAGCATGCGGCCGAGCAGGATCACATCGTCCGCATGGGCCTCTTGGCCTCCGGCGCAGCGCATGAGCTCGGCACGCCGCTGGCCTCGCTCTCCGTCATTCTCAGCGACTGGCGCCGCATGCCGGATCTCGCCGCCGATCAGGAGCTCGCCGAGGATCTGTCGGAGATGGAAACCTCGCTTCAGCGCTGCAAGACCATCGTGACGGGCATCCTGGTGTCGGCGGGCGAAGCGCGCGGCGAGGGATCGTCGCCGACGACGGTGACGGCCTTCGTCACCGCGCTGGTCGAGGAATGGCGCAACGCGCGCTCGGCGCGGACGCTCTATTTCGTCAACACCTTCGGCGAGGACGTCGCCATCGTTTCGGACGTCGCGCTGAAGCAGGTGATCTTCAACGTGCTCGACAACGCCTATGAGGTCTCGCGCGACTGGGTCGAGCTTCTGGCTGAGCGCGAGGGCGACAATCTCGTGCTGTCGATCAGCGACCGCGGCCCGGGCTTCGCGCCGGAAATGCTGGCGCAGCTCGGAAAGCCCTACCAGTCGAGCAAGGGCCGCGCCGGCGGCGGCCTCGGCCTGTTCCTGGTGGTGAACGTGGTACGCAAGCTCGGCGGCGCAGTGACCGCCGAGAACCACAGGAAGCGCGGCGCCACCGTTCGCCTCACGCTGCCGCTCTCCACGCTTGCGATCGGAGGCAGCTTTGACGCCTGACCGTTCGCTCATCGTCGTCGAGGACGATTCGGGCTTCGCGCGCACGCTGAAACGCTCATTCGAGCGCCGCGGCTACGAGGTCGTGCTGGCGGCCTCGATCGAAGAAGTCCGGAAAGTCCTGGAGGAGCGATCCTTCGGCTATGCCGTGGTCGATCTCAAGCTCGGCGGCGCCTCCGGCCTCGCCTGCGTCGAGCTGCTGCACACACATGATCCGGAAATGCTGATCGTGGTGCTGACAGGCTTTGCCAGCATCTCGACCGCCGTCGAAGCCATCAAGCTGGGCGCCTGCCACTATCTGGCAAAACCGTCGAACACCGACGACATCGAGGCCGCCTTCAACAAGGCCGAAGGCAACGCCGAAGTCGCACTGGACGTGCGGCCGACATCGATCAAGACGCTGGAGTGGGAGCGCATCCACCAGACGCTGATCGAGACGGATTTTAATATATCGGAGGCGGCGAGAAGGTTGGGGATGCACCGGCGCACGCTGGCCAGGAAGCTCGAGAAGCGGCCTGTGAAGTAAAGCGACACGAAGCGCCAACAAAAAAGCCCGGCCAAACGGCCGGGCTTTTGATCTGTTGCGATCGACGCGACGAGACGCTTACGCGGCCTCGTCGGCGACCGTGGTGTCGTCGCCATCGGTCTCGTCGGTCTCACCCTCGGCATCCGCCTCGCCCTCAGCGGCTTCCGCCTTGGCGTTGCGGCGCGGGCTCTTGGCGAGCTGAGCCTCGATCTCCTTGACCGCTTCGGTCTCGGTCGAGTGCTGCACCACCGCGATCTCGCGGGAGAGACGATCGAGCGCCGCTTCATAGAGCTGGCGTTCGCTGTACGATTGCTCGGGCTGCGACTCGGAGCGATAGAGGTCGCGCACGACTTCCGCGATCGCGACGATATCACCCGAGTTGATCTTCGCTTCGTATTCCTGGGCGCGGCGCGACCACATGGTGCGCTTGACGCGGGCGCGGCCCTTGAGCGTCTCGAGCGCCTTCTTGACCAGCGCCGGCTCGGACAGCTTGCGCATGCCGACATTGGCGACCTTCGCGGTCGGAACGCGCAGCGTCATCTTGTCCTTGATGAAGTTGATGACGAACAGCTCGAGCTTCGCACCGGCGATCTCCTGCTCCTCGATGGCCAGGATCTGGCCGACGCCGTGAGCGGGATAAACGACGAATTCATTGGCCTTGAAGCCCTGGCGCTGGGTCACGACCTTCTTTTCCTCGACCTTCGGCGCAGCAGCCGCGGGCTTCACGGCCGGCTTGGCAGCAGCAACGGAGGCCTTGGCAGGGGTGGCGGCAACGGGCGCCTTCGGAGCAACAGGCTTGGCAGCGGGAGCCTTGACCGAAGCAGGCTTGGCAGCAGCAGGCTTGGAAACGGTCGCTTTCGCGGCCGGTTTGGCAGTCTTGTTAGGCATTGCGCTTCTTTTGTTCTTGGAGGACTTTGCAGCCGGAGCCTTCGTCGCGGCACGGCCCTTGGATGCGCTACGGCTGGCCGTGGCGACTTTCTTGGCCTCCTTATGGGAAGCCCTCGCAGAAGTACTCTTTTTACGCGTTTTCTGTGACACAGCCTGCGCGCGGAAACTGCCACGCCCCTGTTCGACATTTGGTTTCACGGGAACCCAACGGGGCCAACTGGGCTGACGGGGGTTCAGCTTAATGTGCTCAATATAGCACATTTCCCGCAAAAATCAATGATTTAGGGGTCTTGAGGGCTGGTTTTCGGCACTGACGAAGGTATTAGGGTTAAGTTTGCGCCGGAATTTAGTCTCCGGAGCCGGGGTTCGGAGAAAAATATTTCTCGAACTTGCCTTCCATCCCGTCGAATTCCTTGGCGTCGGCGGGTGATTCTTTCTTCTGGGTGATGTTCGGCCAGCTCTTGGCGTAGTCGGCGTTGACCTGGAGCCACTTTTCCAGGCCCGGTTCCGTGTCCGGCTTGATGGCGTCGGCGGGGCATTCCGGCTCGCACACGCCGCAGTCGATGCACTCGTCAGGATGGATGACGAGCATGTTGTCGCCCTCGTAGAAACAGTCGACCGGGCAGACCTCGACGCAGTCGGTGTACTTGCACTTGATGCACGCTTCAGTGACGACGTAAGTCATCGAACGCTCCGAAAAGCTCTTTTAAAAGTCGCGGCTTGCGTAGCGCGGATGGCCCGGCGCTGCAAGGTCGGGAACGGCTGATCATGACTGCTTTCCGCGTTTGAGCAGCCAAGAAATGAATACAAAGCGCAATTAATTGCGCTTCACACCATCGGGCTCTTCGTAGAGCACGCGTGCCGAGGCCGCATCGCCGCGGCGCTCGTTGAAGGCTACGACTTTCAGCACGCGCACGGTGCGATCGAGTGCGACCGTCAACACATCGCCGATCTTGATCGCATGCCCCGGCGATTTCTCACGAACGCCGTTGACGCGGACATGGCCGGACTCGACGAGCTCAGCCGCGGAGGTGCGCGCCTTCACCACCCGCGCATGCCACAGCCATTTGTCGAGGCGCTGCCGCTCGGTCGTGGGTTACTCCTTGCGACCGGCCAGTTGCTCTTTCAGCGCGGCGAGTTTTGCGAACGGCGAGTTCGGATCGACCGGACGATCGCGCTCGCGCGGGTTCGCGCTCGAAGCGTAGGGGCGCAGTGACGGACCGCCCTGACGATCGCGACCCTTGTCGCGGTCGCGGCCACGATTATCGCGGCCCTTGTCGCGATCACCGCCGAACTTGCCCTTGTTGCGATCGCGATCCTTGTTGTCGCGATCCTTGCCTTCGAAGCGGCGGTTCTTGTCGTCGCGTCCCTCGGGACGCGGCGCGCCTTCGGCGCCACCTTCGCGCGGCTTGCGGAAATCTCTGCCGCCATCTCTGCCAGAATCTCGGCGATGACCGCCGCCATGACGATGGCGCTCGCCGCGCTTCTCGCCGTCGGCGGCCTGCGCCGCCTCGCCTTCCGCGGGCGCGGCACCCACCTCAGCGCCCGCCTGTGGGCGCGGCTGGTTGTGATGACGCTGGTGGCGATGGCGCTCGTGGCGCGGCTTGCGGTCCTCGTGACGGCCGCCGGGACGCCAGACTTCAATAAGCTCAGGCTCGGCGGGCGTGGCCGCAGCCTCTGCAGGCGCGGCGGCATCGGGTGATGCAGCGGCTTCCGTGGCCGCGGTCTCGGCGGGAGCGGCCTCAGCAACCTCGGTGGGGGCAGAGGCTTCTTCCGCCGGCGGCGCGATGCCGGGAGCATCTTCCGGCGTGACGGGCGCCTCAGCCAATGCTTCGAGCGCCGGCTCATCGTGCGCGGGCTCGTCGTGCTGCTCCATGCCGGGCGCGTCTTCGACGGTGACCGGCTCGGCGGCGGCTTCAATCGCGGACTCCACCGGCGCAACATCTACCGGCACTTCGGTCGCAGTCGCTTCGGTCGGAGCCTCCGTACCGGCCTCAGTGGCCGGCGTCTCCACAGCGGCTGCTTCCGCGACCACCGGCTTCACCGGCAGCGGCGGACGTTTCTCCATGCGATAGCCGAGCGCGCGCAGCACCGAGGCGAAGTCCTCGCCGGCGGAGCCGGTGAGCGAGGTCATCGCCTGCGTCACGATGAAGCCGCGGCCGTCGAATGCACCGGCGGGCTTTTCGCCGGGCGCGTTGTCGCGCCAGGCCAGCGCCGGGCGGATCAGATCGGCAAGACGCTCCAGAATGTCGACGCGCACGGCCCGCTCGCCGGCCTGCTTGTAGCCGAGCACGCGATAGGCATCGCGCGGCAGCTGCTTGTCGACCGGGAACGAGGTGCGGCCCGAGCTTGCCAGATGCTGCGCGCCGGACAGTGCCGAGAGATCGACATTGTCCTGCTTCAGCGCCCAGAGAAGTGCGGCCAGCGCACGCGCGGCAGGCTTCAAAATGCCGGGGAAATAGATGTGATAGGCGCCGAAGCGGACGCCGTATTTGCGTAAGGTCGCGCGCGAGGGCTGGTCGAGATCCTTCAGCTCGTTGGCAATCTTCGGCCGCTCCAGCACACCAAGCGCCTCGACCAGCTGATAGGCGATGCCGCGGGCTATGCCGGTGACGTCCTCGGCCTTGCTGAGCTCGAACATCGGCCCGAGCAGCTTTTCGATATGCGTCTTGAGCCAGAGGTCGAGCCGCGCCTGCACCTTTTCGCGCGGGGCGCCGGTCAGGCGCTCGTCGGAGATGATGCGGATGCGCGGATGCAGCGCCTCCTCAGCGGCGGTCAGTCGCGCCACTGCGTCGCCGGTCCAGCGGATGGTGCCGTCCGAGGTCAGCACGAACTGCTCGTCCGGCGCGTTGCCCAGCCTTTCGGCACGCGTGTTGATCTCGCCGGCGAGCACCGCTTGCGCGGCAGCCTGCAAGGCTTTCGCATCGGAGCCGGCTTCCGCCGCATCCGGTGCAAAGGTGAAGCCATCGAGGCGGCCGATGACATGGCCTTCGACGATGACTTCGCCGGTCTTGCCGATTTCCGTATTCAAGCTCGTGTTCTCCCGCAGGCGGCGCATCAATACACTGGTCCGGCGATCAACGAAACGCTCAGTCAAGCGTTCATGGAGCGCATCCGATAATTTATTTTCGACCTCCCGCGCGATCCCCTGCCAGTGTTCGGGGTCGGCGAGCCAATCCGGCCGGTTGGCGACGAAGGTCCAGGTGCGGACCTGCGCGATCCGGCCCGACAACGTGTCGATGTCGCCGTCGACGCGGTTGGCCTGGTCGATCTGGGTCGCGATCCATGCATCGGGAATGCGGCCCTTCTGCATCAGGAAGCCGTACAGCGTGGTGACGAGCTCGGCATGGGCGGCCGGCGACAGTTTGCGGTAATCGGGGACCTGGCAGGCCTCCCACAGCCGTTCCACGGCCACCTTGCCATGTGCGGTATCGCGCACCTCGGCGTCGCGGGCGGCGTGGTCGAGCACGCGCATGTCCTCGGCGATCAGGGCGCGCGTCAGCGCCTCATGGCCGGGGGCCAGGTTCAGGGACACCTGGAGCGCACCGAGCGAGGAGAAATCCAGCTTCGAATTGCGCCATTGCAACATCTTCACGCTGTCGAAAGTGTGGTTCTGGAGCGCGTTGACGAGCTCGGGCTCGAACGGCGCGCAGCGGCCGGTGGTCCCGAATGTCCCGTTCCGCGTGGCGCGGCCGGCGCGGCCGGCGATCTGGGCGAATTCGGACGGCGTCAGGCGGCGGAACTGGTAGCCGTCGAACTTGCGGTCGGAGGCAAAGGCGACGTGGTCGACGTCGAGATTGAGGCCCATGCCGACGGCGTCGGTGGCGACGAGATAGTCGACGTCGCCGTTCTGGAACATCGACACCTGCGCATTGCGCGTGCGCGGGCTGAGCGATCCGAGCACGACGGCGGCGCCGCCATGCTGGCGGCGGATCAACTCGGCGATGGCGTAGACCTCGTCGGCCGAGAACGCCACGATCGCGGTGCGCCGCGGCTGGCGCGTGATCTTGCGGTCGCCGGCGAATTCGAGCTGCGACAGCCGCGGCCGCGTGATCATGGAGACGCCGGGGAGCAGCCGCTCGATGATCGGCCGCATGGTCGCAGCGCCCAACAGCAGCGTCTCGTCGCGGCCACGGCGGTTGAGGATGCGGTCGGTGAAGACGTGGCCGCGTTCCAGATCAGAGGCGATCTGGACCTCGTCGACGGCGAGGAAGGAGACATCGAGGTCGCGCGGCATCGCTTCGACCGTCGAGACCCAGTAGCGCGGCGATTTCGGCTTGATCTTCTCCTCGCCCGTGATCAACGCGACGGCCTCGGGGCCGACGCGCGCGGCGATCTTGTTGTAGACCTCGCGCGCGAGCAGCCGCAGCGGCAGCCCGATCACGCCGGACGAATGCGCGAGCATCCGTTCGATGGCGAGATGGGTCTTGCCGGTGTTGGTCGGCCCGAGCACCGCGGTGACGCCAGCGCCGGGCGCGCGCTCGGAAGCGAAGGGGGAGGGAGAAAAGGCCATTCTGAATGATTAGGTAGTGGCGATTGGGGCGAATGTCAGTGCTGTTTGGGGCGTGTCAGGGGCTTGCGCCGGATCCGTCATCCTGAAGTGCGAGCCGCGCGGCGCGGCGCGCCGGGCGGAAAGCCTCGAAGGATGAGCGGCCGAGCTGCGGTCTCTGGCGGCGCCTGCTGGGCCCGTCGCCCTTCGAGGGCCGCTGAAGGAGCGGCCACCTCAGGGTGACGGGACGCGACACCGAATGTGAGGGAGCGGCTTACCCAATTCCCGCGCAACTGTCTCACTTTGCGACGCTTTTCCCGCATGCTGTTAAGCTTCGGAACGAGTCTAGAACGAATCGCGGCCGAATCGCTGACTCCCCTGAGAGTCCTGTTACGTTCACGCAACATGTCGCGGCACTCTCTCTTTCGTCGCACTAGATGGAGTTTTGGCCTGCCGCACAAGCGACGATTTGATGACGCGTTCCTTAAAGCTGGGGACGGCGCGGAGTCGAATCAGAATCGGGGAAGAGTCAAATGGATTCACGGTCGGGGCGCGCCAAAGCAAAAATGTCGAAAACAACCCCATGCACAGTAGAAACGATTGGGCGGTCGTTGGCGAGGTGACGACGGCTAGCGCGTTGAACTGGCGCGCTTTCTTACCCTCCCCTGGAGGGGGAGGGTGGCGCGCTACTGCGTCTTCGCAACCCGCGGCGGCTGGGCGGTGGTGATGAAGCTGGTTGCTTCCAGCATCGCCGGGCCCAGGGGCGTCGGTACTTTGAGCCGGAACGGGACTAGGACCCGCGTGCCGGCCACCGGGGCGAACGCGATCTCGATGTTGCGCTGGGCGGCGAGGTATTTGATCACGGGGCGGTCGGGGATGTAGCCGGCGACCGGCACGAAATACAGCGAGCAGACCACGACCGGGCCGTGATAGCCCTTCTCCGCCTTCACATTCTCCATGCGCTTGAAATCGAGCTTGAGGTCATAGCGCATGCGGCCGTCGAACACCGGCGCGGCGCTGCGGCAGGCTTCCGGCGACACCGGATCGCCGGTGCCGGGCACGCGCAGCAGCGAGGCCGTCATCGGATCCCAGACGCCGCGGCGATGCGCGTCGGTGACGATGATGCGGTCGGCATCGACCGGCGGCTCCGGGATGATGCCGAACTCCTTCACATTGCCCTTGTCGAGGGTGATGTGGATCTCTTCGGTCTTCTTCGAGGTGGTGGTGGAGGCCTGGTAGGCGGTCGCAACCAGCGCGCCGTTGACGACGCGCCCCTGGCTGGCGCCGGTGCCGGACCCGTTGGCGATCGATTTCAGCAGGCCCGAGGTGCCGCCCGAGGCCGCGGCCGAGAACACGTCCTCCTGGATGTCGATGTTCCAGGCGCCCTTGCCGACGGGAATGCCGGCCAGCGTGGCCTCATACTGCGCCTCGAGCTTGCCTTGCGCCGCCGCAGGCTTCGCCCCCCACGCCAAAGCGAGCCCGCAAAGGGCCGCCAGAGCCAGCCGGCCAGCGGAATGCAGCCGGGGCAGATGAGGGGTGAGGGTATGCACGAAGCCTTCCAATGGGGACGTCAGGCCCTGTTAGTTAAGCCAAAACGCGCGGCAAACAATGTGTCCGAGTGTGAAAGCCACCGGAACTCGACGGACTCTTCGGGTGCGAATACGCCCTTTATGTGATGGTAAGGCGTTTTAAACATTGCCGTTTTGGTGATTGGAGTGTGACTCTTTCCCCGGGCTCGAACACCTCTCCCATAGGGAGAGGTCGCGCCGGGGGCGCGGGTGAGGGGCTCAAGTCCCACGATGGCGCAAAGCCCCTCACCCGGCACTACGCGCCGATCTCTCCCTATGGGAGAGGTGGGACACCGCCCGGCCCTCCAAATCCCCGCTCAAAACCTTGACGTCCCGCCGCTTCCCCCCTATACGTCCGCCGCTCCCTGCAAGGACAGAGAATTTGCCCCCGTGGCGCCCCGAATGGCGGCCGCAACTCGTTGGGGGACAGGATAAGGATTTGTGACATGTCTCGCCGCTGCGAACTGACGGCCAAGGGCCCCCTCGTCGGCCACAAGGTCAGCCACTCCAACATCAAGACCAAGCGCCGCTTCCTGCCGAACCTGGTCAACGTGACCTTCATCAGCGAAGCCTTGGGGCGCAACGTGCGCCTGCGCGTCTCCACCAACGCGGTCAAGAGTGTCGACCACAATGGCGGCCTCGACCCCTATCTGCTCAAGGCCAAGGCCGACGCCCTGTCGCCGCGCGCCCTCGAGCTGAAGCGCGCGATCCAGAAGAAGGTCGGCGAGACCGCACCGGTGAAGCAGGCGAGCTAAGCGAATTTTCGAATTGGGCGGGGGCTAAGTTGCGTCGGGTGGCGTAGGCTTAGCCAAGTAGAGTTTTGTGTAGCGGCCGGATCGAAAGATCCGGCCGTTTTTGTTTGCGGTGGAGAGCTAAGCTGCGACGATAGGCCTGTAATGGGGCATTTGCCGGCAACTCAAGCAATCTTTTCGCTTGGCAACGGCAGCAATAAAGGGCGTCTCTGGTCGGAACGGCGTCAAGAAAACTTGTTGCTCCTGAGCAGTGATAATCTCTCCCGCGGCTCGGCGCGCAACGTAAGCCGCACTTAGAAGGCCGGCCCAGAATGAGACGCACGCCGTAGTGCGTATCGGACCTTCCACGATATCGTTCCTGTTGTGCAAACACTCTGCACAGCCCAATCCCACAGAATGAAACGATGCCATCGCCGACCAATGTGTCGTTGCGCCAACGACAAGCAACTCCGGATTGGCTCGCTGCACAACCCAACGCGTAGGAATGTCGTCTACGCCAATAACAACCGTTCGAGCCAATGGAGCAGAATTCACAGCGAAATCGAGATCGTAACGCTGAACCACCGACTCGAAGCGTAGGCGGTCGGGCATTAGGTCTGAGAGGTCTTGCGACTTTGAGGCTCCGCAGCGCGTTCGCAAGAGAAACATGTTGCGGTTGAGATTCGTATGATCGGAGAAATCTGGCTCGATGATCTTTCCTACGCCTCTAACCTCCGGGATTCGTGCCAGGCAGTAGAGGGTCGAATTTGCAATCGCGCCCCCACTCACGAAATCAAGCTGCCCCAAGTCGGTGCAGCGCGGGCTATCGACGGGGGCCAGTCGAAATTCGCGTTCGGTTGTCGGAGCAAACAGAAGCGCGGTGCTTTCCGGATTCAGAGCCCGAGGCAGCAACTCCATCATCGCGAGCTTGAACGCCTCCCCAGCGGCAAGGCCGCCGGCCACTAGCCCTCCAAATGGCCACAGTACTTCATGCCAGCGGATGGATTGATCTTCCGGTAAGAGTAACCCCGCCCAGGCATCCGCGTTCACGCGTAACTTGCGTCTCGCGTCGACATCAAGGCGGGTGCTGCCGAAAGCTATCGCGAGATCGACCTCGCGTTCCGGTTCTCCGACTTTGAATTCAATACCAGGAAGAATATCTTTTCCGACTTTGACGAGTTCGTCGACGATCGTACCGGGCTGGAGTGGCGGTTGCGGGTAGAGTATCTGCACACCGGGCGCTACCAGATAGATCTCGTGGCCCGATCGAGCCATCAGCAAAGCGGCTGTGATAAGCGCCGTCTGAGCAGAATGCGAGGCCAGATTCGTTGCGTCAGCGATGAGCGCCACGGATGTGCTCGTCAACGCGGCCAGCAATATGTCGTCTTCGACCGCATCACCAAATTCGTCTCGCATGAGCAGCAACGTGCGGTCGAGACAGTGCGCGAGGGTAGTCATGTCAGCACAAGCCTCTCCGGAACTCGTACTTGTCTCCAGCTTCCGTCGGCTTGGATCTCCGTCAAAAACGTGTTTGCGAAGCCCACCGGACCGAGTGCGAAATTGGGAATGACAAGGGAGAGAAACCCGCTTGTATGGATCAGAGGAAACGCGTCATCGGTTGCGGAGTGAAAGGCCTCGCGTGGATGAGTGTGAACCTGCACGCGAACGCCTAACCCTTCTCTGGCAAGGTCCAGCCAGAATTGGTTGAGCCAAGCGTCATCAAGAACAAAGCCTCCGAAGTGAGCTTTGTGGCTTGGATGAACTACCTCAGTGATGATGCTCGGCGCTTTCCACGGGCTAACCCAGAGAGCCTGACATTCGCGCCTACCGCGACCGCACGTCCGAAAGTGCGCGAATGTCTCTTCTAAGATGCGAGACGGCAGACGATATGTCTCGCCCATTACCCACCTCTGACAGTACTCGGGCGCATCAACAAGACGTCGCCAGGCTTGACGTCTGCTGCCCCAACCGTCTGACCGTCGTTCAACTCAACTCCCGCCTGTGTGAACAAGCCGAGAAGATGAGCGTTGTTGATCGGCCCGAACTTTTGCCGCGCCTCTTCGAGCAACTGCTGGACCAGCTGTTGGTCCCGGACTTCGAACTCCTTCGTCAAGCCGTTATAGAGGACCGTCACTTTGAAGGGATGACCGGGCTTCGGCGCCTCGGAGGACGCCGCTTCGATGACATTTTCCATTTGATGTTCCTTTCGGGTTGTTGACCGAGATCCGCGAATATGGGACCAGCGGTTCACAAGTAAGACACTCGATTCTGGGTCGCATGTCAACCGCTGTCTTACTTGTAATCCAGAGGAGGAGCTAACCGCATGGAAATTCTGGAAAACCTGGGGCGCCGGGTAAAAGAAAAAAGGGGCGCGCAGGGTATCCGAGCAGCTGCCAAAGAAATTGGCTTAAGCCACGCTACTCTCTCGCGCGTTGAGCGCGGATTTCTTCCCGATCTCGAAAATTATAAGAAGATCTGCAAATGGCTCGGGTTAGATCTCGAAGTCCAATCTCAGCCCAAAAAGAAATCTCAGGCCGCCGGAGTCGCCCAGGTCCACTTTCGAAAGAAGCCCACATCGTCTCCGGACACGGCCCAGGCTCTTGCTGAGCTAATCTTGGCTGCCCAAAGAGCTTTACTATCTGAAGGTAGGCAGGACACCTAACGTGACGCTCTTACGCCGGGGATTTAAAACGTGGTGCGAAAATGCCTCTCGTGGCTACCGTCGCGAGCTTGGGCTTGAGCCATTCGACCGCCTAGATCCCCGGCTTCTTGCCTCAAAACTGGACGTAAAAATCTGGACTCCCAGCGATGTACCAGGTCTGCCACGATCGGCCCTGCGTCAGCTGACAAAGACGGATCCTTCAGGATGGTCGGCCGTCACGATCTGCGTCGAAGATAAATCGCTCATCATTGTCAATGATCAGGACTCTGAGGAGAGGCAGAATAACAGCCTCGCTCACGAGATCTCGCACCTCGTGCTTGAACACAAAGCTGCACAAGTCTTCGTCTCTCCGGCCGGCCAGATGTTGCTGAGTGAATACGATCGAGTGCAGGAGGAGGAGGCGAACTGCCTTTCGGGCACTCTTCTAGTCCCGAGAGAGGCGTTGCTGCACTTTCTCACACTTGAGTATGATCACGCGCGCATTGCCAGGCATTTTGCGGTCAGCAGAGACGTCCTTCTCATGAGGTTCAATCTCACCGGCGTTGGGAAGCAACTCGCAAGCCGAAAGCGATCCTCAAGTATGTGAGTCGCCCTGAGTTGCCGGAAGCGACGCTTGATGAAATCCCCTACCCCCCGAAAATCAATGCTCCGCAGCACGGTCCCCGGCGGGGTGCCTTCGAACTCCGTCGCCTGATATTTGCGTCCCGCGCAGGCCTCGATGCGCTCGCGCAGGCGGGCGAACTGGGCTTCGCGCTCGGCGGGTCTGGCGCGGGGGCCCGGCGCCAGCGCCGCGCGCGCGTTAACGGTCCATTAACCAACGCAGCCTAGCCTCAAGTCATCGCCCAGTCATCATCAGCCCGAAATGCCTTCCCGGTTCGCTCCAGGAGAAGCGTCGATGTCCGTTGCGTTGCTGACCTATGCCGATCTCAGTGCCCGCCTCAATATCTCTCGCGAGGCCGCTCGTGCGCTTGCCAGACGACGCCGTTTGCCGCGCTCGCGGTCGGATGATGGCAAAGCCCTGGTGAGCGTTGATTTCTCCGAACTCCGGTACATGCCCCGCCCACGAATTGGCCGCCACGCAGACCACGTCGCCGCGTCCATGGCGAAGATCGAGGCATTCAAGGCGGAGGTCGCGCGGCTCGAAGCAGTCGCAACCGCCTACAGGGCAGTTTTCGAGCGCGAGCGCGAGCGCGCCGATCGCCTGGCCGTCGAGCTGCTGGAGGCGGCTGCCGAGACGATGGCAGCCAATGCGGGGGCGGCACGACTGGAAGACGAAGTAGCGGCGCTGCGGACCGGTCGCCGGGCTCGCGGCGCGATCGCGGGACAAGCCGCGCGTCGATTGGGACATCTGGCCGCTTCCATCGTGGACGCAGACCGCGCGGCTTGCAGGTAGCACGCGAACCTTTCTCCATCCCGGCCTGCCGGAGCAACCGCGAGGAAAGAATGACTGGCATGACCGATATTCACGAGATGAAGGCGCGCATTGTCGTGTTCGGGGTCGGCGGCGCCGGCGGCAATGCCGTCAACAACATGATCACGGCCGGGCTGCAAGGGGTCGACTTCGTCGTCGCCAATACCGACGCGCAGGCGCTTGCCATGTCGAAGGCGACGTGCCTCATCCAGCTGGGCGCAAATGTGACGGCAGGCCTTGGCGCCGGCTCGCAGCCCGAATTGGGACGCGCCGCAGCCGAGGAGGCAATCGATGCGATCCGCGATCGTTTGACCGGCGCGCACATGGTGTTCGTGACTGCCGGCATGGGCGGCGGTACCGGCACCGGGGCTGCACCCATCATCGCCAGGACTGCGCGCGAGCTCGGCATCCTCACGATCGGCGTGGTCACCAAGCCATTCTACTTCGAGGGCCAGCGCCGCATGCGCTTTGCCGAAGCCGGCATCGAGGAATTGCTGAAGACAGTCGACACCCTGCTGATCATCCCGAACCAGAACCTGTTCCGGGTGGCCAGCGCGAAGACCACGTTCGCCGATGCCTTTGCCCTTGCCGATCAGGTGCTTTATTCGGGTGTGGCCTGCATCAGCGATCTCATCGTCAAGGAAGGCCTGATCAATCTCGATTTTGCCGACGTTCTCTCCGTGATGCGAGAGAAGGGCAAGGCCATGATGGGAAGGGGCGAAGCCTCCGGCGAGAAACGCGTGCTCGCCGCCGCCGTGGCTGCAATCTCCAATCCATTGATCGAGAATCCCTCGATCAAGCGCGCCAGCGGCCTCATCATCTCCATCACCGGCGGCCGTGATCTCATGCTGTTCGAGGTCGACGAAGCTGCGACCCGCATTCGCGACGAGGCCGACCCGGACGCCAACATCATCGTCGGCGCGTCCTTTGATGAGAGCCTTGAAGGTATCGTCCGCGTCTCAGTGGTGGCGACCGGAATCGATAATGTTGACCCGGCGCAGCAGACGCAACCGGCGGAAAGCCCACTCACGCAGCTCGCCGGCAGGCTGCGCAACGACAGCCGCCGCATTGCCGATCGCATCGAGCGCGGTGCACCCCTTCCGCAAGTGGAGAGCCCGCCGCTCCCCCCGGAGGCCCGCCACCCCGCGGGGCAACCGGCAAGGCCAGATCCGGAATATGCGCGGCGCGCGGCTCCCCAGCCGCACGATCCTTACGGCCGCTCCTCTGCACGCAATGCGACCGACGAAGACCTTCTCGATATCCCGGCCTTCCTGCGCCGCGCGGCCAACTGATCCGGTCGCAAGCACCAGCACATGGGCCACCAGCACATGGACCGCTGCGACGCGGCTCCAAGGCGCGATGAAATGGCGCGATGAAATCAAGTTCGATCTGCTGTCGGAGGTCCACCTCTCCTGTAGGGAGAGGTCGGATCGCATCGAAAGATGCGATCCGGGTGAGGGGTTACGGTCTCACTGAGCGCTGCGGCCCCTCACCCGGATTGCTGCGCAATCCGACCTCTCCCCGCTGGGGAGAGGTGAACCGCGGACAGCCGACCGAACCAAATTTCATCATACTCCAGGAGCCCGCGTGCTCACCGCGCGCCGGTCGGCACGCTGGCGTTGACGAGGAGAATCTCATCGGGGAGTTCCGAACGTCGGACCTGCAGGCGAGCTTCCGAGCTGCGCAGTGCGCCGATCGCTCACGCTGCCGTGCTGCGCGGGTTCTCCGCTGCTTCGGCTTTTTCCGTCTCCTTGTCGCGAGACAGCCATGCCGGGAAACGAAGCAGGCGATCGTTGGTGTCTTTTGGCGGTTCGATGGGCGGTACGATGGACCCCTCATTGGCCGAACTCGGGAGGTCGAGTGCAGCGTGGCCGACTCGCACCGCATCCGCGCGCTGATCCAGTTCGCGCAACAGGGGATCGATGACACTGTCGATTTCGGTCGCCACCGATACCAGAAAACTATTGAGCTCGCGGGCCTCGGGCACAACGGCCGCAGCCTGCTCGATCGCCTTGCAGAGACCATCGACAACAGGTGCAAACGCGCTCCCGGCCTGCTTGATTCGGGTTTTGATCGCTTCGATTTCGCGCAAGGCGCGATCACGCTCCCGCCTGTTTTTCTCTTCCAAAAGGCGGGCTTCGATTTCGGCGATCTGAGCCGTCAGGGTCGCGGCTTCGGATGCAAGAGCATCGCGTCGTCCGCGCGCGCGATCGAGATCGCGACCGAGATTATCCACTAAGTCGTCCTTTCCGAACATTGCTTTGCTCCGTAGGACGGCCGTAACGCGAACCGTCAACCTGGCGACCGAACGAATAGCCGGATCGGCCGAAACAGGCATCAACTTCAGTCGCGTCGCATGGGCCGACATGGTGATCCCCCAATCGTCCCCATTAGGCGACCGCATGGTTAACAAGTGGTTAATTTCAACGCTGATGCGGGATACAATGGACAATGCGCAAAGCTTGCGCAGGCTCGCGGTGCGAACCGTCGCCCCTACCCGCGAAAATCAATGCTCCGCAGCACGATCCCCGGCGGCGTCCCTTCGAACTCGGTCGCCTGATATTTGCGACCGGCGCAGGCTTCGATGCGATCGCGCAGGCGGATGAACTGGGCTTCGCGCTCGTTGGGCCTGGCGCGCGGGCCGCGCTCGAGGTCGTCCATCGCGGAGGTCGAGATCGCGCAGGCGATCTCGTGCGGGCCGTCCTGCATCGAGAACTGGACGATGCCGCGGTCCTGTTCGTGGCCGATAAAGCGGCCGGTGGTGAGTTTCATGGGGTTACTCCTTTACGGCTAGCGTCGTCCTGGCCTGGTACGCAATTGCTGGCCTTCGCCAGGACGACGGCTGTTGTCCGTGGGCGTCGCGCGATGGAGGACACGGCCGGCCGCCTTCAGGTTTCGCCGCTGAGCCTCACGAAATCGTCGAGCAGCGCCGCCACCAGCGCGCGGTGGCGGGTGTCTTCGGTGGGCAGGCTCGCGGCATAGAGGTTGAGCAGGTGGCGCGCCTTCACCGCGGCCTCCGGCCACGACATCGCGGGCACCGTCATCATGCGGTTTTCGAGATCGGCCTCGCGATCGCGCAGCTCCCTGACATGGGCCTCGACCTCGGCCAGCGCGCGGCGCAGATCGGTCGCCTTCTGGGCAGCCATGCCGCGGTGCTTGTCGAGATCGACCGGGACTTCAGTCATGGCCGACGCTCGCATCCTGAGCTTGCGCATCTGCGGCCTGCGCGTCCGCGAGGTCGACCGAGCCGATCGACAGCATCTCCATTGTGCCGCGCGCGCGTTCGGCCGGCACGGTGATCAGCGTGGCGATTCGGCGCCAGCACGCGAACGACAGGCCCTCGATCATCTCCTCGTCGGTGACGACCTCATAGGCGCCCGCGGGCAGCTCGCGCGCGATGCCGCGGATGCAGAACGGATGCCTGAATGTGATGGTTTCGCGTCGCGAGCGGATGGACATGCAGGCCTGCCTTTTGCAAGTGGAGCCCCAACCGACGCCGCTAGTGGCGAGCATGCGCCCATTCCGCCGCAATAGCCAACGCTTTCTGCTGCGGCATCCTGTGCGGATTCCGCTTTAGCGCTCGCAATTGTCGCGCCGCAGGCGCACGCTGGCGCATCGCCTCGCGCGACAATTGCGGCGCGACGGCGGCATGGACGTGCTCGTCCGCACGCCGCGCGGACGGGTGTTGCAAGCGGCCGAACCCAGCGAACTCGAACCACCGGAGGAGAGCGACATGGCCAAGGGACAGCAACGCAGCAATCGCGAGACCAAGAAGCCGAAGAAGGACAAGGCCAAGGCGATCGCCGCGGCACCGAGCCGCAAGGACGCCGCCTGGCAGCCGGATTTCGGTCCGGGGAAGAAGAAGTAGGGCGGCGCCAGGCGCAGGGATCCTTACCCTCCCCTGGAGGGGGAGGGTCGCTACGCGTTGAGCGTAGCGTAATGCGTAGCGGGGTGGGGTGACGGTGCCTCCGCATCGCACGCTGCCCGTGTTGAGAGATCACCCCACCCCGCTCGCGCTGCGCGCGATCGACCCTCCCCCGCAAGGGGAGGGTAAGAACCACCATCGTCTCCTCGCCGTCGCGCTTTTGCGCTATGCTCGCCCGGGTAGCATCACCGGGAGGGGCTTACCGTGGAGCACACCACCGAACCGAAAAACCTCATCATCTGCTGTGACGGCACCGGCAACGAGATCAGCGAGAACATCTCCAACGTCCTCAAGCTCTATCGCTGCCTGCGCAAGGCCGCCAAGACGCATCCGCGGCAGATGGTGTTTTATGATCCCGGCGTCGGCACGGTGACGGAGCCTTCGACGTGGCACCGCTGGAAGGCCAACATCAATCTGGTGCTGGGGCTCGCCACCGGCTACGGGCTCGATGACAACGTGCTCTCGGCCTACTGCTTCCTGGTCGAGCATTACTCAGCCGGAGACAGGATCTATCTGTTCGGCTTCTCGCGCGGCGCCTATACCGTGCGGGTGCTGGCGGGGCTGATCCACAAGGTCGGGCTGATCTCGCCGGAGCAGGCGAACCTCGCCGGCTCGGGCCTCGTCGCCTACAAGCAATATTCCGGCACCGGGCGCGGCAACGACATCGAAGACCTCAGGGATGCCGGCTTCGACGAGGACGGGCCGCTGCCGAAGGACAAGTTCGATCTCGCCGCGCAATTCGCGCGCATCACCTCGTCGCGCTGGCCGACCATCCATTTCATCGGGGTGTGGGACACGGTGGCGAGCGTGATCGTGCCGCGTGCCGACCGGTTCTATTGGCCGAGCCTGGAGGAGCTGGCCTTCACGATCCGGAATCCCAGCGTGCAGATCTTCCGCCAGGCGATCGCGATCGACGAGCGGCGCTGCATGTTCCGCCTCAAGGTGTGGAAAGAGCCGCAGGAGTTCTGGAGCAACCGCTTCGTGCCCGACCACAACAAGGAGCCGCAGGACATTTTGCAGGTGTGGTTCGCCGGCGTGCATTGCGACGTCGGCGGCGGCTATCCGGAAGCCGAGAGCGCGGAATCGAAATATCCGCTGATCTGGATGATCGACGAGGCGGCGAAGGCGGGGCTGAACTTCCACCCGCGCACCGTGAACCAGCTCGCCTGGGGCGTGCAGCGCAAGAACAGCCCGTTCAGCTATGTCGCGCCAGCCTACACCGGCAAGGCGGGCGATCTGCACAATTCGATGACGCTGCCCTGGCGCGTGCTTGAATATTTGCCGAAGAGCGCAAAGTACAAGGAATGGCCGGAGCGAAAAGTGTTTTTGGGCTTCTACATCCCCGATTGCGAACCGCGCCCGATCCCCGACGGCGCCCATGTGCACGAGAGCGTGCTGAAGCGGATGGCGGTTGAGCCGGCCTACCGGCCGGTGAATTTGCCGAAGGATTTTGTCACGGTGCCGATGCCGGTGGCGCCGGGGGTGGAGGTGGGGGAGATTGTGACGGGGTAAGGGGACAGCCCTACGGTGACGGATGAGGCAAACTTGCGCCACATCACCAGCGTCGTCCCGGCCTAGTTGTGGTCTCTCAGGAGGTTGTCCATCTGGTCTGAACCGAGGAAGCTGAGGTTGCGAAGCTTCAGTGTTCCAGGGAGAGACCAGATGAACGTCCAC